>NZ_CP102083.1:0-600000 GCF_024582715.1 Mycoplasma sp. 2045
TTTTTAAATATGTTTTTTATATAGTAATAAAATTTAGCTATGAATATTAATAATTTCGATGAAGAGAAAAACAAAGAAGAAGCGAAATTAAACTCTTACAATGAGCTTTATATTGAGTATATAAAGAATGAAATTCAAGATAATCTCGCTTTTAAAACGTTTTTTAAAAATTTAACAATTCTTAGTTTCAAAAACAATGAAGTTGTTATTTATTTTCCTAAAGTCCATCCTAATTTAAGTTCATTTAAAAATTATTACAAAAATGTTTTTGATAAGTCAGTCAAAGAAATTTTTGGAGCGAATGTTGCTTACAGAATAATTGATAAAGAGACTTTAGATGCACTTAAAGAAACTGAAAAACAAAGTAAAAACTTAAATATTCAGATACCTACAACAAGTAAAAAGAAAACAGATGGTATTGAATATACATTTCACAACTATATTCACGGTTCATTCAACGATGAAGCTTTAAATATTTGTAAATCAATTATTGACGATGAATACAAACTAGAAGTTTTATTTATCACAGGTAACTCCGGTTTAGGTAAAACTCACCTTTTAAAAGCTATTTCTAATGCTTTAAACAAAGAAGGTAAATCATCATTTCTTGTTAATGCAACTGAGTTTATTCGATGAATTCAACCTTTATTAAAAGAAAATTCAGTTGATGTTCTTAATAAATTTCAGAAGAAATTGATTGATACTTACGACATTTTAATGTTTGATGATTTCCAATTGTATGGTTCAGGGAATAAAAAAGCTACAAAAGATTATATTTTCCAAGTTCTAGATAGTAGAATGGAAAAAGGTAAATTAACCATTTTTTGTTCAGATACAGATATAAATGGAATTTCTAAAATATTTGATGAAAGACTTGTTTCGAGAATTCAATCTGGGTTTATTACAAAAATCAAACAACCTGAACAAGAAGATTTACATAAGATTTTAGATTTCTTACTTACAGAAAACAACTTCGACACAAACACATTAGATGATGAATCAAAAGATTTCATTATAAGAAATAATTCAAATTCAATTAGAACACTTACAGGTGCTGTAAAAAGATTAAGTTTCTACGAAAAAGAAATTAAATCATTACCAAAAACTTTAGTTATAAAAACAATTAGAAATATTTTTGGTGATTTTATTAAAGATAAAGCAGAAATTACTGATGACATAATTTTAAAAGCTGTTTCAGAGTATTATAAAATACCAGTTAAAGATATTTTAAGTACATCGAGAAAATCTAATATCTTTTTAGCGAGACAAATTGCGATTTATATGATTAAAAAGCATTTAGATTATTCATCTAATGAATTAGGTAAATTATTTAAAAGAGATCATTCAACTATATTAAGTGCTTTAAAGAAAATAAATACTAAAGATGACATTAAAGTTAAAAAAGTTATAAATGAAGTAGAAGATAAGATGCGCAAGAATTATTAATAATTTATAAACATTTATTTTTAACTAAAAACTTAAAAAAATAATAGAAAAACACACTAAAATTTAACTTTTTGAAAGTTATAAACATATTAACAACCGTTAATATTTATATTGAGGAGAAGATATGAAATTTACAATTTCAAAACATTTAATAGATCAATTGATTGAATTTATGTCTAATTATATCGATAATAATGATATGCATTATTTATCAAGAACAATTAAGATTGAATTAGATAGTCAAAACTTAGTTCTAACAGCAGCTAACGCATCTATAGCGGCTAGAAAAGTTATCAAAGTTGATGAAGATAAAATTAAAGTTGAAAAAGCAGGAAAACTTTGTATTTTAGCTTCTTTATTAAAAAACATTATTAAGAAATTTAATAAAGAAATCACCTTTAAACAAAGAGGTAATTTAATTGATATCTACGAAGGTTCAACTTCATTTACTTTAACAACAAATGATATTACACAATATATTGATACAAATTTTGAAGATCAAAAAAATACTCTTGAAATTGATGCTCAGAGATTAGATAAAATTATCAACAATGTTTCAATTTCAACAACAATAAGTAATGATAAATTAAACTCAATAGTTTTTAAATGTATTAATATAACATCTAAAAATTCAGAAAATGTAAGATTTGTAGCAACTGATTCATATAGACTTTCAACTGAAATTTTAAAAGTTGATAAGAAAGTTGATATCGATTTAACAGTTGATGCAAAAAGTCTTAAAAAACTTATTACAAAAGATGCGCCAGAAAAAGTTCAATTATTTTTTGATGAGCATAAAATAGGTATTTCTTACGAAAATACAGTAATTTATATTTCTGTAAGTAAAATTCAATATATTGATATTTCATCATTATTCCAAACAAAATATACAAGAAGATTTTCTATTGAAAAAGATGAATTATTAAAAGTTATTAATACAGCTTTATTCCAAATCACAGAAAAAGATAGAAAAATGGAATTCTCATTTAATGAAAATGAAATTAAAGTTTTATTTGAAGTTCCTGAAATAGGAACGGGTAAGGCTGTTTCGAATAAATTTCAAATTTTAGAAGGAAAACCTATTGATATGGACTTTAACTACATTTATATCAAGGATGCAGTTTCACAGTTAGAACCAGGCAATATTAATATTTTTATTTCTGAAAAAGAAGATAGAGTACTTTTATTAACAGAAAATGATAATTCACACATTCAATTAATTACACCATTAAGAAAGTTTTATAACAATTAATTATGACAATTAAAATAACAGGTGATTCAATCAAATTAAGTCAATTTTTAAAGAAAATCAATGAGACCGATACAGGTGGTCAAGCTAAATTCTTTATCGAGACAAATGATATTAAAATTAATAATAAAAAACCTGAAGGTAGATCTTCAAAAATACACCCAGGTGATGTTATTTGAATAAACGACCAAATTTATGTAATTGAAGAAGAAAAATAAACCATTTTGTTGGTTTATTTTTTTATATTAAATTAATTAACTTTTTGATGGAACGTAAATAAATCCTTTTAATTTTTCAGCAATCTTAGCATGATTGTATCCCCTTTGACCGATTAAATGTGATAATCAACTTCCATATGATGAATTTCCAGGAATTAAAACATATGATTCAGAGTGAGTTTCATCTTCTCAAGCACCTGTTTGTTTGTTATAGTATGTTCCCATTACAGAAATATCCATATTTCCGAATAAGTCACCATATCTATTTGAATCAGATTTAAGTTCACCTACAACTTGTTCTGAAGTTACACCTGATTTTTTAGTGAAGTTGTCATTGAAATCAGAAATATCATCCCCAACTCTCATAACAACTTTGAATTGAACTGGTGTTTCACCAATTGTAATTTTATTATTATTTACAAGATGCATTCTTTCTTCTTTTTCTGATTTTGTAGAGGTTGTTGATGAATAAGGTTTTTGTTTATTAGCTAAATCCACACCTTGCATTCATCAGATAAAATCAGGCATATATTTAGCCTCAAGCCCTAAATTAATTAAGTTTGTTTTACTTGGTTCTTTATGTCATTTTTGAGAACGGTTAGAGTTAAAGAATACTACTCCACCTTTTGAGTAAACATGCTTAATAAAATCAATTGCCCCAGGAACTTCTGTAGAAATAGCTTGACTAACAAAATCATCTCATGCACGTCCATCGTATGATTTATTATTAAGGAATAAATAGTTTTGGTATTTAAAGTTATTTAAAACAGTTTCATCTAAATCCATGAATACCACTGGAATGAATTTACCTTCTTCTGGTGCTGAAACAACAATTTCATCACCAGAAATATTAACTTTAGTTAAATCAACATTTGGTTGTGTAATCATTTTGTCAAAAGCAGCTTTAGCATTTTTGTAAACTTGCATCCCCATAGCATGTTTTTCTCCAGAGAATGAGTTTCATGCATTTGAACTACCGATTCCTCCACCATTTGCGATTAAAGTTTGAGCTGCTTTAATTTTTTCAGCAACTTCTTCTTCTGTGTATGTTTTTACTTTAGGCGCTTCAGGCGCTTTTTCTGAATGACATGAGTTAGTAACAACAGGTGCAGCAGTTAAAATAATTGAACCTGCTCCAAACAATAAGTATTTTAATTTTTTCATAAATCTCCTTAGTAAATTGAGTAAATAAAATAATAAATATAAATTCATTTTATTACATACTTAACTATAAGTTAAGTAAATAGTTATTTTTTTCACAAAATGTGTAAAAAAATAACGCATAAGCGTTATTATAATGTTTTTAATCCACCCATATATGGTATAAGAACTTCAGGAACGGAAACACTTCCATCAGGATTTTGGTAGTTTTCTAAGATGGCTGCTATTACTCTATCAACAGCTAAACCTGAACCATTCATTGTGTGAGCATATTCAGTTTTACCTTCATCATTTTTATATCTAATCATAGCTCTACGAGCTTGAAAATCACCCATATAACTTACACTAGATGTTTCTCTATATCTTTGTTCTGAAGGTAATCATAATTCTAAGTCAATTGTTTTTCTTGAAGAAAATCCTAAGTCACCAGTACATAAAAGCAATTCTCTATAAGGAATTTGTAATTTTTCAAGCACATCTTTAGCATCTTCAACCATTTTTTCATACTCAACCATAGCATCTTTAGCAGATGTAACTTTTACAAGTTCAATTTTCTTAAATTCATGTTGTCTTAAGATACCTTTTGTATCTTTACCTGAGCTTCCTGCTTCAGATCTAAAACATTCTGTATATGCTGTAGCTCTAAAAGGAGTTGATAAGTCAATGATTTCATCGTTGTAAATGTTTGTTAGTGTAACTTCAGCAGTAGGGATTAAATATTCATCTAATCCTTCTAATTTATATAAATCTTCCTTGAATTTAGGTAATTGACCTGTTCCATATAACATTTTATCTTTAACAATTACAGGTGTTGTGAATTCTTCATAACCTTTTGAAGTGTGTAAGTCCAACATAAATGAAATTAATGCACGAACTAATTTTGAACCGTTGTTTTTGTAAATTACATATCTTGAACCTGATAATTTAACAGCTCTTTCAATATCTAAGATACCTAAATTTTTAGCAACTTCATAGTGAGGTAACACATCTTTAACAAGACCTCTACCTAATTTATCATGCTCTTTAATGATTACGTTTTGATTTTCATCTTCTCCAACAGGAATTTCTTCTAAAGTTTCGTTAGGGATTTGTAAATTTAATTCATTAATTCTGCTATTTAACTCCTGCTCTTGGTTAGATAAAGTTAAATCTTCGTTTTTAACTACTTCAATTTGTGCTTTTAATTCAACTAATTTATCTTTATCGTTTTTGAATAAGCCAAATTGTTTTGAAAGATTGTTTAATTCACTTTTTTTATCTTGTGATTGTTTCATCACACTACCTCTTTGTTTAGCTAATGAAACAAATTCATCAAAAATTTCAATTTTAAAACCTCTGTTTTGTAGGTTTTTTCTTACTTTTTCTTCATTATTTAAAACATATTTTATATCTAACATTTCGACCTCGTAATTTAAATTGTTTAAATTATACATTAATAAAGAGTTAATGAATTATTATGTTGAAAATAGATTTTTTAACCCTTAAATTAAGCAAAATAATTCAAAAAATGATACTAAAAAAATAGATGCTAAAAAATTAGTCATTTGCTATAATTTAAACACGCTTATATAAAATATATAAAATTATTCACATAAGGAGGAAATTATGAGTAAAAGAACTTATCAACCAAACAAGCGTAAACATGCTAAGGTTCATGGTTTTAGAGCTAGAATGAAAACAGCAAATGGTAGAAAAGTATTAGCAAGAAGAAGAGCTAAAGGTAGAAAAAGATTAACAGTTTCTGATAAATAATTCTAAACAATGAAAAAACAATATCGACTAAAGAAGAATTGAGAATTTGAAGATGTAATTAACGCAAGACAAGGTAACTTTGTTTCAAATAGATATTTAATCATCTATTTCAAGAAACGTAAAAACTTCGCTGCAGGAATTACAGTTCCAAAAAAATTCGCAAAAGCTGTAGGTCGTAATTTTTTTAAAAGACAATTAAGAGCAATTATGCATGAGTTGAATTTATATCACCTCAAATATCATTTTGTTTTAATTGTTCGTAAAGAATTTATGAAAGAAGATTTTGCTATCAAAAAACAACATATAGCAAAACTCTTTGAGAAATTTAAATAATGAAGAAAAACGCAAAAAATTTTTCATACTTTACTAACGGTAATGATCCGAAAACTAACCGTAAAGAGTTAACTAAAAAAATCCTTAAATGATTAAAAATAGTTTTCTATGTGTTAATTTTTGGACTTACTGTAACAGGGTGTGTTCAATCCTTTGTTATTAAAAACTCTTACAACGTAGGTAACGGACTTGAGTTTTATAGAGATAAAGGTGACATAGCACCTAGAGTTAATACTTTAAAGAGCACAAATCAAAAAAGAGATTTAGTAACACTTCAAGATCCAAATGGAGAAAACAAAACATCTGAAGTATTTGAATTCGACAGATTAGCACTTGATACTGAATCAAACATTTTTGTTACTGATAAAGAGATATTAAACAAACTTAGAGAACAAACAAAATCACATAAGGGTGAATATGGTACCCCTGGTGGATACATGTCTGTTTTAAGAATTCCATTTGATTCTGAAATTCTTAAAAACGCAGGTTACAAATTTGATGAAAAATTCAAATTAATTTACACAGGTTCAGATGACGCTAAAAATTATTTATTTGCAACAGCATCTGATAAAACTTACAACTTCGTAAAAGAACCTACAGATATCTTTATTTTCCCATTTACTTTCCCACAAGATGAGAAAAATAACTACGATAAAGGTAAACTTCAAAGTTACATGACTTTCAAAACAGAAAAAAAATACAAGGAAGTCAATGGTAAACAAGAAGTAGATAAAATAATCCCTATTCTTACTGATGCAAAAGAATACGAAATTACATACATTTCAGGTATTCAAAAAATTTATAACTACACATCAGAAAATGAATCTGTTTCTAATAAGTTTGCTAGAGATATTCTCCAAATGTTATATACATATTCATTTGGTGAAGGATCTAGATTTGCTGCAAAATTAGGTAAAGAACCTTCTTTATTTATTAAAGAATTAGTTGACAACATTCCAGCAAATGTTAAAGAAGAAAATATCTCAGAACACAATAACACATTATTTACCTTAACTCAAGAACAATACCAATTGCTTATTGAATATCAAAATGCAATGCAGTCATACATGAATGAATTAGGATTCTTTAATGGAGAAGTTCCTAACTCATCTTCTGAAGAATATAAAGAAAGAAGAGAACAAGTTCAAAATCAATACAAATTAAATAGAACTGATAAATATGACTACAATACAAATATTCTTTATTCTGAAAACATTAACACACTTCCTTTAAGAGGTGATTTACCATTACAAGCTATTACAACTTGAGGTGAAGCTTGAAAATATGGACCATTTTATGGTTTATTAGTATATCCACTTTCGGTGTTGGTACAATCAATGCGTCAATCAATGCCTGATATGCTTGGGTGAGCTTCTGTTATCTCAATTATAGTTGCAATCATTATTTCACGTCTTATTACACTTGCATTTACATTTAGAACAACTGTAATGCAATCAGTAATGGAAGAACTTAAATACAAAAAAGCTGCTATTGAAGCTAAATATAAAGGTTTAGAAGATAATAAAGCTATGAAACTTAAGAAAAATCAAGAGATTCAAGCTTTATATACAAAATACAACATAAATCCATTAGACCAATTTGGAAATATGTTACTTACTATGCCGATTTTCCTTGCTATGTGAAGAGTTATTCAAAGTATTCCTGAAATCAAACAAACAACATGGCTTGGTATTAACTTCGCCTCAACATCATATAAGAGATTGTTTGAGGGAGAATGAGTTTACTTATGAATTTTAGTGCTTGTTGTTGGGTTCCAATTACTTTCAAGCTTCTTACCAAGACTTCTTAATAGAAAGAAAATGAAACGTAAAACAACAATCGCAGAAGCTGAAGCACTTAAGAAATCTGAAAGAACACAAAAGATTATGATGCTTGTGTTCACAGCAATTACCTTAATCTTTACAGCTGGTGTTCAAGTTTATTGATTATTCGGTTCAATATGAACAATTATGCAAACATTAATTATTCACAAGCTCATACATTCTAAGAAATTTAAAGAGAAATTCATAAATAAGAAAACTCGATAAATAACTTTTTCATTTAAATAATAAGCATTAAAAAAATAAAAAATTTACTTGACTTTATTTTAATAGTGCTATAATATATGCAGTGGTTATAGCAAAGGGGATCACCTGAATCCATTCCGAACTCAGTAGTTAAGCCCTTTAGTGCCGAAGATAGCTTTACAGTGAAAATAGGGAGCCGCTGCTTTTTTATACCTTTTTATAAAAATAAAAATTAAATACCTAAACTAGGACACGAAAATTGGACAAAAGTTTAATTTGTCATAACACCTCAAGATTCTTGAGGTGTTTTTCAATTCAGTACAGATTGAATTCTTTCAGTGTTATATCAAAATATAAAATTATTAATTAAATTTTTAAGTTCTTTAAATGTAATTTTGATATGTCTACTAATTTTAAACATTCAGATTTCAAAATTGAAAAGAAATATTCAGCTTCCCTATTATCCAAAGAATTTCCGACCCTTCCCATTGAAACCATTCCATTGTTCTTTTGAATTGTTTCTACATAATTTTTGAAGAATATTGAAATCCATGATCAGAATGTGTAATTCATTTTTGATTTAATTTTATTTTTGACATATGTTGCATAACCAGTTCAAGATCATTTCTTGTTGAAAGATTGTAATTAACAATATATTTACTTTTATGATCAATGGCAACTGACAAGAAAACAAAATTGTTTTCACAATCTTTTGGGGCTTGTATATATGTTACATCTGTTGCAATAATTTGATTTTTTTGACCTTTGTAATCTCGATTTACTAAATCAATAAATTTTACATTTGTATTTTTTGTTCTCTGTCTTTTTCTTTTTCTAATTAAACAAAACAAATTTAATCTATTCATTATTCTACCAATAGTTCTATAATTAAGCGTTATTTGATATTTTATTTTTATATAATTTTCAAGTCTTTTTCTTCCAAATAAACATTTATTTTGTTTAAATGATTTAATTACTAATTCATCATATTTATTATTAAATTTTAGATTTTTATTTTGTTTATTTTTGTTTTTAAATTATGAATGGTTGATTTAGACTTGTTAAATGAAAGACCCAATCTTCTTACAGAAATTGAAGACTTTTTATCTTAGAAATATCAACTTCAATTCCATTTTTATCAAAAGAATCTTTGTAAATTTCCAAAAGTTCTATTAATTGTTCTTTTGGCATTTTTTCTCATTCTTTTTAACAATTTCAATTGGGGTTATATTTTTCTTTTTGACCTTCCTACACCTTTACCTTTTTAGAAGATTTGCCTGTTTGAGATTCTAAATTAGTCATACCTAAATTATATCTTTTGTAATTTCTAATAAAATATCTTTTCACTTCTATGAATTTTTTATCAAAAAGCTAATTACTCTGATTGAAAGAAATTTATTTTCAAAATCATTTTTGCAATTAAACCTTTTTATAATCATGATAAATTGAAAAAGTTCAAGTCATTCATGCTGTTTAAGTTGTCTCATATATTCTCCTATACAAAAACACGAAATATGGATTGTCCATATTTCGTGTCCCAGTTTAACCACCTTTTCAGGTGGTATTTTTAATCTAAATCAACATTTTCTATATGAAAATAAGGAAGTTTTAAATCATCAAATTCAACTATATCATAGTAGTTCGGGTTAAGATTTTTAACTCTAGAAATAACTAGTTTAGCTTCCTTATCTCTAGAAATTAAAAACCTTGTATTTGGGTTTTGCGAAAACAAAACTTCAATTAATTCATGACAATATTGGTTTTGTTTGTTATTTTCTTTTTCAACAATTTTCTTAGCTAAATTGATCTTTTTAGCATTATTATCAATTGACTGAATCAGTAAATTAAGGATAATATCGGTGTTATTTAAAGAAAAAATAGGCAGAAATTTCTCTTTTTTATTCATTTTATTAGAAATGTTAATTAACTCAGGGAACTTGTTTTTTAATTTCAAAAATGCATAAACATCAATCACAATTTGAATTGGTTTAGTTAACTCTTTTTTCTCTTTAATTTGACTTAAAGTGCTAGAGAATAGGGAGAAAATGAATTTTTCTTCCTTGCTAATTTTGAGCAATTCCTCAAAAACATTTTTAATTTCTGCTTGTTTCATAGTGAAATTATAATAAATTAAATTTGATATAATTAAAACAATATTTATTATTACATAATAAATAAATTTTATAAAACTAAGAGGTATTAATGGCTAAAAGACAAAAATCATTCTTTGAACGTTTAGTTGAGTTAAATGATAGACACGATGAGAAGAAACATAAAACTTCAACTAACAAATCAAAAAGATCTAAAACCTTAATCGGTATTTTTTCTGCTTTAACAGTTGGGGTTATTGCATCTATTACAATTCCTTTAACAATTACAACTACAAAGGTTAACCACATTCAACCAGTTGATGGAGAAAAATCTGCTTTTGTTGTTAATGATGCAAAAGGAAATGAACTTAACTCATTAACAGTTGGTAAATTAACAGATTTAGTAAAATCACAAAGTCAAGAAGTTTCAGAAGAAATTAAAAATGCATACAGAGAAGCAATTTTCTATATGTATGAACAAGAAGTTGAAGCATCAATTCAATATCAAAACATTTACAATAGTTCATTACAAAATAATGAAGAAGTTAACAATTCAATCGAACTTAAATCATTAGATGAAATCAAAAGACAAATTAAAGCTAAATTTGAAGATTTAAAAGTTAACTTCAAAAAAGTTTATGGTTTCCAAAATTGAGAAAAACAATTTTTTGAAGAACTTAAAAAAGATGAATACGGAAATTCAGCTAATGAAACAGACGCAATAAATTTCTTATTATTCAAACAAGTTGAAGAAATTGCTACACGTAGATATCAATTAGAATACAAAGTTGTTGATAGAACATTTGTAAATAGAACTGCTACAAAAGATATTTATAAACTTGATAAAAACGGAAACAAAGTTAAGGGTGAAAACAGTGAACCAATTAAATTATTCAGTAAAGGTGACAAAGTTTTCCCATATTTAGAAGAAAATGTTAATTACTTTGCTCCATCAGCAGATTCAACAAAAGTTACTTTATTAACAACAAAATCATTTATTACAGAATTCAAATCACCAGCAAGCTTCATTTCTGAATACTTCAACAAAAATAACATCATCATTCCTACAGTTTACAAATTAGCAGGAACCGTTTCTAAAAATGATGTAGTTTATCCATGAAAAATTTCATCTGACGATGACAAAGTGAAATTATTTAACTTATTAAAATGAAATGTAACTCCAACAGCTGATTCATTTATTGCAGAATCAAACGTTGCATCATTAACACAATTTAATAAAGCAGAAGAATATGCGTTCCAAAAAGAAAATGAAACTAAAGAAGAATTTGTAAGTAGAGTTCAAAAATATAAAAACTTCTTATCATCAATCACAAATTCTGATGTTGAAAAATTAGCAACACCAGGTTTAACATCAAACATCAACTTATTTACTAAAGATTTAGATCTTGCATTAGGTGTAAATGCAACTTCAATTTTTGCTAACGAACAAAATAACTTACCTGAATTCTCATTAAAAGAATTAATTGATGCAATCAAAGGTGCTTTAAACATTATGGGGCAACCTGATTTAACATCAGCTACAAACTTTGATGAAGCAGCAAAAATTGTTAAAGATTACGATGTTCAAATCGATAAGAAGTTAGAAGACTTAAAATTTGAACCATCAAGATTTAACACAATTAACAAAGTTATTGCTGACTATATGTTTTCAAAAGTGCAAGATGCACAAACAACAAATAACCCATTAATTCCTTATGTGTTCAAATTATCAGATATGAAAGATGCATTTATGATAATTACAGATAGTAATGTGCAAATTGTAAGATATTCACAAATTACAGAATTAGATAAATTCAAACAATTTATTGCTGAGGATGCTAAAAACTTAGCTTTAGGAAATGTTTCATACTTCAACACACCTGGACAAATTTCAAATAACTTATCAAGTTCACAAATTCTTTCATTAGCTTTAAGTGATGAAAAATTTGTTGCAGAACTTAAAACAAAAACAAATACAACTACAGGAGCAAGCTATACAGATGCTGATGTAACAAGCTTGCAAGCAAAAGTTGCTAGTGTAAAAAGTGGAGAAGACACAAGCAAATTAATTTCAGTATTAACATCAGTAATCGAGTTCATTCAAAAACAATTAAACTATGGAAACAGTTACAACTTTATAGTTGATAGAGGTCTTACAAAAATAGTTTACAACCATAACAATAATGTATATAGCGATAAAAAAGCTATCGAAGTTATTAATGACTTAGTTTATTCAATCTTCGAAAAAAATGAAGGGAGCAAATAATGAGAAATATATTTAAAAAATCTTTATATTTAGCACCAGTTGCTTTCACACCATTAGTTGCACTTTCATGTGGAGTTGATAAAAACACAGAAGAAAAAAATAAACAAATCATTTTATTTGATAAACCTGCAGTTTCAACTATTGCAGAAAACTTATGATTAAAATCAGTTTTACAAGACCAATACAAAGTTGAAAAAGATACAAACTTACTTTCAAATGAAAAATTCTTTAATGAAGCTCTAATTGCTTACAAAGGATTTTTAGCTACAGAATCACAAAAGAATAACTTATATTTAGCCACTCAATTAAACAAGTGAAAATCAAACGGAATTTTCAATGAAACTGAATTAGCCGCATTAAACTCTTTATATAGAGATGTTTACAACATTAACTTAACAAATGAACAATTCCAAATCTTATACAACAACGAAAATACAAGTGTGGCTTTCACGGTTAATAAACTTCTTTTAGTTAAAAACTACTTCTTTATTTCAGATGTTGTTACATTAGAAAAAATCGATCCAAGTTCATTTAATTTATATGGTAAAAAATACGATAACAAGCAATTTAACTTAATTAAATATGTTATCTCAAATAAAACAGTTCAATTATGAAGTTACACAAATGACAATGTAAATGAAATGTATACAGATGCTAATAAAGTTATTAAACACGTTTTAGATTACAATAACTTATTAAAGAATTCTAAAGAAGCTCAAAACATTGCAACAGCAGATTTAATTTTCAATAATGTTCCTGCTAAAGCTGAATTTGAAGCTACAATGGGTGGATACCAAGGTATTAAATCTAACCCTTACAAATCAGACTACACTGTCGATGAATTATTAAAAGCAACATCACCTGAAAATTTAGTTGGTTTCTATAACTTAACAAATGGTAAATTAGTTTCAGTTGATGAAAATGGACAATTAGCTGAAGCGATTCCTGTTTCAAAAGATGGTAAAAAAGTTGAAGTAGCTTACTTTGCTAAAATTGTTCCAGTTGCTAAAAAAATTACAGTTGATACAAATGAAAATGGAACAAAAGAAGAAAAAACAGTTTTATCATTCGATCAAACAGTTTACAAAGATTCATTAGATAAATTAGCTATCTTCATTTCGATCAGTGATGAAAACTTATACAAAAATGCAAAAGCAGCTTACATTAAAATGGGTTACAAAATTTCATCTATTGATGAACTTAAAGATAAAACAGCAGGTCTTCAATAATGAATGATTCAATCTTTACAAAAATAATTAAAAGAGAAATTCCTTCAAACATCATCTATGAAGATAATGTTGTTATTGTGATTTTAGATGCATTTCCACAACAAGAAGGGCATTTCTTAGTTATTCCTAAAGAGCAGAAATCTAATATTTTAGAACACGATGAAGCAACTTTCTTACACGCTATGAAAGTTGCTAGAATGTTAGCTAAGCAAAGAGTTATAGATAACAACATCCCAGGTTTTAAAATATTAATTAACACAGGTAAAGAAGCAGGACAAGTTGTGTTCCACACACACATTCATGTAATTCCATACAAAGAACAAGGAGAATAAAATTATGCAGCAGACAAAAATATTTGCATTCGATTTAGATGGTACATTATTTACAAAAAGCGAAACAATTCACCCTTCAACAAAAGAAGTTTTACTTCAAGAGCAAGCTAAAGGAAATAAAATTGTTATTGCAACAGGTCGTGGTTTAGTTAAGATGCTTGCATTAAATCACGACACATTCAAATTTGTTGATTATTTAGTGTGCTCAAATGGTGCGTTAGTTCACAATATGAAAACTAATACAACATACACATTAGGTGAATTATCAAAAGAAATGTTAGATACAGTTCACGCACATGCACTTAAATATGATTTAGTTCTTTCGGTTGATGGAAATAACTATAATGGTTCAATTTTACCTAATGGAACTTATCCAAAATGAATGTCACCACAGCAAGTTAAAAATATGAACATTTTTAATGAAGCTACAATTGAAGAAGTAAAAGAAGCAATCAGTAATCCTGAAACAAAAATAACTCAAATGGCTATGAGAAACCAAGAGCACAATGCTAAAGAAGCTACAGAAAACATTATGAGTGGTTTAAAAGATTTCGATTGTGAAGTTTACTTAACAAACTCAGTTTACACAGATATTAACCCTAAAAATATTTCTAAGTGAGCTGGAATTATGAAAATTGTTGAATTAGAACAATTAAAAGATTATCAAGTTGTAGCATTTGGTGATAGTGGAAATGATGTTCATATGCTTTCTGAAGCACACGTAGGTGTAGCTATGGGGAATGCAACAATTGAAGCAAAATCAACTGCTAACTTTGTTATTGGTGACAATGACACAAACACAATTGGACAATTCATTTCAGAAAACTTTTAACACATATACATAGGTACAAAAGTAAATTTTGTGCTTTTTTATTTTATTTACTTAAAATAAAAAATAATATAAAATATACATCATATTAAAGGACAAAATTTATATTTGAAAGGAATACTATGTTAGCTGCATTAGAAACTGCATTTGAAATTATTAAATGAATTTGTGCAATTACTGTTATCTCATTAAGTATTCCTCAATTATTGAAAATTCTTAAAGATAAAAAGACAGGACCTGTTAACTTTGTGTCATTCTGAATTTTCCATATTGGGATTTTACTTTGAGTAATTTGAGGTGCAACAGATAAGAATAATGAAAAATTCATAACTGTTATGGTCGCAGATGGAGTGGGTATACTTGTAAACGGAATTATGACAGGTTTACTTTACTACTACAAAAAAGAATTTACTAATAAACAAAAATTACAAGGATATCTTGCTGTTTTAGCTACATGAATTATTGCTGGAATATTTACTGTATTTTACATTATTGATTATGGTAGAGATGGTAGCAAAAATGATCCATATATAATTGGAAAATTACATAATTCAATTTCAACTGCTATGGGATTCATTTTCCCGGCATTTACTACATTTGCTTTCTTACCTCAGTTAATAACATCATTTAAAACAAAACAATGACAAGGTGTTTCATACTGAATGTATGTTTTATATGTTGTAAACAACATTATTTGAATAGTTTACTGAATCTTATTAATTCTTATTAATAAATATAAAGGGCTCTCAATCACATCAGCTATCGGTGGATTAGTATGACAATCAATTTCATTAACACTATTCTCAATCCAATTAGGATTTACATTACACGATAAATTTACAACACAAAAAACAACAGTAAGACATTCACACCGTGCTTAATAATTAAATCAACAACCAATTTTGGTTGTTTTTTTTAACAAAAAACCTACACAAATATTGTGTAGGTAATTTTGATTATATTTGTGTAAGCTTTCCAAATGTCATATTTGAACGTACAGTATCAGAGAATTCTTCGCCATAAAAGTATTCTAATATAACGAACCCAAAATCTAACGAAGCAGTTGCATTTGATGCTGTAATAAGGTTCCTGTCTATATTGGTGAATGGAGATTGTTTTCAATTGTTAAAGTTAATGATTTTTCCATCTTTTCAGAATGGTTTACTTCATTCAGAAAAGAATGAAACGTATTTTTGGTCTTTGATTATATTAAATTCAGCTAAAACGTTTGGTGCATCACAGATAGCTGCAAGGGGTTTGTTAAGGTCATTAAAGAATTTGTTAATTAATTCTAATGATTGCTGATTTTGTCTAAGTGTTTGACAACCTCTACCTCCAGGTACGAACATTAAATCAAATTCATTTAAATTAACTGAATTAACAATGTTTGTTATTTTAACAATATTAAATTGTCCTGAAGCTTCTTTTAAGTTTGGAGAATAATAAGTAATTGATTCTAGTTTGCCTGAAGCGACTAAAACAGATAAAGTTGTGTTTAATTCTATGTCATTAAATTTATCTTCAATTATTACAAGAAGTTTCATTATTTTTTACCTCTTTTAATCACACCTTTTCAAATTAAGTATAAGAATACTGTTAAAGGTAATAATACAACTAAGATGAAAACAATAATGTAAGCTTTAATTCAAGCTTTATTCTCTAATCTTCTATCTGTATTTGTTTTAGCAACAACTTCTTCTGGGTTGTTTAAGATTGCTAATTTAATTTCAGCTTGTCTTTTTCTATCGTAAATTCTAAGAATGGTGAATACAATCGCAGTAGCTGCTATTGTAGTTCCTAAAATAATTAGCATATTTTTAGTGCTTCCAAAAGCATTATCTAAAATGTCTGTTCATTCAACTTTTGAGTTAATGTAAATTCATGAACCTTCTTGACCCATATTTACTCCTCAAGGGGATGTGAAGTAAAGTAAGCAAACTACAGCAATGAACAACCCGATATATGTTAAGAAGAATGCGTAGATTCAGCTTAAACGAAGCATTTTGAGTGTAATTGCTCTGTATGCTTCAGCAATAAGAACACCATTCATTTGTGTTCCGTTAATGTAACTGTTTTTAGTTATTTCTTCAGTTTTAACCCATGACTTACGTCTTGTTAAAGCTTTAATTCATAAACTTAATGAAATTAAGAAAATAATGCTTATTCCGATGTATCAAGCAATACCTTGTGTGTGAGGAGGTTTTGAGTTAAATGTATTAACAAAATAATTAATAATTGTAGCAACTATACAAAGACAGAAAATAGAAAATCATATCGAGAAAGAAAGTAATGCTAGTTTTTTCTCTCTTTTAAATAATTTAAGAATATTTTCAGGAACTATGCTTTTTGGATTTACATTAGTAACTTCGTTTGTGGCAACATTTTGAACTTGTGTTTGATTTGCATAAACACCAGTTGAACCAGATGAGTTTTGAACTGAAACTGGATTTTGATTTTGTTGTTCTTGATTATTCATAATTACTCACTTGCTCCTGTTGACATATTTGGATCTGGTTGAGGATTCTCTGTATTTGGTTGATTATTTGTGTTGCCTAAGGTTTCAGTTGTTTCTTGTTTATTAAGATCTTTTAAAACAGAATTTTTAAGGTTTCCTAAAATTCCTAAAGCTAAATCTGCTGTATTTGTTTTTTCAGAGATTGTTGGGTTAATTTTTAAAATCGCATCAACAATTTTTGATAAGTTTTGCTCTTGTGAACTATCTGATTTAGCTGCTGCTAACCCTAGCATTCCGAAGACATTTTTGACTTCTTCTGGAATTAATGTAATTGAATTTTGTTGTAATTCTTCATTGATTTTATCAACAACAAATTTTGTAAAGTCTGCTTTATTTTGTTCGTTTGAGTTCAATGCTGAACCAGGATTTGCTGCAATAAATTGAGCTTCATATTTTGTAATGTAAGCTTCAAGTTCTTTATTGTTTTTTATTTCATTTTTAGATTTTTCATCTAATAATGTAGGAATGTTTTTAGCAACTATATCAACAAATTTTTCATTTTCTAACATAGCTGCAATAGTGTTTGAGTTTTTAAGTAATTTGTCAATATCATCTTTAGATAACGAATTAGGATTCTTGATAAATTTAATTGCTAAATCATGTAATTCTGAGTCAACAAATAATTGAACCATTGAGAAAATTCCTGAAGCCAAGTTTGTTACAGATGAACCCTTACCACCAGTCATAATTTTCACACCAATTTCTGTAGCTTTATTTACTTTATTCGAGTTGGGTGCCATTGTTGAAATTACGTTAGCAAGTAATAATGAACCGGGTAAGGTAAGAATTACGTTTGTAATTCCTCATAAACCACCGAAACCTGCTCTAGACAATTTAGATCTTTTCTTATTTTTCTCTTTTCTTTTCTTTATTGTTGCTAAATGAATGATTCCGATTATTAATCATAAAAATCCTCTAACGCCTCAGTAAACTCCTAAAGAAATGAATGTTATTGTAAATGTAAGAATTTCATATGCAGATTCAAATTTTTGATCTTCTTGTGCTTTTTTCTCAAATGCAGCTTTAAGAGCTGCTGATAAAATAACAGAAACAATAATTGTGATAACTATTGAAACTGTTTTGAAAATAGTTCATTTTCATCTTAAGAATCAACCTGTTACAAATGAAAATAAAACAAGTGTAACAATTAAAATAGGCATTCAAATAGTTGGGTCTGAAATTTTAGACGACATCAAATTTGCGAAGAAGTCATATAACTTATCCATTGCGTTCGATGACTCATTACTTGATGATGCTTGAGTTTCAAAAAATGTAAGCATATTTCCCTTTCTATATTTTTTTAGTTAGTTAAATTACAAGAATTTAGCTTTAGGCAGTTTCTTTCAAGGGTTTTTCTTAGCAATTCTATCGATAAATAACATTCCGTTTAAGTGGTCTAATTCGTGTTGAAATACTATTGCTAAATATCCGTCAACTGTTAAATTTTGGAATTCTCTAGCAAAATAACTGTAAGCTCTGACTGTTATTTTTTCAGATCTATAAACATATCCTTCTTGGTCTGGTCAATCTTCAGAAACACTTAAGCAACCCTCACCTTCAGAAAGTGCAATTTTCTTATCGCTTTTAGTAATAATAACAGGATTAAATAAAACATCTTTATAAATTGTGTTACCTAATTCATCTTGTATAAATACATAAAAGACATTTTTAAGAACACCATATTGAACTGCTGCTACACCAACTCCGGCTCTAAATTCAGAACCATCTTTTTGCGAATCATCAATGTGATAAATCATTTTCTCAGCTAATTCAATATCCTCATCTGTTAATGGAAGAGGTACATCTTGTGATTTTTTTCTAAGTACTTTTTCTGGTAATTGTACGATTTCTACTTTAAATTTTTTATTCATAATATTAATTATAATATATTAAATTAATTATAATTTAATATAAATTAGCTAATGAAGTATATTCAATTAATTAGGAGGAGCGATGACGGTGATTCAACTTAGCAATTCAATTTTGTTTAATATTTTATTATTCATTTTTGGATACATTGCAGGATCCTTAAACACTTCAATTATATGAGGAAAAATTGTTAAAAAAGATGTTAGAGAGCTTCATTCAAAAAATGCAGGAGCAACTAATTCCTCTAGGGTACTAGGGAAAAAAGCAGGACTATGCATTTTATTAATAGATGTTTTTAAAACAATTTTAATGGTTTCAATTGCGTATGGATTGTGCAAGGTTATCAATAAAAATAATTTAAATATGAGCTTATATGTATTTCCAATTTTATGTGGTTTAGGAGTTGTTGTTGGGCATTGTTTCCCTATTTTCTTCAAATTCAAGGGTGGAAAAGGAGTTGCTACATCAATTGGTTTATTAATTTCAATCAACATTGCACTTTTACCAATTGCTGCAGTTATATTCTTTGCAGTATTATTCTGAAAAAAATATGTTTCCTTAGCAAGTATTGTGTCGGCTCTTTTAATGATGCCTGTAATTATGTTTGCTCATTGATTTTTAAGTTCAGATCTTTCTTGAGCAACTAATATGAAATGACTTGCTGACTATAGTCAACATACAACTCGATCACTTTATAATTATCAATTAACTAGTGGAATTTTCTTTATAGCAGCAGCACTACTAATAGTTATAATGCACAGAGATAATTTAGTTAGAATTTTTAAGAATCAAGAAAGAAAGTTATCTTTTTTAGATAGAAGTAACAAAAAATAGAGAGATTTTAAAGTCTCTCTATTTTTTGTTAAATTAAATCATTATTTTTCAATGTTGTAGAATGCTTCTCTACCTTTGAATGAAGATACTGAACCTAATTCTTCTTCAATTGCTAATAATCTGTTGTATTTTGCAATTCTATCTGTTCTTGATAATGAACCTGTCTTAATTTGTCCTGTGTTCATAGCAACAGCGATATCAGCGATTGTTGTATCTTCTGTTTCACCTGAACGGTGTGATACAACTGCTGTCATATTTGCTTTTTGAGCCATTTGGATAGCTTCAAAAGTTTCTGTTAATGAACCGATTTGGTTAATTTTAATTAAGATTGAGTTCATTGATTTTTCTTCAATAGCACGTTTTAAAATTGCTGTGTTTGTAACTGTTAAGTCATCTCCAACAATTTGTAATTTGTTTCCTAATTCTGCTGTGAATTTTTTGAATCCTTCTCAGTCACCTTCAGCAAATCCATCTTCGATTGAAATGATTGGGTACTTGTCAACTAAGTGTTTTAAGTAATCTAACATTTCATCTGATGTATATGTGAATTTAGTATCTGTTAAATGTTCAAATCCAGGTAATTGTTTTTCAACAGCTGCTTTTAATTTTTTGAATGTGTATACACCATCTTCATATAATTCACTTGATGCACAGTCCATTGCAATAGCAACAGCGTTTTCACCTGATTTAGCAGGAACATATCCAGCTGCTTTAATAGCTTCAACTAAGAAGTCTAAAGCTTCTTCATGTGATTTGAAGTTTGGAGCAAATCCACCTTCATCACCAACTTGAACACCGTGTCCGTGTTTTTTAAGTAATTTAGCTAAGTTATGGAAAACAAAGTTAGCCATTTGTAAAGCTTCACGGAATGTTTTAGCTCCAACTGGCATAATCATAAATTCTTGGAAGTCAATTGTGTTTGAAGCATGTTCTCCACCATTGATAACGTTTAACATAGGAACTGGTAATTCGTGAGCGTTAAATCCACCTAAGTATTTGTAAAGTGGAATTTGTAATTCATTAGCAGCAGCTCTAGCAACAGCTAATGAAACTCCTAAGATAGCATTAGCACCGAATTTAGATTTGTTTTCTGTACCATCTAATTCAATCATTTTTCTATCAATTTCACGTTGTAATGTAACTTCCATACCTTCGATGTAAGGAGCAATATCGTTGTTAACGTGATCAACTGCTAACATAACTCCTTTTCCACCAAATCAGTTACTTTCATATTCAGAACCTTTATCTCTTAATTCAAGAGCTTCACGTGATCCTGTAGATGCACCTGAAGGAACTTTAGCAATACCGTATCCACCGAATTCTGTGAATACTTCAACTTCAACAGTTGGGTTACCACGTGAGTCTAGAATTTCACGTGCGTGAATTTTTTTAATTGCTGACATTTAGTCTCCTTTATTTAATTTTTAATGTACATTTAAATTAATTAACTTTTCTTCTAGAAAAGTAATGTAATTATAACATTTTTAAATTTATATACTTTGAGCAAGTTTATCTGCGAGTAATTTCACATTTTTGTTTAATTTTGTGCGATTTTTAAACTCTGTTAAGGTTGGATATTCTCAAAAATAACTTTCAATATAAATACCAAAACATTTATGAGTAAGTGTTAAAAGTATTTTTTAAAGGATTAATGAAACTAAATAAAAAAATTAAAAAATATTGATACACACGGGTAAGTTGTTATATAATTGCTTTGCTAAATTATTATCAAAATAAATAGCTTAACAATATTAATCTTAAAATTTATCAAATCACAAACGAAAGGAAGCATAAAATGCCAACAACTAATCAATTAGTTACAAATGGTCGTAGCTCAAAAATTAAAAAACAAAACGCTCCTGCTTTAAGCGTTAGCTACAACTCATTAATTAAAAAAGCTAAAAAAATGGCTTCACCATTTAAACGTGGTGTATGTACTCGTGTTGCTACAATGACACCTAAAAAACCTAACTCTGCATTACGTAAATATGCTCGTGTTAAATTATCAAACGGAATGGAAGTTACAGCTTACATTCCAGGAGAAGGACACAACCTTCAAGAACACTCAGTTGTTTTAATCCGTGGAGGACGTGTTAAAGACTTACCTGGGGTTAGATACCACATCGTTCGTGGAACACAAGATGCTGCTGGGGTAGCAAAACGTAACCAAGGACGTAGTTTATACGGTGCTAAAAAACCTAAATCAGAATAATAATTTAAATTAATTTATACACACAATAATTATTAATATAAGGAGGACATATGTCAAGAAAAAAAAGTGCCCCAATACGTGAAGTACTTGCAGATCCAGTTTTTAACTCTGTTATTGTTACAAAGTTAATTAACCAAATTATGTTAGATGGTAAAAAATCTATCGCACAAGATATTTTATATTCAGCATTTAACATTATTAAAGAAAAAACTCAAAGAGAACCAATGGAAGTTTTCTTAGAAGCAGTTGAAAACATTACACCTCAATTAGAAATCAGAACAAGAAGAATCGGTGGAACAAACTACCAAGTTCCTACAGAAGTTTCTCCTCGTAGAAAACAAACATTAGCATTAAGATGACTTGTTCAATACTCAAGATTAAGAAATGAAAAAACAATGGATGTTCGTTTAGCTAATGAAATCATTGATGCATCAAACAAAACAGGTGGAGCTATCAAAAAACGTGAAGATACACACAAAATGGCTGAAGCTAACCGTGCATTTGCACACTTCAGATGATAGTCTAAGGTTTATTTATGGCTAGAGAATATGAATTAAAAGATTACCGTAATATCGGTATTATGGCCCACATTGATGCTGGAAAAACAACAACTACAGAAAGAATTTTATTCCACACAGGTAAAATTCACAAAATTGGTGAAACACACGATGGTGCTTCACAAATGGACTGAATGGCACAAGAACAAGAACGTGGAATTACAATTACATCAGCTGCTACAACAGCTTTCTGAAAAGGAAAAAGAATTAACATTATCGATACACCAGGACACGTTGACTTCACAGTTGAGGTTGAACGTTCATTACGTGTATTAGATGGTGCTGTAGCAGTTCTTGATGCTCAATCAGGAGTTGAACCTCAAACAGAAACAGTTTGAAGACAAGCTACAAACTACAAAGTTCCTCGTATTGTTTACGTTAACAAAATGGATAAAGCTGGTGCTGACTTCGCAGCTTCAGTTGCTTCAGTTAAACAACGTTTAGGTGGAAACGCAGTTGCTATCCAATGACCTATCGGTGCTGAATCAGACTTCGAAGGTATTATTGACCTTGTTACGTTAGAAGCGATTAAATACAACGGAGAACCACAAGAAGAAGAATTTCCAACAGAAATTCCTGCTCACTTAAAAGACATCGTTGCTGAAAAACGTCAAGAATTATTAGAAGCGGTTGCTAACTTTGACGAAGAATTAATGATGTTAGTTCTTGAAGGTGGAGATTTAAGTGTTGAAGAATTTAAAGCCGCAATTAGAAAAGCTACTTTAACATCAGAATTCTTCCCAGTAGTATGTGGAACATCATTCAAAAACAAAGGTGTTAAGAGAATGATTGACGCTGTTGTTGATTATTTACCATCACCACTTGATGTACCACCAATCCCTGCTTTTGATGGGGATAAAGAAATTTTTGTTAATGCAACAGACGATGGAGACTTTTCTTCATTAGCTTTCAAAGTTATGACAGACCCATACGTAGGTTCATTAACATTCTTCCGTGTATACCGTGGAGTTCTTGAAAAAGGAAGCTACGTATACAACACAACTAAAGAACAAAAAGAACGTATTGGACGTATTTTACAAATGCACGCTAACTCACGTGTAGAAATTGATGAATGTAGAGCCGGAGATATTGCTGCTGCTGTTGGTCTTAAATACACAACAACAGGAGATACATTAGTTGGAGAAAAATCACCAAAAATCGTTCTTGAAAAAATGGTATTCCCAGAACCAGTTATCTCACAAGCTTTAGAACCAGAATCAAAAGCTGCTACAGAAAAATTATCATTAGGATTACAAAAATTAGCTGCTGAGGACCCTACATTTAGAACATATACTGATGAAGAAACAGGTCAAACAATTATTGCTGGAATGGGTGAATTACACTTAGACATTATTGTTGATCGTTTAAAACGTGAATTTGGTGTTAAAGCTAAAGTTGGAGCACCTCAAGTTTCATACCGTGAAACAATTACAATTCCTGCTGAAGTTGAAGGAAAACACATCAAACAATCAGGAGGAAAAGGACAATATGGACACGTATGAATCAAATTTGAACCAAACCCAGATGGTGGATTTGAATTCGTGGACAAAATTGTTGGTGGAAAAATTCCTAAAGAATACATTAAATCAATTCAAAAAGGTCTTGAAGAAAAAATGGCAGCTGGTATTTTAGCTGGTTACCCAATGATTGACGTTAAAGCCACATTATTCGATGGATCATACCACGACGTTGACTCATCAGAAATGGCTTACAAAATCGCTGCTTCTAAAGCACTTACAAAAGCAAAAGATAAAATTGGTACAGTATTATTAGAACCAATTATGGACGTTTCAGTAGTTGTTCCATCAGATCACATCGGAGATGTTATCGGTGACTTATCAAGACGTAGAGGACTTGTTAACGACCAAGAACAAAGAAATGATGGAGCTGTTATTGTTAGAGCAATGGTTCCTCTTTCAGAAATGTTCGGTTACTCAACAGAACTTAGATCTATGACAAGTGGACGTGGAACATACCAAATGCAATTTGATCACTACGAAAAAACTCCAAAATCAATTGCTGATGAAATTATTAAACGTAGAAACATTCAAGATAAAGATGAAGATTAATATTTAAATTTTCACTTTAAATAATTTAAAAAAGTAGGTATATCCTACTTTTTATTTTTTACTTATTTAACTTATACACTATTGCAAAAGTAAAATGAACTCAATAATTAGGAGTTGTTAATCAGCATCATAATACTATGTATAATAGTATTATGTTAAATATAGTTTTATATCAACCGGAAATTGCCCCAAATACAGGGAATATAATCAGAACTTGTTATGCACTAGGTGCAAAATTACACATTATCAAACCAACAAGTTTTGATCTTCATCCTAAATATCTTAAAAGAGCAGGTGCAGGAAGAATGCTCAGTGACATTCAACATGAAATTCATAACTCATATGAAGATTTTTACAATAAGTACAAAGATAAAAAAATCTTTTATGTAACTAGATATGGTTTAGAGACATATACAAATGTTAAATATAATGAAGTTCACCAACAAACTGGTGAAGTGTGATTAATGTTTGGTAGAGAATCTACAGGTATTGATAAAATAATCTTAAAAGAAAATTTAGAAGATTGCATCAGAATACCGATGGTTTCAGCTATGCGTTCAATTAATCTTGCTAACTGTGTTGCTATTTTAGGTTTTGAAGTTATGAGACAACTTGATTTTAAAGATTTATCAAAATTTGAAGTTGAAAAAGGAAAACATTACTTAGAACAATATGATGAAAATAATAACCAGTAAGCAAAATCAGTTTATCAAGGATGTTTATAAACTTTTAGATAAAAAATATAGAAGTAAAGAATCTAAGTTTTTAGTTGAAGGTTATCACTTAGTCAATGAAGCGAAAGAAAAAGGTATTTTGCTAGAAACAATTGAAGTAGTTGATAAAAATAAATTTGCTGATTCGATTTTAGTCACAGAGGAAATCTTAAATTACTTATCAGACACATCTACACCACAAGGGATTATAGGTATTTGTAAATTTCCCGATATCTCAAAATCAATTAGTAACAGAGTTTTATTTTTAAATAATTTGCAAGAACCAGGAAATGTAGGGACAATTTTTAGATTAGCGAGAGCCTTTGATTTTGACACTGTTATTATCCAAAACTTTGATTACTTTAATCCAAAAGTTATTCGTTCTTCTCAAGGAGCACTTTTTGATTTAAATTTAATCAAGACAAATAATATTGATATTTTAAAAGAACTTAAAAAACAAAACTATATTTTATATGCAACTATGTTAGATACAAATGCTAAGAAGTTAAATGAAATTGATTTTTCAAGAGAAGAAAAAATTGTCATTATCTTAGGAAACGAAGGTAATGGAATTGATAATCAAACTGCTTCATTATCTGATGAAAAAATTTACATTCCAATTTCATTTGAAAGTTTAAATGTAGCAACAGCTGCAGCAATTGTGTTGAACAAAGTTAGAAATGGGTAATTATGAATAAATTCGATAATTTAATTGAACAAATTAAAAACTATAATTTTCATTTATCTTTAGAAGGGTACAATAAAACAGAAGTTGAAAATCATTTAAATGAATTGATTAGACAAATTAATGAAATTGTTAATGAAATAAATGAATCAACCGAAAGAACAGAATTATATAATGCTCAATATAAAGAACTTTACAAAGAAAATAAAATTCTTGCTGAAGAAGTTAATAAACTTAGATTAGAACTGGAAAAATTAAATAAATAGGATAAATATGGAATTAGAACACAAAGAACAAAAATATGAGAATTTGATTCAATGATTCCCTGGTCATATGGCTAAGGCTTTCAAGGAATTAAAAGAAAAAGCTTCATTAGCAGATATTTTTATAGTAGTTTTAGATGCAAGATGTCCAATTAGTTCATATAACGAAGACTTTGACAAAATTGCACCACAAAAAAAGAGATTGTTCATTATTACTAAATCAGATTTAATGGATCAATCCAAAAAAGCAAAAATTGAAAAAAGATTTGCAAACGAAACGTTATTATGATTAGATCTTAGAAAATCATCTTCAAAACAAGTTATTTTAAAAACAATTAAAAAACTTTCACAAGAAAGAATTAATAAAAACAGAGAAAAAGGTATGTTGATAACCAGAATGAAATCATTTGTTGTTGGCGTTCCAAACTGTGGGAAAAGTACACTTATTAATTTAGTTTCAGATAAAAAAACTTTAAAAGTCGCTAACTATCCAGGTGTAACCAGAGAAAATAAGTGAGTTGTCAATGGTGAATATTTATTTTTAGATACACCAGGTATTTTGCTTCCTAAATTTGAAGATCAAGAAGTTGCTGTTAAATTATTAATCACAGGTGCTATTAAATTAGATAATTTCTCACCAGAGGTTGTTTCAATGAAGTTTTATGGATTAATTTCAAAATATTATCCAGAAAAATTAGAACAATTAGGTCTAAAACCATCTCAAGATGATATTGAAATTTACTCACAATTATTTAGCTATGGTGAAAGATTTAAAATTTACAAAGAAAACCAAAGAATTGACACTGTAAAAACTTACCAACATTTTATAAATTGAGCTAAAAATTTAGAAGGAGTTACATACGATTAATTCGTATGTTTTTTATTTAATCTTTTATAATATTTAAACTATGAGTCAAAACAATACATATAATGCAAGTAATATTCAACAATTAAAAGGGCTTGAAGCTGTTAGAAAAAGACCTGGTATGTACATTGGTGGAACCGATGTACACGGTTTACATCACTTAGTTTGAGAAATTGTAGATAACTCAATCGACGAGGCACTAGCTGGTTATGCAACTGAAATAATTGTTACATTGAGAAATGATGGTGGTGTTTCAGTTCAAGACAATGGACGTGGTATTCCGGTTGATAAAATTAAAGGTTCAACAAAAACAGCTGTAGAAGCTGCTTTCACTGAATTGCATACAGGTGGAAAATTTGATGATAGTGCGTATAAAACATCAGGAGGTCTTCACGGTGTTGGAGCTAGTGTTGTTAATGCTTTATCAACAAAAGTTGTTGTAGAAGTTTCAAGAGATAAAAAGATCTATTTAACTGAATTTCAACAAGAAAAAATCCTTCAAAGAACTCACGAGGTAGGTGTATCTAAAAATACTGGAACAATAGTGACTTTCTGACCTGATTATCCACTTTTCAAAAGAGCTAAGTTAAGTTTTGACAAAATTTCAGAAAGACTTAAAGAAAGAGCTTTCTTAATTTCTAATTTAAAAATAATATTAAGAGATCAAAATAATGATAAAACAGAAATTTATGAATATACTAAAGGTCTTGAATCATTCTTAAACTTTTTAAATGATTCAAAAGATTTAGTTTCAAAACCTATTTCATTTCAAGATGAAAAAAGAGGCATCTCTGTTGATTTTGCTTTTCAATGAACAACTCAATATGAAGATACAATTCTGAGTTTTGTTAACAATGTTAAAACAAGCGATGGTGGTTCACATGTGGTTGGACTAAAAACTGCATTTGTTAAATCTGTTAATAACTTTGTGTCAAAAGAAAATGTAGTCAAAGGTCAAAGAATTTATGAATGAGCAGACATTAAAGAAGGGCTCAGTTGCGTTCTCTCTTTAAAAATTCCTGAAAGTATTCTTGAATTCGTAGGTCAAACTAAAGATAAATTAGGGACTCCAGATGCTAAACCTGTTGTTGAAGAAATTGTCTTTAAATATTTAGATTCTTGATTAAGTGAACACAAAGAACAAGCTAAATTAATCATAGATAAAATTGAATCTTCATATGATTTAAGACAAAAACAAAAATCATTAAAAGATGAAAGTAGAAAAACAAAGCAAACAGGTAAAGAAAAATTAATTTTAAGTGACAAATTAAAACCTGCGACTGGTAAAAATAATGAACAAAATGAGTTATTTCTAGTCGAAGGGGACTCAGCAGGTGGTTCGGCAAAAAGTGGAAGGGATAGAAGATTTCAAGCTATCTTACCATTACGTGGAAAAGTCATTAACTCTGAAAAGAAAAAAATGGTTGAAGTTCTTGAAAATGAAGAAATCAACACGATTATTAAAGCAATTGGAGCAGGATACGGTAGAGATTTTGATATTGAAAAATCCCAATATGGAAAAATAATCATTATGACCGATGCTGACACTGATGGTGCTCACATTCAACTTCTATTATTAACATTCTTTTATAGATTTATGAAACAAATGATTGAACAAGGAAAAATTTTCCTTGCACTTCCTCCATTATATAAAGTGACTCTTAAGAGCAGTAAAAAAATTCTTTATGCATGAGATGAAGATGATTTAAGTGATATGCTGGAAAATATAAAAGAATCATATGAACTCCAAAGATATAAAGGTCTAGGAGAAATGAATGCTGATCAATTGTGAGAAACAACTATGGATCCTAAAACAAGAACATTAGTTCAAGTAACAATTGAAGATGCTCTTATTGCTGAAAGAAGAGTTTCAGTTCTTATGGGAGAAAATGTTGAAAACAGAAGATATTGAATTGATCAAAATGTAAACTTTACACTTGAAGATAATTTCATTGAAAAATTAAACATATCTAATTAATCAAAATGATTTTTATAAAAAAACAATAAAATAAAGTTTTTTGCTATAATATCAAAGAATTTTATTTTTACTCTTTTTATAAAGACTAAATAAAAGTTTATAAACATTTATTACTTATAGAAAGGAAGAAATTATGTCAAGAAGAGACGTTTTAACAGGTAGAGGACCTCAAACAGGTAACAAACGTTCACACGCATTAAATGCTACAAAAAGAAAATTTAATGTTAACTTACAAAAAGTTAGAGTTACAATAGACGGTCAAAAAATGACATTAAGAGTAAGTGCAAAAACATTAAAAACTCTTAAAAACAAAGGGTTAATTTAATCATTTCTCTAATACTTTTAAATTAAACATATATAATCAAAATAAATTACCTTGATCAAGTAATTTATTTTTTTATTTTTTTTAAAAAAACTTTGAATAAAAAAATAATTAGTGTTATAATATTCTTGCTTTTGATAGCAAAGAAGTTCTTTGAAAACTAGATATATACAAGACATGACAAGTCAATTTTTTTCGAGAGTTTGATCCTGGCTCAGGATGAACGCTGGCTGTGTGCCTAATACATGCATGTCGAGCGAAGTTCTTTGAACTTAGCGGCGAATGGGTGAGTAACACGTACTTAACATGCCCTTTAGATTGGGATAACGATGAGAAATTATCGCTAATACCGGATACTTATATGGAACGCATGTTCTATATATAAAAGGAGCCTTAAAGCTTCACTAAAGGATTGGGGTGCGTAACATTAGCTAGTTGGTAGGGTAATGGCCTACCAAGGCTATGATGTTTAACGGGGTTGAGAGACTGAACCGTCACACTGGGACTGAGATACGGCCCAGACTCCTACGGGAGGCAGCAGTAGGGAATTTTCCACAATGGACGAAAGTCTGATGGAGCGACACAGCGTGCAGGATGAAGGCCTTCGGGTTGTAAACTGCTGTTATTTAGGATGAAAAAATAGTAGAGGAAATGCTATTATCTTGACAGTACTAAATCAGAAAGCAACGGCTAACTATGTGCCAGCAGCCGCGGTAATACATAGGTTGCAAGCGTTATCCGGAATTATTGGGTGTAAAGCGTCTGTAGGTTGTATGTTAAGTCTGACGTCAAAACTTGGGGCTCAACCCCAAATCGCGTTGGATACTGGCATACTAGAATTGCATAGAGGTTAACGGAATTCCTTGTGAAGCGGTGAAATGCGTAGATATAAGGAAGAACACCAACATGGCGAAGGCAGTTAACTGGGTGCATATTGACACTGAGAGACGAAAGCGTGGGGAGCAAACAGGATTAGATACCCTGGTAGTCCACGCCGTAAACGATGATGATTAGCTAATAGTGATGAAGCTATTGGCGCAGCTAACGCATTAAATCATCCACCTGAGTAGTATGCTCGCAAGAGTGAAACTTAAAGGAATTGACGGGGATCCGCACAAGCGGTGGAGCATGTGGTTTAATTTGAAGATACGCGTAGAACCTTACCCACTCTTGACATCTTCCGCAAAGCTATAGAGATATAGTGGAGGTTAACGGAATGACAGATGGTGCATGGTTGTCGTCAGCTCGTGTCGTGAGATGTTCGGTTAAGTCCTGCAACGAGCGCAACCCTTGTCCTTAGTTAGATGATCTAAGGAAACTGCCCGGGTAACTGGGAGGAAGGTGGGGACGACGTCAAATCATCATGCCTCTTACGAGTGGGGCAACACACGTGCTACAATGGATGGTACAAAGAGAAGCAATACGGCGACGTGGAGCAAATCTCAAAAACCATTCTCAGTTCGGATTGTAGTCTGCAACTCGACTACATGAAGTCGGAATCGCTAGTAATCGTAGATCAGCTACGCTACGGTGAATACGTTCTCGGGTCTTGTACACACCGCCCGTCACACCATGGGAGCTGGTAATGCCCGAAGTCGGTTATGTCAACTACGGAGACGACCGCCTAAGGCAGGACTGGTGACTGGGGTGAAGTCGTAACAAGGTATCCCTACGAGAACGTGGGGATGGATCACCTCCTTTCTACGGAGTACAATCAGCAATTTTATATTGCTATTCTAAATCTTTTATTACGATAATTTTTGTCATGATATATCTAGTTTTGAGAGAATTTCTCTCTAATGTTCTTTGAAAACTGAATAGTTATAAAGATATTAATATAACAACGACATCAAAAATAAATTAAAGTCAATTTGTTTTGGATACCGAGTTATGAATTATTAGAAATAATAATTTATTAAAATGTCTTTGAATACATCAACAATAATAGGTTATATTGTTACAACTTTTAAATAAGTAAGAGTTTGTGGTGGATGCCTTGGGTCTGGAAGTCGATGAAGGACGTGATTACCTGCGATAAGCCTCGTGGAGCTGGATATAAGCTACGAAACGGGGATTTCCGAATGGGGAAACCTAACTAGAGTAATGTCTAGTTGCTAAGGGATGAATACATAGTCCCTTTTGCGAGACACGTTGTGAACTGAAACATCTTAGTAGCAACAGGAAGAGAAAATAAAAAATGATTTCATCAGTAGCGGCGAGCGAACGTGAAAGAGCCCAAACCAATTTTTAATTGGGGTTGTAGGACTACTTACACAAAGTTACAAAATTTTGTTATAGCAGAATAGATTGGAAAGTCTAAGCACAGAAGGTGATACTCCTGTATGCAAAATAGCAAAGTCTTTTAGTAGTATCCTGAGTAGGTCGGGGCACGTGAAACCCTGTCTGAATCTGCCGGGACCATCCGGTAAGGCTAAATACTAACCAGACACCGATAGTGAACTAGTACCGTGAGGGAAAGGTGAAAAGAACCCCGGGAGGGGAGTGAAATAGAATCTGAAACCACTTACTTACAATTAGTCAGAGGCCGTTAATGGCTGATGGCGTACATCTTGCAGTATGGACCGGCGAGTTATGTTAACATGCGAGGTTAAGTAGATAAAAACGGAGCCGTAGAGAAATCGAGTCTTAATAGGGCGTTTAGTATGTTGATATATACCCGAAACCATGTGATCTATTCATGAGCAGGCTGAAGCTTGGCTAACCCCAAGTGGAGGGCCGAACCGTAGTACGCTGAAAAGTGCCCGGATGACTTGTGAATAGTGGAGAAATTCCAATCGAACTTGGAGATAGCTGGTTCTCCTCGAAATAGCTTTAGGGCTAGCGTGTGATGTTAAACTTTGATGGTAGAGCACTGAATATGGAATGGCCGCGTCTAGCGGTACTGACTATAATCAAACTCCGAATATCATTGTGTATTATCATGCAGTCGGAACCGGGGTGCTAACGTCCCGGCTCGCGAGGGCAACAACCCAGATCGTCGGCTAAGGTCCCAAAATTGTGTTAAGTCAGAAAGGTTGTGAGATTTCATAAACAACTAGGAGGTTGGCTTAGAAGCAGCCATCCTTTAAAGAGTGCGTAATAGCTCACTAGTCAAGAGATCTTGCGCCAATAATGTAACGGGAGTAAAACACAATACCGAAGCCACGGGTACATTTAGTACGTTAGAGGAGCGTTCTTATCGCAGTGAAGTCAGACCGTGAGGACTGGTGGAGCGTTAAGAAGTGAGAATGCCGGTATGAGTAACGATTTGAGGTGAGAATCCTCAACGCCTATTGGGAAAGGTTTCCTGGGGAAGGTTCGTCCACCCAGGGTTAGTCAGGACCTAAGGAGAGGCTGAAAAGCGTATCCGATGGACAACAGGTTAATATTCCTGTACTACCTTGATTTGTGATGGAGTGACGAAGGAGGATAGCACTACCCATTATTGGATTTGGGGGTAAGTAGCAACTGGTGAGTTTAGTTAAATGCGAACTCTGTAACTGGGAGCTATGATGCATAGGTGGTTTCATCGAATTGTGTGATTTCATACTTCCTAGAAAAGCTTCTAAACTTTAAGGTCAATGGTACCTGTACCGAGAACGGACACACGTTCCCAAGATGAGTATTCTAAGGCGAGCGAGAAAACCAATGTTAAGGAACTCTGCAAATTAACCCCGTAAGTTCGCGAAAAGGGGTGCCAACTTTTAGTTGGCCACAGTAAATTGTGAGGGGCAACTGTTTATCAAAAACACAGCTCTCTGCTAAATCGTAAGATGATGTATAGGGGGTGAAGCCTGCCCAGTGCCCGAAGGTTAAGTGGATTTGTTAGCTTTACGCGAAGCATTGAAATGAAGCCCGGGTGAACGGCGGCCGTAACTATAACGGTCCTAAGGTAGCGAAATTCCTTGTCGGCTAAATACTGACCTGCACGAAAGGCGCAATGATCTCTCAACTGTCTCAACATTGGACTCGGTGAAATTATGGTCCCAGTGAAAACGCTGGGTACCCGCATCAAGACGAAAAGACCCCATGGAGCTTTACTACAACTTCGTATTGAAACTTGGCCTAACATGTGTAGGATAGGTGGGAGACAGTGATGCTAAGACGCCAGTCTTAGAGTAGTCGACCTTGAAATACCACCCTTGGTATGTTGAGTTTCTAACCTGCCACCGTTATCCGGTGGGGAGACAGTGCGTGGTGGGTAGTTTGACTGGGGCGGTCGCCTCCTAAAAGGTAACGGAGGCGTTCAAAGGTACACTCAATACGGTCAGAAACCGTATGAAGAGCGCAAAGGTAGAAGTGTGCTTGACTGCGAGACCTACAAGTCGAGCAGGTGCGAAAGCAGGACTTAGTGATCCGGCTGTACGTCATGGAACGGCAGTCGCTCAACGGATAAAAGTTACCCTGGGGATAACAGGCTTATCTTGCCCAAGAGATCACATCGACGGCAAGGTTTGGCACCTCGATGTCGGCTCATCGCATCCTGGAGCTGGAGTCGGTTCCAAGGGTTTGGCTGTTCGCCAATTAAAGCGGTACGCGAGCTGGGTTCAGAACGTCGTGAGACAGTTCGGTCCCTATCTGATGTGGGCGTTGGAATATTGATGAGAGCTGCTCTTAGTACGAGAGGACCGGAGTGGACGTACCGCTGGTGTTCCAGTTGTTTCGCCAGAAGCACAGCTGGGTAGCTAAGTACGGAAGGGATAACCGCTGAAAGCATCTAAGTGGGAAGCCTCCTCAGAGATAAGTATTCCCTTGAAATTCCTTGTAGACTACGAGGTTGATAGGATGGAAGTGTAAGTGTAGTAATACATTCAGCTGACCATTACTAATAAATTGATAGGTTTAAAAGTATATTAAGGTGTATTCAGACATTTTAATGAATTATTAAAATAACTATTCAGTTTTCAAAGAATATTTGACACCTTTAATGGTGTTTTTTATTTTCAAAAAAATATAAAAAAAATTTCATAAAAATATTTTTTATATTATAATAATAACGCAACTAATGATTGTTGGAGAAGTAGCTCAGCTTGGTAGAGCACTACATTTGGGCTGTAGTGGTCGCAGGTTCAAATCCTGTCTTCTTCACCATTTATATGGGGGGTTAGCTCATTTGGCTAGAGCGCCTGCCTTGCACGCAGGAGGTGGTGGGTTCGAATCCCATACTCTCCACCATATATGGCACTGTAGCTCAGTTGGTTAGAGCATCCGGTTCATACCCGGAAGGTCAAGAGTTCGAATCTCTTCGGTGCTACCAAATTACGGACCTATAGCTCAACGGTTAGAGCAACCGGCTCATAACCGGTCGGTTACAGGTTCGAATCCTGTTAGGTCCACCATACGGGTGATTACCCAAGTCCGGCTGAAGGGACTAGTCTTGAAAACTAGCAGGGGCTTCACGGCCCGCGGGGGTTCGAATCCCTCATCACCCGCCAATAACAGGAGATACATAGCAGAGTGGAGCAGTGGTAGCTCGTCGGGCTCATAACCCGAAGGTCGAAAGTTCAATTCTTTCCTCTGCAACCAAAACGGTCCAGTGGTAAAGTGGTTTAATACGCCTCCCTGTCACGGAGGAGAACGCGGGTTCGATCCCCGTCTGGACCGCCATTATGGCCTTGTAGCTCAGTAGGTAGAGCAACAGATTGAAGCTCTGTGTGTCGCTGGTTCGATTCCTGCCGAGGCCACCAAAAATCCTCTAATTTGTTAACTTGTTAAGTTAGTAAATTAGAGGATTTTCTTATATAATTTAATTTATTTATAATTAATTTATAATTTAACAACAGGGAGAAAATATGGACTTCAAAAAGACTTTAAATATGCCACAAACAAGCTTTGAAATGAAAGCTAATTTAATTGAAAAAGAAAGTAAATATAGAGAAAAGTGATATCAAGATAACATATATCAAAGAATATTAGAAGAATATAAAGATAATATATCTTTCATTTTACATGATGGTCCACCATATGCTAATGGAGATTTACATGTAGGTCATGCTTTAAACAAAATCTTAAAAGATATAATTGTGAGATGAAAAACTTTAAATAAATATTATTCTCCATTTGTTCCTGGATGAGATACACATGGATTACCTATTGAACATAAAATGCTTTCAGAAAGTAACCTTAAGAAAGAAGAAATTTCACCACTTGAGTTAAGAATTAAAGCGAAAGCTTATGCATTAGAACAAGTCGAAATTCAGAAAGAACAATTTAAACAATTACAACTTTTTTCAGATTTTAAAAAGTATTACATCACTTTAGATAAGAAATATGTAGCTAAACAATTAGAAGTCTTTTCTAAAATGATTTTAGATGGTTTAGTATATAAGGGACTTAAACCGATTTATTGATCTCCTACTTCACAAAGTGCTTTAGCAGAAGCTGAAGTTGAATATAAAGAAGTAAGAAGTCCATCATTATATTTAAAACTAAGAGTTGTAAGTAGTAACTTCGACAAGATCCATAACGGTGATGATATTGTTGTTTGAACAACTACTCCTTGAACATTATTAGCTAACTCAGGAGCTGCCGTAGGGCTTAAAATTAAATACATTAGAGTTAAGGTTGAAAATGATACTCTAATTTTTTCAGAAGAATTATTTAAGAAATATGCTGAGAAGAATGAAATTTATGAATATGACATTCTAGATGAATTTTATGGGTATGAAGTTCTTGGTAAAAATATTTTATATTTCACACCAATCACTCGTTTATTAGCTCCGTTAGTTGTTGGTCATCATGTTACTGAAGAATCTGGTACAGGTATTGTTCATATTGCTCCAATGTTCGGAGAAGACGACTTTTTAATTGGGCAAAGATTTAATTTAGAAAAAATTATGCACGTTGCAGATGATGGAACCATCTTTGGAACAGGTACTGATTTTGATGGTTTATTTTATGATAGCGCAAACAAACCTATTGTTGAGTTTTTAGATGATAGAGTTATGAAATTAGAGTTTATGAAGCACTCATATCCACACGATTGAAGAACTCACAAACCAATTATTTATAGAGGTACACCTCAATGATTTGTTTCTATTGATAAGATTAGAAGAGACATTTTAGAAAATATTGAAACAAAAGTTTCGACATATCCAGAATGAGCTAAAACAAGATTAAGAAATATGATCGCGGAAAGAGGTGATTGAACTATTTCAAGACAAAGAACTTGAGGTGTTCCAATCATTATCTTTTATGATGAACATAAAAACCCTGTAATTGATAAAGAACAATTTGATTTCACAATTAATCAAGTTTTAGAGCACGATATCAATATCTGATGAGAATGAGATACACAAGACTTATTGCATCCAAAATACAAAGGTAGAGAATTTACAAGAGAAATGGATATTATGGATGTTTGATTTGATTCTGGTGTTTCATTTACTGCTGTTGATATTGACCAGCGTTACAAGGCTCCGTATGACTTATATTTAGAGGGAATTGACCAATACAGAGGTTGATTTAACTCATCTATCATTAACTCAGTTGCATATCAAAAAACAGCTCCATATAAGCAAATTGTTTCACACGGTTTTGTTTTAGATAAAAATGGTGACAAGATGTCAAAATCATTAGGAAATGTAATTAAGCCTATTGATGTTGTTAAAAAACGTGGTGCTGATATATTAAGATTATGAGCAGCTAATAGTGAATATACAAATGATGTAAATATTTCAGATGATATCCTCGATCAAAACACTGAAATCTATAGAAAAATCAGAAATACTATCAGATTTATGTTAGGTAATTTATCTGGTTTTGAATATGATTCTAATATTCAAAAAACAGGTATTCATGCACTTATTTCAGAACAATTAAATGAATTAAAATTAAATATTAAAAAAGCTTATGATGAATATAAATTCATTAATGTTGTTAAATTATTAAATAACTATATTGTTGACTTATCTGGATTCTATTTATCAATTACTAAAGACATCCTTTATATAAGAAAAACAAACGATCCAGAAAGATTAATGGTTCAATCGAACTTATATGAAATCGTAGACTTTATTATTAAAGCAATTGCTCCTATTTTACCTACAACAGCTGAAGAAGCATACGAACACTTTAATAAAGCTACAAAGTACGATTCAATAATGTTTGATGCATTTGATTTTAATAATGTTGCAGTTAATAAATCATTAATTGAACAATTTGATGAATTCTTCCAATTACGTGCTGAAGTAAATGCTAAAGTTGACAACTTGATTAAAGAAGGCTCAATTAAGAGAATTAATGAAGCATATGTTAAATTACCGAATTCATTATCAGACTTTATCAAATCTCTTGATTTAAAAACTTTATTAATGGTAGGTAAAGTATCATTTGAATCAAATGATGAATTAGAAATTACAACATTTGATTCTGAAAAATGTCAAAGATGTTGAAATCATTTTGATAAATCAGAGATGATAGATAATTTATGTAATACATGTTATGAAATTGTAAAAGATTGGGAAGATAAATAATTATGAATAATCAAGAACAAAAAAATAAAACTTTTGTTACTAAAATAGTTGAACATTTCAAAGTAAATTGAAAATCAATTTTAACTGCATATGTAATATTATTCATTGTTTTTGCAATTTTCTTAACAATAGACCAGCTAACAAAAACTTTTCTATTTAAACATGGTGATGTTTTAAGATTAAGACCAGATGGGCAAGCTCCTTTACCAGATGGAACATACATTTTCCCTGAAAATATTTATCCATCTAATTCTGGTGAATGACAAAATTTTGGTTTATTTGGAATTAGATCTATTTGACATAAAGGTGTCACATTTCTTAAAACAACCAATATTGCTTTAATTCAAGGATTAAGCTTTATGGTGGCTGCATTTATCCTAATATTGCCTTTATTCTTCACTAAGAATTCTTTATACTATTCAATACCATTAGGTATCTTATTAGCAGGAGATTTCGGAAATGCGTTAGATAGAATTTTATTTAACGGTTATGTAAAAGATATGCTTTACTTACCTTGAGCAGATAAAGGTACATTCAATCTAGCTGATACATTTGTATTTGTTGGTATCATACTATTCATTATCATTTCAATTACAATGTGAATTAAAGAAGCACGTGAAGAGGATAAAAATTTAGAATACGAAGCTAACATTTATATACGTAATAAATAATTCAGTAATTAAATAAACATCTCAACATTGTTGGGATGTTTTTCTTCTACTAATTTTGTAAATTCATAGTGTTAAATTTAGTTTCCTAATCAATGAATGTAAATGATGAAATTTGTGTTCCATTGGAGATCAGAATTTTTTAGAAAAAAATTTAAAAAATATTTTTGTTTTTATTTATCAGTGCTATAATATTGACAGTGGTTATAGCAAAGGGGATCACCTGAATCCATTCCGAACTCAGTAGTTAAGCCCTTTAGTGCCGAAGATAGCTTTACAGTGAAAATAGGGAGCCGCTGCTTTTTTTATACCTTTTTTAAAAATGTTATATTAAAAGCAGTAAAAAGTTGAAATTTTATAAAAAATAAGTGCTAAAAAGCACTTTTTAATTTTTTGGTATAATAATTACATATTGTTTAAGGGAGGCGAAAATGATTCACAATGATTTAAAAAAACAAGATGTTTTTTCACTTTTAGATAATTCAAAAGGTGTTAAACTTTTAGTATTTTATGCAGACTGATGTGGCCCATGTAAAATGTTATATGCAAACACATTAACTGAATTAGACCAAAAAGATAATGTTGAAATATTAAGAGTTAATATTGATAAAAACAGAGATTTTGCAAGAGAGATGAATATTACAAGTATTCCATATATTCAAATTTATAAGGATGCAAAATATGTAACTGCACTTTCAGGATATTTACCATATTCAGAATTAAAATCTGTTTTAGACAAAGTGTCAAAAGAGTAATAAAAAAATGGTGCCAACAACTGGACTCGAACCAGCGACCCCTTCCTTACCATGGAAGTGCTCTGCCTGCTGAGCTATGATGGCACATTTAATAAGTTAATTTTATCAATAAAATTAAAAAAGCAACATAATTAAATGTTGCTTTTTGTTTTAGAATAATCCTCCAAGACCACCTAAACCACTTGTTCCACCATTTTTGAATTTATTAGCCATATCAACTATTCTTTTTTGCATTGATTCAAACTCATTAAGTAGTTTATTGTATTCTTGAACACTTCTTCCTGAACCTTTTAAAATTCTTTCTTTTCTAGATGCTTGTTTTAAAAGTTTAGGATTTTTTCTTTCTTTCTTAGTCATTGAAGACATTAAGATTTGGTAAAGTTGCATTTTTTCTTCAGCTTTATCTAAGTCTTCTTCATTAATTTTATTTGATAAAGAACCAGGAAGCATTTTAAGTAATTTTGAGAATTTACCTAATTTCTTCATTTGCTTAATTTGATCCATTAAATCATCAAGGTCAAATTTACCTGAAAAAATTCTTTCAACCATATTTTTTGCTTTATCTTCATCAATGTTATCTTGCGCATGTTCGATAAGTGATAAAACATCACCCATCCCGAGAATTCTATCAGCCATACGGTTAGGGTGAAATAAATCAATATTAGATGTTTTTTCACCTGTACCAATAAATCTGATAGGCACATTTAGCACTTGACGTAAGCTTAATGCAGCTCCACCACGCGCATCTGAATCAAGTTTTGTAATAATTAAACCTGATAAGCTTAAGTTATCATTGAATGTTTGAGTAACATTAACAATGTCTTGACCAGACATAGCATCAGCAACAAAGAATATTTCAGATGGATGAGCAATTTGTTTGATGTTTTTAAGCTCTTGCATTAATTTCTCATCAATCGATAAACGACCGGCTGTATCGATAATAATTAAGTCATTTTTATTAGCATCAGCTTGTTTTAATGCATTAGTTACAATTTCTTCTGCAGGAACTTCAACACCTTGCTCATAGTAATCAACTTGAATACTCTTTGCTAAAGTGACTAATTGTTGCACAGCAGCTGGACGATAGATGTCAGCTGCAACAACAAGTGGATTATTTACGAATTTTTTCTTTCTAAGATAGTAAGCAATTTTAGCTGTTGCTGTAGTTTTCCCTGAACCTTGAAGTCCACACATCATAATGATATAAGGTTTTTTTGTGATTGAAATTTCGGTAGTTTTTCCACCTAAAATATTTACAAGTTCATCGTGAAAAATTTTAATCATTTGTTGTGATGGATTTAATTTACCTATAATTTCAGATTCTAAAGCCTTTGCTTTAACATTATTAATAAACTCTTTAACAACCCTTAAGTTAACATCAGCTTCAAGAAGTGCTAATTTTACGTCTTTAGTTACTTCTAAAATATCAGCTTCATTTAGAGTTGTTTTTTTTGACATTTTTGCAATACTTTTTTGTATTCTTTTCTCTAAAAAATCTAACATAGTCATATTATAACATTAAAAACTTTTTATATAGTTTTCTCAACCGTACTAATAAATAAATATTTATTAGTAAATACAAATAAAATCTATAAAAAATATATAATTGAATTTATGATTGAATTAGTAGTTAAATATCCTGAAAGAATTGATAAATATATTTCAAATAATACTGAAATATCACGTAATGATATTAAGCAACTTATTGATGAGAGAGTTGTAACAGTTGATGATGTTTTAGTTAATAAACCTAAATTTATGGTCAGAGAAGGTCAAACAATTAAAATTTCAAGAGTACTTGATAAGGAAATTAAAGTAGTTCCTAAACAAATGGATTTAGATATTGTTTATGATGATGAATATTTATGTGTCATTAATAAACCAACTGGTATGACAGTTCACCCAGCTCCAGGTCATTATGAAGACACATTAGTGAATGGACTTTTATATCATTTTAAAAATAATTTGTCAGATCAAAATGGGCTGCTTAGACCAGGTATCGTTCATAGAATTGACAAAGACACAAGCGGTTTATTAGTTATTGCAAAGACCAATGAGGTTCATAATAAACTTTCTGAATTATTTGCTACTCACGAAATTAAGCGTTCATATTTAGCAATTTGTGATGGAGTATTAGAAAGTAAAAAACTTAAATTAGTCTTACCTATTGGTAGAAATGCTAAAGATAGACTTAAAATGGAAGTGACTGATATTAATGCTAAACCAGCAACTACTCACGTTACTTTATTAAAAACATTTTACATAGATAACTTGCCTAAATCACTTGTAAAATGTCAACTTGAGACAGGAAGAACACATCAAATCAGAGTGCATATGGCATATATTAAAAATCCAATTTATGGAGATCCTGTTTACAACAAGTATGTTGATGAAAATGGGCAAAGATTACATGCTTATAAATTAGAATTACATCATCCTATGACCGGAAAAGAAATGGTGTTTTATTCAAAACCACCACACGACTTTGATGTAGCTGATTTTAACTTCGATGAATTTATAAAAGAAGATAAAATAAAGGAGGTATTGAATGCTTAAATGAAATTTAAGAGATTTTCTAAAATATCGTAAAGCAGATGAATTGTATGAGAAAGGACAAAAAACATTTGCTAGTTGAGTTTGACTTTTATTCGCTTCAATCACATTAATTGCTGCATTAACGTTGGCCGGCTTCTTAATTGTGACAATTGGACACGATACATTTTTAAAACCTGACACTACAAATTTATCATCTGATGATGTAATTAAAGTCACAAATGAAAGTAGAAGTTTATTTATTTTCTACATAATAAATCAAGTCTTTTACATAATTATTTTTTGTGCTGCTGCAATTGTGATAATTATTTCTTTTATCAAAGTTCGTAAGGAAAAAACTTACCTTAATTTCAATAGATGACCAATTCTATTATCAACAATTGTAGGACTATTTAGTGTTTTCACATTATTCAAGTACATTTTTAACGGCACATTTAATCAACCAGGTTTACCAAATATTGTAATTGCAATTGTTGTTATTGATGTTGTTACAACTATATTAACAATTGTTAACTGATTAATTCCTGCTAAAAAAGTTGTATTTATTATTAAGATGTTCTACTCAATTAAAATGGAAGAAGAAACACTTGCTATGGCTGCTAAAATGCAAGAGTTATTCAAAAATAATCCAAATGGTATTTCTGATTTATTTTCAGGATTTGCTAATGGCGCAAACTTAAATGATATTTTCAAAAATCAAAATAAATCAGCAGATGCTACTAATTCAGAAAAGAAAGATTTATCAGAAGAAGAAAAAATTCAAGCAGATGTTCAAAAGGAAACTGCAATCAAAAAACTTTTAGAAATTCCAAATGAGCAATTATTCAAAATGGCTGAATTATTAGGTATTAGTGGATATCAAGAAATGGCTAAAGATAAATTAGCTGAACTAATTTTTAATTACACAAAACAAGCTGAAGAGGAACATAATAAAGAAAATGCTTAATAGGCATTTTCTTTATCTTTAATTATGGTTTATACACACAAATTGCTTGCTGAAAATGAAATTTCAGTTGATAAAGATTGATTTGTTTTATTAGGAGAAAGATACACTTATAAATTGCTTCCTAATAATTATCTTTACATATTTGACTCAAGTCAAAAAGTAGCAAAATCACTACGTTGTAGGTCAGAAAGAAGAATAAAACCATTATTATTAGAGTTTGCAAGAGAACAAATTTCAATAATTATTCAGAAATACTTTGATGAATATTCACAAATAATGAACCTTGATAAAAGGTGAAGATGGGAGTTAAAAAACTCAAAATCATATTGAGGAAGATGTGTAATTAGATCATCAGATCCCAAAAAACAATTTTTAATAATGTTCAATGAGAGATTGTATTTAATCGATGAATATTTTATTAAAGAAACTGTGGTTCACGAATTATTGCATGCAGTAGGTTTTATTAAACATGATAAAACTTTTAAAAAAGAATTAGTTCGCTATTTACCTGATTTAAAAGAAAAGATTGAAGCTCATTATCATCCAATTTTGAGCAGAACTTCAAAGGTATAAGAAAATTCTCATCAACCGATGAGAATTTTTCATTTCTATTTAATTTTGATTAAGTAAATATTTTTCTTACCAACGTGAAGAAGTGCGAATTTGTTATTTCATAAACTTGAATTTAAAACGCTGTCTTCATTTACTGGTTCTAAATTGAGCTTAATTGAATTATTTGTAATAAACTCTCTAGCTTCACGTTTTGATTTAATAATGTTATTTTCAATAAGTTGATTAATTAAATTTTGGTCTTTAACTAATTCAAAATGGTTAATATCTTCATAAATATCAGATATTTCTTCTGTTGAATAATTTGATAAATCTAATTTTTTATTAAATAATATTTCTGAAATTAATTTTGCTTTTTTAGCTTCAGCACTAGAGTGAACGTCGGAAATAACTGCATAAGCAAGCTCTTTTTGAGCATATCTTAATGAAGGTTGCTCTTTATGTTTTTCAATAATTTGTTCAATTTGCTCTAATGGTAAAAATGTTAATCATTTAAGCAATTTTTCAACTTCGCTATCAGGTTGATTTAACAAGAATTGATACATAACAAATGGTTTTGTTTTTGATGCATCTAATCATAAACTACCACCACCTGTTGATTTACCGAATTTATTTCCATTTACATCAGTTAATAAGTTAGCTGTAATTGCGACTGCTTTATGATCGTTTCCGTACAATGTAGAAATCATATCTAAACCAGTTGTGATATTTCCTCATTGATCTGAACCACCGAATTGAATGCAAATATTTTTATCTTTGTATAAAGTAGCAAAGTCTCAACCTTGAATTAATTGGTAAGTGAATTCGGTAAAACTTAATCCTTTTTCAATTCTAGAAGCAACTGAATCTTTAGCAAGCATATATGAAATATTTACTAATTTACCTACAGATCTAAGAAATTCTAAAATATTCATATCTTTGTAAAAATCATAGTTATCAACAACAGTTAAACCGTATGATTCAAGCTGTGCCTTAATTTTATTTTTATTTTCTAAAACAGTAAGATCATCAAGAAGTTGTCTTTCAGAATCTTTGAAAGAAGGATCACCGATCATTCCTGTAGCTCCACCTAGGATTGCATAAGTTGTAAAACCTGCTTGTTTAAATCTTAATAAGTTAGCTATTTGAATGTAATTTCCTAAGTGTAAACTTGTTGCTGTTGGGTCAAAACCACAGTAAACTCCAACACCTTCTGGAAGTGAGTTGAATTTTTCCTCATTACTAATGGCCTTCAAAATACCACGGTATCTTAATTCTTTAAGTACATTCATTTTAAAATTCAAAATCCTTTCCAATTTGTTCGCTTGTTCCAAAAATTAATCCTTCTCTATCGATTCCTAAAGTTCTGTATCCTGATAGCATTCCATAACTTTTTACATTAAGCATTTCGCCTTCTAAGACTTCCAGACCACTGAAAACAGTTGATCCTGGTAATGATAAAACAACAACTTTACCTTCTTGAGAATCTAATGTGTTTGTAACTAATTGAATATGTTCATTTGTTTCTTTATTAATTAAAACTTCTAGAACAAATAATTTCTCACTTTTAGGATGATTTTCTCTTTTTGTGATTAAACCGTAAATGATTTTAGGCTCATTTTCTAAAGCAAAGCCGTTTTTAACTAAAACTGAAGATAATTTTGCAATTTGTTCTGCATTTAATGCACCAAATTTTGAACTAGGTTCAATATCAAGAAGCTTATTATCAAGTAAATTTATAGAATGTATTTTCTTATTATCATCTGAAAAAATAATCATATTATCAAGTTGTATTTTTTGAGTTTTCGAAACTCTACTATCAACAAAAATAATAGATACATTTGAGAATGATTTATCCAAATTATTAAACAATATCATAAACAAAATTATACATAAATTTAATATAATTGAATTTATGAAAAAGGTAGCTATAGTAGTAGATTCAGCTTCAGGATTAAATAAAAAACAAGCTGAAGATTTAGGATGATTTTATCTTCCTTTAAGAATTGAATTAGACGGAAAAACATACAATGATGGTATCGATTTAACGCCAGAAGATTTTTTCACTTACTTTAATTTAGATACAAAAACCTATAGAACTTCTGCAACACCAATCGGGGTAGCAGAAGATTTAATTAGTGAGTTATCAAAAACACACGATTATGTTGTTGTTTTCCCTATTTCAAAACATTTATCAAGTCAATATCAAAACTTAAAGGCTCTTGAATCATCATATCCAAAATTAAGAGTTATTGAGTCAATTTTTGTTGCATCATTAATCACGCTTCAAGTTTGAGATTTTGTTGAATTAATCAAAAACGGAACTGATGTTGATGAAGCAATTAGAGAAATTGAACAATGAGATGAGAGACAAAAAGTTTCAATTTTTCCTAAACACAATGAATACTTATTAAAAGGAGGAAGATTAACACCTGCTGCAGCCGTTGTTGCTAGATTGCTTAGAATCATTCCTATTGTAAGTTTCTATAAAGGGAAATTAGAAAAAGAAGGAAAAGGTTTAGTATTCTTAAAAACAATTTACAAGAATATTGATGCTAAATTAAAGGATAACGATAAAGATATCTTAATTATCCATTCAAATTCAGGTGACTTAAAAGATGTTGTTGATTATATAAAAAGCAAGGGGAAAAATAGAGTTTTCACAACATTATTACCTAACTGTATTTCAGTTCATACAGGGCCTGAAACTATTGTTGTAGTTCAATTAGCTAAAAACTTAACTGAAGAAAAAATTAGTACTTTATAGAATGCTAAAAAAAATCGTTTGTTCTAGTCTACAAGACTTAGAACTTTTTATAAATCAAAATTTTGAACTATTTAAAGAGAAACAATTTTTATTATTATCAGGTGATTTAGGAGCTGGAAAAACTACTTTCACTAAATTATTAGGTAAAAAAATAGGTATAAAAGAGAAGATTACATCGCCAAGTTTTTCATATATGAAAGACTATGACGGTCTAATTCATATTGATCTATACAACTTTAAATCCTCAATTTATGAGTTTGAAGATTATTTTGATGATAATTTAGTTGTTATTGAATGAGCTAACTTGGAAAATTTAGATTTTACACATTATGTAAAAATTAATGCATATATTAATGAAGATGAAAAACATGTTTTTGAAATTGTAGAGGTTAAATAATGAATGTTTATTTAGATACAGCAACAGAGGACTTTGTTTTAGTTTTATTTGATAAAGATTTCGATGTTGTTGACTTTGTCTTATTAGAAGGTTATAAGAAAAAAGTTCAGTTAATAACTGAACAATTTCAACTGTTATTGAGCAAAAATAATTTAACAGTAGATAAAATTAATAACTTTTATATAAACAAGGGACCAGGTTTTTTCACTGGTGTAAGAAGTTCTTTAGTTTACTTTAGAACTTTTGCTCTTTTATTTAAAAAACCCCTCTTTACAATTAATACATTTGAAATTTTAGAAACATTAAGTCCTAATAAAGAAAATTTCTATACTGACGCACAAGGTTCAAAAGTATATTTTTATGATAAAAACACCATTCAAATAGTTGATAAGGATTCAACTGAAGTTGACAAAGTAGATTATAAAAAGATGATTGATAGCTTCAAGGATTTTAAAGATAAATTCAAAGAAGAAAACACTATGAGCGTAGAACCTTTATATATTAAACAACCTCAAATCGGAGGTGTAAACTAATGAGAATTTTAGGTATTGAAACTTCCCATGATGACACATCTTTAGCAGTTTTAGAAGATGGAAAAGTTTTAGATTTATGAACTATTTCACAAATTGATATTTTTAAAGAGTTCGGAGGAACTATTCCTGAAATAGCTTCACGTGAGCATGTTAAAAATATTGCACTTATTCAGGAATTAATATTGCAAAAATATGATCCAAATTCTTTTGATTATATTGCTTACACGAAAGAACCTGGTTTAATAGGAACGCTACAAGTTGGTTATTTATTTGCAAGTGCTTTTGCACTAGCAATAAATAAGCCTTTAGTACCTGTCAATCACCTTGTTGGTCACTTTTTATCAGCCACATTAACTAACGAAATTGCATTCCCTGCATTATGTTTATTAGTTTCTGGTGGACATACGCAATTAATTTATGCTAAAGATGTAGATGATTTGGAAATCATCGGAGAGACACTTGATGATGCTGTTGGAGAAGCTTTTGATAAGGTTTCTTCAAGATTAGGTCTAGGTTTTCCTGGTGGACCAATTATCGATAAGCTTTTCAAAGAATATGATGGTGAATTTACAAAATTAACTTTTCCACACACAGAAAATGAATTAGATTTTTCATTTAGTGGTCTTAAAACACAAGTTTTAAATAAAGTTAACAAAGCTCAAATGAAAAATGAAGAACTTGACAAGGAACAACTTGCTGTTTCTTTTCAAAAAACAGCTATTGACTACTTGATTAGTAAAACTAAAGCAGCATTAGAGAAACATGATGTTAAAACTTTAGTTTTAGGCGGTGGAGTTTCTGCTAACTCTTACCTAAGGGAAGAGTTTTGTAAATTGCATAAAAACGCTATTGTTCCATCATTAAAATACGCAACAGATAATGGTGCTATGATAGCTCAAGTTGCCTATCTAGCTTTTTCTTGGAAAAAATAAAAAAACTTTTAAATAATTTATAATTAAATTAATAGATTAATTAGGAGGCATTTATGAATTCAGTATCACCAAAAAGCAGATTAGTTTTAACTTTATTATCATTCTTCTTAGGAGCATTTGGAGTAGACAGATTCTATGCTGGAAGAATCGGATTAGGTTTATTAAAACTTTTAGTAGGATGATGATTTTCAGTTGGAATTTGACCAATTGTTGACTTCATTTTAGCTGTTTGTGGAAAACAAAAAGATGCAAATGGTAACGAAATTTCAAAATGATAATTTAGTTATTACTAATTAAAATTATGTTTTTTAAAATGAACAATATAAGTTGTTCATTTTTTAATTTACTTATTTTACAGAAACAAGGCATAAAAAAACTAACTCATATTATTTAAATGAGTTAGTTAATCATTAAAAGTATTATTTTGTAATTTTTGTAAAGTCACTTTCTAAGTTAGCTGCAGCTTCTGAGTTTACGTCAGCTAAAATTAATGACATTCTTAATGCTGAGATAATTAAGTTGTTTGCTACAGATTTATTAAATCCAAACGCTTCAATTTTTGATGTAAATTCTACGATTTGCTCTGCTGAAGCATTAACTGGATATTTAGCAACTCAGTATTGAATAGCTTTAGCGTTTTCAACATCTTTTGTAGCTTGTTTCACAAATTCTTGTTCTAAATCAGCTTCTGATGATTTGATTAATTGTAAGTACTCAGTTTTCTTCATTCCAAATTGTTTTAATTGTTTTTCGAATTCAGATTTTAATAATCCAAGTCTTTCTTCCATGAATGATGGGTGTAAGTTAACTTTTGCTAATTTGATTGTTTGTTCAATTAATGAAAGGTAGAATGAATCAACGTTTGAGAAGAATTTTTTAATGAAAACATTGTTTTTAAGTTCTTTTTCAAGTGATTTAAGATCTGTGATTTTTGGATCACCAAGTAATTTAACATTTTCATCTGTAAATTCGAATAATTTTAATCTCTTTATTGAGTTAATTGAAACTTGGAATACTGATTCTTTGTTTTGGTATTCTTTAACGAAGTAGTCAGCAGGGAATGTAACAACTACATCACCTTTTCATCCTACTGATTTACCAACAAGTTGATCTTCAAATCCTGGAATAAATGTTTTTGAACCTAATTTTAAATCATAGTTTTCAGCTTCTCCACCTTCAAATGGTGTGTTGTCAATAAATCCTTTGAAGTTAATGTTAACTGTGTCTCCAAGTTTTGTTTTAGCTTTTTTATCTGTAATTTCTTCATTAACAGATAATTTTTCTTGGATATCTTTCTTCATATCATCAACATCTTTTTTAGCTACTTTAATTGATTTGTAGTCTAATTTTAATTTTTTAGGATCTACTGCAAAATCTGGTTCTTCAACAAAAATGTAAACTAAGTAAAGATCTTCACCATCTTTTTGTAAGTCTAACATTGGGTATCTAGCTGCTTTAATTTTGTTTTTTGCAGCATAATCAAAAACAGCTGGAAGATTTTCATTGCTAAATGAGTTAACTGTATCAGTAAATGCAGCTCTGTGGTCTACATATTTTTCGATTTCAGCTTTAGGAGCTTTTCCTGGTCTGTAACCTTTAACTTTAACTTTTTTAGCTAATTTGTCTGTAAATTCTTTTAATTTTTTATCAAAATCTGCTTGATTAATTTTAACTTTAACAACAACTTCTGATTTTTTCTTATCTTTTGTATGTGTAATCACGGTTACCTCCAATATTATTAATAAATTAATAATATTTTACACTATATTAAAAATTAAGGGTGTAAAAAATAAACATGCGAGAGCACGTTTAAATTATTGAATCTAAAATGACTTTTGAGTCTTTGTCATTGAATAAAACATCGATAATTCCTTGTAAAAACGGAATATCTTTAATGTTATATTCTTCAATTATTTTTTGTAATGTTATTGCTGTATCGTAACCTTCGGTAGTTACATTTTGTGTTGCTAAAGCTTCGCTAACACCTACTTTTGCAACATTAATACCAAAACTAAAGTTTCTACTTGTAGGTGATGAACATGTTAAGAAAATATCCCCCATAGCTGCAAAATTGTAACCAATTGTATCTTCCTCATTAGGGAACATAGTTTTATATATTTTAAATATTTCATAAGTCCCTAATGTAAGGAGTCCGGCGTGTGAATTTTGACCCGGATATAAAACTGATGTCATCCCTAATCCAATGGCTAAAACATTTTTAAGAGCAGCAAAGACCTCAGCGCCTTTAATATCATCATATGGTTTTACATAAAAATGTGAATTATTAAAGCATTGTGCAACTTCTTGGTTGAATTTTGAATTTGTCCCCACAATGTTAACCATTGTAAGTTTTCCTTCAAAAACTTCAATCGCAAATGATGGCCCCATAATTGACGCAAGATTTTCAAGATTTTTATCAAATGCAGAAGTTATATAGTCAGAAAAGAATTGTTTTGTTTCAGGTTCAAGACCTTTTGATAAGTTGATAATGCTAATTTTTTTGTTTCCAAGCACTTTGGCTGATTGTCTTAAAATTACACCAACTGCAACTGATGGAACAGCTAGGATAACTGTGTTTACATTTTCATAAAAGTAACTTAAATCATTTGTTGCTGAAATAAGATTAGAGTTTTTAAATGGAATCTCACCAAAAAATTTGCGATTATATCCATCGTTAATATCGCTAATTTCTTGTTCATTAATTCCATACATCATTACTGGGAAATTATTCTCAATTAAAATATTTGCTAATGCAGAACCGAAAGCTCCAGTCCCTAGCACACCGAATTTAATTTTTTCTTTCATATTACTAATTTTACTTTATTTAATATAAAAAAAGAGTATAAAAAAATGGCAGGAGTAGCAGGATTCGAACCCACAACACACGGGGTTGAAGCCCGTTGTTCTACCGTTGAACTATACTCCTAAGCCATCTATATTATATATTATTTATCTAAAATCCTAATAACATCTTTAACTGTTTTTACATCTCTTAATTCATCGTCAGAAATTGTAATTCCTAATCTTTCTTCAGCATCAAAAATTAATTCAGCTAGATCAAGTGAGTCAACCCCAAGTTCTCTAATATTAGAGTCTTCTGTGATGTTTTTGTTTTTAGATATTTTTTTAAGTTCACTAAAAACTAAGTCTTTAATATTTGAATTCATAGCTTAATTATATATTATTTAAGCTCTATTAAGTAGGTTTTAGTTTTTACTTTGTCTTCATTAATGTGCTTCATATAAATAAAAATTTGATTTTTATTGATAATTTTATAATCGAACAAAATTGAACCATATTTTGTAGAAAATCTTCTTATTACGTCGTGAATTACAGATTTAACAATATCTTCATCGATGTATTTAAATCCATATTCATCAACTTTTACAAATTTTTCAAAATATTTCGCCTCTAATGTTGGAAAAAATCAGGAATTCTCATCTTCTTCGTAATCGTAATAATTTTTGATTTTTCCATCAATTCTTTTTCATCTTTTGCCAGGAGCTTCTTCAAACTGTTTTCTATTTTCTGATAAGTTTCTATGTAGAAAGTATGCACCAGTTCCTATTGAACCACCAGCAAGACAAATAAGAACAACTTTACTGATTTTTTTGATTAAGTCTTTTCTTTGTCTGTTCATCTAAAATGAACTCATTGAAGTTGAAAAATTCTTCTTTAATTATTTTGATTGATTCCTTTAAGTCAATTACGAAGCGATATGTAACTTTAGGATTGTCATCATCAAAATAAGTAATTTTCAATCTTTTATCTGCATTACTTTCGTAAAGTTGAGTGGGTTTGATATCAAAAGTTTTGATGAAATCAAAATTGAAATAAGGTGTTGAAATTGGAAATTTGAAAGTTAATAGACCACTATATTGATATGGAATTTTTAACGATTTACTAGGTATTAAACCTGGAATTTTGTTAATTGTCACATCTGATTCATTAGTAGTTAAATAGTCATCTATCCTTACTACCTTGTGATAAAAGTTATTTTCAATTAGTCCAGAGTGATGAATATTATCGTCATTTTCCTTTTCTAAATGCAAATTAATTTTTTCATTTTTGGACAAGAAATTATTTATATGAACTTCATTGACATTAATTTGCATATCTGTATTTTTATTGTTTTCTCCAGGCATAAAATTATCTTTTTTATCATTAAATTGTGTAATTTTCAATAAATTCGTGAATTGATTTGTATTATTAATTTTTGGTAATTCTAAAATGATATTGTGATAGTACTTTTTAGTTCAGTAAGTTGAATTTTCAGAAAAATTCAAAACATATGAGTAAGGCACTTTGATTTTAAATAATAAATTTTGTGGAGATATTTGTTGTGAATTCTTAATTTCATTCCCAAAAATTACTTGATATTCCTTAAATAATTCTTCCTCAATTCCCAGAACTTTGGCTGTAAATGTAAACCTAATGAAGATTGAATTTAATTTATTGAATGGTGTATCTAACTCAATGAAATTCAGTCTCTTGAAATTACTAAGTCCAAAATCGTCAGTACTAAATTCAGCTTTTTGTTCCTTATTAACAAAAACATAAGCTTTAATAGTAAATTTATTATTTAAAATGCTTAGATTAAATCTTCTTTTTAGAAGGTATCTAAGAGCTTCAGTAAATGGTGTATTGATTTTATCTTTAAATCCAAAACTGATGTCTGTATATCCATTTGATAAAATTCTATCTATACTAATAATAAATGGTAAATCAAAATTACTTAGATCAAAATTTCCTAGATTTCCACCATTTAATATGTTTACTTTGAAGTCTCTTTGCTCAACGATATAAGTATCCTGATTGTGTATGGACACAATGTTATACATAGTTAAAGTAGATTTCTATAAACTCTTTGATAGCGTCTCGTTTTCTCTTGTAGAATGTGGTCTTTGAGAAATAATCAGTATATCATTCCTTGTTATATCTTGTTTCTTCGTCACAATACATTTTGTTGATTATTCAAGAATTTTGAATTTTCATTAATGATAAAACTAATCCAACTAATGAAGAGTCCTTTTTGAGTTTGTTAGTTTCAATCTCGAGTTGTTTAGAAACCTCAGGATCATTTTTGTGTCTTAAAATAGTTTCTAAATTGACTATTTTACTTTTAAGATTTTTAATAAAAATATCTCTTAATTTAAATATATTATTGACTACTGCGCACTCTTGAGCATATAACGCTTTTTCTTGTGCTTCGGTTAATAGATTTTGTTGCATGTTTTCTCCGTTTAATAAATTTATATATGGAATTATTTTTTGAATATTTTTGGCCATATTTTTCCTCCTTTCACACTTATTTTGTAAAAAAATTACCGATTTTGATCAAAAAAATACTAAAAAAGAACAAAGGCATTGCTTTGTTTACATTTAATCCTGAGTTTCCAAGTTAAAAAGGGTTAAAAAACGAAAACACCTATAAATAAGGCGTTTTCGTTTTTTTGTATTTTTAATTACAATGATAGATTTTCTATAACAAATGAAAAATCTTTATATATTTTGTTTAATTCGTAATGATTTGGATCTAAATTATTAATGATTTCAACAACAACTTTACCATTTACAGTTTTAGTTGTTATTGTTATAAGTTTTAAGGCATCTATAAACATATTCATAGTTACTTTTTGAATTTCACCATTATCTTCATAGAACTTTTAAGTTTGTAAATTGAGTATTTTAAGACAATCAATGCTAAGAAACACAAGAAAACATGTGCTTGAATGTGAGAATCTTTATGAACAAACATCGGTCTAACTTCAAGCGAAGATTTCAATGTTCTAAAACCTTCTTCAATTTTTCATTGTTGTTTATAAATTTCATTAGCTCTTTGCGCTGTTAAATCTGGTATGTTGGTTTCAATCATATAGAAACCATCTTGATCAGCTATTTTTTAATTTTAGAGTAATTTAGTTTGGCAATTGTTTTGCCTTCAACATCCATATATTTTTCTTATATTCTGGAACAAGATCGCTTAAGCAAATTACATTATTTATTGATTTTTCTCATATTTTGATATCGAAAAAGCTCTTTTAATCTGTCAAGCTTCTCTTTGCTGGACTAAAGTAAACTATTTGTTTTCTAAGTGTTTGATTAAATCTTTTCTTTTTCTATTGTTTGCTCAAACAGATTCCACAAATCTGCTTTTTGAAAACATTTCATGTTCCAACATATAATCTTTATCTTCAATGATGAATTTTTTGTCTGCTTCGCTAAGGTTATCAATACGTTTTTGAACGATGTATTTATATCCTTTCTGTTCTAAAAATCTTAAGTTAGCATTTTGACTAATTCCTCTGTCGGCAATAATTGACACGTCTTTAATTTTGTAAATTCTTTCCATTTCAATTAAAAACTTAATTAAAGTTTGTGAATCGGCAGTATTTCCTTCAAAAATTTTGTAATGAAAAGGTATTCCATTATTGTCTGTTGCCATTGCTATTACAATTTGGTCTTCATCATGTTTGCCGTCTTTTGAAAAACCTTTTTGTCTTACGCCTTTTCTTGAAAAACTTTCAAAATAAACAGTTGTATTGTCAAAGTGTAATTGTTTACTGTTTCTATTAGTTAACTCTTGTAATTTATTGTAAAGATTGAACAAAATAGTTTCTTTATTTGTTAAAAAGTATCAAAATAGTTATAAATTGATGATTTTTAATTTCAACATTGTGTAAAAATCATTTTTGTTTTTATATTGACAAATGTAGCTTCTTGGAAAAATAATTCTGGTTCCAATGATAAATTCAAGAACTTCTTCTAATGATTTGTGCTTGCTTTTTGGCAATGAACTAAATAAGTCTAGTTCTTTGATAATTTTGTAAATTAAATCAATTCCAACATTTTTAACATTGGTTTCAACAGATGTTGGCTCTAGCAATTCAAAAAATTTGCTCTTTGCTTCAACTTTGTTGTTTGTAAATGGAACTAATTTTGCGATTGCCTTTAAATCATCAATGTTTTGCAAAGAATATTTATCTTTGATTTCTTCTCAATAGCCTAAACCGACTAAATCGCCAATTCCTTTACCATAACCTTTTGAAATTCCAATTGCTAAATAGATACCTTTTGGGTTGTTTCTTTTATATAAAATGTAATTGCTCATGCTTTAATTATACACTATTATCATTGTAATCATTGTAAAAAATAAAAATTTTTGATTTTTACTTATATACATAGTATATAAGTAGAGTTTAAAAATTATAAAAAATGAGCTTCCAACTTGGAAACTCAGGATTTAATGCAAAAATAGAATATAAAAAAATGATGTACAACATCATTTTTAATATGCCTTTGCAAAGACTACATATCTACTTGTTTTCTTGTCACAACCCTCTCAAAAACACTCAACATCCTTGATTGGTTTGTCTAAAGAAAGAGGAATGCATCTTGCTGTTGCTCCGGTGTCTTCTTTGATTTGATCTTCAACATTTCCATCACAGCAAAATGGAGCAATAACAAACTTGTTTTCAGCTATTTTTGATTTAAAATCTTCGTAGTTATAAACGTATTCTTGATTGTTGATTAATCTTTGTTCGGCTTGTTCATATAAATTATCATGAATTTGTTTTAATAAGTCTGAAACAACATTTTTAACATCTTTAATTGCTACTTGTGATTTTTCAAGAGTATCTCTTCTAACGATTGTAACTCGATTGTTTTCTAAATCTCTAGGTCCAAGTTCTATTCTTAATGGAACTCCTTGGATTTCTGAGTTTGAAGCTTTGAAACCTGGGTTTTTATCAGTATCATCTAATCTAACACGGAATTTTCTTGAAAGGTCAGCAAAAAGTTTCTCAGCTGTTTCATGAATTTGTAGATTCTTATTTGCGAATAATTCTAAAATATCAACTTGAACTGGAGCAACATAAGGAGGGATGATAATTCCTCTATTGTCACCATGTGTCATAATAAGCGCACCAATTAATCTAGTTGTGCAACCTCATGATGTTTGATAAACATTTTCAAATTCATTCTTTTCATTTTTAAAAAGAATTTCAAAAGGTTTTGAGAAGTTTTGAGCTAAATAGTGGCTAGTTCCTGCTTGAAGAGCATATCCATTTTTCATCATAGCTTCAATTGTTCAAGTTGTACATGCACCTGCGAATTTTTCATTTGGTGTTTTCTTACCTATAATAGTAGGAATAGCAAGGTATTTTTTAAGGAATTTAGAATACACTTTAATCATTTCTTTTGAAAGAGTTCTAGCTTCGAGTGATGATGAATGAGCTGTATGTCCTTCTTGTCATAAGAATTCTCTAGATCTTAAAAATGGTCTAGTTGTTTTTTCTCATCTAATAACACTTACTCATTGGTTGTAGATCATTGGTAAATCTTTATATGATTGAATTGAGTTTTTAAATAAGTGTGCAAATAAAACCTCTGATGTAGGTCTAATAAAAAGTTTCTCATCTAACTCTTTATTACCAGCCATTGTAACTGTAGCAAGTTCAGGATTGAATCCATCAATGTGTTCTTTTTCTTTGTTGAAAAGTGATTCAGGAATTAATAATGGTAAGTTAACATTTTGAACATTTTTTTCTTTGAATGCTTTATTTAAATTTTCTTGAATTAGTTCTCAAATTCCATATGAGTTAGGAAGTAAAAACATTGTACCTTTTGTAGGTCCGTACATCATTAATTTTCCGTTTTGAACAACGTCTGTATATCATTGAGTGAAGTCTTGTTCTAATGGTGTAATTTTGTCTAATTGTTTGTTATTATTCATAGTTTTTAAATTTTAGCACAAAAGATAAATTTAAGAGGTCAAAATTCAAAAAGCGCAAATTTAAACTATTTTTATTCAAAAATTGCGTTTTTAATAAAAAAGTAATGTAAAAAAGGTAATAAAAAAAACACCTTTCGGTGATATGGCTGCCCCAGTTAGATTCGAACTAACGCATCGTGGAACCAAAACCCACTGCCTTACCGCTTGGCTATGGGGCAATCATGGTGGGGGGAGAGGGATTCGAACCCCCGAATCCTAAGAAAGTGGGTTACAGCCACCCGCATTTGGCCGCTTTGCTATCCCCCCAAACACATCAATATTATAAAACAAAAAAAATATTTTGAAAATAAAAAATGTTTTTTATTAGGTTATATAAGAGTGAAAAAATATAAAAGAAAAGCAACAATTGTTGCTAATTTCTAAAATTATCTATGATGTCCTAAAACTGATTGAATTCTTTCTTTTGTTGGTTCAACAACAATGTATGTTCCTGCAACACATGCATCAGCACCCGCTTTAAAAGCTTCTGGTCCAGTTGCATTGTTAATTCCTCCATCAACTTGAATTAAGTATTCGTAACCATTTTCAATTTTCAAATCTTTTAAGTAAGCAATTTTTTCTAACGCAGATGGCATAAATTTTTGCCCTCCAGCACCTGGTTCTACAGACATAACTAAAACAAGAGCTAATCTATCTAAAAATGGCTTAATTTCATCAACTGATGTAGATGGTTTGATTGCTAAACCGATTTTTAATTCATCATACTTTTGAGTTAAAAATTCATCAAATTTTTTAAGATCATCTTTGATAGCTTCAAAATGGAATGTGATGATATCAACTACATCTTTAACTTGGTCTACATAATCATAGGGGTTAACAACCATTAAATGAGCATCTTTAAGGTGTTTTAAACCATTTTTATTGATGTTTTCAATTTCTTCTACTTTAATTGCTGTGTTAGGAACAAATTTTCCATCCATAACATCATAGTGAATTCATTTGATGCCATTTTCAACCAATGTATTAGCCATTGCTAATCTGTTTTCTTTTTCAACATTTAATAAACTTGGTGTTACATATTTTGTCATATTAAAATCCTCTTTTATTTTCATTAATTTCTTGATTTAATTTTACATAATTTTCATAACGTTTTAAAGGAACTAGCTTAGTGTTAATTTGATGCTTAATAGCACAATCTTGATCTTTTTCGTTTATGTGCAAGCAGTTTCTGAATTTACAAAGTTTTGATAACTCATAAAATGTTTCAAAACTTTGTGCTAATTCAACTGGTGTTAAATCCAAATTTAAGGATGAAAAGCCGGGTGTATCAATAACATAACCATCATTAAAAGGGATTATTGACACAACTCTTGTTGTATGTTTTCCTCTTCCTAGTGCCTTAGAAATTTCTTGAGTGTCAAAGCTAAATTGGCCCAAATTATTGATAGTTGTTGTTTTTCCAACACCACTTTGACCCATAAAAACAGAATATTTGTCCTTAAATATTTGTTTAACTTCATTTATGTAGCTTGATGGTTTTAGATTGTCGATTAAAAATACTTTATAACCCATATTTGAGTAATATTCATAAATTTCTCTAGAGTATTCAGGATCTAAATCGGTCTTGGTTAAAAAGATAATTGGTTTAATTTTCTTAAATTCAATGATTGCAAGATATTTATCAACTAAAAAAAATTGAAATTGTGGGTCCTTAACAGACATTACAACAATCATTTGATCAATGTTTGCAACTTTGGGTCTTATGAATTCGTTTTTTCTTTCTAAGATTTCCTTTAATTGATTATTCTCAACTAAAACATTATCTCCGACAATAGGTGTTTGATTTTGGTATCTTAATTTACCTGCTGCAGGTATATTTAAAGTCTCGCCTTGATTATTTTGCAATGTATAAATTCCTGCAACAATTTTTGTGACTTTGTAAATCATTAATTGTTACCTCAAATTGTGAATCATAAAACTACTGCAAGAATTATTACAAGAATAATAACAATCATTGTAATTAGGAAAGCATTGCTGTTGATAATATTGCTAAGTTTTTTCTTTTGTTTAGCTTTACCAGGTTTCAATGGTGTCTCAAACATTTTTGATGAATCAAGCGATTCGCTGACCGCTTTTTTAAATTCAAAAACAGTTTGATATCTATCTGCAGGTTTTTTAGCTGTAGCTTTCAAGATAACATTATCCAATGCTTGAGGGATATCAGTAAAGTTTCTGGCTGATGGGAATGTACCCTTATAATGCAATGTTATTGTTTCGTGCTCGTGTTCGCTTTTGTATGGATAAGTTCCTGTTAACATTTCAAACAATAAAACACCTAAAGCATAAATATCAACAGCTTTTGTTATTTTGTGGTTTTTAATTGAGTATTCAGGCGCTGCATAATATGGGCTACAAATAACTGCATTTTCTCTTGTTAATCTTTGTGATTCAGGGGTCAATGAAATACCAAGGTCTAGGATTTTAATTTTTTGGTCATTAGTAATTATGATATTTTGACTTTTTATGTCCCTGTGAATGATTCCGTGTGCATGAAGTTCACCTATTCCTTCAGCAATTTCCATAATGTATGATCTTGCTTTTTTAGCACTTAAGGATGTATGTTTTCGAATGTGGTCGTGCAATGTCAAACCACTAATATATTCCATAACATAGTATTCTTCAGATGAACTTTTATGATGCTCATAAAAACTTGGTAAGTACTTAGATTTTACTTTTGAAAGTAATTTAGCTTCATCTTCAAATCTTTTAGCTTCAGTTTCATTAAAAATATTATTTAGATATTTAATTGCTACTTTTTTGTTTTTATCATTCTTGAATGTAGCCAAAAAAACAGTTCCCATTCCTCCTGTTCCGAGAATTCTTTGAACATCGTATTTTTTATAAATAGTAGATTGAGGATTTAAATTAATTCGTTCATTTGATTTACTCATTTGTACCTCTCAATCTTTGTAAAACTATACTCATATTATCACTTGATTTATTCTTTTGTGCCTCTGAGACTATCTTTTTAGTAGCCTCTTCAGGATAATTAGTTGATGTTAAAATATTTTCAATTTTTGAAGTTGAAACAAATTCGTGAATACCATCTGAAGTTAATAAAATTCACTCAATAATATCTAATGATTTTGGATCTAAAACAAATAAGTCAACATCAAAATGTTTTTTGTTATTGTAACTAATAGCATTAACAAGCAATCTTAAATAGCTATCTGAAAAAGTTGATGAATCTTTATTTTCTTCAGTAAGCTTATTTAATAAGTTGTGATCTCTTGTCATCAACTTAAGCTCTGTTTTTTTAGATTTTTTAGTTAATAAATAACATCTACTATCACCGATGTTAAAAATCACAAGTGAATTTAACAATTTAGAAAAATAATATCCAACACAAGTTGAACCCATTGTAAATTTTGATGGATCTTCTTTGATTAAGTTGTAAAAATCATTATGAACTTTGTCAAATGTGTTTTTTATAAAATATTCAATAGCAATTGCTGAATTAAGAGTTCCAATGCTTTCAAATTCTGTTTTAAATCTTGAAATTATTGTTTGAGCAGCTGTATCACCGTGTGGTTGTCCACCAATTCCATCACATAGAATAGATAAATAAGCTGTATCATTTTCAAATACAGCTACTCTATCATCGTTTTTAGGTCTAATACCTTGTAATGATTCAAAATAGAAACTACTCAATTCCAAGCTCCTTGTGTAGAATGCTTCTGATTTCTTCTGCCGCTCTTTCAGGAACATCATTTACAACGATGTATTGGAAAATGTGTGAATCAGCAATTTCTTCTTCAGCTTTTTTAAGTCTACTCTTAAGAGTTTGTGGATTTTCAGAACCACGGTTTAAAATTCTTTTTCTTAAATCATCAACTGATGGTGGAGCTAAAAATATAGTTATTAAGTGGTATTTATCAGCTTCTCTTGTATCTTGAGTGAACTTCTTAATAACTTGTTTAGCACCATTTGTTTCTATTTCTAACATAGGCACTTTATGTTTTTTATGAATCTTATCTAACTCAGAATATAAAGTTCCATAATAATTATCTAAATGGTAAGAAAATTCAAGAAATTTTCTACTTTTAATTTTGTCTCTGAATCTATCTCTATCAATGAAATAGTAATGAATACCATCTAACTCCCCTTCTCTAGGAAGTCTTGTTGTAGCAGAACAAGATAACGATAAGTTTAACTCATCGTATTCGAATAATAATCTTTCAACTGTCCCTTTTCCTACACCACTAGGTCCAGTGAAAATAATAATTGGATTTTTAGATGTATTCATAGTTGAAAGTATTATAGCACTTTTGTGATTGAATAACTTTGCAAATAATATTAAATTAATATTATTTTTTCTTATAAAATTTAAATACTAAAAGTAGGTGCATTATGTTTTACAAATATCATAAAAAAAGTGGTGATTTTTCAAATAAAACTATTAGAGGTTTACAAAAAGAATTGGGTGCCAAAAAAATAGGCCATTCTGGAATTTTGGACCCATTAGCAAGCGGTTTAATAATTTTTGCAACAGATTTTGAAACTAAATTGTTGCCTTATATTGCTGACAAAACTAAAACTTATATAGCAAAATGTAAATTCAATTACAAAAGCGACACGTATGATGTTGATGGTAAGGTTGAAATGCTAAATAATAAACCAATTACAAAACAAGAATTTCTTGAAGCAATGGAGTACGTTAAAACGTTAAAATTTCAAATACCACCTATATATAGCGCAAAAAAGATAAATGGTAAGAAAGCATATGAGTATGCAAGAGAGCAAAAGGAAGTTGAATTAAGAAAACAACCGATAGAAATATTTACTTATAATTTAATTGATTTTGATGAGCAAACTCAAGAAGCAACAGTTGAATTAAAAGTTTCTGAAGGCGCCTACGTTAGAAGTGTTTTAGTTGATACGGCACAAAAGGCAGGAACAAATTGTGTAATGACTTATTTAAAAAGAGTAAGCTGTGGAAATGTTTCTGTTGATGACTTATCTGAAGAACACTATGAACAAATTCAAATTGATAAATTATTAAATCTAAAAAAAATGATTTCAAATAATGAAATTTTTAAATTCATTAGAAATGGTAATGAATTTAAAGTTGAAAAAGAAGATGGTGATTACCTACTTTATTCACCAAATGAAAATGAAGTTTGAGCCATTGGGCAAGTAATAAAAGGTATTTTTAAACCTAAAAAAGTTTCGATTGAAAGGATAAATTTATATGAAAACAATCAAAGATAATATTAAAGTAGCTGCATTTGATATTGATGGGACATTATTAGCTAAAGGGATCAGAGAATTTTCATTAAATACAAGAAAAATTTTTCCATTATTAAAACAAAATGGAATTGTTTCAGTTTTAGCTACAGCAAGAGAATTCGCAACAATTGGGGATTTTCTAAAAGTTCTTGAACCAGACTACTTTATAGGGGCAAATGGATCATTTATTTTTGACCCTAAAACTGAGAAATTTATTTACAAAAATACCCTTCTTAAAGAAGATGTTGTTAAGTTTTATAATGCATACAAAGATAAAATTGTTGCATTTGCAGTAACTGATTTTGATAAAGTCTTTAAGTCACCTACAATGGATTTAAGATCTTGATTTATTAGACCGTTTATGACTAATTATTATGATTTTGATGAAAAAGAACTATCAAATGATGATTTATATATGATTACAATTAACACACCTGATGCAAAAATATTAGGTAAGGAAATGCAAAAATTCATCGAAGATAACAATTTATCAATGGAGGTGTCTTCAACTTGAAGTAATGGAATTTTCATTAGTCCAAAAAACTGTATGAAAAGTACTGCTTTAGAAGTGTTGTGTGAAAGACTTGGTTTCACATTGCAAGAAAACCTAATTGCCTTCGGTGATGGAGCAAATGATGTTGATATGCTACAAAAAGCTTATATTGGTGTAACTACAGAAACTGCAAGCAACAGTGTTAAAAAATATGCTGATGAAATTATGTTAGATGCTGAATACGATGGAGCATATTTAAAATTAAAAGAATTAGGTTTAATTTAATATGGAAGATTTATTAATCTATGATTTAGATGATTTTGAGACAAAAGATAATGATATTTTTCTTTTAGGTGAATTTAATTCATTTCATTTAGGTCACTATCAACTCTATAAAAAAGCTATTGAATTAAAAAAACAAAATGAAGATAGCAGAGTTATTTTAGTTTGTTTTAATTCAGACAAATTACTACCAAAAGATAATGGAACTAGTTTTACAGATAAAAATGCAAAATATATGCAGCTTACTCAATTGGATTTAGATTCAATTATTGAACTTGATTTTGAAGCGATCAGAAATTGAGATGGAATTTTATTTTTAAATAAATTGGGTCAAAATAAAAAAGTCACATTTATATCTGGCGAAGATTATAAATGCGGTCATCGAGCAAGTTATAATTTTGAACTTGCAAAAAATGAGAATACTTTAAAAGAAAATTATTCATTTATTACTGAGCCAACTCAGAAAATTCAAAATGTAAAAATCAGTACATCAAAACTAAAAGAAAGCATAGAATTTGGTGATTTAGATTTTGTTAATTCATTATTAGTTTTCAATTATGCAATCGGTTGTAATGTCAATTCTGATTTAATAATCACAAAATCTGCAAATTTAGTAAATATTCATCCAGGTGTATATTCAGGTGTGATTTATTTTGAAGATTTAGTAATATATGCAAGCATATTAATTGATTTGGATCATTCGATTTATTTAGATTTATTTAACTTTGAACTTGAAGATTTAGCAGATAGTCAAATAGTTATTGAATTCAGAAAAGTAGTTAGATTAATTAAAAATGAATATGAAGCATTTTTAAGTGACACTGATATTGCAAAATCTAAAGAAATATTATTTAATTATTAAATTAGATTTAGAATTAAATCAATTTAATTAAAAAGTTATATAATTAAAAATAATTGCAATATGTAATTATTAAATAAAACTTACAGATACTAGGAAATATCAGATTTTTTCATATAAAACACAAATTTATAGCTCGGAGTTTTGATATATAAAACATCTGGGTTATAAACATAATAATTTCAAATTCAAAGGAGATATTATGGTTTCAAAACAAAGAAAATTAGAATTAACTGAAAAATTCGGTAAAAATTCTAAAGACACTGGAAATATAGCAGTTCAAATTGCTATCTTAACAGAAGATATCGAACTTTTAAAACCTCACTTTGCTAACAACCCAAAAGATAATCATTCTAAAAGAGGTTTCTTAGCAAAAATTTCACATCGTAAAGTTCTTTTAAGACATTTAAAAGAAACAAATTTCGAAAAATACAACGAAGTGATTGAAGCTTTAAATATTCGTAAATAATTGATTTTTTAAAATTTTTTCAAATTTAACCAAAAATTTTTAATTTTTATTTTATTGCAGTTATTATAAAAAATGAACCACAAGCCATCATAGTTAATCGGGAATTTATACTATGATACTTGTGGTTCTTTTTTAGTTCAGTTTTGGAATGAGCGATAAATTTTTTTAAAAAAGTTGTGTAATTAGATTGGGAGGTGAAAAATGAATTTAACAGAAATCGAAACAACCATTCCGATTCCTGATTATGCAACATTAATGAAAAATGCAAAATCAGTTTTAAATGAAATTGAAAAAAGGTTTGGTAATGATTCAATAATGATTTTAGGTGAAAAACCTGAAATAAATATACAAACTATACATAGTGGTAGCTATGTTCTAGACAGAGCCTTAGGTATAGGTGGTTTTCCACAAGGGAAGATTATTGAAATCTATGGTCCTGAAAGTAGTGGCAAAACAACTTTAGCACTACATACTATAGCCGAAGTTCAAAAGAATGGAGGTTTAGCTGCATTTATAGATGCAGAACAATCAATAGATCCTGAATATGCTAAAAGAATTGGTGTTCAACTAGACAAATTAATTTTATCTCAACCAAGTTCAGGAGAACAAGCATTAGAAATTGTCGATACACTAGCTAAATCAGGATTCATTGACTTGATTGTGGTCGATAGTGTTGCTGCATTAGTTCCAGAAGCTGAATTAAATGGAGAAATGGGCGATCAACAAATTGGCGCTCAAGCAAGATTAATGTCAAAAGCACTTAGAAAAATCACAGGAAATTCAAATAAGAATAAGACAACAATCTTATTTATAAATCAAATGAGAGAAAAAATTGGAGTTATTTTTGGTAGTCCAGAAACAACTCCGGGAGGACGTGCTCTTAAATTTTATTCAAGTATAAGAGTTGAAGTAAGGAAAGGAACGATTATTACAGATGGAAAATCAAATACAGGAACTGAAATTAGGTTCAAGGTCGTTAAAAATAAATTATCAGCCCCTTATACGTCTGCTCAGAGCGAATTGATATTTTCGAAAGGTATTGATAAGTTTTCAGAACTTGTTGATGTCGCAGTCGAAGAAAAAATAATTGAGAAAAAAGGTTCTTGATATAGCTATAATGGTAAAAATATAGCTCAAGGAAAGAAAAATATGCGCGATTATATTGAAAATGACAATGAGTTAAAGGAAGCAATTTTAACTAAAATTAAATGTTAAAAATAAGTTAAACATTTAATTTGTTAGTCATATAATTGCTATATGAACTTGACTAACCAAAGAAATAAGAAAATTAGAATACTATTTTTTGGAGATATTTTTGGAGAACCAGGAATTAAAACTGTAGAAAAATATATCCAAACTTTAAAAGAAAAATACAAAATAGATTTTATCATTGCTCAAGGGGAAAACATTTCTGGAAGAAAAGGCCTTAATAAAACAGATTATTTAAAACTTTCAGAATTAGGGATAAATGCATTTACTATGGGAAACCATGTATGAGCTAATGAGGAAATTTATGAACTATTAGAAAATGAGAATAACATAATTAGACCATTAAATATAGATAGAGGCTATCAAGGAAGTGGGGCTAAGATATTTAAAGTTAAAAATTCTAAACTAAGAGTTATTAGTTTGTTGGGTATAACTTTTAATAATCTACTTAGTCCATGAGAACAAGAAAGTGCAAATAACTTTTTTGATGCTATGGATTCTATTATGGAAGAAGAATCTGTGGACTTTAATTTTGTTGATTTCCATGCTGAAACAACAAGTGAGAAAAATGTACTGGGTCTATATTTAGATGGAGTTGTTGATGCAGTAGTCGGAACACATACACATGTTCAAACTAATGATTATAGGATCTTACCAAAAGGAACTGCATATATTACTGATGTAGGTATGGTTGGTCCCATGAATTCGGCAATCGGTGCAAACTTTGAGGAAGTTTATAAAAAAATGAGATATAACAGTAGGGAGAAATTTACTGTCAGTGAAAATAACACACAGTTAAATGCTGTAATTATTGAATTAAACACTAAAAGAGAGAATACAATAAAACCAATCAATATATATAATATAGAAATTTAAAATAAGTCAATTTTAGAGGGGCAATAAAAGTAGACTGAGAAGAAAATTTCAGATAGCTAATTATTAAGCGGCACAACTAGTAATTATTAACTAGTTGTGTTTTTTATTCAACATTAAAAAAATTAAAAAAAATTTTGAGAAATTAATTTAGTGTTATAATATTCATGCTTTTGTTAGCAAGAAGTTCTTTGAAAACTAGATATATACAAGACATGACAAGTCAATTTTTTCGAGAGTTTGATCCTGGCTCAGGATGAACGCTGGCTGTGTGCCTAATACATGCATGTCGAGCGAAGTTCTTTGAACTTAGCGGCGAATGGGTGAGTAATACGTACTTAACATGCCCTTTAGATTGGGATAACGATGAGAAATTATCGCTAATACCGGATACTTATATAGAACGCATGTTCTATATATAAAAGGAGCCTTAAAGCTTCACTAAAGGATTGGGGTGCGTAACATTAGCTAGTTGGTAGGGTAATGGCCTACCAAGGCTATGATGTTTAACGGGGTTGAGAGACTGAACCGTCACACTGGGACTGAGATACGGCCAGACTCCTACGGGAGGCAGCAGTAGGGAATTTTCCACAATGGACGAAAGTCTGATGGAGCGACACAGCGTGCAGGATGAAGGCCTTCGGGTTGTAAACTGCTGTTATTTAGGATGAAAAAATAGTAGAGGGAATGCTATTATCTTGACAGTACTAAATCAGAAAGCAACGGCTAACTATGTGCCAGCAGCCGCGGTAATACATAGGTTGCAAGCGTTATCCGGAATTATTGGGTGTAAAGCGTCTGTAGGTTGTATGTTAAGTCTGACGTCAAAACTTGGGGCTCAACCCCAAATCGCGTTGGATACTGGCATACTAGAATTGCATAGAGGTTAACGGAATTCCTTGTGAAGCGGTGAAATGCGTAGATATAAGGAAGAACACCAACATGGCGAAGGCAGTTAACTGGGTGCATATTGACACTGAGAGACGAAAGCGTGGGGAGCAAACAGGATTAGATACCCTGGTAGTCCACGCCGTAAACGATGATGATTAGCTAATAGTGATGAAGCTATTGGCGCAGCTAACGCATTAAATCATCCACCTGAGTAGTATGCTCGCAAGAGTGAAACTTAAAGGAATTGACGGGGATCCGCACAAGCGGTGGAGCATGTGGTTTAATTTGAAGATACGCGTAGAACCTTACCCACTCTTGACATCTTCTGCAAAGCTATAGAGATATAGTGGAGGTTAACGGAATGACAGATGGTGCATGGTTGTCGTCAGCTCGTGTCGTGAGATGTTCGGTTAAGTCCTGCAACGAGCGCAACCCTTGTCCTTAGTTAGATGATCTAAGGAAACTGCCCGGGTAACTGGGAGGAAGGTGGGGACGACGTCAAATCATCATGCCTCTTACGAGTGGGGCAACACACGTGCTACAATGGATGGTACAAAGAGAAGCAATACGGCGACGTGGAGCAAATCTCAAAAACCATTCTCAGTTCGGATTGTAGTCTGCAACTCGACTACATGAAGTCGGAATCGCTAGTAATCGTAGATCAGCTACGCTACGGTGAATACGTTCTCGGGTCTTGTACACACCGCCCGTCACACCATGGGAGCTGGTAATGCCCGAAGTCGGTTATGTCAACTACGGAGACGACCGCCTAAGGCAGGACTGGTGACTGGGGTGAAGTCGTAACAAGGTATCCCTACGAGAACGTGGGGATGGATCACATCCTTTCTACGGAGTACAATCAGCAATTTTATATTGCTATTTTAAATCTTTTATTACGATAATTTTTGTCATGATATATCTAGTTTTGAGAGAATTTCTCTCTAATGTTCTTTGAAAACTGAATAGTTATAAAGATATTAATATAACAACGACATCAAAAATAAATTAAAGTCAATTTGTTTTGGATACCGAGTTATGAATTATTAGAAATAATAATTTATTAAAATGTCTTTGAATACATCAACAATAATAGGTTATATTGTTACAACTTTTAAATAAGTAAGAGTTTGTGGTGGATGCCTTGGGTCTGGAAGTCGATGAAGGACGTGATTACCTGCGATAAGCCTCGTGGAGCTGGATATAAGCTACGAAACGGGGATTTCCGAATGGGGAAACCTAACTAGAGTAATGTCTAGTTGCTAAGGGATGAATACATAGTCCCTTTTGCGAGACACGTTGTGAACTGAAACATCTTAGTAGCAACAGGAAGAGAAAATAAAAATGATTTCATCAGTAGCGGCGAGCGAACGTGAAAGAGCCCAAACCAATTTTTAATTGGGGTTGTAGGACTACTTACACAAAGTTACAAAATTTTGTTATAGCAGAATAGATTGGAAAGTCTAAGCACAGAAGGTGATACTCCTGTATGCAAAATAGCAAAGTCTTTTAGTAGTATCCTGAGTAGGTCGGGGCACGTGAAACCCTGTCTGAATCTGCCGGGATCATCCGGTAAGGCTAAATACTAACCAGACACCGATAGTGAACTAGTACCGTGAGGAAAGGTGAAAAGAACCCCGGGAGGAGTGAAATAGAATCTGAAACCACTTACTTACAATTAGTCAGAGACCGTTAATGGCTGATGGCGTACATCTTGCAGTATGGATCGGCGAGTTATGTTAACATGCGAGGTTAAGTAGATAAAAACGGAGCCGTAGAGAAATCGAGTCTTAATAGGGCGTTTAGTATGTTGATATATACCCGAAACCATGTGATCTATTCATGAGCAGGCTGAAGCTTGGCTAACCCCAAGTGGAGAGTCGAACCGTAGTACGCTGAAAAGTGCCCGGATGACTTGTGAATAGTGGAGAAATTCCAATCGAACTTGGAGATAGCTGGTTCTCCTCGAAATAGCTTTAGGGCTAGCGTGTGATGTTAAACTTTGATGGTAGAGCACTGAATATGGAATGGCCGCGTCTAGCGGTACTGACTATAATCAAACTCCGAATATCATTGTGTATTATCATGCAGTCGGAACCGGGGTGCTAACGTCCCGGCTCGCGAGGCAACAACCCAGATCGTCGGCTAAGATCCCAAAATTGTGTTAAGTCAGAAAGGTTGTGAGATTTCATAAACAACTAGGAGGTTGGCTTAGAAGCAGCCATCCTTTAAAGAGTGCGTAATAGCTCACTAGTCAAGAGATCTTGCGCCAATAATGTAACGGGAGTAAAACACAATACCGAAGCCACGGGTACATTTAGTACGTTAGAGGAGCGTTCTTATCGCAGTGAAGTCAGACCGTGAGGACTGGTGGAGCGTTAAGAAGTGAGAATGCCGGTATGAGTAACGATTTGAGGTGAGAATCCTCAACGCCTATTGGGAAAGGTTTCCTGGGGAAGGTTCGTCCACCCAGGGTTAGTCAGGACCTAAGGAGAGGCTGAAAAGCGTATCCGATGGACAACAGGTTAATATTCCTGTACTACCTTGATTTGTGATGGAGTGACGAAGGAGGATAGCACTACCCATTATTGGATTTGGGGGTAAGTAGCAACTGGTGAGTTTAGTTAAATGCGAACTCTGTAACTGGGAGCTATGATGCATAGGTGGTTTCATCGAATTGTGTGATTTCATACTTCCTAGAAAAGCTTCTAAACTTTAAGGTCAATGGTACCTGTACCGAGAACGGACACACGTTCCCAAGATGAGTATTCTAAGGCGAGCGAGAAAACCAATGTTAAGGAACTCTGCAAATTAACCCCGTAAGTTCGCGAAAAGGGTGCCAACTTTAGTTGGCCACAGTAAATTGAGGAGGCAACTGTTTATCAAAAACACAGCTCTCTGCTAAATCGTAAGATGATGTATAGGGGTGAAGCCTGCCCAGTGCCCGAAGGTTAAGTGGATTTGTTAGCTTTACGCGAAGCATTGAAATGAAGCCCGGGTGAACGGCGGCCGTAACTATAACGATCCTAAGGTAGCGAAATTCCTTGTCGGCTAAATACTGACCTGCACGAAAGGCGCAATGATCTCTCAACTGTCTCAACATTGGACTCGGTGAAATTATAGTCCCAGTGAAAACGCTGGGTACCCGCATCAAGACGAAAAGACCCCATGGAGCTTTACTACAACTTCGTATTGAAACTTGGCCTAACATGTGTAGGATAGGTGGGAGACAGTGATGCTAAGACGCCAGTCTTAGAGTAGTCGACCTTGAAATACCACCCTTGGTATGTTGAGTTTCTAACCTGCCACCGTTATCCGGTGGGGAGACAGTGCGTGGTGGGTAGTTTGACTGGGGCGGTCGCCTCCTAAAAGGTAACGGAGGCGTTCAAAGGTACACTCAATACGGTCAGAAACCGTATGAAGAGCGCAAAGGTAGAAGTGTGCTTGACTGCGAGACCTACAAGTCGAGCAGGTGCGAAAGCAGGACTTAGTGATCCGGCTGTACGTCATGGAACGGCAGTCGCTCAACGGATAAAAGTTACCCTGGGGATAACAGGCTTATCTTGCCCAAGAGATCACATCGACGGCAAGGTTTGGCACCTCGATGTCGGCTCATCGCATCCTGGAGCTGGAGTCGGTTCCAAGGGTTTGGCTGTTCGCCAATTAAAGCGGTACGCGAGCTGGGTTCAGAACGTCGTGAGACAGTTCGATTCCTATCTGATGTGGGCGTTGGAATATTGATGAGAGCTGCTCTTAGTACGAGAGGATCGGAGTGGACGTACCGCTGGTGTTCCAGTTGTTTCGCCAGAAGCACAGCTGGGTAGCTAAGTACGGAAGGGATAACCGCTGAAAGCATCTAAGTGGGAAGTCTCCTCAAAGATAAGTATTCCCTTGAAATTCCTTGTAGACTACGAGGTTGATAGGATGGAAGTGTAAGTGTAGTAATACATTCAGCTGACCATTACTAATAAATTGATAGGTTTAAAAGTATATTAAGATGTATTCAGACATTTTAATGAATTATTAAAATAACTATTCAGTTTTCAAAGAATATTTAACACCTTTAATGGTGTTTTTTTATTAACTCAAACTATGAAAAAAAATATTTTGTTATATAATACCAATATATTTTAAAAAAGGGGCGAACACATTGGGTAATTTAATCTATAAAACAAAAAATAGATTAAGAGCATTCTTCACAAATAAGGATTTAACGAAGAAGGCTATTTTTACTTTACTCATGTTGGCTATCTATATTTTAGGAACGACTATAACATTACCATTTGTAAAGATTAAAAACGAAGACGCAATTAGTAGTAACTCTTTTTTAAATACATTAAACTTAATTGGTGGTGGAGGACTTAGACAGTTCTCACTATTTGCTTTAGGTATTAGTCCATTTATTAATGCTTCTCTTATAATGATGATTTTACAATCAAAAATATTCCCTCCGATCTATAAATTAAGCCAGAGTGGTCCACAAGGTAGAAGAAAAATAAATATTATTACTAGATTGTTAACAATTGTTATTTCTTATCCACAAGCTGTGTTCTTAATTAAAACACTTGGCAATGGAAATAGTCAATTCATTGAGTTGGATGGATATGGAATTGTATCAAAAGAATTTTTAACATTCTTTATGCTTCCGATGGTTTTAACTTCTGCTTCATTATTTGCTTTATTTATTTCAGAACAAATCACAAATAAAGGAATTGGAAATGGAACAAGTTTAATTATTTTCACAGGTATTGCTGCTAGATTACCGTTCCAATTTAAAGAAGCATTCTTACATTACATAGGTGTTGATTTATCTGGGTCAAGCGGCGTACTTGTTGGTATAGTCAACTTCTTTACATATATACTTGTTTACTTACTTGTTTTAATGATTATAGCTATTGTTTATGTAGCAGAAAGACATATACCTATCCAACAAATAGGAGCAGGTAGATCTAAATCTAAAAAAGACATTGGTTATTTACCTATTAAACTAAATCCAGCTGGAATTATGCCTATTATCTTTGCTATGATGGTTTTATCATTCCCAACAATGATTGCAAACATACTACCAGATGATAATGCATCAAAACAATGAATTAACCAAAATATGCAATTTACTCAACCAATTGGATTTACATTACTTATAGTTATTATTTTTGCTTTCTCATTAGTTATGGGTATCCAACAATCAAAAGTTGATAAAATAGCTGAAGATTTTGCTAAAAATTCAACATTTATTCCAGGTGTAAGACCAGGAGAAGAAACACAAGATTACTTAATTGGGATTGTATTTAGATTAAGTGTATTTTCATCATTCTATTTATTAGCATTAGGAAGTATGCAATTTATTGAAATTATGGCAGGTATTTTACCTAATGTAATTTCATTTGGTGGTACAGGACTTATGATTTTAGTAAGTGTTGCACTTGAAACAGTAGGGCAATTACAAGCAAGAATTAAATCAAATAATTTATCAAAAGCAAAAAGAGAGTCAATTAAAAATATTGAAAGTAACTCAGCAGAAAACGTAGAAGGTTTATTATGATAAATAAAATAAATAAAAATGTGATTTTTATGGGACAACCAGGAGCAGGAAAAGGTACTGTTGCTTCTTTATTGTCAAAAACAAGCAATTTAATTCATTTATCAACAGGTAACATTTTTAGAAATGAAATAGCGCAAAAAACTGAACTTGGTCTTAAAGTTCAAAACATTGTGACAACGGGTGGATATGTACCTGATGAAATCACAAATAAAATTGTTGAAAATGCAATCTTAAAATTAAAAGAAAATAACCAATTTTTTATCCTAGATGGTTTTCCTAGAACTAAAGCCCAAGCCGAGTTTTTAAATTCACTTAAAGACTTTGAATTTGTAGTTATTGAGCTTCAAGTAAATAATGAAGAAATCATTAAGCGTTTAAGTGGTAGAAGAACATGTGTAAATTGTGGTGCTGGTTACCATGTAGACTTCCAACCACCTAAAGTAGAAGGTGTTTGTGATGTTTGTTCTAATCAAATTGTTCAACGTGCAGACGACACACCTGAACGTATTGAACACAGATTAAAAATCTATGAAGAACAAACAAAACCATTAATTGACTACTACAAATCACTTGATGAATTAAGAGTTGTAGATGCTTCAGCTACACCTGAAGAAGTTGCAAAACAGGTACTTGAAATTTTGCAAAAAAGTGATAAAATAAATAAACTTTAAAATATCTAACATATATGTTAGATTATTTTATTTTTTACAGAGAAAGGTGATCTAATTATGTCTTGAGTAAAAACAGAAGAAGAAATTCAAAAGATTACCAAATCTTGTCAAATCTTGGCAGAAGTCAAGCAAATAGTTTGAGACTTTGTAAGACCAGGGGTTTCTTTAAAAGATATTGATCAATTGGCTTTTAAAGAAATAATCAAACGTGGAGCCAAACCTGCATTTAAAGGTTATCAAGGTTTTCCAAGTACAGCATGTATATCAGTTAATGAACAATTGATCCATGGAATACCTACAAATCGCATCGTAGAAGAAGGTGACATTGTTAGTGTTGACTTAGGATGCATCTGAGAAGGTTTTTATAGTGATAGTGCCTTCACTAAACCAGTCGGAAAAGTTTCGCCTCTAGATCAGAAACTTATTGATGTAGCTAAAGGAGCTTTTGAAGCTGGATTAAAAGCGATTAAAAAAGGTGCTAGAACAGGTGATATATCTTATGCAATAGGTGAATATATCCATAAGCACGGTTTATTTACACCAAGAGACTTTTGTGGTCATGGAATCGGAAGAAGATTACATGAAGATCCTAATATTTTCAATGAAGGTAAAAAAGGAACTGGTCCATTACTTAAAGATGGTATGGTAATTTGTATTGAGCCAATGATTGCCCAAACTAATAAATTTATTCAACTTAGAGATGGGTGAACAATAGTTAGCGCCAATAATACAAGAACAGCTCATTATGAACACACTGTACTTATCAAAAATGGAAAAGGAATCGTGTTAACGAAAGGAATCTAATTGGCAAAAGATGCTATTAAAATAAAAGGTGTTGTCAAAGAAGTTTTTACAATTGATGATTATTCAGTAGAACTTGAAAATGGCATCACAATTAAAGCTCATATTTCTGGAAAGATGAGAATTAACCACATTCGTATCTTACCAGGTGATTCAGTTGATGTCGAAGTAAGTCCTTATGATACAACACAAGGACGTATTACTTACAGACACAAGTAATAAGGAGAACTAATGAAAGTTAGAGCAAGTGTTAAAAAAATGTGTAAAGACTGTAAAATCATTAAACGTAGAGGAATTATCCGTGTTATTTGTGTTCAACCAAAACACAAACAAAGACAAGGGTAATTGTTAGAAAGGATTTTAAATGGCTAGAATTTTAAACGTCGAAATCCCAAACAATAAACGTGTTGTTATTTCATTAACATACATTTATGGAATTGGAAGAACATTAGCAAAAGAAATTTGTAAAGTAGCAAACATTAGCGAAGATGCTCGTGTAAAAGATTTATCAGAAGAAGAATTATCAAGAATTCGTGAAGCAGCTAAAGTTTACACAACAGAAGGTGACTTACGTAGAGAAGTTTCATTAAACATCAAACGTTTAATGGAAATCAAATGCTACCGTGGAATGAGACACCGTAAAGGATTACCAGTTCGTGGACAAAGTACTCAAAAGAATGCTCGTACACGTAAGGGTCCAAGAAAAACTGTAGCAGGAAAGAAAGGTAAATAATAATGGCTCGTAAAACTAAGAAAAAGAACATTACAAGTGGTGTAGCACACATCCACTCAACAAACCAAAACACAATTGTTACTTTTGCTGATGAAAACGGGAATGTTATTGCTTGAAGTTCAGCAGGAGCAATTGGATACAAAGGTACTAAAAAGAAAACTCCATATGCTGCTGGTTTAGCTGCTCAAGCTGCTGCTGAAGCTGCTAAAGAACACGGAATCAAAACAGTTAAAGTTGAATTAAAAGGTCTTGGAGCTGGAAAAGATGCTGCTAGAAAACAAATCGAAGTTAGCGGTATTACAGTAACAGAAATCAAAGACGTTACACCAGTTCCACACAACGGAACAAGACCACCAAAACGTATCTTAAAACGTGAACGTATGAAAAAATAATTCAAAAGAGGTAAACAATGGAAAAAATGAAAAAATTGGTTTACTTAGATAAACCTGTAATCCACAAAAGAGATGATGTTGCTGAAACAACTTTTGTATTAAGAGGTCTTGAAAGAGGTTTTGGTAATACATTAGCTGTTCCTTTAAGAAGAACATTATTATCAACAATTTCATCATTAGCACCATTTGCAGTTAAAATCGAAGGTGTTGATCATGAATTTCAAACAATCAAAGATGTTACAGAAGATGTTATTACTTTATTAATGAATTTACGTAAAGTTCGTTTTGCTTACAACCCTAACGTTGTTAAAGACAATGAAATTGTAAAAGTTACATTACAATCAGAAGCTCCTGGAGAAGTTACTTCAAGATCACTTAAAGTAGTTTCGCACCCAGGTGTTCAAGTTATTGATACAAACATTAAGTTAGCTACAGTTATGAATGCTAAGGCTCTTAATGTTGAAATTTACTTACGTTCAGGACGTGGATTTGTTTCATTTGATGAAAACAAAGCTTACATTTCTAAACGTAAAAAAGATGATTTAGCTCCAATGAGTGACATTAAAAAAGGTGAATTTATCGCTGTTGATTCAAACTTCTCACCAATCAAAAAAGTTTACTACAACATCAAAGAAATGAACTCAGCTTCAAACAGAATTGAAGAAGAACTTGAGTTTAACATTGAAACAGATGGAACAGTAGATGCAAAAGATGCTCTTAGACAAGCAGCTGACATTTTAATTGGTCTTCTTGAAGTAATCGGAGACACAGATAAAATGAAAGTTGATATCTTTGAAGAAATCGTTGAAAAACCAGAAGAAAAACAAGAAGATGACATCGATATTTCACAAATGAACTTATCAGTTCGTTCAGCTAATGCACTTAGAAAAATTAAGAAAACTAAATTATCACAAATTAGAGAACTTACAGTTTCACAATTAGAACAAACAAAGAACTTAGGTAGAAAATCAATTCAAGAAATCATTGATAAAGTTAAAGATTACGGTTTTGAATTAAGAGAAGGAGATGAGTAATATGGCAAACCCAACACAAATCTATTCACGTGACACTAAATGAAGAAACGGTGTGATGCGTTCACTTGTTAGTGAATTATACGTAAACGGAAGAATTGTTACAACTTTAACAAGAGCAAAAGAATTAAGAAGACACGCTGAAAAAATGATTCAAAAAGCTAAAAACCCTACATTAGCAAACAGACGTGCTGTTGCAGGTTTCTTACGTCCAATTAAAACTAAAGATGGTAAAGCTGTATTATCATACTTATTTGATGATATTGCACCAAAATACTCACAAAGAAACGGTGGATACACAAGAATTATTAAATTACCTCGTCGTCAAGGTGATTCAACACGTATGGCAATTATTGAATTAGTTTAATCTTTACTTTTTAATAATAAATATGAGTTTTATATATAGATATCAGTTTACATTCAAACTGATATTTTTTTATTTAACACTAAATAACTTAGTTATATACAATTAGCATAAAACTAAACTATTGGTATAATATAACAAACTAAAAAGGATACTATGCTTTTACACTCAATATTTTGAAAAATTAAACACAAAAAGCACCAATACACAGTGCTTTTACTAGATACTTATTCACCTTCTCAAAGGTTCTGAATAAACAAATTAATGCTCAATAAAAACATCATAATCAACTACTTATCATTTAAAAACTCAAATGATAAACACGATGTTTTTGTCTCATTTGACCAAATCCAAAAAGTCAAGCAAAACTACATACAATCTAGATTAAAAAATCAACCTAATTTAGATTTAAATCAACTTGACCTTGAGTTTGATTCAAACACAAGAAACATCATTGGTATGTACATTGCTAAAACACATAAATATGACGTTGTTGTAGGGGGATATAACACAACTTCAAAATCATTTTATCGTAGTGCTCTAAGGGTTTTAGATAAAACAACAAGCACAATTTCATCAGCAATGGTGCTTAACAAAAAGTCACAAACTTATGTAGTTTCTGATCCTTCTTTTATTATTGAGCCAACTGAAGAACAATTAGTTGATATAACTAAAAATGCTATGGACTTTAGCAAAAAAGTTCTCGATAAACCAACTGGTGCATTTATGTCCTTTTCAACAAATGGTTCAAACTCAAGTGCACAAGCTTTAAAAATGTCAAATGCAGCAAAATTGTTTTCAGAAAAATATCCACACGAAAATGTGTATGCAAGCGAAGTTCAAGTTGATGCAGCCTTAAATAACAAAATAAGAGAGAAAAAAGATTTATTCAATTACCAAGATGCTAATGTATTTGTGTTTCCTGATTTAAATTCAGCTAATATATCTTACAAATTTATTCAGCAGTTAGGTAAATTCAATGCGTATGGTCCTTTTGTTTTAGGATTTAATCAAACTGTTGCAGACTTATCAAGAGGAGCAACAACAAAAGATATAATAGGAACAATTCTTATTTCGATTTTAAACACAAACAAGGAGTAATAATGAATAAAAAAGTTTTAGTAATCAATGCAGGAAGTAGCTCAATTAAATTAAGTTTATTTGATAAAGAATCATTAGAATTAATCGCTAGTGGTATTGCTGAAAGAATTACATTACCTGAGGGAGCTATTTCAATTAAATTCAATGGTCAAAAATTCGAAAAAACAGTAGCAATGCCAAATCACGAAGTTGCTGTTAACAAATTATATGAATTAATGGAAGAAATTAACCTAATCCACCAACCAGAAGAAATTGAATACATTGGATTTAGAATTGTTCAAGGTGGTACATACTTTAACAATACAGCAAAAATCACAGATGAAGTAATTAAGATTGTAGATAAAGTTGCAATTTATGCGCCATTACACAACCCAGGAGCAGTGCAATCAATTTACGGATTTAGAAAAGTTTTCCCACACGCTAAATTATCAGGTGACTTTGATACAGCATTCCATACAACAATTAACAAAGTAAATAGCTCATATGCATTACCAAAAGAATTAGTAGAAAAATACGAAATCAAAAAATATGGTGCTCACGGAATTTCACACCAATACATTACAGAAAAACTTGCTCAAATCTTAGACAAGGAAACTGTAACATTTGTTAATATGCACTTAGGAAACGGTGGTTCATTATGTGCTGTTAAAGATTCAAAATCATTTGACACATCAATGGGACTTACACCATTAGCCGGTATAATGATGGGAACAAGAAGCGGTGACATTGACCCTTCAATTCATCAATTTGTTATGAACCAATCAGGTTTAAATATCAATCAATTCACAGATATTTTAAATAAACAAAGTGGTCTTTTAGGTGTTTCTACAATTTCTTCAGATATGAGAGATATTTGTGCTGCAGCAAACAAAGGAAATGTAGATGCACAATTTGCACTTGAACTTTACTCACAAAAAATTGCTGACTATGTAGCAGTTTATGCAAACAAAATTGGTGGTAAACCAGATGCGCTTGTTTTCACAGCTGGAATTGGAGAAAACACACCTATTATTAGACAAATGATTACAGATAAATTATTCTTCAAAAACATTAAATTAAACTCAGAAGTTAACTATGGACCAATCGGTGAATTCGCTTTAATTTCTGCACCTGATTCAGAAGTTCCAGTTTATGTAATTAGAACAAATGAAGAATTAGTTATTGCAAGAAATGCAATTAAAATTTATGAACAAAACTAAAATAGCTTTATTTCCCGGATCATTCGATCCATTTCATAAAGGTCATGAATCAATAGTGCAAAAAGCTACCGAGCTTTTTGACAAAATTTATGTTGTTGTAACTTACAATCCTGATAAAGATAATATTGAAAGAATTGAAGAAAATTTTGAAGCAATTAAAAATAAATATCAAGAAAACAATAAAGTGGTTGTCTTAAAAAACTACTTTGATTTAACAGCTGATTTAGCTCATCAATTAAATGTAAAATGACTTGTACGTAGTGCTAGAAATCAAACTGACTTTAATTATGAACTCAATTTAGCTACAGCAAATAATGCTTTAAATAATAATCTTGAAACAATCATAATAATGCCTGATTATAAAAACTCAAATATTTCTTCAACTAAAATCAGACAACAACATAAAGAACAAACAGAAAAAGCAAAACAAAACAAAAAAGGAATTTAGAACAATGTTTAAATTTATTAAATCATCTACAAACAGGACAAATTGATACGAACATCCAAATTATGAAGTTGCTTTTTGAGGTCGCTCAAACGTTGGAAAAAGTTCATTAATCAATGCAATTGTTGAAAATAAGAAATTAGCAAAAACATCTAAGACACCAGGTCGTACACAATTAATTAACTATTTTGAAAATGAATTTGGAGCAGTTTTAGTTGACTTACCAGGTTATGGTTACGCAAAAATTTCGCAAACTCAAAAAGATAAAATGATGAAGATGATTTATGAATATTTAACAGAAAGAGAAAACCTTAGATGTGTTTACTTATTAATTGATTCTAGACACGGAATTACTAATACAGACGTTCCTGAATTAAATTTTTTAATATCAAATAATATAAAGTTTAAGCTAGTTTTCACAAAAACTGACAAACTTAAACAAAAAGACAAAAACCAACTATTAAATCACATTAAAAGCTTACGTAATCAACTTGGAAACTTTGAATATTTCTTAGTTTCTTCAGAAAAAAAAGTTGGAATTGAGCAACTTAGTGATGATTTAACACAAACTCTTTCAGGAGATGAAAATGAAATTGACTAAACAAACATTAAAACCATTATTACTTTTAGGTGGTTCAGTTGTTGTTCTTGGTGGAATAGCAGCTACATCAGCATTATTGGTTAAACAATCAAAGAAAAAAACTAATATAGATTATGCAGATTTTAATCTAAATGTTACTGGTTCATTAACTAAAGATAAACATTTAGCTTCTGAATATGCAACAAATCCATTAGTTCCTATTAATGGAACAAGATGAGATAATTCAGCTTGAATTAAAGAACTTACAGCTGCTAAAATCCAAACTGAAAGTGATAAAAATCAAGTTGATAATATTAAATCATTTGAATTAACAGCAAGCAATGGAATGGTATTTAATGCGATTGCTCAAGAAGCCAAAGATCAAGGTTATAGAATTGAATTTGTTTCATATGCAAACGATTTAACAGGTACATTATTGCTTAAAATGTTAGTTAAAGATAAAAATGCAAATACAGTTAAAATTCACATTTTTGAATTAACTGGTTTCGCAACATTGACTACTAAAAATCCATATGCTAATTTAACGATTGCTACATTAACTGCTGATACTGAAAAATTATTTAAAGAATTCAAATCTTCAGACGCTTTAAAAACACACTTTGAAGCCTTAGAGCAAGATAAAAAAGTTGAATTTATTAAAAATCATTTCTCAACAAAAGAATCATCTAAATTAACTGATTTTAATTGAAGCAGTCTGCAAGTTACATTTGAGGACAAAATAATGAAATTAAGTATTTCATACAACTTAAATGTATTAGCTTCTACAAAAGAAAATTTAAGTGCACAATCAGTGTTTAATTTAGAAGAGAATAATAAAGTTGATGCTAATGTTGATTTATCATTCTTAGATGCTGTTAGACCGACAATTGAAAATTATTCATTAGTTTCAACAGGTTCATTAGATAAATCAACTCATTTAGCTTCAGAATTTGCTAGTTCTCCAATTCTTCAAATCGGTGATACAAATTGAAACAAAGATAAATGATTAGCAGAACTTAAAACTCAAAATGTAATGACTTCAGAACAAGCTGCTAAAACTGACGCAGGTAAATTATTTACATTTGTTTATAAAGATGATGCAACAACTGAAAATATCTTCTACACTATGTCAAACATCGAATTTACTTCATATGCAAATGATGAAACAGGAACTTTATATTTACAATTTAAAAAACTAAATAGTGAAAATGAAGCTGCAGAACAACATGTTTATGAGTTAACAGGATTTGCAACGGTTGCTGCAGATAATAAATATTCAACATTAATTAATAAATCACTTACATTAAGTGAAGAAAAATTAAAAGCTAACTACTCATCTATTCAAGCATTAAACGATTATGTAACTACTTTAAATGAAGAAACTAAACCTGAATTTATCAAAGCTAACTTTGATTTACAAGCCAATGATTTAGTCGCAATTGATTGAGTACAATCGACAATTACAATGACAGATAACACATTAAATGTTCATTTAGTATTCAATCAAAATGTTTTAAAAGCTACAAAAGATGATTTAACTGCTAAATCTGTATTTGCATTAACAAGTGATAATACAATTGAACTTAGTCACGACGTTTCATTTTTAAATCAATAAGCTTAATAAGTTATTTGTTTACACAATGTTCTAACAATTAGCACATTGTGTTTTTTATTACTTGTGCATAGGAATAAAAATATAGAACTAATTACAAACTACCATAAGGTAAAACTTAAAAAATGTTGTAAAATATGTTTATATTTTAAATATATATTTAATTACTAGGAGCAATATGAAAATTACTGATAAAAGAACTAAATTAGTTGCTACAATTGGTCCATCAAGTGATAACTATGATATGTTATTATCATTAGTTCAAAATGGTGTAACAACAATTAGAGCAAACTTTAGCCACGGTTCACACGAAGAACAATTAAATAAATTTACATTAGGAAAAAGAGTTTCACAAGAATTAAAAGTTCCAGTTTCTCTTATGTTAGATACTAAAGGACCTGAAATTCGTATTGGAAAAATGAAAGATGGAGCTCAAGTTGTGCAATCAGGTACAGAAATGATCATCTACACAACACAAGATAAATATCTTTCACACGAAGGTACATCAACAGAAATTACAGTTGCATATGATATGGCACAAGACTTATCTGTTGGAAACCAAGTTTTAATTGATGATGGTAAATTATCAACAGTAGTTACAGAAGTTGGAAATGGTTACGTAAAAGTTAAAGCTGAAAACACACACAAATTAAAAACAAACAAACGTGTTAACTTACCAGGTGTTGACTTCTCATTACCATTCTTAGCTGAAAAAGACATCAACGACGTTAAATTCGGAATTCAAAGTGGAATTAACTATGTTGCTGCTTCATTTGTTAACTCAGCTAAAAACGTTAAAGAATTAAGAAAATTATTAGATGACAACGGTGGAAAACACGTTCAAATCTTCTCAAAAATCGAATCACACTTAGGATGTGTAAACATTGATGAAATTATTGAAGCATCAGACGGTATTATGGTTGCTCGTGGAGACTTAGGATTAGAAATTCCTTACTACGATGTTCCATACTATGAAAAAATGTTCATTAGAAAATGTCGTGAAGCTGGTAAACCAGTTATTGTCGCAACACAAATGTTAGACTCAATGGAAAACTCACCACACCCAACACGTGCTGAAGTTACAGACGTTTACTACGCAGTTGAATTAGGAGCTGACTCAACAATGCTTTCAGGAGAAAGTGCAAACGGTTCATTCCCATTAGAGGCTGTTAAAACAATGTCAGCTATTTCAAGAAGAGCAGAAAAAGAATTCTACTCAAGAAACTACTACGAAATTCAATTAGAAAAAGTTTGAAAAAATTCAGATCAATCAAACAAACGTTCACAAATTGCTTACTCAATAGCTCAAAAAGCACAAGAAGGAAAATACAAATATGTTGTTGTTTTATCAAGAACAGGAGCTTTATTAAAAGAAGTTGCTAAATTCAGACCTAACTCAACAGTTATTGGTATTGTAAATGATCCATTATTAATCAATGCATTCGGTTCATATTCATCAGTATGAAACTCAGTTGATTCAGAATCATTATTCCCTCTTGTAAAACAAGATCACGAAAATGCTGTTTCAGCATTAGAACCATACGGAATTCAACAAGGAGATGCTTTCTTAGTTGTTGAAAACGATCAAATTACAGAACACGTTGTTAAGTAATTTGGATTAAGTAATTAATTACTAAAACACCTATGTATTAGGTGTTTTTATTTTTACCCTCAAAAAATCAATTTGCTATAATTAAAAAATTAATTAGCAAACTAATTATTCCTTACTTTTAAAACACATAATACATAATGAAAGAGAGAAAAATATGGAAAATGTAAATATTTTCGCTCTTGGAGGACAAGACGAAAACGGTAAAAACTGTTATGTTTTTGAATATAATGATGACATTTTTATAGTTAATGCAGGTGCTAAGGTGCCTTTAAATATGTCAAATGGTGTTAATACACTTATTCCAAATTTTGATTATTTAATCAAAAACAAAGACAGAATTAAAGGTTTATTCATCACAGACATTAAGAATGAAACATTCAGTGCAATCCCTTGATTATTAATGAAAATTCCTAACCTTAAAATCTATACTTCTGCATTTAATCAAGTTTTAGTTATTGACAGAATTACAAAATACGATATTCAACTTAAAAAAGGACAAGTTCAAGTTATTAGACAAAAACTTCAATTTGGTGATTTAACAATCGTTCCTTTTGGATTAACAGGTTCAATGCCCGGAAACATTGGGTTTAACTTCCAAACTAAAACAGGTGACTACTTATTTATGTTTAACTATGTTGAAGGTAACTTAGGAATTTATGGAAAAGTTTACTTCCCATTACTTGCAAAATACTTTGAAGGTAGAAAAATTGTAGCTATCGTTTCAGATGCTGGTAAATCAAACGTTTCAGGTAGAGGAATCGAAAAATATAATGCATATACCGAACTTGATGACATTTTCAAGAAAGCGAATCCTGATGAAAAAATAATTGTTGGTGCCTATGGTGAAGAAATGGTTACATTGCAACAAGTTTTAGATTTAGCAATCAAATACAATAGACCAGTAGTTCCATATGGAAAAACATATGCTGATTTATTAGATTTAATTTCTAAATTCTCAACAGTAGTGCCATTACCAAAATTAATTGACCACAGACAAATTAATAAGCATTCAAATGCTATTGTTTTAATTACTGCATCAACTGAAAGACTTTATTCACGTTTCAATAGAATTACAGAAAATAATGACGTTTATTTAAAAATCAAACCTAGTGACACTGTAATTATGTTGGCTCCACCAGTTAATGGTCTTGAGTCTGATTATGCACAAACAATGGATGAAATAGCTAAAATCACACACAACCTATTTGATATTAGTGAAAAAATGTTCTTCTACGTAAGACCTACAAGAGATGATTTAGTTTCACTTGTAAAAGTTCTTAAACCAGATGTATTCATGCCTGCTCAAGGTTTATACAGATATTTAGTTTCAGCTAGTGATTACATTAATGATGAACTTAAGAATGTTCAAGACATCAATACACTTGTCTTAATGAATGGAAAAATAGCTCACTTTATTGATGGTAAATTATTTAGTCACAATGGAAAAGTTAAAGAAGTTGGAACTACTATTATTGATGGTTTCGGAGTTGGAGACATTTCATCTGAAGTTATTTCTGAAAGAGAATTTTTAGGTAGAGAAGGTGTTATTGTAATCAATATTATGTACGATTCGAAAACACGTAACTTAACAGGACAATTACACATTAATTATGTTGGTGTTATTGATATTTCTGAGCAAGAGCAAATGACTAACTTAATTAAACAAATCGTTGTAGATGTAGTTAAATCAAATAGCTGCAAACGTATGTATGATTTAAATGAAAAATTACGTAAAACAATTAGAAAAAAAATATTTAAAGCAACTGATAAAGACCCTATGATCGCTTTATCACTTTTAGCTGTTTAGAGGTGAATATGTTTGAAAATTTAAAATGAGAAGAAGCTAAAAAAATAATTGAAGCTAACAAAGATAACGAATTAATCTTCTTAAATTTCACTACTCAATGATGTGGTGATTGTAAAATGATGAGACCTATTGTAGAGGAAATTGCCAAAGAATATGAAGGAAATCATAGAATTCGTTTCATTAATGTGGATGCTGAAGAAGCTCAATTATTCAGAGTTCCTAATACAAAATGACAAGTTTTAAAGGTTCCTACAATGATGTTATTACAAGGCCAAACTATTCAAGAAAAAGCTTATGAATACGTTCCATTTCAGATTTTAAATAACTGGATTTTAAAGAAAATTTCGTAAGAAAAAGCTCCTTGATACACGGAGAGGAGTTGCTAGAAATAAAAACAGAAATTTCGGTTTCTGTTTTTTAATTTTTACTATATCCTGAGTTTCCAAGTTAAAAGGGTTAAAAACGAAAACACCTATAAATAAGGCGTTTTCGTTTTTTGTATTTTTAATTACAATGATAGATTTTCTATAACAAATGAAAAATCTTTATATATTTTGTTTAATTCGTAATGATTTGGATCTAAATTATTAATGATTTCAACAACAACTTTACCATTTACAGTTTTAGTTGTTATTGTTATAAGTTTTAAGGCATCTATAAACATATTCATAGTTACTTTTGAATTTCACCATTATCTTCATAGAACTTTTTAAGTTTGTAAATTGAGTATTTTAAGACAATCAATGCTAAGAAACACAAGAAAACATGTGCTTGAATGTGAGAATCTTTATGAACAAACATCGGTCTAACTTCAAGCGAAGATTTCAATGTTCTAAAACCTTCTTCAATTTTTCATTGTTGTTTATAAATTTCATTAGCTCTTTGCGCTGTTAAATCTGGTATGTTGGTTTCAATCATATAGAAACCATCTTGATCAGCTATTTTTTTAATTTTAGAGTAATTTAGTTTGGCAATTGTTTTGCCTTCAACATCCATATATTTTTTCTTATATTCTGGAACAAGATCGCTTAAGCAAATTACATTATTTATTGATTTTTCTCATATTTTGATATCGAAAAAGCTCTTTTAATCTGTCAAGCTTCTCTTTGCTGGACTAAAGTAAACTATTTGTTTTCTAAGTGTTTGATTAAATCTTTTCTTTTTCTATTGTTTGCTCAAACAGATTCCACAAATCTGCTTTTTGAAAACATTTCATGTTCCAACATATAATCTTTATCTTCAATGATGAATTTTTTGTCTGCTTCGCTAAGGTTATCAATACGTTTTTGAACGATGTATTTATATCCTTTCTGTTCTAAAAATCTTAAGTTAGCATTTTGACTAATTCTCTGTCGGCAATAATTGACACGTCTTTAATTTTGTAAATTCTTTCCATTTCAATTAAAAACTTAATTAAAGTTTGTGAATCGGCAGTATTTCCTTCAAAAATTTTGTAATGAAAAGGTATTCCATTATTGTCTGTTGCCATTGCTATTACAATTTGGTCTTCATCATGTTTGCCGTCTTTTGAAAAACCTTTTTGTCTTACGCCTTTTCTTGAAAAACTTTCAAAATAAACAGTTGTATTGTCAAAGTGTAATTGTTTACTGTTTCTATTAGTTAACTCTTGTAATTTATTGTAAAGATTGAACAAAATAGTTTCTTTATTTGTTAAAAAGTATCAAAATAGTTATAAATTGATGATTTTTTAATTTCAACATTGTGTAAAAATCATTTTTGTTTTTATATTGACAAATGTAGCTTCTTGGAAAAATAATTCTGGTTCCAATGATAAATTCAAGAACTTCTTCTAATGATTTGTGCTTGCTTTTTGGCAATGAACTAAATAAGTCTAGTTCTTTGATAATTTTGTAAATTAAATCAATTCCAACATTTTTAACATTGGTTTCAACAGATGTTGGCTCTAGCAATTCAAAAAATTTGCTCTTTGCTTCAACTTTGTTGTTTGTAAATGGAACTAATTTTGCGATTGCCTTTAAATCATCAATGTTTTGCAAAGAATATTTATCTTTGATTTCTTCTCAATAGCCTAAACCGACTAAATCGCCAATTCCTTTACCATAACCTTTTGAAATTCCAATTGCTAAATAGATACCTTTTGGGTTGTTTCTTTTATATAAAATGTAATTGCTCATGCTTTAATTATACACTATTATCATTGTAATCATTGTAAAAAATAAAAATTTTTGATTTTTTACTTATATACATAGTATATAAGTAGAGTTTAAAAATTATAAAAAATGAGCTTCCAACTTGGAAACTCAGGGTTCCATTTCAGATTTTAAATAACTGAATTTTAAAGAAAATTTCATAAGAAAAAGCTCCTTGATACACGGAGAGGAGTTGCTAGAAATAAAAACAGAAATTTCGGTTTCTGTTTTTTAATTTTTACTATATAATCAATAAGCAACTATAGCTATGAATTTTAAGGTTGCCAACGTGCCAAAATGTTGTTGAGGACACGTTGGGTTTTTAAAAGGAGCTATGTTCAAAATCAAGAACAAAGGAGACAACAATGAGTAAGTTAAACATCAAAGTTAAAGGGTTTGACCACGCATTAGTTGATGCTGCTGCAAAAAGAATTTACGAAATTGCAAAAGCAACAGATGCTAAAGTAAGTGGACCAATTCCTTTACCTACAAAAAGAGATGAAATTACTATCTTAAGATCTGTTCACGTTAACAAGAAAAGCCGTGAACAATTCGAAAGCAGAACACACCAAAGATTAGTTGTAATTACCGATCCTTCTGCTAAAACTCAAGATCAATTACAAAGACTTGAATTACCAGCTGGTGTGGATATTCAAGTTAAAGTTAAATAATCAAATTTAATACCCAATTTTTAAGGAGACAATATGAAAGGAATCTTAGGACGTAAAGTTGGTATGACTCAAATCTTTACTGAATCAGGAAAAAGTGTTCCTGTTACAGTAATCGAAGTACAACCAAATGTTGTTTCAAAAGTTTTAACAAACGACAAAGATGGTTACGTTGCAACACAACTTGCTACAGCTGATAAAAAAGCAAGTAGAGCAAACAAACCTGAAATTGGTCACTTTGCTAAAGCTTCAACAACACCTAAGCGCTTCGTTAAAGAAGTTCGTGATATGTCAGGATACGAACTTGGAGATTTAATTAAAGCTGACATTTTTAAAGCAGGTGAACTTGTAGACGTTACAGGTACATCAAAAGGGAAAGGGTTCGCTGGTACAATTAAAAGACATAACCAACACATCGGGCCTAAATCTCACGGTGGAGGTGGAGGATCTCAACCTATTAGACAAACAGGATCACTTGGGGATATCTCAGGTAACCGTGTTTACAAAGGTATGACAATGCCAGGACACCTTGGACATGTTAAAACAACAGTTCAAAACTTAGAAGTTGTTAAAGTAGATGTAGAAAACAACTTATTATTAATCAAAGGTTCAATTCCAGGACCTAAAAAATCATTCGTAGTAGTAAAAGAAGCGGTTAAAGGATTACCAAGCCGTGAAGAAATTAAATTAGTAAACGTTAAAGAAGCTATGTTAATGAACGAACTTATTGAAAAAGCTAAAAAATTCAACATTGAAGTTACAGTTGGAATGAACGCACAACAATTACAAGAATTAATTGATGCTGCAGAAGCAAACAAAGGAGAATAATTTATGGCAGAAACAGTTAAAAAATCTACAACAGCTAAAAAAGCTACTGCTAAATCAGCTCCAGCTAAAAAAGCTTCAACAAAACCAGCTGCTGCAAAATCAGCTAAAGTTACAGTTCAAAAAGACAAAAACGTTGCTAAAGTTGCTCATAAAGCAGATTTACCAGCACAATTATTTGCTAGTGAAAAAATTTATGAACAAGCAGTATTTGACTCAATCTTATCAGAGAGAGCATCAAGAAGACAAGGAACACACAAAGTTAAAAACCGTTCAGAAGTAAGTGGTTCAGGTAAAAAACCTTGAAGACAAAAAGGAACAGGTAGAGCACGTCACAGTTCTATGCGTTCACCAATCTGAGTTGGAGGGGGAAGAGCATTCGGACCTAAACCAAACAGAAACTACTCACTTAAAGTTAACAAGAAAGTTAAATTCCGTGCATTTATTTCAGCTTTAACATTATTAGCACAAGATCAAGCTGTTATCGTTGATGATTTAGCATTAGACACAATCTCAACAAAAACAGTTGCTGCTAAATTAGCTGAATTACAAGTAGCAAACTTAAAACATGTTTTAGTTGTTACAGAAAACACAATGGTTTACAAATCAGTTAGAAACTTACCAAACGTTACAGTTGTTAAAGCTAACTCATTAACAGTTGAAGCTGCTATTGCTGCTGACGTTATGATTGTTTCAAACGAAAGTCTTGAATTATTAAAAGGGAGAATTAAATAATGGAATTAACAAGAATCATTAAAGCTCCAGTTTTAACTGAAAAATCAGACATTCAAAGAGCTAAAGGTGTTTACACATTTAAAGTAGACTTCCACGCAAACAAATTCCAAATTGCACAAGCTGTTGAAACAATTTTCCAAGTTAAAGTTGACAAAGTTAGAACAATCAAAGTTGATAAAAAAGCTAAAAACGTAGGACGTTTCCACGGATTTACAAACCGTTACAAAAAAGCTATGGTTACTTTAAAAGAAGGTTCAACATTAAACTATGTTCCATCAGACGCTGAAGAAGCAGTTTTAGCTGAAACTAAAGCTAAAGCAGATGAAGCTAAAAAAGCAAAAGCTTCTAAAGCTTCAGAAGTTGAGAAAAAAGCTGCTGCTAAATTAGCTGCTAAAAAAACAACAGCTAAAAAAGCAAACACAGCAGTTAAGAAAACTACTACAAAACGTAAAGTTGGTGGAGAATAATTAAATCCGATGAACTTTATGTTCAAATCAAACAATTAGTTAAGGGGTTTTAATAGTTGCTTAAAAGATAATCTTGCAAATCCCCAAATATTTTTAAGCAAAGGAGAAGACAAATGGCTATTAAACATTTTAAGCCAACTACAAATGGTCGTAGAAACATGTCTACTCTTGATTACAGACAAAACTTATCAGGTCACGCTCCAGAAAAATCACTTTTAGTGAATTTAAAAAATCATGCTGGACGTAACAACCAAGGTAAAATTACTGTTAGACATCATGGAGGACGTGTTAAAAGATTCTACAGACTTGTAGACTTTAAACGTAATAAAGATAACATCCCTGCTACAGTAAAAACTATTGAATATGATCCAAACAGATCAGCAAACATTAGTTTAGTTGTATATGCAGATGGAGAAAAAAAATACATTTTAGCTCCTAAAGGTATTAAATTAGGACAAAAAGTTGTTTCAGGAGACAACGTAGATATTATTGTTGGTAACACATTACCACTTTCAAACATTCCTGAAGGTACATTTGTACACAATATTGAAATGCAACCAGGTGCTGGAGGACAAATTGCACGTAGTGCAGGTACATCAGCTCAAATCCTTGGTAAAGATGACAATGGAAAATACGTAGTGTTAAGATTAAAATCTGGTGAAACACGTCGTATCTTAGCTCGTTGCCGTGCAACAATTGGTGTTGTAGGAAACGAAGAACACTTATTAGTAAATATTGGTAAAGCTGGAATTAACAGACACAAAGGTATTAGACCTACAGTACGTGGATCAGTAATGAACCCAGTAGATCACCCACATGGAGGAGGAGAAGGTAAACAACCAGTTGGTCGTAAAGCTCCTCTTACACCATGAGGTAAAAAAGCTCTTGGAGTTAAAACAAGAAAAACTAAGAAATCTTCAAATAAACTTATTTTAAGAAGAAGAAAGGATGCTAAATAATGGCACGTAGTCTTAAAAAAGGTCCATTCGCAGATGACCATTTACTTAAAAAAGTAGATGCTATCGTTGAAGGAAAAGCACCTAAAAAACCAATTAAAACTTGATCAAGACGTTCAACAATTTTCCCTAACTTCGTTGGATTAACATTTGCAGTTCACAACGGAAAACAATTTGTTGAAGTTTACGTTACAGATGACATGGTAGGTCACAAATTAGGAGAATTCTCACCAACTAGAACATTCTCTGGTCACGGTGCAGATAAAGGGAAGAAGAAATAATGCAAAAACAACAAGCAAAAGCTCACGTTAAATTGCAAAGAGTTAGTGTATCTAAAGCTAAATTAGTTGCAAACTTATTTAGAGGTAAAGATGTAACTGTTGCTTTAGGGTTATTACACAACACAAACAAAAAATCAGCTCCTATTTTCATCAAGTTATTAAACTCAGCTGTTGCTAACGCAACACACAACCATGGTTTAGATGCTACAAAATTATTCGTAAAAGAAGTTTATGTAAATGAAGGTCCAACTCTTAAAAGATTCCAACCAAGAAGCCAAGGTAGAGCTTACTCTATCTTAAAACGTACATCAAATTTATCAATCACATTAGAGGAGAGAAATTAATATGGGACAAAAGGTTAATCCAAATGGTTTCCGTTACGGAATTTCAAAAGCTCACAACTCACAATGATTTGCAGAAAAAGCTAACTTTGGTTCATACTTAGTTGAAGATGCTAAAATCTACAAATTCTTTGATAAATTAGTACGTCAATACCAAATTGGTAAAGTTGAAGTAAAACGTAACGCAAACAACAAAGTTACAGTTTTAGTTCACACAGCTAAACCAGCTGCTATGTTAGGTGCTGAAGGTAAAAACATTCAAGACTTAACATTAGCATTATCAAAATTTATTAAAAACAAAAACTTAAACTTAAATGTTCAAGTTTTAGAACTTAAAAATCCAGATTTAAATGCAAAATTACTTGCAGAAATGATTGCAACAAAATTAGAAAACCGTGAAAGTTTCCGTTCAGCACAAAAAATTGCTATTAGAAATGCAATGCGTGCTGGTGCTAAAGGTATCAAAACAGCTGTTTCAGGACGTTTAAACGGAGTTGATATGGCTAGAACAGAAGGGTACTCAGAAGGAGAAATGAAACTTCACACATTAAGACAAGATGTTGATTACGCTACAGCTACTGCTAGAACAACATACGGTGCAATTGGTGTTAAAGTTTGAGTATCATTAGGTGAAAAATTGGAAGGGGATAAATAATGCTTCAACCAAAAAGAACCAAATACAGAAAACCATTCATTCAAAGACACGACAAACGTAAAGCAACAAAAGGAAACAAAGTTTCTTTTGGAGAATTTGGTTTACAAGCTGTAACATCTGCTTGAGTAACAGCTCGTCAAATTGAATCAGCTCGTATTGCTGCTACACGTAGAATGGGACGTGAAGGGGAAGTTATTATCCGTATTTTCCCTCACTTTGCTAAAACATCTAAACCAATTGGTGTACGTATGGGATCAGGAAAAGGTACTCCTGAATTATGATATACAGCAGTTAAAGTTAATACAGTTATGTTCGAAGTGTCAGGTGTTGCAGAAGATGTAGCAAGAGACGCTTTAAGATTAGCTGGTCACAAATTACCTGTTAAATGAAAAATTATCAAAAGAGAAGAAGGGGATAAATAATGCTTTACAAAGAATTAAAAAACAAATCAGTTGATGAATTAAACACATTAGTTGAACAACTTAAAGCAGAATTATTTACTTTAAGATATAAAAACGTTACAGGTGATTTAAAAGAAACACACAAAATTGCAAACATTAGAAAAGACATTGCTAAAGTTAAAACAGCTTTAAATGAAAAAAAAGGAGCTAAATAATTATGGAAAGAAACTCAAGAAAAACTTTAGTTGGAACAGTTGTTTCTGCTGGTAAAACAGCAAAAACAATCATCGTAGCAGTTGACACATACAAAAAACACCCATTATATTCAAAACGTTACAAATCAACAAAAAGATTTGCTGTTCATGATGAAAACCATGTTGCTAAATTAGGTGACATCGTTGTTATTATGGAAACAAGACCATTATCAAAAACAAAACACTTCAGATTAGTAGAAGTTAAACAAACTGCAATCGAAGGAAATAACTAATGATTCACGAATTATCTAGAGCAAACGTTGCTGATAACTCAGGTGCTAAAGAAATCGGTGTTATTCGTGTTTTAGGTGGGTCAAAGAAAAAAACAGCAAACATTGGTGATGTTATTGTATGTTCAGTTAAAAAAGCTATTCCAAACGGTATGGTTAAAGAAGGGCAAGTTGTTAAAGCAGTAGTTGTACGTTCAGCTTACGGAATTCACCGTGACAATGGTACATACATTCGTTTTGATGATAACGCAGTTGTAATTTTAAAAGAAGATGGAACACCACGTGGAACACGTGTGTTCGGACCTGTTGCTCGTGAAATTAGAGAAAAATACCCAAAAATCGTTTCACTTGCACCTGAAGTACTTTAATTTATTTATAAGGAGATAAGTTATGAACAAAATCAAATTCAAAGTTAATGATGAAGTTATGGTTATTGCCGGTAAAGATAAAGGAAAAACAGGTCAAATCGAAAAAATCTTACGTTCAGAAAACAAAGTTATCGTTAAAGGTGTAAATATTGTTAAAAAACACAACAAACCTTCACACCAAAACCAAGATGGTTCAATTTCAGAAAAAGAAGCTCCAATCCACGTTTCAAATGTTGCATATTTAGTTAAAAAAGCTACAAAAGATAAACCAGCACAAATCTCAAAAATCGGATACAAAATTGATGACAAAGGTAAAAAAGTAAGAATCGCAAAAAGAACACAAAAGGAAATCTAATATGTTAAAAAATGTTTATTTAGAAAAAGCAGTTCCTGCTTTAAAAGAAAAATACCAATATAAATCATCAATGGAAGTTCCAAGAATCGAAAAAGTTGTATTAAACATGACAGCTGGAAAAGAAATCAACAACTCAAAAGCTATTGAAGAAGTTTTAAATGAATTAACATTAATCTCTTCTCAAAAACCATACCAAACAACAGCTAAAAAATCAAACGCTTCATGAAAACTTCGTGAAGGTATGCCTATGGGTGGAAAAGTTACACTTCGTAGAGAAAGAATGTGAGACTTTTTAGACAAATTAATCAATGTTGCAATGCCACGTATTCGTGACTTCCGTGGAGCTAATCCAAAAGCTTTCGATGGAAGAGGTAACTACAACTTAGGAATTAAAGAAGAAATCATCTTCCCAGAAATCGAATTTGACAAAATCCGTAAAATCAAAGGGCTTGACGTTATTATTGTAACTTCAGCTAAATCTGACCAAGAAGCTAAAACATTATTAGAAGCACTTGGTGTACCATTCGAAAAAAAAGGAGCTAAATAGTTTATGGCAAGAAAAGCATTAATCGCAAAAGCTAAACGTCACCCTAAATTCTCAACACGTGCTTACACACGTTGTGAATTATGTGGACGTCCACACTCAGTTTTAAGAAAATACAAAGTATGTCGTATCTGCTTTAGAAACCTTGCACACGAAGGTAAAATTCCAGGTATGAAGAAAGCGAGTTGATAATTATGTTTATTACAGATCCAATTTCAGATTTAGTTGTTAGAATCAAAAACGCTAACATTAGAAAACATAAAACTGTTTCAATTCCATATTCAACTAAAAAAGAAGCTATTGTTAAGTTAATTTTAGAAGAAGGGTACATTGCATCTTACACAGTTTCAGGTGAAGGTGTAAACAAAGAATTAGTAGTTACATTAAAATACAAGAAAAACAAACAAGCTATCGTTGACTTTAAAAGAGTTTCTAAGCCAGGTCTTAGAACTTACGTTAAAGCAGATGAAATTCCTAGTGTTTTATCAGGTTACGGTACAGTAATCATCTCTACTTCAAAAGGATTAATGACAGGAAAACAAGCTAAGGAGGCTAATGTTGGTGGTGAAATCATCGCTTACATTTGATAATTAGTATGTCTCGTGTTGGAAATAGAGTTTTAGTTATTCCTGCTGGAACAGAAGTTTCAGTTAACGGTAACACAGTTACAGTTTCAGGAAAACACGGAAAATTAGAAAGAACATTTAGTCCATTAATCAAAGTACAAGTAGAAAACAACCAAGTTACAACAGTACGTGCAAACGAAAACAAACAAACAAAACAATTACATGGAACAACAAACGCTCTTATCGCAAACATGATCAAGGGAGTTTCAGAAGGGTTCCAAATTGATTTAGAAATCAAAGGGGTTGGGTACAAAGCTGAACTTAGAGGAAATGAACTTGTAGTTAACGCTGGATACTCACACCCAGTTTCAAAACAAGTTCCATCAGAATTAAAAGTTACAGTTGCTAAACCTACAGAAATTTCAGTATTTGGAATTAGCAAAGAGCAAGTTGGACAATTTGCTTCAGTAGTTAGAGCAATCAGAAAACCTAACGTGTACTCAGGTAAAGGTATTTCTTACAAAGGTGAAAAAATTAGACGTAAAGAAGGGAAAACAGCTTCTAAATAATTTAGGAGTTGCTAGGTGAATAAAATGAAAGCAAAATCAAGAAACGCAGCTAGAAAAGTTAAACATGTTCGTTTACGTCAACACATTAGCGGTACAGCTACAAAACCTCGTTTAAATGTATTCAAATCACACCAAAACTTCTATGCTCAATTAATCGATGACACAAAAGGTGTTACATTAGCAAGTGTTTCAACACTTAAAAATGAAAAATACTCAGGAAACATCGCTGCAGCATCAGAATTAGGTAAATTAATGGGTGAAAAAATTAACAAATTAGGTATTACAGAAATCGTTTTTGACCGTGGTGGATACATCTACCATGGACGTGTTAAAGCATTTGCAGAAGCAGTAAGAGAACAAGGAGTTAAATTCTAATGGAAAACAAAAAAGAAGTTAAATTAGAAGCTGGAACAAAAGAAGTTACAGCAAGAAGACCAAGAACAGTTAAATCAGAAGCTACAGAAAACAAACAAGAACGTGCAAACAGAAAACCAATGAACAGAAGACCACGTCAAGCAGCTCCTAAATTCGAATCAGAATTCTCAGAAAAAGTAGTTGACATTGCTCGTGTTACAAAAGTTGTTAAAGGTGGAAGAAGATTCAGCTTCTCAGCTTTTGTTGTAGTTGGAAACAAAAAAGGTCTTGTAGGATTTGGACACGGTAAGGCAAACGAAGTTCCAGATGCTATCAAGAAAGCTGTTAAAGATGCACAAAACAACCTTGTTTCAGTACCAGTAGTTAATGGTACAGTTCCACATGAAATTACTGCTAAATTCTTAGCATCTAAAGTAATTTTAAAACCTGCTCCAAAAGGAAAAGGACTTATTGCTTCAGGAACAGTTCGTGCTGTTGTTGAATTAGCTGGATACACAGATATCGTTACAAAAACATATGGATCTCGTTCAAAAGCAAACGTTGTTAAAGCTACAGTTAAAGCATTATTAAACATGAGAACTGTCGAAGAAATCGCTGAAATCAGAGACAAAGAAGTTAAGGATTTATAATATGGCAATTAAATTAAATACTTTAAAATTCACAGAAGGTTCAAGACCAGAAAAACACCGTAAAGGTAGAGGACACGCTGCTGGAAAAGGTAAACAAGCTGGTAAAGGACAATCAGGTCAAAACAAACGTAAAGGTCACAGATTAGGATTCGAAGGGGGTCAAACACCATGATTCCGTAGAATCGGAAAACGTGGATTTAACAATGTTAACCACGTTGAATACCAAGTAATCAACCTTGCTGATTTAGAAACAAGATTTAACGACGGTGATGTAATCACAATTGAAGCTTTATTCAGTGTAAACTTAATTAAAAGAAATATGCCTGTTAAATTATTAGGAAATGGTACATTAACAAAGAAATTAACAATCGATGTACACAAAGCATCAGCATCAGCTAAAGAAGCTTTTGCTAAATTAGGTGGAACAATTAACGAATTATAATTTCTAAATTCAATTAAACATATAAGGCACTTTAGCTATGCTAAGGTGTTTTTTATTTTTGACCTTCTTTATCAAAACATTTAAATTTCATTAAAATATCTGCTAAATTTTAACTTTTTGTATTTAAACAATGCAATTTATACAAAAGGAGGAATATAAACAAAATCAAGAAAATAGCTAAAAGGTTGCACTCATCGAACTCTTTTACGACTTTGTCTTTGTTTTAGTTATTAGCCAACTTGTCGGTATCTTTAATTTAGGTGAACACGGTTCTTCTCATGATGTAGCTCATGCATCAATTTTCAGCTTAGATATCCTTAAATTTTTCGGTGTCTTAATCATCCTACTTAATATTTGAATCCATAAGACAATGTACTTTTACCTTTATGGGACAGATAATGTTCCTGATAGGATTTTCACACTTGTTGATATAGCATTTTTAATGTTATTTATTTACTCATTTAACATTGAATGGACCAAACTTTTATGTTCTTTAATATAATCTATTTACTTATTTTATTAAGTATGGGTATTCAATATACTTACAGATTTATTGTTAACTGACATAATAAGGAACAAAGAATAATCTTGGTACAAAGTTCATACAGGCTTTACTTGTATGAATTGGACTCATCATTAACTACCCATATGGAATAATCCTAATTTTCTTAGCCCCTTCTTTAGATTGAATTCTTGCAATAATATTTGCATTCTCTAAGACGAAGGTCGGAAAATTCAACTTTCAGCATTTACTTGAAAGAGTTGGTTTTTTAGTTATTATTTTCTTTGGTGAGATGATTATTTCTATATTCCACGTAATTACATCTGAAAAATCACAAGACAGTTTAGTGTGATATTTAGTATTAAGTATGCTGATTATTCTTGACTATTCTTGATGTATATTAGAAGCGCAAATTATATGGCTTAACATCATGCAAGCTACAAGAAAAGTTCGCTTGTATTATTTACGCACTACCTCATTTATTTTTCTTTAATTGGGATTATATTAGCATTTAACTTTTGAATCTATAATCCTGTTAACTTATTAACTCTAACAATTATGACTGGTCTATCAATTGTTATATTCTATTCAATGATGATTGTCAATACGTTTCTATTTAATAAATCTCATTTTAAATATGATTGAAAGAATCTACTAATTGACATAGCATGATGGTTATTCGTTTATTATGCTGAGTAATAATACCTACTATGCGTAATATGAACTCACATTCATCGTTTACCCCTTACTCACTGGGATTGGTGTGGTTACCACTCACTTGTATATCTTTTATAAAATTAAAAAGAAGAAATCTGAGCAAGGAGAATTAGTTGTTAAATAGAATTATTGAACAGAGAAATCTGTTTTTTTATTTAACTAAAATAAATCTTTTTAAAAATTATTAAAAAAAGTAGACTAACTTACTTTTTGTCTACTTTGAGTGTTCTTGTTGGAAATTCTCTTTTCAATAGAAGTTCAATTTCGCGAGTAATCATCACTTGACGTTTCCTTAGTTTTTAAAAGTCTATCAATAGCTAAATTAAAATAATCATCATTTACTTCAATACCAATAAATTTTCTATGATTTTGAATAGCAGCAACACCAGTTGTTCCACTACCCATAAATGGATCTAAAATTAGGTCTCCAGGATTGGTGTGTATTCTTATTATTTCATTCATAATTTTTAAACTTTTTTGAGTTGGGTGGATAGTTCTTTCTATTCCGGAAACTACAGCACTTTCAAATGTTGATCTAAGATATGGTATCTTTTCTGGCTTATTAAATGTTCATTTACCATGTTTTTTCACACCTCAAATAGCGAATTCCATATCTTGTACATATCTTCTATTAACATTTCTAGGCATGGGATTTGTCTTTTTTCAAACTAATATATCTTTAACATTTATATCATTATTATCCAAGGCGTCACACAAGAAGCTTATAAATAAATATGAACAAAAAATTATAATTGAACCATTTGGTTTTAGCAATTTAGCATAATTTTCTATTCATCCACATACATCAAAGTTATTGTCTCAAGCTCCGAAGTCGACTCCTTTTCTAGGATTGTTCAGTGTATTAAAGTTATTTTCTTTTGAAATATTGTATGGTGGATCAGTTATTATAGCATCAACTTTAACTTTATTAGCTTGTAATTCTTTAACAAATGTAAGAGAGTTTGCTAAATGGCATTCAAATTTTTCAGTTTTAACAGTTTTTTCTTCATAAACCTTCGCAATCTCTTCGGCAATTGCTTTAGCTAATAAAGGTGGCACAGCATTACCAATTTGTTTGCAAACATTGCACTTATTTCCGTAAAAAATATATGTATCAGGAAATGATTGTAATCTTGCCGCTTCACGTGGTGTTATTGCTCTGTTTAAGACCGGATGTGAGTTTCTCCCATTAGATGGTGTGTCGAATCTTGTGTCTATAGTAGGACTATAACTATCTCATACTAGTCTTGATCATGTGGTTGAAAATTTTTGTTTACCATGAAGTTCTTGTGGTAATGATTTTTTATCACCTTCAGCAGGGATTAGAGATAACTTATTTAATGCTACTTCAGAATGATTTGTTGCTTGATGATTGTACAATGTATTGGAGTTTTTTCTCATCGATCTCTGATAGTCACTTTGTGGTGAGAATTTGTAAGCACTCTCAAAAGAACCTTCAGCAGAATTTAAATACGCTAAGTCACTAATAGCTTCTCTAACAGTAACAATCTTATTATTTCCTTTGGGTGGAAGTATGCTTTTTGTTTTAGAACCAATTATAATAGCTCTTTCTCTGTGTTGTGGTATACCAAAGTTTAAAGCATCAAGTACATCATAATTGATAATGTAACCCAACTGATGAAATTCTTCCAAAATTTGTTTCATGAAATATCCATTTGCAGCATTAATTAAATTTTTTACATTTTCAATTATGAAAATTTCAGGTTCCAATTCTTTAACAATTTCTATATATTCTTTGAAAAGGAAGTTTCTAGGATCGTCTAATCCTAGGTTTTTACCCTTCAATGAGAAACCTTGACACGGTGGACCACCAACGATCATATTAATTTTTTTCTTTTTAGCTAATTTTATAATTTTATCTTTAACATCTCTATTAGTTAAATCACCGTGAATAGTCTCGCTACCCTTAATATTTTCTTTAAACGTTAATAAAACTTTTTCGTCAAAGTCAACACCTATAAGTGTTTTAAAATTTGGTACCGAATCCAAACCACAACTTAATCCACCAGCACCACAAAATATGTCTAAAATTCTAAATTCCATTTTCAACTCCTAAAAACATTGAGGTAATTAAATTTTGTACCTCAATTATACATCTTATTCGGACTAGCAATTCAAAAATGTTGAGTTTTTATGTTAGAATTACTATAATGTAATTAAAAAATTATTGGGGGATATTACATGAAATTTAAATATATTAAACTTTCAGATTTTATTAAAATGGAAAGTTCGCCATTTATATTAGGTGCTTTCCACAGTAGAACATTAACTTGCGAAATTGATGGGAAAGAATATTTCTATACATATTCGAACTTTAAATCATCGAAATTTGTAAATTCAATCAAATTCAATTTACTTGACTATCTTGAAACTTTGATAGACAAATTGAATAAACATTCTTGATATGAAAATTGAATTAATTTTTCTTCAATAAAAAGTAAAGTGGACATTAGATTTTATATTTTAAATGATATAGGGTTATCTTATAGTCTATTTTACAATATGATAAATAATAAAATTAGGTCATCTAAATGAATTACTAATTTTGATTCAGACGAAACTTTATTAAATGAAGATCAAAAGGATTTCATGCGTGGTTTCGTAGAGTTGCGTGGTAGCATTGATACAAAATTAAAATGACTTTCACAGGATTATTTCTATAACAACAGAGTAGAACTTAAGAGATCACACATAATAGTAGGCATGTTAAATATCCCCTTATGCTACATTAATTTTAATGCTCGAGATCTTCAACCACAGTTTGTTAATAATATTCAAAAAAGAAACACACAATTTAGAATAAATTCTTTCTATTATGCTAAAGAAATAGGGTTCATCAATGATTATAAAGCAACTATTTTCGAAGTTGTATATGATCAACATTCTAAATCTATAAAAGATGATATCGTCTATTTTGATGTTGAGCTACCTAAAGTAAACGCCGATGTTACTTTCATTAGTCGTTTAAACTTTTTTTCTAACTATATTTACAAACAGCAATTAACTAAAGAATTGGTTGAAAAATTCAGAAAGGATTTAAATTTTAAAACCGATGTTAATGATAAAAAATATAGAAATTGAAAAATTATCGACATATTCGATGATTTAGCAGAAGATAAATGCGCTATTTGTGGAACTACAAGTACATATTTAAAGAAAAATACAAATAGGCAATATTTCGAGATCCATCATGTGATATCTCTATCAAATGATATTAATAATTTAGATGAAATAGGTAATTTAGTTAAATTATGTCCAACATGCCATAGAATGTTAAAGAAGAACAGTGGAAAAACAGAAGAGCAGTTAAAAGCGATAATTAAAATTTTACATGAGCATCCTGAGATATATGAATTCACTAGCTCATACTTACAAATTAGTGATATTAATGAATTAGCTGAAAAGATACAATCAATGTTAGCTTAATTTTTATGTAGTGATAAATCATTAAGTCATTCTAGTAGATTTACAATTTCTTTATGTAAAACTAATGAATAGACAGGACACTTCTGTCTATTTTTTCCTATATTTAATTGTGCATTTTTTACATTAGTTACATCAGTAGCAAAATAAATTTCTAAATTAAGATCACTAGGCTTTTTCAATTGCATTTCATTAATTTATATTGAGAGTATGATAAATATTTATCAAAAAAGACATTAAAAAAATCACAACTTCAATAGTCATGATGTTTAAATAGATTAATCTAATGGTGCCGCTTATGAGAATCGAACTCATGATGGTTGGTTACGAGTCAACTGTTTTACCACTAGAACTAAAGCGGCTAATGGTGGAGATAAGGGGAATCGAACCCCTGTCCACAAATTGAGCATGTTGCTGCATCTACAGTTTAGAATACTTTTGACAACTGTTTTAATGATAAAGTATTCGAAAAATATTAAACAGTTTGGTTAAATTTCACATTAGTTTACCAAAGCTAATGCTATCCTCTTAAGACCAACTTTAATATAGAAAGGAGCTGCATTAAAGTCACCAGATTGCATTTAATTAAGCAAAAACTGGGTTTAAGTTGTTCATTGAGAACATTGCAAAGTTTGAAACTTTGTTTTCTTTTTTAGCGTTTCCATTTAAGAAAGTCTAGAAGTAATTATAGTCTACCACACTACTGCAGCAACAACACCCCAAAGTATGTCGAAACCATTATATCCCCATAATGATTATTTATATGAATTAATTAGCTTATTTAGTTTTTTATTAACTTCGTCTTTAATGATTTTTTGTCTTTTATCATACTTTTTAAGACCTTTAGCTAAAGCTATTTCTACTTTAATTCTTGATGAAGAATTAAAGTACATTTTTAAAGGTATGATAGTAAGACCTTGTGATTCTGTAGCAAATTTAATCTTACGAATCTCATTTTTATGAAGAAGTAATTTTCTATCTCTAAACTCATCAGCTTTTACGTGCATATATTGCTTGAAGTAAGCTTCCTTAATATACATTTCACCTTTGTAAATAGAACAAAAGGCATTTGAAATGTCAATTGAATTAGCTCTAGCTGATTTTACTTCTCAACCAAGTAATTCAATTCCTGCTTCATATTTATCAATAATTTCATAGTTGTGATGAGCTTTTTTATTTGTGCTAATTATCTTCATACAATTAAATTTTACTATATTGTTTTATAAACATTTTATTTTTTCACTTATGTGCTACCAGTAAAAGGGGTAAGGAATTTTAGCAAAATTTATTATAATTTTAATAATTATTTATATAGATATTTTTTTAAGTAAAAATACCTTGAAATTATTTAACGGAGGTATTAATGGACAAAATATATAATCACACGCTAGTTGAAAAAGACATTGATAAAAAATGACAAGCTAAGAAATATTTTCAAACTCATGATTTAGATAAAAAACCTTTCACTATTTTGCTACCACCACCAAACGTAACTGGTAAGCTACATTTAGGTCATGCACTCGATGTTTATATACCTGACACAATTATAAGATATAAGAAACTTAATGGTTTTGATGTTATGTGAGTTCCAGGTATGGATCACGCCGGAATTGCTACACAATCAAAAGTTGAGGATGTTTTATTCCAATCAACAGGTCAAACTCGTCACGATTTAGGCAGAGAAGCTTTCGTTGGTAAGATTTGAGAATGAAAAGCTGAATATGCAAACTTATTTAGACAACAATGATCAAAAATTGGTCTAGCACTTGATTATTCAGCCGAAAGATTCACACTTGATGTAGAAGCTAATGAAGCTGTTTCAAAAGTTTTCATTGACTTATACAACAAAGGTTTCATTTACAAAGGTGTTAAAGCAATTAACTGAGATGTTAAGTTACAAACTGCTTTATCAAACATTGAAGTTAATAATGAACCTACAGAGCAAAAAATGTACTACATCAATTATCCAATTAAGGGTTCAAACAATGTGTTGACAATTGCTACTGTTAGAACTGAAACTTTATTAAGCGACGTTGCTGTTGTATTTAATCCAAATGACTCAAGATACAAAGATTTAGAAGGACAAGTTGTAATTCACCCAATTACTAAAAAAGAATTGCCAATCATACCTGATGAATATGTTGATATTAACTTTGGTTCAGGATTAATGAAACTTAGTGCACATGCTGAAGTTGATATTGATATTATAAAAAAACACAATCTTGAAATCAACGAAACAATTTCAAAAGATGGTTTAATTAACTATCCTGCATTACCTGAATTCCACGGTTTAGAAAGATTTGTGGCAAGAGAGAAGATTGCGCAATTTTTACAAGATAATGGTTACATTCAAAAAGTTGAAACAACAATTTCAAATGTTGGTATTTCAGATAGATCTAAAACACCAGTTGAAATTTTAGTGCTACCACAATGATTTGTTAAAATGGAACACTTCAGAGATTTAATCTTAAAAGATTTAGATTCTCCAGAAACTGTTAAGTTCTATCCAAAACGTTTTGAATTAACTATGCGTCAATGAATGGAAAATGTTTATGATTGAACAATTTCTAGACAGCTTTGATGAGGACACAGAATTCCTGCTTGATATGACCAAGATGGTAATATGAAAGTTCAAGTTGATTCACCAGGTGAAGGATGAGTTCAAGATCCAGATGTTCTAGATACTTGATTCTCATCAGGACTTGCTCCATTTGTGTTCTTAGGATGACCTCAAACTGATGAAAAACTAAAAAGATATTATCCAACATCTCTTTTAGTTACAGGTTATGACATTATTTTCTTCTGAGTAGCTAGAATGTACTTCTTTGGACTTGAATTTACAGGTCAAAAACCATTCGATAGATTACTACTTCACGGCCTTATTAGAGATGCACAAGGTAGAAAAATGTCTAAATCATTAAATAATGGTGTTGACCCTATGGATATGGTTGATAAATATGGTTCAGATGCTTTAAGATGATTCTTAATCACAAATACAACACCAGGTTTAGATATTAAATTCTCAGACGATAAAGTTGAAGCTGCTTGAAGAGTTAATAACAAGTTATGAAACATTGCTAGATACATTAATGAACTAGAAGATAATAACAATGAAGCTACTGATGCAGATAAGTGAATATTAAATCAACTTAAAAACTTATCAGTTAAGATCGATTCACTTATTGATAACTATGAGTTTTCAATCATTGGTTCAGAAATCTACAAATTTATTTTCACAGACCTTAGTGGATGATACGTTGAATTCTTAAAGAGTTCATATTCTAAAAAATCGGCTCTTGAAGTCCTAAAAAAAACTTTAATTGCGCTTCATCCATTCTTACCATTCATAACAGACAGGTTATATTCAGAAATCTTTAATGCAGAATTATTAGAACAATTATGACCTACATTTGAAGATGATCATTCAACTGATTATATAAACACAGTTATTGATGTTGTAACTGAACTTAGAAAATATCGTGAAAATAATCAAATTTCTAAAAAAGAACTTCTTATTTATTCACTTAAAAACGACGTTCCACAAGTTGCTGTTGAGACAATTAACAAAATGGTATTTGCTTTATACGAAGATAATAACGATTACTTAATAGCACTAAATGACAATGTTTTATTCATAAAACAATCACATGAAACAAAACAAAGAAATAAAGAGCTCCTTTTAGAAAAAATTAATTTTGTTAAAGCAGAAATAGCTAGAGCAGAGCAACTTTTAAACAATGAAAGATTCGTTTCAAAAGCTCCTGCTGATAAAGTTGCTGTTGAAAAAGCAAAATTAGAAAAATATACAGATGAACTTAAAAAATATGAGGAGGAATTATCATGCAAATATTAAGCGGTAAAGAGTTAGCTAAACAAGAATTAGCTAAATTGAAACAAGAGATAATTGATCTTGATTTAGAAAGAAAATTAAGAATGGCAATTATCCAAGTAGGAGATAATGCTGCTTCAAACAAATACATAGCTCACAAATTAAGAGTAGCCGAAGATTTAGGGATTGAGGCTGAATTATTCAAATTTGATGAGGATATCTCTCAAGACAGATTACTTAAGAAAATGGACAGAATCAATGAAAAATTCGATGGAATCATTGTTCAGTTACCATTGCCTTCTCATTTACCAACTCAAGTTATTTTAGATGCAGTTCCATATGATAAAGACATTGATGGACTTACAACAAAAAATGAATTCAGATTATATAACGATACAGCTGACAAACACTTTATTCCAGCTACAGCACGTGGTGTTTTAGAATTAATGGAACACTATGGAATTGATGTAGAAAACAAAAGAGTATGTGTTGTTGGAAGATCACATGTTGTAGGAAAACCTCTTGCACACATTATTAAAAGAAAAAATGCTAACGTTTCTACATATAATGAAGAAACAGGAATTAAGGGTATTGAAAATGCAGACATCTTAATCGTTGCAATAGGTGTTGCAAAATACATTAAAGCTCACAATGTTAAAGAAGGAGCTATTGTTATCGATGTTGGAACTAACTTGGATGACAAACTTTCAGCAGAATTATCAGGTGATGTTGACTTTGAAGATGTTAAAGATAAAGTAGCTGCAATTACACCAGTTCCTGGTGGAGTTGGACCTATGACCGTAGTTGCATTAATGAAAAACTTAGTTGACATTGTTAAATAGGAGATTAATGCAGAAACCTAAAATTATCTTTATCGATCTAGATGGAACCACATTAGATGGACCGGAAGAAAAATTCTGAATGCGTAGTGCAACAGAATTTACTAAAAAAACACTTACAGAGTTAAATAAACAAATTCCAGTTGTAGTTGCAACTGGTCGTGGTTTAAGTGCAAAAACTTCTGATATTGTTAAAGGTTTAACAGGAGAAATTACATATATAGCTTGAAATGGAGCTGTTACAGTTGAGAATGGAAAAATTATTTCAGAGGAAATAATTGAACCTGAAAAAGCACAGTTATTATTTAATTTAATCTCTAAAAGCTTTGCTTTTGTAACAATTGATTCAAGTCACGTATATGTAAAAAACTACTTATATTACATTATTAAATTTGTAAATAAAATTTACAAAAACTTTTCTAAGAAATTCAGATGAATTACAAATGCAAAACCATACAAAGACTTCAAAAACGATTTTCCTATACACAAGGCTCTTTTATCTAGTTTATCAGCTAGAAAGGCTGCTAAATTTGCTAAAAGATGAAAAGAAAAATATGGAGACATATTTGAAATAGCATTTGTTGGAGAAAAAAATAAAACCTTAGAAATTACTAAGATTGGTTCATCAAAAGGTGAAGCTGAAATTGCATATTGCAAACTTAAGGGGATTGATCCTAAAGATGCTATGCACATTGGCGATTCAATGAATGATTCAACTACAAAAGGTAAAGTTGGAACATTAATTGCAATGCAAAATTCAGTTCCTGAACTAAAGAAAATTGCTGATGAAATTACTGAATTCCCATGCAATCAATCTGGACTTGCAAAGTATTTATCTCAATTTTTAGATAAGTAAATTTTTCACAAAATATGGAATAAATTTTCCATATTTTTATTTTTTATTTGTATAAAATTATAAGTAATATAATTTTTAAATTATATTGATACATAATACAACTAAAATAATAGAAATTTTTAACCTTATTTTAAGGAGGAAAAATGAAGAAAATTTTTAAAAAATTATTTTTAACATCAAGTTTAGCAGCTAGTGCTATTTTACCGATGGTTTCACTTTCATGTAATAAAACAGGTGATAATGGAAGAAAAGAAATTGTTACACCAAAACCAGTTATTCCTGCTGCACCAGCTGAGGTTTCATTAGAAAATGCAAGCAATGTATTTAAACCTATCGAAATTCCTGCTGCTTCAAAAGATCAAATCTTAACTTATTTAAAAGATGGAAATAACAAATTCTTATACTTCATGAGAAATACAAATGAAATTGGTTTAAACAGAAAAACAGGACCAGCTGTTGGGGCATTATTTGAAGAAGCTATTAATGCTCAATTCCATCCAGCAAACTTTGAAGAACCAATTTTCACATACAAAGGTACAGACAGACCAAATGGTGATATTAACTTCCAATTTAATGCAAGTACAAATGAATTAACTTTAACATACAAAGCTGCAATTAAAACAAGTGCTGCTGATAATAGTGGATATGAATTTTCAACTAAAACATTCACATCAAAATTTACTGTTTTCTTTAAGGAAGCACAAACTACAACAACTCCACCAACAACAGGTGGAAACACAGGAAGTTCAAATATAACTATTACACCATTAAATTCAAACTACTCATACAACTATGATTCAAGTAATAATTACTATGCATCAGCTAACGGAAAAAGCGGTGCAGAATTATATGCTGCATTATTAAAGATTCAAAAAGCACATTTATCAGGTGTTAGAACATATGGAGATATTCCAGGTTTCTACAAATCAAGTAACTCACCATTCAGAGATATTTACTTTGAAAAAGATAACACAATCTTAGATATTTATTCCGAAAACCCAACAGGCACAGATCCATACACATATAGATCTTATCCAACAAGTAATAATGCTTCTGGTGAGAGCTATGGAATGAACAGAGAACACGTTATTCCTCAATCTTGATTCAGTAAACTATCACCAATGGTTTCAGACGTTCACCACATTTATCCAACAGATATTAAAGTAAACGGAGTAAGAAGTAACTATCCTCACGATTTAGTTGCGAATGCTTCTGCTAGTTGAACATCAATGAACGGTGGGAAATTAGGGACAAACTCAATTGGTATGACATCATTTGAACCAATCAATGAATTCAAAGGTGACATTGCTAGATCATACCTTTACTTCACTGTAACTTACAATGACAGAAACTTAGCAGCTACATCTCAATCAATCTTCACTAGAACAGCACCTTACATTAAAGAACACTACTTTAATACTTTCGCAAACTGAACAGCAACTGATCCAGTTTCTCCATTTGATGTTGCAAGAAATAATAAAATTGCTGCATTTGAAGGTGGATTAAGAAACCCATTCATTGACTACCCTAACTTATTAGAAAACTTAGTTGGATCAAATCCTAAACCATTCACAAACTTAGGAGTGCTTGTTTCAGCTACACAAAAGAATTAATCAAATAGGCCAAAATGGCTTATTTTTTTCACATTTTGTGAAAATTAAGGCTATTTTCTATCACTTTTTTAAAAAAGTGATAATAGTAAGGGTATGAAAAAGTTTTTAAAACCATTATTAGTATTAACACTATTTGTTACATCTACATCAGTATTATCAACTCAATGTTCACAAAAAAATCCAGAACCATCAAATCCAATTGATGAAAAACCAACACCAGAACCTAAGGAACCAGTTACAGATCCAATAACTCCACCTGTTTCAAATCCAAATCGTGAACCAAATCCGGGACAACCTATAAACGAATACGAAATACCTGATGCTTCAAACGTAGTTACTAACCCAATGTCTTTAACAGAAGAAAACAAGCAAGCAATTGTTTCAGGATTAAGTGCACAAAATGCAAAACTTGTCTTCAATGCTGCTGATAACACACTTCGTTTGAATGATGCAAATAATACATTTGTTGCGTTGTTAAATGATGATGGTATTTTTCAAGAGTTTAAACTTATTAATAAAGCATTTGCAGGAAACGAAATCACTAATGAAGAAATTACAAGCAACAAATTAATAGATGTTGATTCATTTGATGCACAAACAAACACAGTTGTAATTAGTTATAAAGTTGGACAACCAGCTGATGGTTATATTGCAGTTGGAAGCAATGTGTATACTTCAACATTTACACTTGATTTTTCAGGTAACGTGGTTCAACCAGTTGAAAAGGATATAACAACTTTATATAACAATATTTTAGTTTCATTACCACTTTCAGGAGACTTAAAAACACAAGTTTTAGCTAAGTTAAATGCTCATGAAAATATTGCTTATATGTACACAGACAGAACGGTTGGATTAGATAAGAAAAAAGGACCAGCATTTCTTAAATTCAAATCAGAATTTGAAAACGATGAGTTCCAATTAGTAAATGATGTAGAAAAAGAATTTACATACAAAAATAAAAAATATCCAAATAGTTTCTTAAATTATGAATACGATGCACAAACACAAACGCTAACAGTTAAATATAAATTAACAGCTAGAAATGAAGATAAGACATTTGACTACTCAAATGACAATTTATACACGTCTGTTGTAAAACTTAACATTGTTGAGGAGTCATCTACAGAAGAATCAGATAATGGAAGTGATAATCCATCAACACTACCATCATCAGGAAATGATGAAACACCATCAAATCCAAATCCAGAACCTTCAGAACCAACTCAACCAGTTACTGTTAATGGTTTAAGATATGATGCAAGTAATAATTACTATGCACAAGCTGACGGTAAAATGGGCGATGAGTTATATGATGTATTATTAGCAATTCAAAGCAGTCACTTTGGAGGAGTTCGCTCATATGGTGCTTTAGGAACATTCTATGATCAATATAATGCATTTAAAGATAAATATTTTGAAAAAGATAATACATTGTTAGATATTTATTCAGAAAATCCAAACGGAAGAGATCCGTATACATTCCCTGATTTTCAATGAGGAAAAAGATCATCTGCAAGAGATGAAGGGGAAGGGACAAACAAAGAACACTTAATTCCACAATCTTGATTCAACAAAGAATCACCAATGGTTTCAGACGCGCACCACGTTTGACCTACAGATATTAAAGTTAATGCAAACAGAGGTAATTTCCCTCACGACAATGTAAGTGATGCATCTAAAACATCAAGAAATGGTGGAAAATTAGGGACAAACTCAATCGGTGAGACAACATTTGAACCAATAGATGCATTCAAGGGAGATATTGCTAGAGCATATCTATACTTTACAGTTACATATAGAAATAGAAACTTAAATCAAAAATCAAATTCAATATTCTCAAACACTAAACCATACATTAAAGACCACTACTATCAAACATACAAAAACTGAGTTTCAACAGATTCAATTTCACAATTTGATATTGATAGAAACAACGAAACAGCTAGATACCAAGGTGGATTAAGAAATCCATTTATCGATTATCCAGACCTTATTGATAGTCTTGAAGGTAGAAAACCATTTGTTAATAGAGGTATTTTAGTAGGTTTAGAAAATAGTTAATTAAAAAGCAAAATGAAAACACCCTAGTTTGAATTACTAAGGTGTTTTTAATTATCTTTTAACACTTATAAAGTGTTTGTCTTATTTTTTAAGACCTGATCATTTTCAGAATCTAACTTCGTCAATGTCAATTCCAACTTCTTTAATGTATCTGTTGTGGTATGCAACTTTTTCTTCCATTTGTTTTACGAAGTCAGCTGCTTTATCACCGTAAACTGCTTTAGCAGCTGTGATTGAGATGTGGAATCTATCCATGTGGCTCATTTGTCTAATGTCAAATGATGTTGTGATGTCTCCGTTTTCTCTGTAACCGTGAACAAATAAGTTATGGTTTTGACGTGAGAAGAAGATATCTCTAATAAGACCTTCGTATCCGTGGAATGCGAATACAACTGGTTTGTTCTTTGTAAAGATTGTGTTGAATTCAGCATCTGATAATCCACGTGGGTCAATGCTTGGGTGACGTAATTTTAATAAATCAACTACGTTAACGAATCTAATTTTAAGTGAAGGGAATGCTTTGTTGATGTATTCTAATGATGCTAATGCTTCTAAGTTTGGTTCTGTACCTGATGCAACAACAACTAAGTCTGGTTCTTCACCTGGTTTTGTTGTAGAAGCTCAATCAATAACTTTAAGACCTTTTTCAACTAATTCTTTAGCTTCTTCTACATTGTAGAATTGGTCTCTTGGTTGTTTAGAAGCAACGATAAGGTTAATTACATCTCTTTCTCTGTAAGCTTTGTCTAATACAGCTAATAATGTGTTAGAGTCAGCTGGTAAGTATTCACGAATTAATTCAGGTTTTTTGTCAGCTAAGTGACCTAAAATACCTGGATCTTGGTGTGTGTAACCGTTGTGGTCTTGTTGGAATGCTGTTGATGTAGCAATAACGTTAAGAGATGGGTAATCTTTTCTTCAGTGAACTTTTCTTGCTTTAGCAACTCATTTCATGTGTTGTGTAAGCATTGAGTCAACAACTCTTAAGAATGATTCGTATGAAGCAAACATTCCGTGACGTCCTGTTAATACGTATCCTTCTAAGAATCCTTCAGCTTGGTGTTCTGATAATTGTGAATCGATAACTCTTCCAACTGGTCCGATAGCTTCATCTAATTCAGGATTTACTCTTTCTAATCATTGTCTGTTTGTAACTTTAAGAACATCGTAAAGTCTGTTAGATTTAGTTTCATCTGGTCCGAATACACGGAAGTTATCTGGGTTCATTTTGATTACTTCAGCAAATCATTTTCCAGCGTTAACCATATCTTGGTCTTGAACTGAACCAGGTTTTTTGATGTCTAATGCAAATTGTGTTCAGTCTGGTAAGTTTAATGCTCTAGGGTTTACACCACCATTTGTAATAGGGTGCATTGCCATTCTTTTTGCACCTTTAGGAGCAATTTCAGCATATTCAGCTTTGAATTTAGCATTTTCATCAAATAATTCTTCTGGATGATATGAAGTTAATCATTCTTTTAATAAGTCTAATGTAGCTGGTTTTTCTGATGTAACAGGAAGTGGAACTTGGTGTGATCTAAAGCTTCCCTCATATGTTAAACCATTGTATGTGTGAGGTCCTGTTCAACCTTTTGGTGTTCTAACAACAAGAGCTGGTCAAATAGGTCTTGTAGCTTCTTCAGCTGATTTTTGTCTTGCTTTTGCTTGAATCTTTTGGATTTTTTCAATAGCTTTGTCAAATGCTTTTGCCATTGGTTTGTGAATTCCTCTTTGGTCAAAAACATCAGCTTCAACAAAGATAGCTTCTCATCCAAATCCAGCTAACATATCTCTGATTTCTTTATCTGATTTTCTAGCTAAGATTGTTGGGTTTGCAATTTTTCCACCATTGATGTGGATGATTGGTAATACAGCTCCATCATTAACTGGGTTAATGAATGATGATGAGAATCATCCTGCTGTAAGTGGTCCTGTTTCAGCTTCCCCATCACCAATTACTGTAGCAGCAATGATTTGTGGGTTATCTAAAATAGCACCTGTTGCGTGTGATAATGCGTATCCTAACTCTCCACCTTCGTGAATTGATCCAGGTGTTTCAGGTGCAGCGTGAGATGCAGTTCCACCAGGGAATGAGAATCTCTTGAACATTCTTTTTAATCCCTCTTCATCTTGTGAGATTTCTGGGAATAATTCTGTGTAGCTTCCATCTAAGTATGAGTTAGAAATCATAACTTGACCACCGTGTCCTGGACCTTCAATGTAGAACATTTCTAAGTCGTATTTGTTAATAACACGGTTTAAGTGAGCATAGATTAAGTTTTGTCCTGGGATTGTTCCTCAGTGACCGATTGGGTACATCTTAACATCTTCGGCTTTTAACTCTTCTCTAAGTAAAGGGTTGTTTCTTAAAAACATTTGCCCAACTGAAAGATAGTTAGCAGCACGTCATCAAGCATGCACTTTATCTAAATAATTTTTACTATCAAATAAAGTTTTTTTCATCTTGTTTCCTTTTTTGTTTGATTTTATTTCGAAATAAATTTAAACATCAAGTTAAAACGTTTTGTAACTTAATGTATCATTATTTTACTTTATTTATTTTTTAAACAAAACCGAAAATAACCAATATTTTGCACCATCAAACTACTTGAATTTTGTACATTTATATAATTATTTTTAGAAATTTTTAGTATTATTTATCGCATATATTTTCTATTAAATTTAATTAATGATTTTATATAAAACTGCATCTCTAATTAGTTTCATTATCAGACAGAAATAATAGAAATTGCATTTTGTGGTACAATATAAAAACTAATTTAAATGTTATTGGAAATAATGTTTTCAAAAATTATTTTTGATAAAATTAATGTGCTAATTTAACAAATGGACAGGACCTAGATGAAAGGCTAGGCATAGGTTGGTTTTGGCGCTAAAACACAATACATTTATTAAACAATTTTATATATATATAAAATAGAAAGGAAATTACATGGCAAAATTAGATTTTGATCGTAGTAAAGAACACGTTAACGTTGGAACAATCGGACACGTTGACCATGGTAAAACAACTTTAACTGCTGCTATTGCTACAGTTTTAGCTAAAAAAGGATTATCAGAAGCTCGTGATTACGCTTCTATCGATAACGCACCAGAAGAAAGAGCACGTGGAATTACAATTAACACATCACACATCGAATACCAAACAGAAAAACGTCACTATGCACACGTTGACTGTCCTGGTCACGCTGACTATGTTAAAAACATGATTACAGGGGCAGCTCAAATGGATGGAGCTATCTTAGTTGTTGCTGCAACAGATGGACCAATGCCTCAAACACGTGAACACATTCTTTTATCTAAACAAGTTGGGGTTCCTCGTATCGTTGTATTCTTAAACAAAGTAGATATGCTTGAAGGTGAAGAAGAAATGATCGAACTTGTTGAAATGGAAATCCGTGGACTTCTTTCAGAATACGGATTTGATGGAGACAATGCTCCAATCATTCGTGGATCAGCTCTTAAAGCATTAGAAGGTGATGCAAAATACGAAGAAAAAATTATGGAACTTATGGATTCAGTTGATTCATATATCCAAACACCTGTTAAAGAATTTGACAAACCATTCTTAATGGCTGTTGAAGACGTTTTCACAATTACAGGACGTGGAACAGTTGCTACAGGACGTGTAGAACGTGGAACACTTAAATTAAACGATGAAGTTGAAATCGTTGGATTAAAACCTACTAAGAAAACAGTTGTTACAGGAATCGAAATGTTCCGTAAAAACCTTAAAGAAGCACAAGCTGGAGATAACGCTGGATTATTACTTCGTGGAGTTAACCGTGATGAAGTTGAACGTGGACAAGTTTTAGCTAAACCAGGTTCAATCGTTCCTCACACAGAATTCGAAGCTGCTATTTACGTTCTTAAAAAAGAAGAAGGAGGACGTCACACTCCATTCCTTAAAAACTACAAACCTCAATTCTACTTCCGTACAACAGACGTTACAGGGGGAATTGAATTCGAACCAGGACGTGAAATGGTTATGCCAGGGGAAAACGTTAACTTAAAAGTTAAATTAATCGCACCTATCGCTGTTGAAGAAGGAACAAAATTCTCAATCCGTGAAGGTGGACGTACAGTTGGTGCAGGAACAGTTACAAAAATTGTTAAATAATTTGACTAATTGTTTTTCACAAATAATTTCAAATACACAGATTTAGGTCTGTGTATTTTCTTTGCATTTTTTTAACAAAAAAAATCAACACCGTAGTGTTGATAGTAAATTGTTTTATCTTTCTTTAACTAATGTAACAATAACGAAATAAAGTAGTTGAGCTAATGAAATAAATAACTGAAATCCGTGCTGAATTCCTAAAGTGATTAATGATTTTCTACACATATACTCGACATAATCAGCCGTTTTTCTAATTGAATATCATTGAAGAATCATAAATAATGAGATTAATGCAACCATTAAAATTCCGATTCATCAGTTAATGTTATCTCTTTGTCTAAAAGCAAAGAATGAAATTAAGAATGTAACTAATATTGCAAATGATAGAACTAAAATCATTACTATTAGTGATCTTACATTAATAATTTTTAACATTCCTAATATTCCGGTCAAGAATAATATTCCTACTGGTATAAAAATAACTGATGCTAATTGCAATGATGCATACTTGATAATTTCTAATGCAGAGTTATCATATGTATATGTTCCAAAACTAATTAATAATAAAGCTGTTCCGATTACAATTCCATAGAATAATGCATAGAAGAAGAACTTGATGCTCAAGAGTATTGCATTTTGAGATTCATTTTTCGGTTTTATAAAACTCAGAATCATAATTCCAATAAAAGGGACTATTATCATCATTATTAAAAATAAAAGTTGATAAAACCGTTTTGACATTGAATTTAGTATTAGTAAATCAATTCACACAAAGAAGATTGATAATAATGATAATAAAAGCAATCCACCAGTGCTTGTTAATAGTATAATTCCATAAAATAATTTTACAGATCCTGATTTAACATCAGGAACTACTTTAATAGTTTCTTGATTATTCATAATTTAAATTGTAATACATTATGAATAAAACTAAACTATATTAATAACTAATATACAAGGTATATAGGAGTAAAAATGAATGTAACTAAAAACTTATTAGATGAATTTAAGTCAAAATTTGAATCAAAATCAAACAATAAAATGATTCAAAACTCAATCATCAAAAATGGTATTAAGAATACAGTTTTTGATCATCAAACATTTATCAAACACGATCACGTTTTTGACATAGAAACAACATTAGGTGATATAACATCACAAAAAAATAGTGGAAGATGTTGAATTTTCGCTTCGTTAAATATGGCTAGAGTTGAAGCTGCTAAGAACTTAAATGTAAGTAGCTTTGAGTTTTCACAAAACTACTTTGCTTTCTATGACAAAATTGAAAAAGCGAACACATTTTTAAATTATGCAATCGAAACAGCGAACTTACCTTTAGAAAATAGAGAAGTTTATCACTTAATTAATAGAAATGTTGCTTCAGATGGTGGGTACTGAGAATATTTTGCTAACTTACTTAAAAAATATGGTGCAGTTCCAAAATCAATTATGCCTGAAACATTCCATTCAGGAAATACAACAGATATGAATGAACAAATTGATAAGCATCTTAAAAATGGAATGAAGAAAATTAGAGTACTTGTTGCACAAGGTGCTGATAAGACACAAATTCAAGCAGTGAAAGAAGATGCACTTTACAGAGTTTATGACATCGTTTCTAAATGTTTAGGAACACCAGTTACTGAGTTCACTTATGAATACAAAGATAAAGATAATAAGTATCACAAAATTGAAAACATAACTCCTGTAGAGTTTTTCGAAAAATATGTAGGAAAAGATTTTGATAAAAAAGTTAATCTAGTTCACGATCCTAGAAATCTTTATGACTATGGAACTAAATATGTTCTTAAATATCAAAAATCAGTTTATGAAGATCAAGATGTTGAAATGATTAACGTTCCATTAGATGTAATTAAGAGTGCTGTAATTGCTTCATTAAAAGATAACTTACCAGTTTGATTTGCCTGTGATGTTGATCCTTTCAAAGATAATAAATCAGGAATTTTTGACCCTAAACTTTATGATTTTGATTCAGTTTTTGAACCAATTAGTGACTTTAATAAAGAAGATAGAATTATCTACTTTAACTCAATGTTAAATCACGCGATGGCTTTTGTAGGTGTTAAGACAGAAAACGGTAAACCGATTGCTTGAAAAGTTGAAAACAGTTGAGGTGATGATTCTGGTAAAAAAGGTGTTTACTCAATGTCTGATGAATGATTTGATGAATACAACTTCTCACTTATTGTAGATCCAAAATATGTTCCAGAAGAATATCTTAAAGCTGATAAATCAGTTGCTCTTGAGTTATGAGAACCATTTGCTTAATAGCAAAAAGTTAAATTTTTACATTAAAAACCAAAAAATTTCGCTTTTTTGGTTTTTATATTACAATTTATATACTTATTTAAGTATATAAAGGAGAAATATGTCTAAAAGAGTTGTTATAGGTATGAGTGGTGGTGTTGATTCATCAGTTGCTGCTTATTTATTACAAAAGCAAGGTTACGAAGTAGTAGGATTATTTATGCGTAACTGAGACAGTATTGTTAATAATGATTTTCTTGGAAACAATGATCTTAAACAAGATATGTGTCCACAGGAAAGAGATTATATGGATGCTCAATCAGTTGCAAATTCATTATGTATCAAACTTGAAAGAGTTGACTTTGTTAAAGAATATTGAGATAATGTTTTTGAAAACTTTATTGAAGAATTCAAAAAAGGAAGAACACCTAATCCGGACATTTTATGTAACAAGTACATAAAATTCAATGCTTTTGCTAACTATGCATTTAATGAACTTAAAGCAGACTATATTGCTATGGGACATTATGCAAATGTAATTGATGGTCACTTATACAGAGCGAAAGATGAAGATAAAGATCAAACTTACTTTTTAGCTCAATTAAGTCATGATCAACTTAAAAAAGTTATTATGCCACTTGCTGCATTAACTAAACCTGAAATTAGACAAATTGCTTCTGAGTTAGGTTTAATTACTGCAACCAAAAAAGATTCAACAGGAATTTGTTTCATTGGAGAAAGAAATTTTGGACAATTCTTACAAAACTATATACCAGCACAAGATGGAGATATTGTAGATATTACAACAAATAAAGTTATTGGAAGACATGTTGGATGTTTCTATTACACAATTGGACAAAGAAAAGGTTTAAATTTAGGTGGTATGGCTGAACCATATTATGTTTGTGGTCACGATGTGCAAAAAAATATTTTATATGTTGCACCTAACTCAAAACCTGAATATTTAATTTCAAATAATTTAATCGCTTCAGGTTTAACCTTAAATAACAAAGATTTTAATCCTGATAATTTAACTGCTAAATTTAGATATAGACAAAAAGACATTAAAGTGTCCGTTGAATTTTTAGGTGATGATAAAATCAGAGTATTCTATCCTGAGGGTTCATCAGCTGTTACACCAGGTCAACAAGTTGTTTTATATGATGGAGACAAATGTATTGGTGGAGCAACAATTGATGAAGTTTATGATGATGAAACTAAAAAATGATACATATAAAAAATCATATGGGTGTTAAATTAAACCATATGATTTTTCTTATCTTAATTTCCAATTAATTGGTTTTTATTAACTACATTTAATTTAGGTGCAACTAGAACTGGAGTTTCACTTTGTGGAGAAATTGATGCTGCTCAAGATGAACCGACACTTTCTAAGTTAGGGAAGTTAAGTGCAGAAATTGTTCCGAATCCATTTGCAAATGTATTTGAAGCAATACCCTTAACATTTTCTCCTTGAATTGAGTTTATTTGGTTTGAGCTCTTGAATGCAGTTGTGTAGATAAATTCAACCTCATCAGACAATGTAACATAAGGGTTATCAGATTTAAGTTTAATTAAAACTTTTCCTAACATCGCTTTTGTGCTTTCTTGATCGTTTAAGATGTTATAGTAATATGGTGTTCCTTGAAGTGCTGTAGTACCTAGAGAAGTTAAGTTAGGTAAGTTTAAACTTGTTAAGTTTGATAATGATCCAAATGTTCCTTGATTTACTGATTTAACATTTTCTGCTGTTATACTTGTAATAACTTCATTAGCAGTTGCTGCTTCTGGAATTTTATTGTCAAATGAAAATGCAGAGTTGTAGATTTGTGTAATTGATGGGTCTAAAGTGATTTCAGTTTTATTATTGATATTTTTGTAACCAATTAAAACTGAACCTAATTTAATTTGCTCTTCATTTGAGTTTGAAATGTGGTCATAGTATCATTTTGAACGGAACAACGCATACTCACCTATATTTTGAACATTTTGAACATCAAATGTTTCAAGTGCTGGAGTATCTGCAAATGCTTCATTTGCAATATAAACTTCAGGTGCTTGAATTGTTATTGATCTAAGTGTACTGTGTTTAAACATTTCTTCTGAAATATAAACTGGTTGTGTTGAAGTAATTGTAACTGTATTGATATTTTCATTGCTCTTGAATAAACCATTTAAAAAATAAAGCGGCTTATCTGCAGTTATTTGCATATCAGTTGCTTCACTATCCACAGACACATAAGCATTCTCATTAAGTTTAATTTGTTTTTTAAAGCTTTCTGGAACTGTATTTGCAAATTCTGCTAACAATTGATATCTAAATGCATTTTCTCCTAAATAAGTTGCTTTTGGTAAAAATATATTTCTAATATCTTCTGTATTTAATGAATCTTTCCCTATTTTTTCAGCATATGGAGCATAAACATATGAAACTTTTTTATCCTTAAATGCTTCCTCCATAATTGCAGTGTAATTTTCGTTTAAGAAAATAGGTATTTGTTTTTCTGGAATTTCGTATTTAAGTCCTAAAACAGTATTGTTTTGTTTCTTTAAAAAGAAATCGGTAAATTCACTAATGATTGACTTCAGCATTGTTGTAGTTTCATCTTTTTGAAGAAACATAGCTCATACAATGTTAACTATTACGTTTTTTTCAATCTTTATGGCATCGTTATTAAGCATTTGACCGATCGTATATAAGTTCAAATTGGTATTACCCTTATGTTTATTATTTATTTCTTTTAAGAAAGTTAAGATTTCATCTTTTTTCTCAGTTCCTACTGAATCAAGTGTTTCAGGATTATTTATTACAGAATTTACTAATTCAGAAATATCAACAATTGTTTCTGCCATTCCATAGGTTTCGATATGCAAGTTTCTTTCAGCTTGAATATCAGATTCCGGATTAGAATAATTCAAAAACGGAAAAAGAAGAGAATTATTCTGTGATGCTTTAACAGTTTTATCAGTATCATCGAAAGATTCATATAATTCCGTGATTGCAGCAAGAAAGAATTGTTTAACTTGCTCCTGATCCTTTAAATTTGTAAATAGATCATTTAAAGAATTTATATCCATTCTATTAAGTAAGATATATTTATCTCTAATAACCTTCATAACTATCGGGTACATGTTATCAAATGATGAGCTAGTCAATTTCAACGCATAAGAGGTTAAAGTAATCAGCTTATCTAGTTCAAAATCGTCTAATTCTTTTATGTTGGCACTATTTAGCTTTTCGATTGAAGATTGATATTTTGAAGTCACATATTTTTTTGTCTTTTCAATTAATAAGATAACTTCATTTGTTAGAGGGATATTTGAAAAGGTGATTCCTTCAACCTCTTTTTTACCTTCTTCTAATGATTTGATATCTTGTAAGTTTTTTACTATTTGGTCTTTAATTTTTAGAGCTTCCACGTAATTCTCAGAATTATCATTAATATCTGCATTTGTTAGCGATTTGACTAAATTAGCATAGTTATTAAAAAGATTTGGTGTAAGCGCCATTGCAGTATCGGTGAGTGATTTTGAGAAATCCAATAATTTCTCTTTTTTAGCAATTGTTTGAGCTGTGTCACCTGAGTTTACAATCGGGTTGCCTGGTTTAGGTTCTTTTGGCGCTTCTTGAGAACATGCAATAGTTCCTGTTACTGATGAAATCGCACCAGTTAATGTTAATAATTTAAAAATAGTTTTTGTTTTTAATTTCATATTTCTCCTAATTAATATAATTTTACACTTTATAGAATTTAACTTGGTTATTTTAATTAATTGAAATTAACAAAATTTTGTGCTAATTATTTTGAATTCAAATCTACAATTAAAACTTTTAACTTAGTGTACAAGATGTTTTAGTAATAAAAATGAAAATAAGGATATTCATTAAAACAAATTTAAAATTTAAACTGTTTAAAAATCTTTTTAATATAATTTAGTAATATTTTTACTTTTATTTCAAAGAAATAAAAGAACATAAGGAAGGTAAGTATGAATTCAAAACAAATTAGAGAATCATGATTAAAGTTTTTCGAATCTAAAGGACACTTTGTTGTTCCTTCAAAAAGTTTAGTTCCTCAAAATGACCCATCATTACTTTGAATCAATAGTGGTGTTGCAACTTTGAAAGATTACTTTTCAGGTAAAAAAGAAGCTCCTGCAAAAAGATTAACTAACTCACAAAAAGCAATTAGAACAAATGACATCGAAAATGTTGGTATTACAGCTAGACATCATACATTCTTTGAAATGTTAGGTAACTTCTCAATTGGAGATTACTTTAAAAAAGAAGCTATTGATTTTGCTGTTGAGTTTCTATTAGACGTTCTAAAACTTGATAAAGACAGACTATATTTCACATACTACTATGAAGATTTAGAAACTAAAAATTACTGAATGGCTCACGGTTTTGACGAATCACACATGATACCAGGTGGCAAAGATACTAACTTCTGAGAAGTTGGTTCAGGTCCTTGTGGTCCTAACACAGAAATTTTCTATGATCGTGGTGAGAAGTATGATTCAAGAGGAATCGAGTTACTTAAAGAAGACATTGAAAACGACAGATACATTGAAATCTGAAACATTGTGTTTTCAACATATAACTCAAATGGTGAAGGTGAATATACAGAATTAAAGCAAAAAAATATTGATACTGGTGCTGGATTAGAAAGAATTGTCTCAATTATGCAAGATGCGCCTACAAACTTTGATACTGACTTATTTTTACCTATTATTCACGAAATCGAGAAATTCACAAATTATAGATATGATACAAACAATTACTTTGTAAATGATAAAGATCAAACTTTAATGAACTCATATTTTAAAGTTATCGCCGATCACATGAGAACAGTAACTAATGCTATTGCTGATGGAGCTAAACCATCTAATGTTGGTAGAGGTTACATTTTAAGAAGATTAATTAGACGCAGTGTTTATAAAGCTATGCAATTAAATATTCACGAACCTTTCTTATACAAACTTGTTGATGTGATTAAAGAAACATTACCTTTTGAATATGATGTAAATCCAATTAAAAAAGTTATTGAAGATGAAGAATTAACTTTTGCTAAAACTATTGAAAATGGAAAACAAATTCTATCTGACTTTATTGTTGAAGATTTAAAAGTTTTCCCAGGAGACATTGCATTTAAATTATTCGAAACATATGGTTTCCCTGTTGAATTAACTGCAGAAATTTTAGCTCAACAAAATATCCAAATTGATTATGAAGCTTTTGAAGCAGCAAAACAAAAACACGCTGAAATGAGTAAAGGAATAAAAGTTTCAGGAATGGATAAAGTGATCAACTCATTAACTTTAATCAAATCAAAAGTTGATGAATTTATTGGTTATGAATACACAAAATCAGTTTCAAACATTTTATACTTACTAGATACTGAAAAAGAAATTGAGCAAGCTAACGGAATTTCATATGTCGTGCTTGATAGAACTCCTTTTTATGCAACTAGTGGTGGTCAAAAACACGACCGTGGTTACATAAAACAAGGTACAAATACAATTTTAATCTTAGATGTTTTCAAAGATAAATTTGGAAACCACATTCACAAAGTTGAAGGAAAAATTGTTAAAAACTTATCTGTAGAGTGCTTTGTTGACGAAACAATTAGACTAGGTCTTGAAAGAAACCACTCTGGAACACACTTATTGTTCAGTGCACTTAGAAGTGTTTTAGGAAATCAAATTAAACAATTAGGTTCAAATAACAATGAAGAACGTTTAACATTTGATTTACCAGCTGATACAAGACCTACAAAAGAAGAAATTAGAGCAATCGAAAACTTAGTTCGTGAGTACATTAAGATGGACGCTGTAAGACATTACTTGAATATGACTACAGACCAAGCTAAAGAAATGGGTGCAATTATGACTCTTGAAGAACAAGAATATATGAACCCATTAAATGTAAGAATTGTTAAATTTGACAATATTACAGCTGACTTATGTGGAGGTACTCACTTATCAAATACAGCTAAATTGGAAAACTTCAAAATTACAAACGTTGATAAGAAAGCTGCTGGTGTATATAGAATTAGAGCTATTTCATCAAATGCTTTAGTTGATGAGTTTTTAGATCAAGAAATTGATAAATTAATTATTGAAGCAGAAAAATTAATTGACAAAAACACTAAGCTACAAGCTTCATACAACTTTGATTTAAATATTCCTACTGCAAAAGAAGAAGCAATTGACTACTTAGAAGAAACAATTGAAAAACTTAAAGAAGACAATAAGCAAATTCAAAAAGATTTACAAAATTCATTTGAATTTGATTATGACTCAATTGAAGTTTTAACAATAAATGGAAACAAAGTTTACGTAAATCAAACAGTTGATAAATCAAACATTAAAACAGTAGCTTCTACATTAAGAGAAAAATACAACGACATTTTAGTTGTGCTTACATCAAATGATGAAACCAATCCAATGATTGTTGTAGCTTCAAAAGAATACAATTCAAATGCTATTGCACAACAATTATTTGCAAAACTTAATGGACGTGGTGGAGGAAACGCTATCTTATCTATGGGTAAAGTCGCAACTGCTAATAACTTAATTGCAGCATTAGAAGAGATTACATGAGAAAAATAGGTCTAGATTTAGGGACTAAAAGTTGTGGAATTGCAATCACTGATGAAAGTGAAATCATTGCATCAGGAATAGAAAACTTTAAATTCGAAGAATATAAATTTACCCAAGCTCTTGACAGAATTAGCTACTACATTAATGAAGTTTATAAAAACAAAATCGATGGAATAGTGCTTGGTTACCCACTTAAAATTAGTGGAGATAAGAGTGATAGAACTTTAATGGTTGAAGATTTCAAAAAGCAACTTGAAGAAAATTTTAACTTACCTGTTTTATTGGTTAATGAACAATATTCAACTAAAAAAGCCCATGAGACTATGATTGAAGCCGGTTTAACTAGAAAGAAAAGAAAAGATCATAAAGATAAGCTTGCAGCACAAATCATACTTAATGATTATTTAGATTACTATAAACATAAATGAGGTAAATAATGAGTGATACAACAAGAACGATTTTAATGGTATCTGCAATAGTTGTGTTTGTTTTAGGTATTGGTATTTACATTTGGTTAAATATTTACTCAAGAAAGATTCGTAAAAAATATTTAGCAAAAGCGCAAGCTGAAGCACTTGTTCAAATTGAATCTTTACGTAGTGAACTTGGTGTATTACCTTTTGATATTAAAGACTTCCTAAAATCAAAAGCAAACGATTTAGACATTGAAGGTATTATTAATACAATTTATCAAAATCATTATCAAAATTGTTTAATTATCGATGAAAAAGATATGTTCCCAATAGTTGCAATTGACTCAAAAACAAAATCAAATATTTATTATTTAAACTCAAGTTTAAATAAAGACTTATATGATAAAGTTAAAGAGAATTTTGGTGATGAAGCTGGTAAAGGAATAATAGAATATAAAGATCAAGAATTAGATTTTGTTGCGATTTTACGTACTGAGCAAGACATAAATGACTTATATGATAAGTATGTTCACAAGATGCAAAAAGGTATGTGTATTATTAGTTTTGATAATGCAAAAAGATCTGAAATTAAAAGATTAATTTCATTACTTAGAATGTCTTCAATCCCATATGAAGTATCATTTTTAAGTTCTAAATTTCTTTTTATAGTAAAAAGATAAAATCAGACTAAAATAAAATATAATTAAATTAACTTTTCTCAAAATAACATAAGGAGAATGATTATGAACAATGAAGAATTAAAAGGTGTTGTTTACCTATCGCAAGAAACTTACGATAGATATAAAAAAGAATATGAACATTTAGTTAATGTTGAAAGACCTGCTGTTCAAGCTGCCTTAAAAGAAGCTAGAGCACAAGGGGACTTATCAGAAAACGCTGAGTATGATGCAGCTAGAGATAGACAAGGTGCTGTTGAAGGTAGAATTAGCGAATTAGAACAAATTTTAGATAATGCAAAAATTATTGAAGCTAAAGATGAGTCAACACAAAACACAGTTGGAATTGGTACAACAGTTCAATTTGTTAAAAAAGACACAAATCAAGTTAAAGAAGTTACGATTATGGGTACACACGATACAAACCCATTTGAAAATAAAATTTCAAACAAAAGTCCACTTGCAGTAGCAATGATGGGACATGTAGCTGGTGATGTTGTTGAAGTTGATGCACAAACAAAATACATGATTGAAATTTTAAGTGTTAAATTCAGTAATTAAGTTGAATTTTTCTTTTCTAATTTATGGAACTACATAATTCACAAAATCATAATTCTTGCTCTAATAAAGAATTAATATGAATTGCAAATTCAAATAAACAACAACAAACTAGACATAAACACAAACAAAATCTTTTCACAATAAAAAACATAGCTTACTTAGCTATGTATATGGCAATTATTGTAATTTTAACTTTTACACCCTACACAGGATATATTACGATTGGTGTTATATCAATAACAACTGTTCCAATTGTTATTTTAATTGCTTCAATTCATTTAGGTATGATCGGAACTTTATGAAGCACGCTGTCATTTGGATTTTGATCTTGAATAGGTTCGATTGTTTTAGGGTATCCAATTTTCAATAACATCTTATATTCATTTGTACCAAGAATCGCTTTATCTTTATTTTTAGTAGGAGCATATTATTTATGCTTTAAAATAGGTAAATTCAATATATTCACAAGTACAATCTTTGCTTTCTTAATTTTTGCTGCCAATACATTATTCGTTTCAATTTTTATTTTTATCGGAATTCAATTCATAGGCATAAAAGAAGTATCATCACCATCAGTATGATTAACATTAATTTGAGTAAATATGCTAGTTGAATGATGTGTTTTAGTAATAATTTCAATAGCAATTTATCCATTTTTAAAATGAGTTTATAGACAAAATGTGATTAATAAAGTTTCGTTAGGATATTAGATAACTTTGAGAGCTCGACGAGCTCTCTTTTTACTTAACATTCAATAACTATTTATTTTTAATTATTTTATGCAATGGGTGATATTATTTAAATATTAAGAAAAGGAATCAAGAATGATATTAATGATTATTTATTATCTATCCTGACTGATAGATGGGAAAATGAGATTTATATGACATAAACTGTTTGACATTATACGATTAATTGATTCAGGGACGAAAATACGTCCTGAAATTTTTGATTACTTAAAAGAAAAATTTCTTAAAAGATTGAAATTCGAACAGATATTATTAATCGTTTTCCTTGTAATCATCACAATATCGGCTATACACACAATTATTTCGATAATTTTAGCATGCATTTATTTTGCTAAAATAAATACTATCACTACTTTCTGTTTCTACACAGGATTACCTGCTTCTATTATTTTACTATGTGAGGGTTCTTCACTTTTGGGCCTTTGAATATCAGGTAATCTAAAATCATATTTGGATGATTATATAAATTACTTAATACCAGAATATTCAAGTAAGAATGCAAGATTATCCAATGAAAATTTATATGATAATTTGATTCTAAATGCTCATTCCGAAGTTCATTTTTTAATAAATGAAAAGACAAAATTTAAAACAGTGTGGCCTTCAGTTAGAGTAGACATATCTTCAGTGTTATTTCCTTGAATGCATATTAAAATCAAATTTTTAAAGAAATCAAAAACTAAGAAAATGGATGTTTATTTAGTAATGATATTATGTGGCGATGGTATGTGAAAACTTAGTAATATTGAATTAAAACCTGAAATGTTTTATTATGAATATAAAAGAACAATTCTTAATGAAAATATAAAACCACCAAAGCAAAAATTTGTATTGAGTCAAAATTATAAGACTAGAGAAATTGATATTTAAGTTTTTTACTTCTATGTAAATAATTGAGTCAAAAATTTTGACTCTTTTTTTAAATTTATTTTCAATAAAAATCATCTTTATGTTGAATTTGTTATTTTTTTCACAAAATATGAAAAAATACGATAAAAAAGCGCTATTTCCTGTTATATATTCTCTTTAGTGATAACATTAAAAAATAAGGTGCATCATTTTTTAAGGAGATATTATGGAATCAAAATTCCTAAACGTTTTAAATATAATAGGTTCAACACCTTCAATGGTAATGCCTGTAAATCAACCGACTATTGCTAAAAAAGTTGATAGTTCTGGAATCAACAATTCAAATGATATTAGGATTGACCAAGAAAATTTAGAAAAGGAAACTTTGGAATTATTTGAGAAAAATAAAGAAGAAGTATCTGCTATTACAGATGTAATTATTAAAAATTATTCTAAAAAATCTGCGAAAAAAACAGTTGAGTTAATTGATGATCAAAAAATTGAAAATTTATTTTTAAAAACCGCTCAAAAACAAATAGAAAAGAAATCAGGAGCATTTGTACCAACTGAAGAAATAAAGGATAAGTTAATAGAGAATAATAAATTTGAAGAAATTAAGGATAGTTTTAAAAAAGAATTGAGAAACAATATTCTTCTTATGAAGAAAGAAGATTCTAAAGTAAAAAAAGCAATAAAAGAAGAAATCGCCAAAAACAAGACAGAAATAAAGAGATTAGTAACTGACTATGAAATGGAATTTGAAATCAATGATGACGGTACAATCAATAGTAAGCAATTGATTTTTGAATATAATAGACTCAAGAAAAAAGTAGAAGTTATAAACGAAATTATGATACCAGAGTTAAATTTTATCAGAGATCTAGAGGCTGTTAAGGTGTTTGTTATTAGTCTTGCAGTTATTGCTAGTGCTTCTGCTCTTGTGTCTCATATTGTTAATTTATTTACTTGAGGAAGCATGACGTTAGTAGCCTTGGTTTCAACAGGAATTGCTGCCGCGCTTTCAACAATAGCTGCTCTTATAGATGGATATGTGCAGCATAGAAAATCAATATATGATGAAATGGCAGGAATAAAGGAAAGGTTATTTTCTGAAGATATGTTCTCTGGTTTATGAACGGCAGCTACATTGTGGCCGTCCTTTGTAATGTCTGTAGCAGGACTAAAAGATAAAATTACTAGTGAGGCATTAGCACTTAATTTATTCAGAAGTGGTATATCTGATGCTCAAAGCACTTTGTCAACAGGTGCTAATGTTGCAGGATTAATTGGTTCAGCAGTATCGCTAGGTACAGAAATTAATGATATTGTTCAAACTGCAAAATCTTTATCAGCCAATAAAACACGGAAATTAGAGTATTTAGATGAAGTAGCTCGATATGCAGTTGGTATGCAAAAAATTGAAAAGGTTGAATGAGTTGTTATTGATGAAACTAAATTAGACAAACCATATAATGAAGGTGGTAGAGGAGGTCAAAATAGATACTTCTTTAACCTAAAAACTAAACAAACGAGACATATTTCGCATTTTCTAAATATGTCTAAACAAGAATTGGCTATGAATGGATTTATAAAAGTTAAATCAAAAACTCGTGGTCAATATATTAAGAGAATTCCAAATAAAACTAAAGAGGACAATCTAGGTTAATTTATTAATTTATTTATTAATACTAGATAAGTTATGATATTTGCATTATTATTATTCCTAACAAAACTTTTTCAACCAAGACTGAGACTTGCCGAATATAAGCTTTATGTTGTTATAAGGCTTGTGGATTCAGGTTTTAAATTAAGAGATGAATTGTTTGATTATTTGATAATAATTTTTAAAAAGAGATTAAAATTCGAAGTAATCTATGAGAGAATCTTTTATATTTTAATGTCATTATCAGTTTTGTATTTGATTCCTGCGTGTATTGTATTATTTGCTTTGAACAGGGTTTATGTAAATTTATCCGATTCATTATCTATGTTTTTAGCATCAAATTGTGGCCTTAGTATTGGTTTTCTAGTAAGTAGTAGTATTTTTATGTTTGTATTTAAAAAATATGGAGTAATAAGAGAACGTTGAGAATATTTTCTGAGAGAATTAGAGATATATCATGAAAAATCAAAATCATTACCTGACGATAATTTTTATGATAATAGATTTAAAAATCCTCATCATGAAATGCAATTTCTATTAAATGAAAAAGTGAGATTAAAAACAGTATGATATTCTGTTAAATACAATATAAATGCATCTGTTTATCCATGAATGCACCTTAGATTAAGTTTTCTAAAGAAATCAAAAACAAGAAAAATGGATGTTTATTTAGCAATGTTATTATGTGGTGATGGTATGTGAAAACTTAGTAATATTGAATTAAAACCTGAAATGTTCCATTATGAGTATAGGAGATCTGTGCTTGGCGAGAAAATTAAACTGCCAAAACGAAAATTTACATTAGCAAATAACTACAAACAAGATTATGATTTTTAGTTTAATTTTATATCTAAAAAACGTTAAAAATAAATTGTGTAAAACTTTATTTTTAACTAAATATTCATACAATAATTATTAACCTGAAAATTACTTTTTTAACACACACATAGTATTAAAAGTCAAAAAGACCGATTCAACTCATAAAAGTTAATAGGTCTTTTTTATTTTATAAATAAAAAAGTATAATTGAACTTATGAAAAGTTGAAAACAATTATTAGACTTCAAAACGTCAGAAATGCGTATTGCTGAGAAAGCTTTAAAGAAAATTAATCAGCTTGAAAGCATAGTTTCTAAGTTTACAGATGAAGAACTTAAATCTAAAACAGAATACTTTAAAAAGCTATTAGAAAAAGGTTATTCATTAGAAGACATTCGTAATGATGCTTTTGCAGTAGCTAGAGAAGCGACAAAGAGGGTTTTAGGCAAAAGACCTTATGACGTTCAAATATTAGGTGGATTACTTTTAGATTTAGGTTCAGTAGCTGAAATGAAAACTGGTGAAGGTAAAACAATTACATCTATTGCTCCAGTTTACTTGAATGCTCTTTTAGAAAAAGGTGCGATTGTATCTACAGTTAACGAATACTTAACTGAACGTGATGCAACTGAAATGGGTGCTGTGTTTAATTTCTTAGGACTTACTGTCGGGATTAATAAAGCACAAATGAATGAGGATGATAAAAGAAAAGCTTATGCAGCTGATATTACTTATTCAGTTCACTCTGAACTTGGGTTCGATTACTTAAGAGATAATATGGTCTCAAATAAGAATAACAAAGTTCAAAGAGGACTTCAGTTCTGTTTAATCGATGAGGTTGACTCAATCTTAATCGATGAAGCTAAAACACCTCTTATCATTTCAGGTGGAGAAAAAGATGATACAGCAGCTTACTTTGCTGCCGACCAATTCGTTAGAACTCTTGGCCCTGAAGATTACATAATTGATGAAGAGTCGAAAGCTGTAGCACTAACACACTCAGGGATTGCTAAAGCTAATGAGTTTTACAAAACTGATGGACTTTATAAAATTGAAAACTCTGAAAATGTTCACTTAATCCAAAACGCATTAAGAGCACATAAAATTATGCGTATTGATGTTGAGTACATTGTCCGTGAAGGAAAAATCGAATTAGTTGATGCATTCACTGGTCGTATAATGGATGGACGTAGCTATTCAGAAGGGCTTCAACAAGCTATCCAAGCCAAAGAAATGGTTGAAGTTGAACCTGAAACAAAAACTTTAGCAACCATTACTTATCAAAACTTTTTCAGAATGTTCAAAAAGCTTTGTGGAATGACCGGTACAGGAAAAACTGAAGAGCAAGAATTCATTGATATCTACAATATGAGAGTTAATGTTGTTCCTACAAATAAACCAATTGTTCGAGTAGATGAACCTGATTCAATTTTTGCAACTGCTAAAGCAAAATGAAATGCAGTTGCTGACAAAATTGAAGAACTTTACAAAAAAGGTCAGCCAGTTTTAGTTGGTACTGCTCAAATTGAAGATTCAGAAATTATTCATAGACTTTTAACACATAGAGCAATTCCTCATAGAGTTTTAAATGCTAAACAAAATGCATCTGAAGCTGAAATTATTTCACATGCTGGTGAAGTTAAATCAGTTACTATAGCCACAAATATGGCTGGTCGTGGAACTGACATTAAGCCTACACCTGAAGCTTTAGAACTTGGTGGATTATACGTTTTAGGAACAGATAAAGCTGAATCAAGAAGAATCGATAACCAGCTAAGAGGGCGTTCAGGACGTCAAGGAGATGTTGGTACAAGTAAATTCTTTATTTCTATTGATGATCAATTAATGCAACGTTTTGCAAACTATGAAAGTTTTAGAGAAGCTTACTCAAAAGATGGCGACAAAGAAGTTACTAATAAACAACTTAGATTTGCTTTTAATCACGCTCAAAAGAAAATTGAAGGTTTCAACTATGACTCACGTAAATCAGTTTTAAATTATGACGACGTTATTAGACAACAACGTGACTTAATTTATGCACAACGTGATTTAATCTTATACAGCAGTGACATAGTGTTTATCGTTCAAAGAATGATAGCATCTGCTGCTAGAACGATTGTTAGAAGTGGTGAATATAGATTGCATAATAATGTTTATCATTATGAAGCTCTTGTAGAATTTTTAAATGAAAACATTGGTAAATTCATTAAATTCCACTTTGATATTAATGACATTTCAAAAGTTCACGAAACAGATTTACCAGAATATATTGCTAACATTATTCTTTCAATTTATCAAGATTGAGAAAAGAATGCAATAGAAAACACTTCAGAAGAAGAGTTAATAAGACACTTAAGAGCACTTATTTTAGGTACATTAGATGAAAAATGACAAAGTCATATCAACTTAATGGACAAATTACGTTCAAACGTTAACTTAGCTCAATATTCACAAAAGAACCCTTACCAAATTTATACAGAGGAAGGGACAAAAGCTTTCTACAAAATGATTGATGATATTGCTTATGGAGTACTTTTAAAAGTCTTCTCAGACAGAATTGGAATGAAGACATTATTCACAAAACAAATGAAAGCTGACCCAATATTCCAACAAATTCTTTCATCATTCAGAATTGATCCATACAAATCAATTGAAGAGCAAGAAAGAGTTGTTGTTGAAACTTACGAGTTAATTAAGAAAAGAATGGAAGATCTAGAGCAACAAAAGAAAGCTGAGCAAGAAAAATTAGCTCAAGCAGCTAGTGAACCAATTGAAGTTCCGGTTGAAAATCAACTACAAAATCAAGAAGTAGTTAGATTAGATGAAAAACCAAAAAAAGTTAGAAAACAAAGTAATAAAACTAATAAAAATATTGCTATAAATCTTGATAATAAACTTTATAATTGTAGTAATATTGCTTATATTAAAGATAATGAACATAAAATTAGTCGTTCAGTAGCTCTTGCACCAAAAAGAAGACAACCACAAAGACCAAGGCTAAATATCAATGTTTATGTAAAACATAAATAAAAATTGTTCAAAATCATAAATTTATTAAATCTAAATAGTTTGAAAATAAAAGGAGATCCTTATGGCACAAGTAGAATTAGAAGTTAAATTAGATGGAAATTGTAAAGTATGTAAATCACCAAGAATTCAATGTGTTTGTTTATCATGTCCTTGTTTAGGAGAAAAATACCACGTTGAACAAATGTCAATTGTTAAAGAAGTTAAAAACGAAGAAGTATTAGTAGAAGAAACTGTAGTTGAAGAAGAACAACCAGTAGAAGAAAAAGAAACAGTTGTATATTCAGAAGTAAAAGAAGAACCTAAAGAAGAATACGTTTACGTTGAATCAGACTTAACACGTGAAGAAAATATTATAGAACCTGTTGGTGGACACAGATGTGGTGGACACTGCTTAGCAAACAGAAACGCTAATATGGTTAAAAGAGAAGCAGAAGTTGTTTACAGCTCATCAGCATTAGCTAAAGAAGAATGTGGATTTGAAGAAGAAAAACAAACATGCTGCGTAGGTGAATGTAACTGTGATCAAGAAAAACAAACATGCTGCGTAGGTGAATGTAACTGTGAACAAGTTGAAGAAAGAGTAGAAGAAGCAGTTAGAGTATCTACAGAACAAGTAGTTGAAGAAGTTATTGTTAAAAACTACTACACATTACATCCAGTTGCAAACAAATTCAGAGAATACAGTGAAGAAGTTATTACAGAATTCAAAAAATAATTTATCTTTCACATAGCAAATTTGCTATGTGATTTTTATTTTTATGGTATTATTTTTAGGAGCCGACATCGAAGTGAAAACTTAGATGTGTACTGCCTTCAATTTGAAGGTTTTTTTATTCAAAATAATATAAAATATATAAATCATTAATTTATATATTGTTAATTTTAAAAAAGGAGCTAAATATGATTGAAGTTCAAAATTTAAGCAAGATTTTTAGTGATAAAAAATTATTTGAAAACGTAAACTTAAAATTCACAGAAGGTAACACTTATGGAATTATCGGTGCTAATGGTGCTGGTAAGTCAACATTTTTAAAAATAGTTGCAGGTGACATTGAACCATCAGGTGGAAATATTGTTATCGAGAAAAACAAACGTATTTCTGTCTTAAGCCAGGATCATAATGCATATGATGATTACAATGTTACTGAAGTTGTAATTATGGGTAACACTGATTTATACAAAATCAAAGAAGAAAAAGATGCAATTTACATGGACCCTGATGCAACTGATAAGGATTATGAAAGAGCAGCCGATTTAGAAGAAAAATATGGTATGTTAGGTGGATGAACAGCAGAAAATGATGCGCAAGAACTTTTAAGTAACTTACATATACCTAAAGAAAAATGAGAAGCTCCAATGAGAGAGCTTACAGCTAATCAAAAAATCAAGGTTCTTTTAGCTAAAGCATTATTTGGAAATCCTGATATTTTAATTATGGATGAGCCAACTAACCACTTAGACCTTAGAAGTATTAGATGACTTGAAAACTTCTTGATTGACTACCCTAACGTTGTTATTGTAGTTAGCCACGACAGTGACTTCTTAGATGCTATCTGTACACATATTGTTGACATTGATTACAATGAAGCAAAAATTTACACAGGTAACTATTCATTCTGAAAACAAAGTTCAGAGTTAGCTAGAGAAATGATGAAGCAATCAAATCTTAAAAAAGAAGCACAAATCGAAAAACTTAAAGAATTCATCGCACGTTTCAGTGCTAATGCATCTAAATCAAGACAAGCTACATCACGTAAGAAAGCTCTTGAAAAAATTTCACTTGATGAAATTAAACCTTCAAATAGAAAATATCCATTCGTTCGTTGAGAAATGAACCGTGATCACGGTAAACAAATTTTAAATGTTGAAGGTTTAACATACAAAAATGATAAAGGTGAAACTTTATTTGAAAACGTATCATTCTCACTGAAACCAGGTGAAAAAATGGTTATTGTTGGAGAAGATGACATTGCTAAAACAAAATTATTAGAATGTTTACTTGGAATTAACAAACCAACTTCAGGAACAGTTGAATGAGGACAAACAATTACACCTTCATACTTCCCTAATGAAAATAGTAAATACTTTGATACAGACGAAAACATTCTTGAATGAATTTCTAAGTGACCACTTGAAAATAAAGAAAAAGAAAACAGAGAAAATGATGATGCTAGAATGCGTGGGTTCTTAGGTCGTATGTTATTTAGTAATGATTCAGTATTCAAAAAAGTTAAAGTAACTAGTGGGGGAGAAAAAGCTAGATTAATGTTCTCAAGAATGATGCTTCTTGAATCTAACTTTATCATCTTAGACCAACCATTAGATCACTTAGATGCTGAAAGTATTGACTCAGTTATTGAAGGTGTTAAAAACTTCAAGGGTGGAGCAATTTTCACAACATATAACAGAGCATTTGTTAACCAATGTGCTGATGTTATTTTAGAACTTCAATCACCTACAAAGAGCTTCTTATTCAGAGGTTCTCTTGAAGAATATGAAGAAATTATGCAAGATAACTAATTATGAATAGATTTTTTGTAACAGAGAAAAACAACGACTCTTTTGTTTTATCAAAAGAGACATTAAAACATCTTCAAGTTATCAGAATAGACACAAAACCTTTTATTTGTGTTTATAATGAAGAATTTTATGAATGTGTATTAGATAATAATGCTGCGAAAATAATTAAAAAAATAGAACAAAATCATGAACATAAATACGAAGTTGTTCTTGCAATGGCTGTAATTAAGTTAGATCGTTTTGAATGAGCGCTACAAAAAGCTACAGAACTTGGAGTTACAAAAATAATTCCACTAAAAACTCAATACACAAATCACGACTTGCTTAAATTTAATAAATTTAGCTCAAAATATGAAAGATTTAAAACTATTTTGCAAAATGCAGCTGAGCAATCATTTAGAAATAAAATTCCAGTTTTAACTGAATTAATGACATTAAAACAAGTGTTAAATCTGCCAATTCAAAATAAATATATAGCGCATGAAAAAATTGATATTTCATCAAACTTACCACAACCAATTGATAGTGATGTTATTTTATTAGTTGGACCTGAAGGTGGTTTTTCAGATGAAGAAATCAATTTAGCTGCAAAAAATAATGTAAAAGCTGTTTCATTAGGTTCAAGAATTTTAAGAGCAGAAACAGCAGCAATTTTCATGTTATCACAAATGAAAATTGATTAATAAAATTAATTAAGAAAATATATAAAATACCTAGAATATAGGTCTAAAAAACATAATAAACCATATGTAAAAAAATGAGTATAAAAAAACTTATGTGGTATAATAAATAAGCAATTTATAAATTTATAAACCGAGATAAATTTTTTATTATTAACGTATATAGGAGGATAGCGTGAGACAAACAACAATAGTTAATACTCAACAAGCTAACAAAAAATGATATGTTATTGATGCTGAAGGACAAGTATTAGGGCGTTTAGCTGCTCAAGTTGCATCAATTTTAAGAGGGAAAAACAAACCTACATTTACACCTAACGCAGATATGGGTGACTTTGTTATCATCGTAAATGCAGAAAAAGTAGTTTTAACAGCTAAAAAAGAAGAAAACAAAATTTACTACTCACACTCAGGATACCCAGGTGGATTAAAAAGCATTACAGCAGCAAAATTAAGAGTTAAAAGACCTACAGCTTTAATTGAAAAAGCAGTAAGTGGAATGATTCCTCACACAAAATTAGGAAACAAACAACGTCGTAGTTTATTTGTGTATGCTGGACCAAACCACAAACACGAAGCTCAACAACCAGAAAGATTAGAGGTTAAATAATTATGGCTAAAGAAACAGTTATGTACCGTGGATTAGGAAGAAGAAAATCTTCAGTTGCTCGTGTTAGATTAACACCAGGTAAAGGTAAATTTGTTATTAACAACCGTGAAGCTAGAGAATACTTAACATCTGACATTTACTTAAAAGATGCTAACCAACCTTTTGTTTTAACAGATACATTTGGAACATTTGATGTTAGTGTAAACGTAAGTGGTGGTGGTCTTAGTGGTCAAGCAGGTGCTATTAGATTAGGTATTGCACGTGCTTTATTAGAAGCTAACCCTGAATATCGTTCAGCTTTAAAAGTAGCTGGAATGCTTACAAGAGATGCTCGTGCTAAAGAACGTAAAAAACCAGGTTTACGTGCAGCACGTCGTGCAAGACAATTCTCAAAACGTTAATAAAATTAATAATATTTTGTACTTCTGTTTTTATAGTTTTATGCTATAATAGAAGTACATTTATGCGAGCGTAGCTCAGCTGGTTAGAGCACACGACTGATAATCGTGAGGTCGATGGTTCAAGTCCATTCGTTCGCACCATTTCATAAAGATGACCTTATTTTACCAACTAGAAATAGTTGGTTTTTTCTTGTTCTTTTTTTATAAATTAAAGAAATTGATTTTTTTACTTATATGACTAGCTCACTACTATAAAAGTAAAAAAAGGAATAAAAAAAGAACCTTTTAAGGTTCCTCGGTCAATTTCTTGAAATGGTACGTCCTAGAGGATTCGAACCTCTGACCCAATGGTTAAAAGCCATTTGCTCTACCTGCTGAGCTAAGGACGCACATTTTTTGGTGCCCAGGACTGGACTTGAACCAGCACGGTATTGCTACCGAGGGATTTTAAGTCCCTTGTGTCTACCATTCCACCACCTGGGCATTTCTTTTTGCTTGAATATTATAACACAGAAAAAATAAAACAAAGTATTTTTTTAATATTTTTATTTAAATAATAAAACAACAAAAGGGGTAAAATATAAATGAGGAAAAATGAATAAAGATCAAACAGTTATTTTTGGTATGCATAATTCAGAAAAATTAGCAAAAAAGATTTCTGAACTTGTTAATATACCACTTTCAAAAGCGACAAGAACAGTTTATTCTGATGGTGAAGCCATGTGAGTAGCTGAAGAAACTGTTAGAAACAAAGATGTTTACATCATTGCTTCAACGTCAAAACCTGTAAATGATAATTTAATAGAATTATTGTTATTTATTGACTCACTTAAAAGAGCAAGTGCAGGTTCGATTAATGTATGCTTAAGCTACTATGGATATGCTCGTCAAGATAGAAAAGCATCAGGAAGACAACCAATTGGAGCTAAATTAGTTGCTAATTTACTTCAAGTAGCAGGTGCTACTAGAATGATTTGTGTTGACTTACATAACCCTTCGATTCAAGGGTTCTTTGATATTCCTGTTGATGATTTAAGAGCACAATATCCACTTGCATTAGCATTGAGAAAACTTAATACATCATTCACAGTTGTATCTCCAGACCACGGTGGAACTGTAAGAGCTAGAAAACTTGCTGAATTAATAGCAAACACAATTAAAATTACAATTATAGACAAGAGAAGAAATGCTGATAACCAAACTGAAGTAATGGGTATTATTGGTGATATCAAAGGTCAAAACGCAGTTATTGTGGACGATATTATTGATACAGGTGGAACAATTAAAAAAGCGGCACAAACATTAAAAGATAATGGGGCTAATAAAATTATTGTTGTTGCAACACATGGTGTGTTTTCAAAAGGGTTTGATATTTTTGAAAATGACCCTAACATTGAAAAAGTTATTGTTACAGACAGTATTGATAACAATGAATTACTAGAAAAATACTCAAAATTACAAATTGTTTCATTAGGTGAATTTATAGGAAAAGTGATTAATGCATCTCTAAATGGTGGAAGCATTACAAATGTATACGCAGAAATAAAGGAACAAATAAATAATTACAATGATGAGAAGTAAAGAACTTGTTAGAGAATTATGCATTAAAAATAACTGAGATTTTAGCTTATTTGAAGCTTATGTTAATCTAATTGAAGAGAAAAACAAAGTTATGAATTTAACTGGTTTTTCAGATGAAAGACTTTGAAATGAAGGTATTTACGAATCTTTAGTATTTATGGTTGAAATCACTAAAGACTTACAAGGTGGAACTATTTTAGACATTGGAGCTGGAGCAGGTTTCCCATCAATTCCATATGTGTTAACAAAGCCTAAAAACAAAGTAGTTATATATGAACCACTTTTAAAAAGAGTTAACTTCTTAAATGAAGTTATTGAGAAGTTAAATTTATCAGATTATGTAACTGTTTACAAATATAGAGCTGAAGATGTAAAGGAAACTAATCAATTTGATATTGTTACAGCAAGAGCTGTAGCAACTGTAAAAGCTTTAAGTATGGCTGCTTTACACTTAGTTAAAGTTAATGGTTCATTATCTTTATTAAAAGGTAAAAAAGCTAACGAAGAACTTAATGATGCAAAGAGCGTTTTAAAAGATGTTAAAGTTCAATATTTGGTAAAACCTTTTATTGATGAGAATATTGATAGAGAAAATTACATTGTCTCAATTAAGAAATTAGAAAATACACCAAAAAGATTTCCTTATTTATGAAAAGATATTAAGAAGGTTAATTAATTTATTCAGGGATAGCATTAGGCTATCTTTTTTATTTTAATTTTATTTTTCATGTTGTTAAGAGAGTTTTATGTTTCGATAAAAAATGCATATGATCGAAATCATATGCATGGTTTTTAATTATTCAATAGCATCTTTCTTGTTTTTGAAGTTCATTTTAATAGGACAACCTCTAAAATCAAATGTTTGACGCAATTGATTTTCAAGGAATCTTTGATATGAGAAGTGTAAGTATTTTTTATTGTTAACAAAGAAAGTGAATGTAGGAATTTTTGCTTTTTCTTGTCTTGCAAAGTAGATATTTAATCTACCACCATTGAATGGAATAGCAGGTTGAATAATTTGAGTTTCTAAGATCAAGTTTGATAATAATGATGGTTTGATTTGACGCTCTAAGTTTGTTCTAACTAAGTTAATTGTGTCATAAAGTTTGTTTAATCTTTGATTGTATTTAGCTGAAATAAATACAAATGGAACTCATGGAACAAAGTGGAATTTGTTTCTAAGTCTTTTTTCATATTCAGCCATTGTGTTTGTTTCTTTTTCGATTAAGTCTCACTTGTTAATTACAATGATAACTGGTTTTTCATTATCTAATGCATAACCGATAATTCTTGAATCAAAGTGTGAAACTTCTTCTTGTGAAGCGTCAATAACGATAAGTGATAAATCAGCTTCTGAAAGTGAGTTCATAGCACGCATAAGTGCATAGTGATCAACTGATTCAACTAATTTTGACTTCTTAGTTATACCAGCAGTATCAATAACATTGTATGTTTTTCCATCAATATCAATTAATGATGTAACTGAATCACGGGTTGTACCGGCAATATCTGAAACAATTGAACGCTCCTCTTTAGCTAAATTGTTTAGAAGCGAAGATTTACCTGCGTTAGGTTTTCCAATAATAGCTAAATTAAATGCATCGATTTCTTCAGGGTCAGAATAATCTAAAACTTCAATACATTTAGTTAAAACATCCCCGATCCCTTCTCCGTGAAGAGCTGAAATTGGATAAATGTGATCAACTCCTAAACTATATCAAGAGTAATCAAATTGTTGTGTGTCTTCAAGTTTGTTAGCTACAGCAATGATTGGCTTTTTAGATCTACGTAAAATGTTCATAATGAATAAGTCATCATTTGTAATTTCACTAGTTCCATCAAATAAGAAGATGATTGCATCAGCTTCTTCAATAGCGATTTTAGCTTGTATTTGAATTTGTTCTTGGAATGGTCTGTTTTCAATTTCAATTCCACCAGTGTCAATGATTTTAATTTCGTGACCAGTTCAAACAATACGTTCGTAAAGTCTGTCACGTGTAACACCAGGTTCATCGTGCACAATAGAAACTTTTCTTCCTACAAGCTTATTAAAAAAAGTACTTTTCCCTACATTTGGTTTCCCTACAATTGCAACTGTATTACGCATTTTGTTCCTTCTTTGCTTTTAATTTTTGGTTAACAATATCAATAATTTTGTTTTCAACTTCTTCAGTTGTTAGTTCAGTACAATCAATATAAATAGCATCTTCTGTTTTATGTAATGGATCAACTTCTCTATGGATATCTTGTTGATCACGTAATTCAACTTCTTTTAAAACCTCTTGGTAGTTTGTGTTGTAACCTAACATTTTGTTTTGTTCATATCTTCTTTGCGCTCTGACTTCTGGTGTAGCTCATAAGAAAATTTTAACTTCAGCGTGAGGTAGAATTCTGAAAGTTGTATCTCTTCCATCAATGATGTAACCCTTGTGTCTTAAAGTCATATGTTGAATAAATTTAACAACAAATGCTCTAACTTCAGGAATTTTAGCCACAGTAGGAGTAACTTTTGAAATATAGTCAGCTCTAATTTTGAGTGAGATATCATTTCCATCTAATAAAGTTATATCGTTAGGCAATAACTCAATGTTGATTGTTTCAAGAGATTTAATTACACCTGCTGTATCAGTCGTTAAAATATTGTGTTCAAGAGCATTTAATGTGATTGCTCTATAAACTGAACCACTGTTAATAAAAGTGTAATCTAATCTTTGAGCAAGATTTTTAGAAACAGTTGATTTACCAACGCCGTTTGGACCATCAATAGCTATATTAACTTTTCTCATATTTCCCTCTTTAAAGTTTTATTTTATTTTTATTGATTTTTGTACTTTTTGTATCTTCCTGTTTATTGTTCTCTGGATAAAGAGAATTTAGGACATATTTTAATTCAGGTAGATTATTATCGAAAATTACATAATCATCCGTGAAGTCAATTGAATTGATTTCAAGGTTTAATTCAAGCTTATTTAATTGCTCTTTGATTTTTAAGATTTGTTCATGAGGTTTATACAAATCTGATTTAGGTATTGTTTTAGTGTTTGAAATGGTGTTGATGTATTTTGGGATGAAAACAGAAGTGTTTGAAAATGTTTTATATAACCATTCGTATTCTTTTTTCAATTCAACATCATCATTTATTGCGAGAATTTTCATTCTTTTAAATAATTTAGTTTCTCTATCAACGCTCATTTTTACGTACCTCTTTAAATTCCTTTTTATTTTAGCATAATAAATTAATTATATTAATTTATTACAAAAAAAGAGCATTTAAGCTCTTTATGCAAACTTTTTAAGTACTATTTCCTCAAATAATTTTTCATCAATTTTGTTAATAACTGACACTTCTTTTTGTGCTGATTTAAGCACAAAAAGGATATATTCTTTGTTATTGCTAAAATGTGAAGCTAACAATGTATCTTCTGTAAAAGTCACTTCATTTTGATCATATACTTTATTAACATATGGTGATTGTGAAATAAAGAAAATTGATTGATCTACAATTTTGCTTAAAAACATTTTTGTTCCAAATTTCTTGAAAAACAACATATTACCAACTTGATCCTTGAATGTTACAGGTATGTTTCTTGAATATTTGTTTGCTCTTGTGAATGAACCAAGAATGTTAATGTCATATTTTTCGATATCAAATTCATCAAATTCTTTCTTAGAAATTTTAATTCTTGATTTTTGAACAAATATAATCACAATAATCATAAATGAAATTAAAACTGCAAGCATAACACAAGATAAATAGAATACTATTGATGAAACTGAAATTGCACTGAATGAAAGTGTGACTGTTTCAGCTGTTTTTGTCTTTTCATTAACTTGTGAACCAATTAATTTAATTACTTCTGTAGCATTTAAAACAAATAAAATTAAGCTAATTACAAAGAAGCCAAATCCAGCTAATGCTGAATAAATTGATTTCATTTGCATATCTTTGTATGCAAATCTACCCTTAATTAATTTAAGGTAATTGATTAATCTATATGCACAGTAATAAATGATTAAAGTAAATATTACTTGCATAGCTACCATTACTAAACTACTCATAAAATTATTTTACTATATTTAAATACCTATACTCAATATAAAGCACAAATATATTTTTATTTTTACGACTTGCACACTATGGTTTTAGTTTTATTTAGCTGATGTAATATTTTGATTTATAAAGTAAAATATAGATATGGGATTTTTTAAAAATTTAGTAAATAAGGTTTTCAATAGAAAACCTAAAGATGTTGAACAAGTTCAAGAAGAATTAGACAAAAAAGAGCATAAGAAAATAATCACAAGTGAGAAATTTAAGAAATATGAACAAGGTTTAAATTCTTCTGCATCATTTGGAAAAAAACTTTTAGAGCTACAAAATAGACACGTAAAACTTGATGAAGACTTTTTTGATGAGTTTGAAGAGTTATTGATTATGTCTGATATTAATGCTTCATTAGTTGATGTTATGGTAGAAAGAATTAAGCAAGAAATTAGATTAAACAATATCGACGATCCAAAAATGATTGGAGAAATTGTTGCTGATCAAATGTTTACAATTTACACAAACAACTCAGTTGTTAATACAAACCTAAACTATGAAGTTGGCAGATTAAATGTTTTTGTTTTTGTTGGTGTTAATGGATCAGGTAAAACAACTTCTATTGCTAAAATAGCAAACAAATATGTTAAAGAAGGCAAAAAAGTTTTAATTGCTGCTGCTGATACTTTCAGGGCCGGTGCTGTTGATCAATTAGGCATTTGAGCACAAAGAATTGGCGCAGAAATTGTTAAACCTGCTCACGAAGGAGCTGATCCTTCTAGTGTTGTTTATCAAGCAGTTTCTAAAGCTAAAGAAGAAAATTATGATTTATTAATCATCGACACTGCCGGTAGATTGCAAAATAAAGTTAACCTTATGAAAGAGCTTGAAAAAATGATTGGTGTTATTAGAAAATTTGAACCTTCAGCTCCACATGAATCATTATTAGTTCTTGATGCAACCACAGGTCAAAATGGATTATCTCAAGCAAGAAACTTCAAAGAAATTGCTAACTTAACTGGTATTATTCTTACTAAAATGGATGGAACATCAAAAGGTGGAATTGTTTTATCAATTAAAGATGAATATGATCTTGATGTTAAATATGTTGGTTTAGGTGAAAAACTAGATGACTTACAAGAATTTGATCTTGAATTATTTATTTATCAAATGACAAAAGCATTAATTGATAATGAACAATAAGTCATTAGAAAACGTAATTAAATACACAGAGTTATTTGATAAATATGGTAATTTATTAACTCAAAATCAACAACAAGTTTTTAAGTTATATTATGAACAAGATTTATCATATGCAGAAGTTGCTGAAGTGATGGCCACAAGTAGACAAGCTGCAACTGATGCAGTTAATAAAGCAATTCATAATTTGCTTAAAATTGAGGAAAAAATGAACAAAATGTAGATGCTTTTGCATCTTTTTTTGTACAAAAAACACATCCAAGTACCATTAAATTGGATGTGCTAATAGGATATTATATGTATATTTTATGATTGATTCAAGTGACGACTCTCGAACCAAATTATTTAATTGAAAAATAAAATTTAATAAAGGAGTAATCTATGGAATTACCAAAGAATATTAATATCTACTAATTAATAAAAGATAGTTAATATTTTGAAAATTTAAAATTTATATATGACGAACTGTGTGTTTAAATTTACAAAATTACTCAAATAAATATGATTAAAATTTCTTTATTTTAAAGAAGTGTAAATACAAAATTTACTCTATAAAATAAAAAATTAAAACAACTAAATACAATATATAACAAAAATATAGTGAATATCTTTATTGATAATAATAAACTTGTATAAAAAACCTAATAATTTTAATGATATTAATAAATGTCTGTCTATTTTGCGAATGAATAAATTAAATTTTAAAATAATAGAATATTTTTTGATATATAAAAGAATTTCCCTTTTGTTGCGACAATATACTTGTCGCACTTATATCATATTCCTTTTTAGTAAAGAAAATTATGAGCATAAAAATATTTTTTTAAAATAATTTTTGACTTTTAGAATAGTGTGTAAGTGATAAAAGTTTCTCCTTATTTTTAAGGTTCAAAAAATTTTATATATTCCATTCATGTAATTTTAGGATTTTGTAATTTTTGTTGAAAATTAGTTGCAATAAAGTTTTAAATCTAATCCTAAATTTTGGTGAACAAAAAGCACATCCAGTTCATTTTTGGATGTGCATTTTTGACATTATAAATCGATATTTTTTACGTATTTTGCATTCTTTTGAATAAATTCTCTTCTCGGTTCAACTCTTTCGCCCATTAAGGTTTCAAAAATTGAATCTGATTTGTAAATATCTTCAATTTGCACTTGAAGCATTTTTCTACGTTCAGGATCCATAGTTGTTTCTCATAGTTGTTCAGGATCCATTTCTCCAAGCCCTTTGTAACGTTGAATTGTAATTTTTTGACTAGGGTTTAATGTTGCGATTATTTCATCTTTTTGATTATCGTTGAAAGCGTATTCAACAAATTTATTTTGTTGAATTTTGTATAAAGGAGGTTGAGCTATGTAAATAAATCCATACTCAATTAAAGGTCTAAAGTATCTGTAGAAGAATGTTAATAATAAAGTTCTAATGTGAGCACCATCGACGTCGGCGTCAGTCATAATAACAATCTTGTGGTATCTTAATTTGTTGATGTTAAATGTTTCTCCTCAACCTGTACCAATAGCTGTCATTAATGATGAAATTTCTTCTGAAGAAAGAACTTTTTCTTGACGAGATTTTTCAACGTTAATAATTTTCCCTCTTAATGGTAAGATAGCTTGAGTTTTTCTATCTCTACCCATTTTAGCCGAACCACCAGCTGAGTTCCCTTCGACAATATATAATTCAGAAATTTCAGGATTTTTAGATGTACAGTCAGCTAATTTACCTGGTAATCCACCTGATTCGAAAACATTTTTTCTTCTTGCATTTTCTCTAGCTGCATTAGAAGCTAAACGTCCTTTTTTAGCCATAGATGCAATTTCAATAATTTTCTTAGCATCAGCAGGGTTTTCGTTTAAGAATCTTTCTAAAATTGGACTAAACACTCTGTTAACAGCTTGACGAGCATCTTTTGAACCTAATTTCCCCTTTGTTTGTCCTTCAAATTCTGGATCAGGGTGTTTGATTGAGATAACTGCTGTAACACCTTCGATTAAATCGTCACGAGTAAATTTGTCACTTTCAGATTTAATAACACCTTTTTCAATTGCATAGTTATTAATTAAACGCATTAAAGCATCATAGAAACCAGAAACGTGAGAACCACCTTCATGTGTTGAAATGTTGTTTGTATATGAAATAATGTTTCCACGATATAAATCAGATAAGTATTGCATACCGACTTCAACACCAATAACAACATCCTCATCTTTATTATTTTTAACAGCAAATTCTCCATCTGCATAAATAACAGGTGTAACTGGTTTGTAACCGTCGCTTAATTCATGTACGTAGTCAATAATTCCATTTTCATATAAGAATTCATAGTGTGTGTTATCTCTGTAGTCAGATACTGAAACATATAAACCTTTGTTAAGGTGTGCAATTTGTTTCGCGTGGTCTAAAATAATTTCTTTATCAAATGGTAATTCTTCCATAACTGAATAGTCAGGATGGAATTGAATTTTTGTTCCTGTTTCATTTGGGTTAGTAAGTTTTTCAATAACTTCTGTTGACTTAATAGTTTTTCCACCATTAGCAAACTCTGCATAGTATAAGTTTCCGTTTCTTTTAACTCAAGCTTTAAATGAGTCTGATAAAGCATTAACAACACTGGCCCCAACCCCGTGAAGTCCACCAGAAACTTTATATGCATTAGATTCGAATTTACCACCAGCATTAAGTTTTGTTAAAACAACCTCAAGTGCACTAATTCCAAATCTTGCGTGGGTATCAACAGGAATTCCACGACCATTATCTTCAACAATAATTGAGTTATCTTGTGTAATGATAATATCAATTCTATTGGCAAAACCAGCCATAGCTTCATCGACAGAGTTATCTACAATCTCTCAAATTAAGTGGTGTAAACCTGATTTAGATGTTGACCCAATGTACATACCAGGTCTTTTTCTAACGTGTTCTAATCCTTCTAAAAACTGAATATTACTTGCATCATAATTATGCTCTTTTTTAACTTCAGACATCTATACCTCCATGTGTGAATGTAAATTTTAATAAATATTACATATTTATTAAAATATTATATAGATTTTTCAGAAAAATAGATTGTTATATTTGTGCAAGTTCATTTTTACTTTTAAAGCTTGTACAATATGATAAAAGTAAAAAAATGTCTATTTTTACTAACTGATATATGCATATCTAATATGCATAATTTAAGCTAATCAAACTAGATAAAAAAATCAAGCTTTCGCTTGATCAAATTATCAGTTCTTTCTAGGGTTCTTATAAAATACATCTTCGATTGGGTCAACTCAGAAACCTAATCTATTTTCTTTTGCATAATTTTGAGAATTCTTAATTGTGTGATACATTGTTTGTTCTTCTTCAGTTTCTGCGTAGAATTTTGTATCTGAAGGGTCTAATGTAATGTAAGCAACTCTAGCTAAACCTGCTCTAATAAGCTGGTTTCCAAACTCTAAATCAGGATTTTTTCTTTCATCTGGATATAAGAGTACAACTCATCTTCCATAATCATCTTCTTTTAACTTATTAAAGTAGAAGAAGAAACCATGTGATTGAACTTGTTCTACGTAGTATTTTTTAGAAATATGAGCTCAATAATTTTCTTTTGAAGCTAATTCATCTGAATTTGAACCTTTATCTGTTTCGGGAGTATCGATTCCTCTAGATCTTAATCCTAGACTTTTACCATTACGACGATTAGTTGATTGAGTTCCTGGTTGAATACCACTAACTAAATTCATATATACACCATATAATGTGTCGCCATCAACAATTCCCGACATGTCGACAACAGCATAGTTTTGTGGCAATGATTTTTTAATTGTTGTGCTAAAACCTAAACTTGTTTGTAAATTTAATGATGATAAGTAATCCATCTCTTGCTGACTAGCAAAAGCTAAAAATAATTTACTTTTATAATCTTCTAAATTTACATCAATTTTATTAAGCGATTCAATTAAGTTTTGCTCATTTGCATAAGTTTGTCTTAAAAATCTTGATGTTTCAGTTAAATTGTTATACGTTTTTGAACCTAAAAATCATTGATGTCTAATTTCAGCAGTCATTTCATTAGCACTATCAAAAACTTTTACAACATTTCCTGCTTGAGTTAATAAATCTTGATTAGTACTGTTTGATTTTATTTTATTTTTGTAGCCGTCAACTAATTCAACCAAATTATTGTCAGTTGAATAATTAGTTTTAACTGTTTCTAGTTTCTGGATAAGTTCACCATTTGCATTATTAATAGGATTCGATAGTTCTTTTGGAACATCGTTTTTATTACCACACGAAATAGATAATGTAGTAGCGACTGGTAAAATCGCAAATGAACTGAATAAAGATAATTTTTTAAATTTCATCTTGTCTCTTTTCTATTTGTATATAAATATAATTTTATTCCTATTTAGAAATAATGTGTATAAAAAAAGCATCAAGATGATGCTAAGCTTTATCATTTGATCCGAACTCTAATATTTTTTGTTTAATTACCCTACACATAGCTTCATAACCAGGTTTGTAAAGTTTTCTAGGATCATAATTTTTATCTTCAAGATCTTTGTTGCTAATGATAAATTCTCTAATTGCAGCGTGGTTTGCTAATTGTAAATCGGTGTTGATGTTAATTTTTGTAACACCTAAACTGATTGCTTTTTGGATTTGGTCAAGTGGAACTTCGCTACCACCGTGAAGAACAATTCCTAAACCTGTTTCACTTGATAATTTTTCAAGAACTTCAAAATTAAGACCTTGTCAGTTTTTTGGATATTTACCGTGGATGTTTCCGATTCCTGCTGCTAGAACTGTGATTTTTTCAGCAGCTAATTGTTTAGCTTCTTCAATATCTGCAATTTCACCGTTTCCGATAACACCATCTTCTTCACCACCGATTGAACCAATCTCAGCTTCAACAGTCATATTTTTACTTTGAGCTAAGTAAACAAGTTTTTGAGTTAATTCTTTATTTTCAGCAAATGGGAGGTGTGAACCATCGAACATAATTGAAGTAAAACCATCTGACTCAATAGCTTTAACACAAGCATCAAATGAACCGTGATCTAAATGAAGAGCTACAGGAATTGAAATTTTTAAGTCCTTAATAAGACCTGAAACTAAACCTGTTACAGTTTCATATCCACCTATATATTTAAGTGCTCCTTCTGAAACTCCTAAAATAACAGGTGAATTCATTTCTTGACATGTTGTAAGAATTGCTTTTGTTCATTCTAAGTTATTAATATTAAAATGAGGAATTGCGTATTTACCTTTTTTAGCTCTCTTGAGCATATCTTTTGCGTTAACTAATGACATAAAAACCTACTTATTAGATATTTCTTAATTCTCAGTTTCCGTTTGCAAGTCTGTTGAATCTTTTATCAACTGTTAATAAACGGTATAACTCACCAATTTTTCTTTCTCTAACTTTTTCATATGGTGTGTTCATTGTAACGAATCTGTCTTCTCAGTCATATCTTAACTCGTCTTCAACAGTGTCAAAGATTTCCATAAATGCAAATTCGTCTGTTGGACGTGATGATACTAATTCGTATGCGATTTCTAACATTGTTTTGTACATAATAAATTCTCCTTTAATTACATTGATAAAGGTGCAGAAACACCAATTAAGTTAAGTCCAAGAGCTAAAATCGCTTGAACTGATTTGATAAGGTGAGCATATGTTGCTTCATCTTCGTGACCTAATAATTTAGTTTCAGCATAAAAACTGTTAAATGATTTAGCTAAATTAATTAAGTATTGTGTTAATAAGTTGACTTTTGAAGTTGACACAATTGTTTTAATTAATTCAGAGAATGAGTCTAATTCAATAATAAGTTTTTTAGCTTTGTTTGTAAAGTTAATTTGATCATTAACCTCTTCTTGTTTTAATCTATTTAATAATGATACAGCTCTTGAGTGAGCATATTGAACTATAAATACAGGGTTATTAACATCAGTTGAGTTAGCTGCATCAATATCAAAATCAAATTTATTATTGATTTCTCTAGTGAGCATCATAAATCTAACTGCATCAGCTGAAGAGTAATCTAAAAGATCTTGCAAAGTAACTGCTGTACCAGCTCTTTTAGACATTTTAAATTCTTCTCCATCTTTGATTAATCTTACTAATTGAATAGTTAATATATCTAAATTGTCTGGATTGTAACCTAAACATTGCATCGCAATTTTCATTCTTTGAATGTATCCTGAATGGTCTGCTCCTCAGATATTAATAAGTTTAGGTGACTTTTGGAACTTAAGTTCGTGATAAGCAATATCAGGTAAGAAATAAGTGTAATTTCCATCAGCTTTGATAAGCACACGGTCTTTATCATCGCCGAATTCTTTGGTTTTTAAGAATAATGCACCATCTTCTTTGTATGTGTATTTGCTTATTTTTTTAAGAACTGGTTCAATTAAGCCATCTTCTTTAATTGCTTTTTCGGAAGCAAATGTATCAAATGAAACATTTAATCTACCAAGATCTTCTCTGATTTTATCAAGCATAATATCTTTAGCTACAGTTGATAATTCACTTAATTTAACTTCATCAGCATTTAAGAAATAATCACCATATTTTTCTTTAATTTTTGTAGCACATCAAACTATATCTTGACCTCTGTAGCAATCTTCAGGTAACTGTGCATCAATACCAAATAAGTTTTGATATCTTACATAAACCGAATTTGTAAGTACATTAATTTGATTACCTGCATCATTTACATAATATTCGGCTTCAACATCGTAACCAGCATGTCTTAAAATTCTAATTAAAGAATCTCCATAAGCAGCGCCTCTAGCATGACCAACATGTAAAAATCCTGTTGGGTTAGCCGAAACAAATTCAACATTAACATGTTGCTTATTAATAAAGTCGGCTCCGTATTTTGTTGGATTTAAGTTAACGTTTTGTATTGTTGATAAAAATAATTGATTGCTTAAAACAATATTGATAAATCCAGGCGCAGCAATGTCTATTTTTTGGCAGATATTAGAATTTGACATTTTAGCAACCAATTTATTTGCTACTTCAATTGGATTTTTAATAGCACAATGATTTTTTAAAATAAATGCAATATTTGTACTAAAGTCATAAACAACTTGATCGATGTTAATATTATCAGGAACATTAGGTTGAGTGATATTAAAAACTAAATCTTTCACATTAAGATCCTTATTAACAAAATCTTCATTTTGCAACTCTATAACTGCGCCAATGATGTTTTGTTTTAACTGTTCTTTTAGCGTCATAATCCTCCTTATTTATAGATATATTTTATATATCTATTATATTAAAAAATATTTTTTATATAGCTAGGAAACAACTAGTTTTATGTACCTTATACATAGTTATAAAAGTTAATTTTGCTTATATAAAATGGTAATTAAATATTATTTTTTATTATAATAACAATATGTTAAAAATATATGTATGTGGACCCACAGTTTACAATGATGTTCATATAGGAAATATGAGACCGATTGTAACCATGGACTTAATTTTAAAAGCTGCAAAGCAACTAGGGATTGAATATAAATTTGTTCATAATATTACTGATATTGATGACAAGATTATCAAAAAAGCCCAAGAGCAAGGTGTTGCAGAAAATCAAGTATCGGAAAAGTATGGTAATTTATATTTAGATTTACTTAAACAATTCAATGTTGACACTATAACAGACATTGAATATGTAACCGAAAATATTGATTTAATTGATAACTTTATTCAAAGATTAATCAAATCGAATAATGCATATTTAGATAATGAAGGTAATGTTTGATTTGATGTCATAAAAAACCAAAATGACTATGGTATTGTTTCAAATCAAAAAATTGAAAACATGAAATTTGAAGATAGTGAACTTTCTTCAAATAAAAAATCACCTGCTGATTTTGCTTTATGAAAAAACACAACTGAGGGTGTTAAATACAATGTTTCTTTTGGTGAAGGTAGACCAGGATGGCACACAGAATGTGTTGCCTTAATTGAAAAACATTTTGGAGATTCTGGTTTAGATATTCACGGAGGAGGGATGGACTTAACATTCCCACACCATGAAAATGAAAATATTCAATTCTATGCTTTAAATCAAAAACAGCTTTCAAATAAATGATTAAGAACAGGTCAAATTAATTTAAATGGAATTAAGATGTCTAAGTCATTACAAAACGTAATTTTAGCTTCCGACTTTCTTAAAAATTATTCAGCTGACTATTTTAAAATGATTTTATTATTAAACTCATTTACAGGCTTGATCAATATTGATGAGAATTTAATTAATAATGTTGAAGTGATTTTCAAGAAAATTAGCAAAATTTACTTCTTAAATGCACTATTAAACAAACAAAACAATTCACAAATTAAAAATGAATTGGCTACAGAAGCATTCACATATATTTTTGAGCAGAGATTTTCTGACTTTAATAAACTTATTAATGATCTAATTAAAAATATTAATAAAGACAAAAACACCTTGGACATAGCTACATTAGTATATATTTTTGATAAGTTAGGTTTTGAATTTAATAAATTCGATTATAAAAAATATGTTGCAATTTATCAAAAATGACAAGATTTTTTAGCTCAAAAAGATTATCAAAATGCTGACAAATTAAGAAACGAATTGATTGAAAATAATTTAATATAGGGTAAATATGAAAAAATTACACGAAAAACAAAAAAAATATGATATGACCACTAAAAAAGTGGGAGAATTAATTGTGTATGGGAAAAATTCTGTTATTGACTGTGTCAATAATAAATTAGATATTTCTGAAATACACTTAACTGATGAAGGAAGTTTGAAGTACTTTAAAGATGATAACACTTTAAGGGGTATAAAAATTGTTATCACTGATAAGAAAACTTTAGATGAAGAAACAAAAGAAAACCATCAAGGTTTTAAAGCAATCTTAAAATCTGTTAATTACAAGGGACTAGACGATTTAGGAAGATTGCATAAGGATAATTCACCAATTCTTGTGTTGGACAAAATTCAAGATCCACATAACTTTGGTGCAATTATAAGAACAGCAAATGCTGGGGGAATTAAGCATATTATTTTCCCTAAAGATAATGCAGCTGTAATTAATTCAACTGTGTTAAAGGTTTCATCAGGTGGATTTGTAAATATGAATTTTTACAGAGTTAATAGTCTTAATGCGGCCTTAACTCAACTCAAAAAAAGAGGTTATTGAGTTTATTCAACTGTATTAGATGAAAAAGCTCTCCCATACACAACGGTGGAATACGACAGACCTACAATTTTAGTTGTAGGTAACGAAGGTGATGGTGTATCAAAAAGTGTGCTTTCAGTCACAGATCAAACAATTTATATTCCACAAAGGGGGAATGTGCAATCTTTAAATGTATCAGTAGCAACAGGTATTATTGTGTTCGATGCATTAACTAAATGATAAGAAAATATCATTTGAACGATAAGTTTCTCTCTGAATTTTTGAAACTCGAAAATGACAAGTATTATTCAGTTTCAAAAATCATTTCTGCTTTCAGTATACAGCACAGTAAGTCAATAGATGTTTTGTCTAGAAAAGTTAGTTGAGTCTTTGGTAAGGTATCTATTGAGCCAGCAGAAATTAAAAATGTTATACTTCATGAATTTTTAGGAATTTTTCTAGAAGTTTCTTCAGAAGTTTTTTGTAAGGATTTTAAATCCTATTCTCATTTCGAATCATTCATTTGAAATAAATTAAAGTTACATACCCTGAATTTCTTCCACTCAGAAATTAACTCTCAATATATTTTTGATGATGGTATAGCTAACAAAAGGGTAAATTTACAAAAAATTCTAATAGACATGGAAAATAGTGTAGTTGATAACTCACATAGTCCAAAACAACTTGATTATCAAATTAAAACTCAAAAAATGCACTCAAGAAATCATTTTTTAAATAGTAGTTATAAAAAGAAACATTCAGTTATGAAAACAACAGATTTAAATGTTGGTTCATCAATTGATATTGACATTATTTGTTCGAACAACCTTATTACTACATTGATATCAAGTTAAATATAGCTTATGTTAACTTATATGTCCAAATTTTTAATTCTTCTTTCTCATATATATTTATCGTATATTTACATAAGTTTATGAAATGTTTTTATGGTATAAAACGCAGTAGATTTTTCAAATTATTTTGTGTTGATTTTTAAAATCTCTTTATCTTGTTATGTTTTTTATAAACAAGCTATATTTTGCTTGTTGCTCCATTATTTTTTATATTTTTTTGAGACAAATCGTTTTTACTCTCTGGCGATTTAGTCCCTTCTATATTTCTTTTATTTTTTCACTTACAAAATATGCATGTATAGACCTTTTTTTGATTCTATCTATGTTTTTTCCGTATTTTAGGTAAACTCACTTGGATTTTATTTCCAATAATTATTCATTCTTGCATATTAATAACATTGGGTAAGTGTTAGGTTATGAAAACGTATCATCTCAGTTACTTGGGGGAGTGTCTGGGATGTTCAAAATTAATTAAACTTGAGTTTAAGTTTTAAGGGTTAAGGAAAATTCGTAAGTTTAATTAATATGTTTTCTCTTGTTGCTTTTTATTTTATTAGTGTAAATTTTTGAGGTACTTCTCAAAATTACGGTTATCTTCTTGTATGTTGTGGGGACTGAACTCTTTTTCACTTTCCAGTTTATGTTCTTCATTACTCACTTTGGTTTTCATTAAATTTTTATAGTGTTTTAAACAAAATATTATATGGTTTTTAGTTTATTTGTTGGATTATTCCTTTCTCAACATTTGAAAAGTATTTCACTTTCTTATATTTATCCATTTATTAACTTTTATTCAATATAAGACTTTATTATTAAATGCGAAATACAAAATTGGTTCTAAATGAACCGAAATTCATTATTTTTTCTTCTCTCATCAGTTAGACATTTTCTGTTAAATGTCAAACACCTTTCTTTAATTTTATTATTTAATTTTTTACAATGTCTATTAGATTTCCACTTAACTTTTTTTAAGTTAAGTGGTTTTTATATCCTTTGTTTGTAAATTTTCTCTTTTTATATTATGTGCTAATATTTTAGTAATATGAATAATCGCAATTTTAGAAATAAAAAATTTGTATTTATTGGCGACTCAATAGCGCAAGGTTTTGATTTATCTCAAGGAACTGGAACATATGGAAATTTAGATGAGTTAGGTTATGCTTATTCAGACTATTTCATTGAGTTATTTCAGAAGAATGTTGGTAGAAATTTAGACATTAAATATAGCAACTTAGGCCTATCAGCAAGCAAGATTAGCACTTGAATTAATATCGTTTCTGGAGAAGAGTTCACTGATGAAACAAGAGAGCTAATGCACATAAATAAAGTTCTAGCTCAAAAATTTAATCACACTTGTTTTAATTATGATTTTGATTCATATTTAAAAGAAATTAAGGAAGCAGATTACTTATTTATAAACTCTAGTGGAATTGAATTTTTATTCAGTATTTCCTATGTAGACTTAGTTGAGGTAATGTCTCAAAAAGATTACTACCTTCAAAATAAACAAATTGATGATTTATTGAAAAATATTAAACGTACAACACAGCAAATCATTAATGAATATATTGTTTTAGTTAACAAAATTAAAGAAGTTAATACAAATTGCAAAATCTATTTAGTCGATTATCCTATCGCTTCATTACCCGTACTTAACAAGTTGATTCTTAAAAATAAAGATAATCTTTTAAACAAGAGTTATTCTATTTTTAAATCTATATACAAGGTATTTCAGAATATTTTTACAGAAGTTTCAGCTGCAACAAATACTAAATATGTTGAAATATTTGACTTTGAACAATGTTTAAGAAATGAACGCAAATGATATCAGTTGTTTTTAGATATTCATTGCAGTAAGAAATGTTATAAATACATTGGAAAGAAACTTTATCTAAATTTTGCTAAAGAGCATCATTTAAATAAATTTACTTGAACTAAATTTAGAAGTATTCCAATATACCCGGATAACAAAATTATTGATCTTGTTCAAACTTGATACAAAGAATTAGGTGTTCTAGAAGGTTCGCTAATTAGAATTTATATAAGCACAATTAGCAATTCATTGATTACTGAGAAACTAACTAAAGGTTTAGATATCACTCTTAATTTCAGCGCACTTCTAAATGAGAATGTTATGTCACTCATTGGTAAGATTTTCCATGACGAAAACGTACTTGAATATATTGAAAATAAATTCAGTTCACTAAAATTCACAGACACATTAATTGACTTTTTAGCTAATAATCAAGAGTTTGTCACATTGATTGATAATGTTGAAAAATTCTTTACTAGAAACAAAAACATTTCGCTTAATAAGTTTTGACAATTCTTTTTAGTTTCAAATGAAAAAACATTGTTTGATATAACAAAAAAATTCTTTGAAAAGTACCCTAATTTCAAAGAAGAGATAATTGATTTAATTCATTTTATCCTTGGTGAGTTAAATAAAAGAAAATTTATTAAGATTCCAATTGATATTAGAAAAATTGATTATGAGTTTAATTTAGATTTTTCATTAGTAAAAAATGATTTAGATGAATTTATGATTATTTTTAAAGATTACTTTTTATCAAGTTCACATTTTGTTAGCTTTGAAAGTTACTTTAATAGTTTTGTTATCCAAAACAAAGAGCTAATCAAACAAATATCATCGAAGTTTCTAAACATTGTTTTAGAACAATTGTTCACTGATAAGGATAAATTAATTCAATTCATTTTAGCCTATTGCAAGATTGATTATAAATATCTCTCAAGAAGAGATTTTGAAGCTCTTGATAGATATGTAGATAAGTTATTGAGCAATTTAAATATGACTAAAATGCAAAATAAAATCATTAATGAAACAATCAACTTTATATTAAAAACACCTAAAATGAAGCTTATTAGTTCTAACAACATTATGCTTATTGGCCTTATTATTAAGAATCAATTTAGAAATAGATTATTTTTAAGCTTAGTTAGAGGTAATTTAGTCCCAACAGTTAATTTAGGAGTGCGTTTAGCATTTGCAAAAGTGAGATCAATATTTAGATGAAGAAAGTAATGTGTTATGTTTTTTCACATGTAAATAATTTCAATTAAACCTATTACATAGCATTCATTTACTTAATGTATATTGTAATGTTGTGGTAAAATTAAAACACTATGAAAAGTAACAAGGTATCAATTGCATGTGAATTATGCAGAAAGAAAAATTACGTGACAATTAAAAGTGCTGGAAATGCAGAACGTTTAGCAATTAAAAAATATTGTCCTCATTGCAAACAACACTCAATTCACAAAGAAGAAGTTTAATTATGAGAAAAAATAAGAAAGCAAAAACTGAAAAAGTCGAAACAGCAAAAATGTCTTTAAAAGACAGATTTGAAAGTAGAAATAAAATTTATTTCTTTAGAAAGACTGTTAAAGAAATTAAACGTGTTCGTTGAGCAACTCCAAGAGAAAATTGAATAAACCTTGTTAAAATTCTTGTTTTTACAGCTATATTTGCTTTATTTGTTTATGCAGTAACAATTGGATTTACAAAATTATGAGAAGTAATTGGTTCAGTTTAGAAAGGTAAATTATGAATAATTTTAAATGATACATGATCTCTACTGTTAGAGGAAAAGAAGAACAAGTTATCGAAGCTTTAAATAACCGTATTATTGCTGAAAATGTTGCAGAATCATTTAATCAATATGCAACACAAGATGGCGCTTTTAAAATCTTTAAAAAACCTATTTTAACAGCTAAAGAATTAGAAAAAAGACGTTTAGGTCAAGAATACAAGGTTAAATATACAAATCTTTACCCTGGATACATTTTCGCAAATATGGATATGACAGATGAAGCTTGATACGTTGTACGTAACACACAAAATGTTACAGGTATCATCGGTTCATCTGGTAAAGGAGCAAAGCCTACACCTGTTTCTTCTAGAGAAATTAGAAAAATGGAAAAAGCCGCTGAAGAAGCTACACACTTATTTAACTTAGGTAAAAACTTACAAGGACTTAAAATTAATGATTTAGTTGTAGTTTTAGATGGTCCATTTAAAGGTGAAATTGGTCCAATTAAATCATTAAACTTAGACGCAAATATCGCTACAATTCAAATTGAATCATTTGGAAAAAGAACTTCTGTTGAATTAAGCATCGATTCATTAGAGCATTCAACAGAATACTAATTATTAGATAAATTGAACAGCGTTAGCTGTTCTTTTTTATTGAAAATTTAATAAGAGCATGAAAAATAACTTTATTATCTAATTAAACAATTGCGATTTTATATTTAGATGTATCTTTTTTAAATTCTGCACCTAACTCTTTTCTATATGTAGAATCTTTAAATAGATTACGCATTTCTTCTCTGTATCTTGTTTTTTCAAATAAGTTGCTGGTGAGTCATAGTGTCTGTACCTCACCACACTCTTTGTGTTTATTTAATATCATAGACTTTTTTATCTGAATTTTTTAAATATTCAAAATTATAAAATCCATTTTTTAAGAGTTTGAATTCCTCATGATAATCAAATTTTTAATGTCTTAAGATTAAAAGAGTGGACTTTTCATTTTATTTTTTGAATTCGTTTTTAACTGCTCTTTTTTATACAATAATAACCAATTTAAAATATAATTAAAATATATATTTGGAGAGTTGAAATAATGAAAAAAAGAGAAAAAATAAAAGGTATTGAATTATTTGCAGGAGCCGGTGGATTAGCTTTAGGTCTAGAAGAAGCTGGTATTCAACACATAGGCTTAATTGAAGTTGATAAATGAGCTTGTGACACATTGAAAACTAACAGACCTGAATGAAATGTTATCCAAGAAGACATAACAAAAATTTCACAAGAGGATTTATGTAAGTTATTTAATCTAAAAGAAGGTGAACTAGATGTTTTATCAGGTGGAGCTCCTTGCCAAAGTTTTAGTTATGCTGGTAAAAGGTTGGGTTTAGAGGATACAAGAGGAACTTTATTCTACAACTACGCCTTATTCCTTAATAAGCTTAAGCCAAAAATGTTCCTATTTGAAAATGTTAAAGGTTTACTTTCACACGATAATGGTAAAACTTTTGAAGTCATTTACAATATTTTCACAAATGAAGGTTACAAATTAGAATATCAAGTTCTGAATGCTTGAGATTATAATGTGGCTCAGAAAAGAGAAAGATTAATTTTAATTGGAATTCGTAATGATTTAGTTGACAAAATTGTTTTTCAATTCCCAAATAAACATTATCCTAAACCAGTTTTAAGAGATATTTTATTAGATGTCCCTGCTAGTGAGGGTGCTAAATATTCTAAGGAAAAAGAAGCTATTTTCTCACTTGTCCCAGCAGGTGGATATTGAAGAGATATACCTGAGGAAATAGCAAAGGAATATATGAAATCCAGTTGAGATTCATATGGAGGAAGAACTGGTATTTTAAGAAGATTAAGTCTTGATGAACCATCATTAACTATCTTAACAACTCCTCAAATGAAACAAACAGACAGGTGCCATCCGTTCGAAAATAGACCATTTACAATTAGAGAATCTGCAAGAATTCAATCATTTCCGGATGGATGAACTTTTAAAGGTTCAGTTGCAAATCAATATAAGCAAATTGGAAATGCAGTCCCAGTAAACTTAGCTAAAAGTGTTGGAAAGCAAATCGTCAAAGCTTTAAAAAATATGAAAAGAGATGACTAATATGAGCTACAAATATAATTTAAGTTTTATTAGTGAAAGTGATTTTACAAATCACATCAAAGAAACCGTTGATAGCTACGTAAAAGGTACTGAAGCAATTGATTTAAAGAAATTTAATAGCAATGTAATCGATCCAATAAAACTGCTTTTTGATAAAGAAATTTTAAATAAGAGTTTTACATCATTGATCGATCAAGAGATCGAAAGACAAAGAGATAAGCACAATAATAATGCAATCGGTTATTTTCATCAAAACATTTTTAAATATATAGAAAATTGTGTTGTTCCAGATCATGGTTGAGACATTATTGTTAAAAAAGATGGATTAACTTTATATGTTGAAATGAAAAATAAACATAATACAATGAATAGTTCATCAAGAGATAAAATTTATTCAAAAATGTTAGAGAAAATTAAAACATCAAATGATGAAAATTTACAATGTGCATTGGTTGAAGTGATTGCATTAAAAACAACAGATAAAGAATTTACAATCTCTAAGAAACAAATCGAAGATCCATATATTACTAAAAGAATTAGACATATGTCTATTGATAAGTTTTATGAATTTATCACAGAGGATAAGTTTGCTTTTAAAAAGTTATGTGATCAATTAATTGATACTTTACCAAAAGTTGTTAAGGAAATGGGTAATGTAAAAAGACCAAAAGATACTGTTTTAGATGAGTTGAATGATATTTCAACAGAAATATCAAAGGCATTATTTGAAATAGCATTTAAAAATTATGATACTTTTAAAAAGTAATAGAAAAGTAGACAGTTTTTTATTTTCTGTCTACTTTTCTTGTCCTAGTTTAAATACTATAAAGTCCTTCTGCAACTCTTTTATTTATTGCTTTTTGATCGATTACATTTTTCATGTACCAATTGAGCATTTTCTCTTGTTGTTTCTCCACCTTTAGAATATGGTATGATATGGTCTATTTCAGTAATATCAATGTTGCGCATTTCTTGCCCACAAATACCACATTTATAATCCTGATCTTTAGCTAATTTTGGTTTTCAATCTGATGGAAAAGATCTAGGTTGTATCTTATTTTTATTTTTTCCAATAATTTTTGTCAATGATTTAGTTACTAAATCAATTCTCTTCATAACATTATCTTTTGAAGTAGTTGAACTTTTCATAGTAGATTTGTACGTTTTGTTCTCACGTTTTAATGAATCAATTTCCTTATAAATTTCATCATAATTATCTCTTATACTTTGTTCATCAAACTTACTAAATGCAATCATAATTGATTCATAATATCCAATATTAAAACTATTATGTTTAATTTCGCCTATTGAACCAATCTTACAAAAAGCATCTTTTCCAAGTGCTTCAAGAACTAATTTAGATATATTTAAAAATTTATTTTTATCTTTTTTCGTTTTGTTTTCTATATTCTTTATTGCATCAATATGATGATCCATATGCTCATTTAAAAATTGCTTCATATAACCATTGTATTCTTTGGAGTCGCTTAGAGCTAGGAAACGTAAGATAAATTCTTGATATTTCATGCGAGTATTTTTGAATTTAAATAATTGTTGCACTACATCTTCTTTAGACAATTCATTTATCATTTTATTATATTGACCATGATAAACGCAATTTCTTAATTCTTGCTCATTTAGATTGACTGCACCTTTATTTAATCTCTCAAAAATATCAAATTTCAGCTTATCTTGTCCTTTTATCAAGGTATATGCATATAGATTAGTTTCATCAATGGTTTTTTGATCTTCTAAATTCAGTTCTGTATATTTTTTATTTTTTCAATCTTCTGAATTAATTTTTTTATTTAAAGAAAATTTATTTTCTGTAAACTCAATAAGAGTTTTTAATCTTTGTTGGCCATCAATTACTGATAAACGGCCATCTTCTTCTTCGCATAAATATATGCTAGGAAGAGGTATGCCCATAAGAGCAGATTCTATTAATTTTGATGTTTTTTCTGGATTATAAACAAAATTTCTTTGGTAGTCAGGGTTTACAATCAATAGACCTTTTCCTTTTAGGTCTTTTAATTTACTTATTGTATAAATTTCAGAACGAAATTTAGGTTGTCTCTCTCTCTCTCTCTCATTTTGTTATGTGTTATCCTTTCTTTTACTACAAACTATATTTACTATACTATAATAAATTATATACGTTTTTCTTATTGCTTATTTTGACAAATTAGCAATTTTTAAATTTAATTGCAAAATTTGATAATTTAACTTAAATTAGATATTAGTTTTACAAATAATTAGACAAACTAGCTAAAAATATTCTTAAATTCTTCTATTAAAATAAATATCAAAAATAAAAAAATCTGGTAATTCGTAAACACCAGAAAATTTATTTGAATTTGGCAGGGGTTAAAGGAATCGAACCCTTACTTTCAGTTTTGGAGACTGCAGCACTACCACTATACTAAACCCCCATACAATCATCATCTAAAATGATGATTTTTTTATTATTTCCCGAATTTAAAGTGACAAACGTCGCCATCTTTCATAATGTAGTTTTTACCTTCAGAACGCATTTTGCCAGTGTTTTTAGCGCCTAATTCACCATTGTATTCGATGTAATCCTCATATGCAATAACATCTGCTTTAATGAATTTTTTCTCAAAGTCTGTATGAATAATTCCTGCACATTTAGGAGCTGCTCAACCTTTATGGTAAACTCAAGCTCTTGCTTCAATTTTACCTGCTGTAAAGTATGTTTCTAAATTAAGAAGATCAAATGATTCTCTTGTTAAAACATCTAGACCACTACGTTCTACGCCATACATTGAGAGCATTTCGTTTTTTTCGTCATCCGATAGATCAACTAACTCAGATTCTAATTGAACTGAAATTGGAATGATTTTTTCATTTTGTTTTAATGAATTTTTAAGCTCATTATAAAGTTTATCATCTTTGTAATTTGCATACTGTTCTGTACCTAAGTTAGCTACATAAATTATTGGTTTTAACGTGAGTAAATGATAACCTTTAACAGCTTTTAATTCATTTTCATCAAGTTCAACATCACGAGCTGGTATTGATTGAAGCAATGCATCTTTAACTTTGTTAGCAGCATTAAATTCAATTAAACCATCTTTATCACCTGATTTAGCTTTTTTAGTAACTCTATTAATTACGTTGTTAATTGTTTCTAAGTCAGCTAACATTAACTCATAGTTAATAACATCCTTATCTCTTACGGGATTTACTGAATTAGCTACGTGCAAGATGTTTTTGTCTTCAAAACATCTAACAACGTGAATAATTGCATCAACTTCTCTAATGTTTGATAAGAATTTATTTCCTAATCCTTCTCCTTTTGATGCACCTTCAACAAGTCCGGCTATGTCAACAAAATCAAATGTAGCTCAAACAATTTTATCTGGTTTGATAATGTCTGCAATTTTTTGTAATCTTGTATCAATTAAAGGAACTGATGAAATGTTAGGTTCAATAGTTGTGAAAGCGTAGTTAGATGATTCAACTTGCTTTTTAGTAATTGCACTAAATAATGTACTTTTACCTACGTTTGGAAGACCTACAATACCTGCTTTTAGTGACATAAATAAACTCCTTTTTAATCAATAATTATGTTTTTAATTTTACTCTAAATGCTTGAAAAGTAATTTTTTAATTTGATAAAATTAAAATAAATTTTAAGGAAGGTAAAAATGAGTCAAATTAACAATAAAATCACACATTGATTTAATTTCTATAAATCCAAGGAACTAATAAATTCAGACATTAATGAATTTGTTAGAAAGGTTGATAATCAGTTTCCAAATGGTGAATTTTACACAAGAGCAAAATCAACTGTTTACGGAATTGAATTTGATACACAAAATCAACTTGGTTACAACAATTTAAACCCTTATACATTGCTTAATTTGATTTCACTTTTTGATAAATCACTTCCTAGAAAGTCAATTTTTAATAGAAAAAGAAAAGTTTTAGTTGCATTAAAAAACAAAGTTAATATTAATTCTAAACTTCAAGATTTATTAATTAGATTTTTAAATGATAAAAAGTACCACGTTTATACTTTTAATATTGATAAGCTAAATGATTTTTTTATCAATACAACTGTAAACAATATGTATTTAGATTATTCAGTTTATTTAGATTACAAAGAAACTAATAATAAGTTTTATTTAAAAATTTACAACAAAAATAAATTAATTTCACTGGAAGAACAAGAGAAGTTAATTAATGAGCTTTATGAAGTTAAAGATCACATATTTGTTTCTGATTCAAATTATTCAATTGTTTTAAACTCAGACAAAGTTATTGACTCAGCTTATGAAAACTTCTTAAAATCAGTTAAATATGAATTTGATTTTAGTTCAAACAACAAATTGGTTGTTTATACACTTATTAGCGACAATTTATCAAACTACATTATTAATAGATTTTTATCAAATTTAAATGTTAAGGTTTCAAAGTTGAACCCAACACTTAATAAAGATTTAAAAAATAAAAATTCAACTTTTTCTATTGTTAAATGAGCTCTATCAACTAATTACAATGCTAACTTAATTATTGTTATGGATGAACATAATGATATTAAGTTATTTGCTAGAGTTAAAAATAGCTTTGTTGAATTAAATAATGACCAAATCGCTTATCTTTTCATTTCAAACCAATATTTAAAATGAAAAGAAACTAAGTTAACTGATAAACCAAATATTTTTATTCCACTAGATGCTTCAGAGTTAATTATCAACTTACTTAATACTTTTAAAATTCCTTATGAATTTGAAAATAAAATGGATGACCCAAATAACATTTTATTTGCATATAATTCAAATTCATTTTCAAATGATATTAATGAACATTTAAGTTTTGAAAATTATGATTTTCTATTTAACTTCTGCGTGATGTTGCAAGAGTATTTAGAAAACAATAACTTACTTACACTTAAATACAACAAGATGATTGAATCAATGAATAAAACTTACTATGTTTATTCATACATTAACAAAACTGTTCAAGATATGAAAAATGTTTTTGATTATTTAGTCAATAAACCAACCGGCTTTCTTAAAAAATCAAAAATAGATAAGCTCCAATTACTTGATTGAGATAACACAAAACAACATTACATTTTTCAAGTTAAAACAAAAGGCAAAAGATTCTCAACTATTACAAGTGTTTCTTACAAGAAAGCTAAAAAAGAGATTGAAATTAAAACTGAATTTCAATCTCATATGTATAAATTTCATCCATTTTTAGAAACTATATGAGCTAATTTAGTTAAAAATAAAATCAGAAAAAGAATTTTAAAAATTGTTAAACAAATAAACAAGCTGCAAGAGAAAAAAGTATAATTTCCAAATATATTAAGGAGTTACTATGATCACAAAAATTAAAGGAACAAAAGACTATTCACCAGTAGAGTTTTTATTAAAAGATTTTGTAACTGATATGTTCACTGAAACAGTTGCTAAAGCAGGTTATGTTTTAGTGGAAACGCCTATTATGGAACAAGCTTCACTTTTCAGACGTTCTGTGGATGATTCAGAAATTGTTAAAAAAGAAATGTATGAATTTAAAGACAAAGGTGACAGAGATATAGCACTTAGACCTGAAGGAACTGCACCTTTTGTTAGAGCACTTATTGAACAAAAATGATTAAATGATGGATTTAGTAAATTTGCTTACTATGGGCCAATGTTCAGATATGAGCAACCTCAAAAAGGTAGATACAGACAGTTCTATCAAGCTGGTGTTGAATTTGTAGGTGAAAAAGCTTATACAAAGGATGTGGAAGTTATTTTATTAGCTGCGCACATTTTAGATAACTTGATGGTTGATTGAGAATTAAAAATCAACACAATTGGTGATGAATTAAGTAGAAAACAATATGAAGAAGCTTTATATAACTACTTATTACTTTACAAATCCGAGTTAAGTGAAATTTCACAAGAAAGATTAGAAAGCAAAAAAGTTTTAAGAATTCTTGATGATAAAGAAGATTCGCAAAAACCTTTTATTAAAAATGCGCCTAAAATTGCTGATTATTTATCAGATGAATCAAAAGAATACTTTGTAAAAGTTACTACAGCACTTGATGCAGCAAATATTGAATACAAAGTTTCTAATGAATTAGTTAGAGGGCTTGATTACTATGATGAAACTGTATTTGAATTTGTAACAGCAGGTAAAGGTTCAACAAGTGGACTTACATTAATTGGTGGTGGAAGATATTCAAACTTAATAGCTCAATTAGGTGGAGATAATATTTCAAGTGTTGGTTTTGGAATGGGAATTGATCGTGTTGTCGATGTTGTAAGAGAAAATGCGATGGAAATTTTAAAACCAGATACAGAACTAAGACACGCTGATGTTTATATTGCAATGACAAATGATGAAGATAATATTGCTTTTGGTACTATAATGGGACAAAATTATATTGCAACAGCTGGTTTATCAGTTTACACAGAACATTCTTTAATTAAAAATAAAAAGTTATTTGAAAAAGCAGCAAAGAGAACCGCTGACTTCTTAGTTTATGATGACAAAATGATTAATCCTAACTTATTAATCATCAGAGATATGGTTACAGGAGAAAAAGTTACATTCTCAAAAAATGAAGAGGGTATCATTTCTGCACTTAACTTTATTTTAGAAAATAGCGATGAACACATCACAATCAGTGACTCGAAATTAGTTGATGTTGCACTTCTTATTGAAGAATTAGAAGAAGGAAAATAATATGAAAAAAACAATTAAAAATAATCAATTAAGATTAGAAAATGTTGGACAAGTTGTTACTTTATACGGGTGAGTAGCTAACAAACGTAGATTTGGTGAATTAAACTTCGTTGACTTACGTGACAAATTTGGAATTACACAATTAGTATTTAAAACACCTATTTCATTCACAAAAGAATCTGTTTTAGAAGTAACCGGAACAGTTTGTGAAAGAAAAGATAGAAATCCTGACTTACCTACAGGAGATATTGAAATTTTAGTTGATGAATACAAAGTTTTATCATCATCTAAAGAACAATTACCATTCCAAATTAGAGATGACATTGAAGTTAAAGAAGAATTAAGACTTGAATATAAATTCTTAGACTTACGTAGAAATGTGATGCAAAATAACATTAAATTACGTAATGATGTAATTTTTGCAATTAGAGAATACTTACAATCTCAAGAATTCACAGAAATCGAAACACCAATTTTATCTAAAGCAACACCAGAGGGAGCTAGAGACTTTTTAGTCCCTACACGTAATAAAGAAAATGCATTTTATGCACTTCCACAAAGTCCTCAATTATTCAAACAATTATTAATGATTTCAGGATTTGAAAAATACTACCAAATAGCAAGATGCTTCAGAGATGAAGACTCACGTAAAGATAGACAGCCTGAATTCACACAATTAGATATCGAAGTAAGTTTTATGGACGTTCCTAGCTTCCAATCATACATTGAAGGTTTATTCAAACACTTTATGAAAAAAGTTATGAATGTTGATATCAAAGTTCCTTTTGATAGAGTAAGATTTGATGACTGTATTAGAGATTATGGATCAGACAAACCTGACTTTAGATTTGAAAACAAAATTGTTGATATTCCTGAATTTGCTAAAAATAGTGATTTTAGCATCATAACATCAGCTCCTTCAATTAGATTGCTTCATTTTGTAGAAAAAATTAACAAAAAAGAATACAAGAAACTTGAAGAAATAGCTAAGAAAAACAAAGTTAAAGCATTATTCTACTTGGTTGTTAATGAAAATAAAGAATTAGTAGAAACAAACTTTGCCCAAAAATTAAATCCAGCAGATGTACAAGAATTAATTTCACAATTTGGTGAAGGAACATACTTGATTTGTGCTGATAAATTTGAAAACGCTTCACAAGCTTTAGGAGCATTAAGAGTTGAACTTAATTCTTGATATGGATGAGCTAGAGATGAATATAACTTCAAATGAATTATTGACTGACCTATGTTCGAATATGATGAAGAAACAGGAAAATGAGCAGCAGCTCACCATCCATTCACTCAATTCGATAATCCATTAGAAGATTTAGATAAATTACCTAAAGAAAAAATTAGAGCAAAAAGTTACGACTTAGTTCTTAATGGGTTTGAATTAGGTTCAGGTTCAGCTAGAATTTATGATGAAGAAGTTCAAACTAAAATGTTTGAAATGATCAATCTATCAAAAGAAGAGCAACAAAACAAATTCGGATTTTTCTTAAAAGCTTTTGAATATGGAGTCCCACCACACTGTGGTATTGGTCTTGGAATCGATAGATTAATTATGATTTTAGCTAACCAAAAAACTATTAGAGATGTTATTGCATTCCCTAAAAATTCAAAAAATGAAGACCTTATGACCCAAGCTCCTTCAAGTGTTGATTCAGAGCAATTAACAGAATTATTCCTTGAAGTCAAGTCTAAATAGTGATGTAAAAAAATACTAGATTTCGTAAGTCTAGTATTTTTATTTTGCAATTTATAGAATTGATTTTACATCAATTAGTTTACTGATTTTCTTGTATCCATCAAGTTCGTCTAAGACCATTAAAACAACATTAGCAAGAACTTTTACACCTTGAGATTGAAGTAAATCAATAATAGCTTTTGTAGTTCCACCAGTTGCTAAAACATCATCAATAATGATTGCTTTTTGACCTGGTTTTAGAATTTTATCTTGAATTTCTAAAGTATTGTCACCATATTCTAAGTCATACTTTTGAGGAATTGTAGGACCTGGTAGTTTACCTTTCTTTCTAACCATTACAAACGGTTTATTAAGTTTATAAGCAACAGGAGTTCCGAAGATAAATCCTCTTGCATCAGGTGCTACAATGATGTCTGCTTCTTTGCATAATTGTGCCATTTTGTCTATGACATAGGTAAATGCATCAGGATTAGCTAATAGTGGTGTTATATCTTTGAATACAATTCCTTGTTTAGGGAAATTAGGAATATCAGTAATTAAATTTCTAAGATTTTTCATAATAATTATTAGTTAACTCTTACATCTTCATAGAATTCAAGGATATCATCTGCTTCAATATCATTAAATCCTTTGATGTGTGTTCCGAAGTTTTTACCTTTAAGAACTTCTTTAACGTCATTTTTCTCACGTTTAAGTGAGTCAATAACACCTTCGTGAATAAGTTTTCCTTTACGGTAAACTTTAACTTTACAGTTAGATCTTACAACACCTTCATCTAACATTGTACCAGCGATGTTTCCAACTTTTGAGTAGAAGAAAATTTGAATAATGTGACCTTCTCCAATTTTTTGTTCTTCATAGATGGGCGCTTTTTCTCCATCAAGCATACCTTGAACATCTTCGATAATTTTGTAAATAACATCGTGAGAAATAACAGTAACGTTTGATGCAGCTGCATTTTGTTTAATATTTTGTGAAACTCTCAAGTTAAATACAAAAATAACTGCATTTGACGCTTTAGCTAAAAGTAAGTCTGTATCATTAACGTTTCCAACTGCTGCTGAGATAACTTTTACAATAGCATCTTCATTTTCTAAACCATCAATTTGATCTTTTATAGCTTGAGAAGTACCGTAAACGTCTGATTTAATAATGACGTTGATAATTTTTTTACCATCAATATTTTGATCTGTAATAGTTTTTGAGTGAAGTAAATCCATACGATCAGCTGTAGCTTTTTCTTGAGCTAATTTCTTGGCGAATTTTTCATCATTGAATCCAACAAATTTATCCCCAGCATCAGGTGCATAGTTAAGACCTGAAATAATTGCTGGTGCTCCCGGTTCGACTGCTTCAATTTGGTTTCCATTAGAATCAGTAATCATTCTAACTCTTCCGTATTTTGAACCAGCAATTAAGAAGTCTCCTTTGTGTAATGTTCCTGTTTCAACAATAATTGTAGAAACAACCCCAACTCCTTTGTCAACACGTGATTCGATAATTGTTCCCATTGGATATCTTTTTGGATTTGCTTTTAAGTCTAAAATTTCGCTTAATAACATAATAGCATCAAATAATTCTGTAAGTCCTTCACCTTTAAGTGCTGAACCATAAACGATTTGAACATCTCCACCATATTCTTCAATAAGAACATCATTTTCAGCTAATTCACCCTTAATTCTGTCAAGGTCTTTGTTAGGTTTATCCATTTTGTTAACAAAAACAATCATTGGAACATTTGCTGCTTTAGCGTGTTCAATAGCTTCTTTTGTTTGAGGCATAACCCCATCATCAGCTGCAACAACTAAAACAACAATATCAGTAACTTTAGCACCTCTAGCACGCATTTGTGTGAATGCTTGGTGTCCAGGTGTATCTAGGAAAGTGATTTTTTGACCTTTGTGACAAATTTGGTAAGCACCTGTATGTTGTGTAATTCCACTGCTTTCTGTTGAAACGATGTTTGAGTTTCTGATTTTGTCAATTAATGTAGTTTTACCGTGGTCAACGTGCCCCATAACAGTGATGATTGGAGATCTTTTAACTAAATCTTTTGGATCATCTTTAAATTGAACTTCATCAAGGAAGTTTGAACCATTAATGTTTGTTTCTTTTCTGAAGTCATATCCATATTCAATTGCCATTTCAGCAATTTGTTCTTCATCTAAAAGTGTGTTAAGGTTGTACATTTTACCTTGCATAAAGAATTTTTTGATAATTTCTGTAGCAGGTACTCCGATTTTTTGTGCAAAATCAGCAATTGACATTTTTTCAGTGAAAATAAATACACCATCTTTTAATTCAGTTTTTGTTGTTTGCAATTGCTCTTTAATTTCATTTACGTTCGAAATTCTGTTTTGTTTTTTAGCCATATAACACCTCCTTAAGTTCATTTTCTAATGAATCATATTGTTCATCAGATATGTTAGTTTTATATGTTCTATTTAAAGCTTTTGTTTTTCTTATTTTTTGTCAGTTTTCTAAACTTGCAACAAAATAAGCACCTCTATGTTTTTTGTTTTTATGTAAGTCTAAAACTAATAAGTTATTTTCTTTATCGTAACTGAATCTAGTGAGTTCATCAACTGGTAAAACTTGATTTGTCGCAATACACTTACGAAAAACTGTTTTAATCTCAGTCATCTGAATTTAAGTCATCTAAATCAAGTTTTACGTTTGATAATCCATAGTTTGTAAGGTCATCATCCACTTTAAAGTCTTTAAGTTGATTTTTAGTTCTCTTAAATTCATTAAGCATTTTTCTGTTTTTCTCTTCTTTTTTAGCGTTTTCAGCTTCTTCATCAAGAGTTTCATCTTCAACTTCATCTGTGAATTCGTCATTGTATTTGTCGATTTCGTCAACGAAACTGTATTCATCTAATGAGTTAAGAAGTTTTTCGATGTTTGAAGATTCTTCTTCAAAAATATTGTTAATTTCTTCTGCTTTATTTTTCTTAGTTTTAACTTCGCTAGTTGCAGGTTTTTTAGCTTCTTCTGCTTTTTGCTTTGGTTCTTCCACAACTGTTTCTGTTTCTAATTCTGTGTAAATATTGTTGTTAAAGTCTTCAAATAATGAGTCTGTATCAATGTACATATCAATGTTTTTAAGCATTGAATTTGTTTTTGATTGTTTTTTACTTGCATTTACTTTTGGTTGAGTTGTGTTGAAGTAGTGCACATCGTGAACATAATCATTTTTGAATTTAATTCCTTTTACAAGTGCTTCTTCAGTTGTTAATACTTCAATTCTTGTTCCTGTTAATTTAGAAGCAAGTTCAATGTTAATTCCTTGTTTTCCAATAACAACTGATGCATCGCTTGGTTTAACAATTGCATAAACTTTTCTTCTTTCTTCATCAGCTCATTTAATATCAACTGCTTTACCAGGAGCAATAGCATTTTTAACATATTCAAGTGTGTCTGGTGAGTAAACAATAACGTCAATTTTTTCACCATCTAATTCAGTAACAACTGATTGAATTCTTGAAGCAAATTGTCCTGTAATTGAACCAACTAAATTAATTTGATCACTCTCTTGATCTTTAAGTGCAAATGAAACTTTAGATCTTTCTCCAGGTACTCTTTTAATGTCTTTAATAACAATTTCACCTGATTTGATTTCTGGAATTTCGTTTCTTAAAATTTCAACTAATTCTTCTGTTGAGTTTAATGAAACTGTAACAATGCTTAATCTTGATTCAGGATTAATTGAATCAACATAAACCATAATTTTTTGACCTAAGTTTAATTTTAAGTTCTTAGGCTTTTTAGCTCCAGGTAAGAAAGCTGTTTGTTTATCTTCTAACATAACATTGTATGAGTTGTTAGATAAGTGTTTTAAAACAACTGCAGGAACTTTTTGTCCAATCATTTTTGAATATTTTTCAACAACTTTTGATTTGTTTGTTAAGTTTAAAGATTGTTTAACACCACTTGTGATTGCCCTTCTTAATTTGTCTGATAATCCAGCAAACTTAAATTGAATTCTAACTACATCATCAACTTGAACATTTGAATCGTTTTTTCTAGCTTCTGAAAGTTGAATTGTGTAGATTTTAGCTAATGCATCATCTTCACTTAAAACTTGAGGTTCATCATCTTCTGAAATTTCTTCATCTTCAATAACTTCACCGTTTAAGTTGAACATATTTACAGCTTTATTATCAAAGTCTACTTCAAATTGAATTTCAGCATTAGGGTCAACTTGTTTAGTAATTGCTTTTTGAGTTTCTGATCTAAATAATTCTAAAACTTCTTCAAATGGAGAGTTTAGACCTTCTGCTTGAAGTTCAATATATTTAAATAGTTGTTGACTTTCAACATCAACTTGTGTTTTATTTTTAGCTTTTGCCATAATTTACTCCTTTATTTTTGTTAAAACTTAATATATTCTTCAATTTCGTTTATATTAGAAAGATCTAATTTAATTGCTCTAATTTGGCCTTTTTTATTTCATTTACCCACTATGTGATCTGGTTGAACTTCAGTTAATTTAATTACAAAATTATTTTGTCCTTCAAAACTTTTTTGAGTTTTGACTTCAATATATTTATCAATGTATTGATCTAACATTTCCATTGAAATTTTAAGGTCTGTTCCTTTTGATAATACTGCTAAATTTATATCATCAGTAAATCATTTTTGTGTCTCTAAAAATGCAGAAATTTCTTTTCCAAGTTTGTTAACTTCATCCAAACTTCTATAATCAACCACTACTTCTAGTGTTTTTCCTAAAAGAGGATCGTGTTCCATTTTTGCTGATAAAACTTTAGAAAATTGCTCTTTTAAAATCTTTTCATCAAACATTTTACTCCTATAAAAATGTAAATAGAAAGAGCTGCTTTCGCAACTCCTTTCTCTTACCTCTAAATATAATTAACGTTGTACATAAATAATACCATATTATTTTAATAGTATTTATTATATGTAGTGATTTTTATGCTAATGAATAAGGCATAAAAGTATTTTTTGTATTATTCATAAAGTTCTAATGTCATATTAATTGATGTTAAAACTTCATCATTTTCGTATGTGAATAAGTCATATTGAAAGTTAAATTCATTAATTGATGTGAAGAAGTTTTTACATACAGTTTTTAAATTAATTTCAAATTTTTTCTGTGTTGAAGGGTCAACTACCGAAATGCTTGCATTACCCCCTTCATTTTTCTTTACACATACAGTTGTTAAGTTTGTGTAAATATTAACTTCATTTTCTGAAATGTCAATTCTATTTGTTTCATTGTATTTAGGTTCATTGAATTTAAGTTCAATAACACCATCTTCAGTTTTGTTATACAAATCAAGTTGTGCTAAAAATTCAATAACCTGAGGTTCGTCATTTGTAGGAACCTTAATAATTGATTTAAAATTAATTTTCATATTCTTTAAGTCTTTCTAAAATTAATTCTTTTCCAAATAATCAAATAGCTTTTGCTAATTCAGGTCCGTGAGCAATTCCTGTTGCAGCAAGACGAATTGGCATAAATAAGTTTTTACCTTTAACATTTAAATTTGAAGAGGTTAAATTAATTGCTTCTTGAATATTTGCAATTGTAAAGACACCAGCTGCAAGTTTTTTGAAGTTATTTGCAAATTCTTTGACTGTATTTAATTCAGCTTCATTGAATTCGGTTTTTGAGTATTCAGGATTTAAATATGAATTTAAGTGAGTTTTTAATTCCGAAACTGTTACAGAGCTAGCTTTAAATGTGTCAACAAAAATATTTAATCATTCTGAATCTAAATTTGAGTTTCCTAAATTCATTAACTCAATTAATTTTTGATTGTTTGTATTTTTTAAGTATTGTTTTGAGAATCAATCCATTTTTGAAACATCAAATTTTGAAGGTGACTTAGATAATCTTTGTGGATCAAATTTAGCAATGATTTCTTCTTTGCTCATTAATTCAGATGCATCAGCAGCTGTTCATCCTAATAATGATAAGAAGTTGAAAATACCTTCAGGCATATATCCTTCATTTTTGTAATCTTCGATAAATTGTTTTGTTTCAATATCACGTTTTGAAAGTTTTTTACCTTCCATATTTGTAATAATTGTCATATGTCCAAATTGTGGTTTTTCTCAATTTAAGTATTCATATAAAACAAGTTGTTTAGGTGTGTTTCCAATGTGCTCTTCTCCACGTAAGATGTGTGAAATTTCCATATCGTGGTCATCTACTACTACTGCAAAGTTGTAAGTTGGATACCCATCTGATTTAAAAATAACTCAATCAGCTATTTCATCAGAGTTGAATGAAATTTCACCTCTAACAATATCATTTCAAGCTAAAGTGTGATTTTTAGGCATAACTAAACGGTATGAATATTCGCCATTAGCATCTCTTTTTTGTTTTTCTTCGTCAGAAATTTTTAATCAGTTTCTGTCGTATCTAAAACTTGGAATACCTTTAGCATCTGATTCTAATTTTTGAGCTTCTAATTCTTCAGATGAGTCGTAAGCTTTATATGCGAGACCTTTTTGTAAAAGTTCATTTAAAACTTCATTGTATCTATCTAACTTTTGACTTTGTCTGTATTTACCACATTTTGGATTTGGATTTAATGGAGATTCATCTGGAATAATTCCTAATCAAGCTAAGTTATTTAATTGTGATTCTTCACCACCTGGAACATTACGTTTAACGTCTGTGTCCTCAAGTCTGAAAACAAAATCACCATCAAAATGTTTAGCAAATAAATAACAAAATAAAGCTGTTCTAGCTCCACCGATGTGTAAGTATCCTGTTGGGCTCGGTGCATAACGTGTTCTGATTTTTTTGCTCATAGTAAAATAGCTCCTTTTTAGCTGAATATTAAAGTTATAAAATTATAAAACAATATTCTTGCAATTAAAAAACTTGATAAAAAATGCTATTTTCAAACTTTTACCATAGTGCTCTAGGTGTAAAAGTTTTAAAAAGCACAAAAAAGTCTTTGAAATTTTTGTTTTTTTATATAAAATAATTAATTTTAGAATTTCATATAATTTAAATATGAAATCAAATCTAAATTATATGATTAATGATAAATATAAAAAGAGCAAAAGGCAGTTTAACGAAGAATTAGATCCTAGACTTTTAGAAAACCACCATGAGCAAGCGTTAGAAATATTAGATGACTCAATCGAAGTAAAAATGCCTGGTAGACTTGGTAAAAGAGTTTCGAGAAAACCGATAACATATCAAAAGATTTCAAAACTTACAGGTGTTTCAGTTGCTACAATTAGTCGTTTCTATAATGATGGTTATGTTTCTAAAGATAATAGAAGAAAAATTGAAGAAATTATAAAGGAATATGATTATGTTCCTAATCCGAGAAGTAGAATTAATAAAGTTCAAGTAAGCTCAATTTTTGTTATCTGCCCTCTTTATGGTCAAAGTTATATTCAAAACATTATTTCAGGAATTATTGCTGGTGCATCAAAAAATAATAGAAGAGTTGTTACATTTTACACTGTACCAACAGCTGATGAATATATTGAAACTTTAAAATATCTTTTATTATGAAAACCAAAATCAATCGTTGTATTTCTTAGTGAAGAAAATCTAGAATTATTTGATTTCCTTAAAACCATCAAGGATGTTGCTGTCTTAGTTTATGGACACAAAGTTGATGGTGTTTCTTGAGTTGTTCCAGATGATAGAGAAGCATTTTACAAACTTACAAAATCATTTATTAGAAGAGTCCCAAGAGGGAGAAACTCAAACAAAATTATTTTCTTAGAAGACCAAAAGTTATCTGATTATCAAAAATTCCAGAGAATTTCAGGATTCAAAGAAGCTTGTTCAGAATATAGTATAACTTATGTGAGATATCCAATCAGCGCTAAGAAAAATAAAGAAGAAGTTAAAGAAATTATTGCTTTTGCAAATACAAATAATGTTTCAAATATTATTTGTTCGACTCACGATTCGTTTATTTCAATTAACATGTATGCTTCAAAACACTTTAGAATTAGTGACATTGGTTACCAATCAATTTACGATAGTTTAGGTGTTTATGTTGATAAGATTTTTGTGGACTATCCATATATGGGAGTGATAATTGAATCAATGATTACAAAACAACTTTCATCAAAAAATCCACAAACAGCAGTTATTAAACTTAAATTAATTAGTGAATTAAGTGAAAAAACATCTTAAGATTTCAGATGCAACATCAAATTGCATCTATTTTTTTAATCTAACAATTTGAATAATGAAAATAAAGATTTTAAGACCTATGAGAGTATCTTGAAAGTTATGTTAATAAAAATTAAATGCTATATAATTTAGAAATATTTAATTTAAATTAAAAAAATCACTATTAAGAAAGGAAAATTATTATGGTTATAGGAAATTCAAAAGTAGCAATTGATGCTATTGAAAAATATGACAATATTGTTATTTTTCACCACATTCGTCCAGATGGAGACTGTTTAGGTTCACAAGCTGGGCTTGCAGAATTAATTAGAACAAACTACCCTAACAAAAATGTTTACACAGTAGGGGATAACTTACACTTATTTGACTTTATGGGTTACCACTTTGATGAGATTGAAAAAATTGACTTTACAAACTCATTAGGAATTGTAGTTGATGCTTCAAGTGGAAACAGAATTGAATGCGCAAACTTATTATATGAAAACAAGACAACAGCTAAATTAAGAATTGATCACCACCCTAACTCAGCTGACATCGATTACGATTACAACTGAATCGATGAACACTATGTTGCAGCTGCTGAAATGATTGCTCAAATTGCATTTGATGCAGGATGAACAGTTACACAAAAAGCTGCATCACACATTTACCTAGGAATCAACACAGACTCAGGAAGATTTTTATACCCTGACACATCAGCTAGAACACACAAATTAGTAGCATTCTTAATGGAAACAGGATTCCACCCATCATTCATCTTAAAAGAACTTTCAAAAAGAACATTCAAACAACTTAAATTTGTTGGACACATTTTAAATGGATTCAAAAAAGAAGGAAGAGTTCTTTACTACGAAATTGATGCAGAAACATTAAAGAAATATGATATGGATTCATTCGAAGCTGCTCAATACGTAAATGAATTAGCTAATATTGAAGACAACTCTTGTTGAGCATTATTCATTCAACTTGAAGATGGAACAGTTAGAGGAAGATTACGTTCAAATGGACCATTAGTTAACTTAGTTGCTAACAAATATGGTGGTGGAGGACATGATAACGCTGCCGGAATTACTCTTCAATCTTGAGACCAAGTTAAAGACGTTTTAGCCGACTTAAACCAAGCTATCGTTGATTGAGAGGCTAAATAATTATGGTTATTGGTAATTTAAAATTAGTTACTGAACAATTAGAAAAATACGATAACATCGTTATTTTTCACCACATTCGTCCAGATGGAGACTGTTTAGGTTCACAATTTGGATTAAAAGAATTACTTGAAACAAACTTCCCAAATAAAAAAGTTTATGCAATAGGTGATTCAAAAGGTTCATTCTCATTCTTAGATATCAAAATGGATGAAATTCCATCAGATGAATTTTTAAAAAATGCTTTAGGAGTTGTTGTAGATGCAAACTTCAAAGACAGAATTGAATATAGAGAAGTTTTAGACAAAGACTTATTTGCTCAAGTTATTAGAATTGACCACCACCCAAATGATGATGATTTAGGCGAAAAATGTATTAGATGAGTTGATTCATCATATATTGCAGCTGATGAAATGATTACAGAAATCGCGGTTGTAAACAACTGAAAAATCACACAAAAAGCTGCTAACTTCTTATATTTAGGAATCAACACAGACTCAGGAAGATTCTTATTCAATAACACTACAGCTAGAACATTAAATTTAGCTGCTAAATTATATGAAGCTGGATTACAACAAGACTTTATCCACTCAAATTTAGCTAAAGTTACATTAGACGACTTAAAATACAGTGCTTGATTAATGACAACATTAAAAACAAGAGATGGTGTAGCTTACATTCAAAACGATTTAAAAACAACAAATGAATTTGGTAAAACACCACAACAATCAATTAGAGTAAATTCAATCGCTAACATCGATGGGTTCCCAATGTGAGTTCAATTCACAGAAGAAGAAAACGGAAAAGTTAGAGTTGAATTTAGATCAAATGGACCAATTGTTAGAAATGTTGCCGTTAAATGAGGTGGTGGAGGACACGAAAGAGCCTCAGGTGCTATTATTGACTCACTTAATTCAGTTGAACAAGTTATTGATGATTGTGCTGCTGAAGTAGCTAGATGAAGAGAAGAACAAACTAAAGCTTAATATAAATTTATTCCATACACAAATTAATGTATGGAATTTTTTATTTATTTTTAATTTAGAGAAATCGAATTCAACTTTTAAACCTAGAGCACTAGTGTAAAAGTTCATTTTAATTTATTAGATTATTGAAATTAGAAACTATCAAATCACTCTGAAAAAGTTTTATAATATTAGTGGATCGTTAGCTCAGCCGGTAGAGCAACTGGCTCTTAACCAGTGGGTCGCAGGTTCGAACCCTGTACGGTCTACCATTTCGTTTAAGCGACCAATCTCCACATATTAAAAATATGTGGTTTTTTATTTTAGTATTTTTAAAATTTTGCTTTATTTGCAAAAGTGATAGAATAAGAATAGTAATTTAGTTATCTTGTTGATAGGTAACATATTTTTTAATTTTAAAGAAAGGAGCAAAATGCTTTTTAAAAAGTCAAATAGTCATAAAGACCAAAATTCTTCTGAATGACAAGACACAGTTGAAAACTTAGAAAAAGTGCACATTAAAAAAGAGAACACTTTATACAAAAGAACAAGAATGTCTAACTTTGGTCTTAAATTAAATTACTTCTACCAACAAATGCCACTTTGAAAAATTATTTTAATAACAAACATTACAGCAGTTATCTTCGGTATCATTGGTGTATTCTTTGTTAAAAACGTTGGTATTTACAACTTTGGTTTAGCTGCTTTTGGACAAGCTGGAGCAAAGATTTTAGTAGTTTCTATAGCTGGACAAGTTGAAGGAACAGTGCTTAACTTAATTGACCAATTCGTCTTCTGAGTTGCTTATGTTATTTTAAGTATTCCTATTTTCATTTTCGGTTATAAGAAAGTCGGAAAATTATTTACAAACTTAACAATTTTATTCTTAGTTGTTTCATCATTAGTTTCATTCGGAATCGGAATGATCCCAGGTGCTGGTTCAACATATATTATCGGGGACTTCTCAAATAAAGCTGTTAAAGCTGCTTTACCTACAGCTTACCAATCACTTTCAGGATTAGTTCCATTATTATGAGACTCATACTCATCAGGTAGTGTGTTAGCATTAATGCTTTATGCAATTGTTTATGGAGTATTATTAGCTTACGTATTTGCAATTATCCAAATCATTGGTGGAACAGCTGGTGTTACAGGTGTTATCGGAGAATGATACGCAAACGCAAAACAAAAATCATTCGGTTCAATTAGTGGATATATGAACATAGCAATTATGATTGTCGCTGTTTTAGTTGGGTCTTGATTACCAGGTTCAATTCTTTTATCAAAAGTTGATCCTTCATTAGTTGCTCAAAATAAAACTAATATGGGATTAACAGATTCACAAGTAATTGAATTCACAAGACAAGCAGAAGCATTGAAAGCAAAAGTATGACACGCTGAACTTTACTTCTCACCTAACTTCATCGCTACATTCTTAGTAAATGTTGTTTATATCGGTGTATTAGATAAATTATTCCCTAAATTTAAACTTGTTAGAGTTCAAATCTTTACAAAGAATGCTGCTAAAGTTAAAGAAATTATCACAAGCGACAAGAAAATTGTTACAGGTATGACAATTTTCAGAGCTACAGGTGGATACGAAGGAAAAGATATTGATGTTATTACATCAGTTGCATTATTCAGACATGTGTTACGTATTATTAAAGATGTTCGTAAAGTTGACAAAGATGCATTTATCTCTATTTCAGATATTAAAAGTATTGATGGTTCAATTTACTTACCACAAGATAAATTCTAATAAATCATTAACTAGCTACCTTTTAGGTAGCTTTTTCTTTATCTTTTTTAGTAACTAATTTAAAAGAAAAAGCAAGATATCAAATTAAATATCTTACTTTTTGTATCTATGTGCATAGGTTAAATGATTTTAACTTTAACTCTAAAACCTCTAGAAGAATAATATGAATCAGCACTATTATGGTAGACAAATACTGCGCCATATCTATTGTCGCAAAATATCGCACCACCTTTATCTCGAATTTCCTTAGGTGTGTGAATTCACGAAGATGTCTTAGTATCTAATGGTTTGATTGTATTTAAAAATCTATAGTCTTGCTCAGTTAGCAGTTCACTAAAATAACTATGTGCAAGACTTAAAGCATCATTTTCAGGTACAAACTTCTTTCTGTTAATTAGCGCAGTCCTATCATAGCACAGCGATCTTCTATTAGGTGACTGAGTTGATAAATCTACAAGATAAATGTTATCAAACAGTGAAACTAATGTTGGTTCACCATTAGTTTGTTCCATTCAGTCAAATGTGTTAATTAATTGTGGGTTAGAAAGAATTATTTGAATACATTTTTCAAATTCGTCATTTGATAATAGATACAAATTTGAATTTCTTTCTAAAAAAGTTTTATAAATGTAATTTGTTTTCATAATTAATCAATTACTTTAAATGTGAATCCAATAACTAATTTATTGAATTCTTGAGTTTTTCTTGTTTCATAAGCTGTATAAACTTTTTCAAGCTCTTCTTTATTATATTTAATTGAGTTTTCAGGATCTGAAATTTGTTCAGGATCACTCTCAGCATTTTTATTAGGGTTAGCAATTTTTGGATCAGTTAATTCAGTTAATTTGTTTTTAAAGTATGCAACTTTATCGGTGTCAAAAATATTTCATTTTTCTTTTTCTGCTTTGGCACCATCTAATCTTGCTGTTGCTTCTTCTTTTTGTTCTTTTAATTTATCTACTTCAGCTTTGAAAAGCTCGATTTGTTCTCTTAATTTTTGCTTTTCTTCTTCATCTTGTGACGCAGCAAGTTTTTCTTCAGCAGGTGCAATTACTTCTTTTTTGTATGTATCAATTCTAGATGTGTAATTTGAGATTTCACTTTCTAAAGAAGAAATGTATTCTGAACCTTTTGTTGATACATTAATGTAATTGTCAATTGCATCAATTAAGTATTTTTGAGGTAGTGTAGATGGAATTTGATCAACAGGAATAGCTTGAGTTGGATATGTTTCGTCAGTTACATCTTTAAATCTATACATATAACCAAATTTAGAAATCATTTCCTTATCATCATCTGTTATTGTGATTTCTTTATCTTCAAGTGCTGAAATTTTAGCTTTTAATTCAGATACTTTCGCAAGTTCTTCATCAGACATTTGGTCAATAATTAATGGTTTAATTTGGTTTTCATAAATTTCCTCACTCAATGTTATATATAAGTCAAATGAAGCATTAAGATTAATTCCTTGCTCAGAAAGTCTAACTGCATTTTTATCAATTAAGTATTCATATGATGGAGTTAAGAAGAATGTGTCTCAAAAATCTTTGTAATGTCTTCCATCTAATAATGAATTTCTTACAACTCCGATTTGTAATAAATTGTATTTGTTGTTGTCTTTAGTTTCTTCTTTAATCTTATATTCAATTGGTTGAACTGAGTTAAATCCTAATGTAATATAGTCAGTTAGTTTTGTTAATTCACTAATATTCTCATCGCTTGATTCTTTGTTTATCTTTGTATTAGCTTCATTAGGGTTGAAAACTCCTCAATAATTAATAATTTCAATAGGTAGTGATAATTTTAAAATATGATCTGCATTTCAGTCATTAATCATTGATGAAACTAATTTTGAACCTTGTGTAATTTTTTCTTCAAGATTTAATTTATCAAATGAATTTGTTTGCTTGTTTTTTGAGTAAATTACAGAACCAAATTTGAAAGATTGATTTCAGTTAGTTGTGAATGAAATTGATAAAGGTAACATCTTTCCGTTTGTAAGATCATTTAATACACTCGGATTTTCAATTGTTACTTTTTCTTTTAAGTTTTTAGCTTTAATTTTTTCAATAAGAGCTTTAATTTCTTGGTTTTTTTTGTATTTTTCTAATAATCCATCATATGTTGTTGCTTGGTTTTTGTAAGTCTCCTTACCATTTTCATCAAGAATAGGTTTACCGATTTCGTTCATATTTGGCATTTTTGCAAAGTTAGGAACAATTAATGAGTTAAATTGTTTATTTAGCGAATTTTCTGGTTGTGTTAATTCAAGATATGGAACATTAAATTGCTCTCTAAAACTCATAAATTGTTTTTGGAATTTTAAATATTCATCAGACATTTCTCTGATTTTCTCTTCAGATAATGAAGTGATTGAATCATATGCATAGTTTTGTGCATCATTTAATTTTTTATATTCAGCAATAACATTTTGATTTGATAATAAATATTGATCAACTGAATTTTTAAGTGTAGCATCATTTGTCAATGATTTAATTTTATTAGCTCTATTTTCACTCTCGTTCATTAGAATGTAGTTTTTAATGATTTCAGCTTTACTATTTGAATAAAATAAGTATCCAACTAACTTACTAAAGTCAGATTTCATTGATTGTTGAATTTCTTCACTTTCAGGCATGAATCTAATAAATGTAGAAAGAATTCCGTTAAGAAACTGTGGATTTATAGCTCATGTGATTCTTGAAACTTCATTAAAGTATTTATAAGTATTTTGAATTTCACCATTAATGATTTGTTCAATTTGTTTTAAGTTTGAGTCGATAATATTCTTTTTAAATGATTCTGGATCTGATTTTAAAACATAAATAACCGTGTCTTTAGCATTTGCATTTTGACTAAAGAAATTATTTAATCTTTCATTAGCTGCAGAATCATTTTCAATGATATTTAATCATTTTTGAGCTGTATTAACAATATTGTTAAATAAAACATTCGCTGTTTTTAAGTAGTCACCTTTAAATGATTTTAAATTTTGATCCTCTTTTTGTTGATTGTTGCAAGAAAGTGCAACAATTGGCAATGTAGCAGATGTTACAACTGGCATTGTTAATAAGAATTTTTTAACTAGTTTTTTCATAATTATTTTAATTTTATTAAACTTTATTATTTTTATTATTAAAAAATCATTTTTATCTAGCATATAGTTATATCAGTAAAGCACAAAAAACAGATATTGTGGTATTATTTAAAATATTAATCTAACTTATATTAAATAAGTAAATATTAGGAGTAATAATGTCAACATTTTTAACAGTTATATTGGTAATGGTTGGAATTCTAATTGTCTTCGTTTCATTATTAATGTCACCTGATTCAAATGGTTTTTCAGGAGCATTAGTTGGTTCAGGAGACTTGGAGTTATTTAAAAATTCAAAAGAAAGAGGAGTTAAGAAATTCTTAAAATACTCAATGATAGTTTTAGGAGCAATTTTAATTATTGCTTCAGTTGTTTTAAGAATAGTACTGAAAAAATAAAAGTATGCAAAAACAAGAAATATTAAATTACATTAGAAAATATAAGTCAAGGTCATTTTTAGACATTGCAAAACATTTTAAAGTTTCATTAAGAAATAATAAAGACTTGACTAAAGCTATTTCAGATTTGCAATCTGAATATTTAGTTTTTAGAAATAATAATGATGAATATTATTCACCTGAACTAGAAGAAACAGTTACAGGAATTTTAAAAGTTGCTACAAAAGGTAGCTTTGGATTTGTTGATTATGACATCAACGAAGAAGAAGGGACTAAAAAAAGTGTTTATGTAAAAACTTTTAATTTTAATGGAGCTATTAGTGGTGATGAAGTTAAGGTTAATGTTTATAAACTTCAAAAAGGTGATGAAGAATTAAAAGACGGTGTAGTTACACAGATTATTCAAAGAAACAATGAAAGTTTTGTTGGATTTATAAAAGAAAAAAATGGTGTTAAATCATTTGCACCTATTGATGCTAGATTTAAAAGTGTTAAATTTAAATTAATTCCTTCAAGTGTTCCAAACAAATTAAATGATTTAGTTTTAGCTAAAGTTTTAGCTTACGAAGATAAATTCATAACAATAAGCGTTGAAAGAGTTATTACAAACGAAGCTGACCCGATGGTTTTTGTTAAATCATACCTAGAACAAATTAAAGTTCCATCAGCTTTCCCTGAAAATACTGAAGATGAAATTAAATTAATTCCTGAAACAATTGATAATGAAGACCAAACAAATAGACGTGATTTTACAAATGAAATGATTGTAACAATCGACGGTGATGATACAAAAGATTTCGATGATGCAATCACAGTTAAAAAGTTAGATAATGGAAATTATTTCCTTGGAGTTTATATAGCTGATGTTTCTCACTATGTCAAAGAAGGTTCATTCATTAACCAAGAAGCCTTAAGCAGAGGGACAAGTATTTATTTAGTTGATAGAGTTATTCCGATGTTACCTGTTGAATTATCAAATGGAATTTGTTCACTTAATCCAAATGTAAAAAGATTTGTTTTAGCTTGCGAAATGGAAATTGATAAAAATGGAAATACAGTTAGAGCAGATATTTCGCAAGGTATTATTGAAAGTAAGTTTAGATTAACATACAAACAAGTTGACAAATACTACAATACAGGTGAAATTAATGAAGATCACCCAAACCAAGAAAATGTAGCTAAATTAAAACAAATGCTTAATTTAGCTAAAGAATTAAGTTTAATTATTCATGATTACAAGATCAAAGAAGGATATGTTGATTTTGATATTGATGAACCTAAAATTAAACTTGATCGATATGGTAGAGTTGAACAAATCGTGATTAATAAACGTGGATTTAGCGAAGTTTTAATTGAAGACTTTATGGTTAGAGCAAATGAAACAGTTGCTAAATATCTTTTTGATGCTAAGTTACCTGTTTTATATCGTGTTCACGAAGCACCAGATGAAGATAAAATTCAATTACTACAAAACTCTTTAGCAGCAGTTTCAATAGACGCATCAAAACTTAAAGCAAACTCAATTACTCCTAAAATATTTGCAGATTTTGTTAATAAAGTTAAAGCTGAAAGAGATGATGATTTTATTAAATTAATGTTCTTGCGTTCAATGCAAAAAGCAATTTATTCAGACGTAAACATTGGGCACTTTGGATTAGCAAGTGAATATTATTGCCATTTTACAAGTCCTATTAGAAGATACCCAGATTTAATCATTCATAGAATAATTAGAGATTTTATTATTAATAAACAAACTGAAAAACTTGAAGAGTTTAGATTAAACTTACCTGTATTTGGTGATTTAAATACTAAATCAGAACAAAAAGCAGTTCAAATTGAAAGAAATGTTAATGATCTTAAGTTTGCTGAATTCTTAAAAAATAAAATCGGTTCACCATTTAGAGCTCAAATTTTAAGTGCGCTTAACTTTGGTTTCTTTGTTGAATTTGATTTTAAAGCTAGTGGGCTAGTTCATAAGTCAACATTGATTGATGGAGAATATGAAGCTAATGAAAACTTGACTAAATTGATTTCTAAAGATAGAAAATTTACAATTGGTGATTTTGTAGATGTAATTGTTACAGAAGTTGATTTAGTTGAAGGTAAAGTGACTTGTGTATTAGCTGATTTATACGAAGCTTGATTAGATAAAAAGCAAAAAGAAGAAGCTGAAAGAGCTTCTAAAAATAAGCAAAATTTTTCAAAATCAAGAAAAAATTTTCAAAAATAAAACAATAGCGCAAAGCTAATAAAGAGCTATGCGCTTTTATAATGAAAAGTTATCTTTTATATAACTTATTTAATATAATTAAAAATATTTATTAAAGGATAAAAATGAAAAATAAAAATAGAAATTTAGAGGAAAATTCATTAGGTTGTGATGCTGGATTAGTAATTAAACAAGATAAAGATATGTTTAATTATTCAGTTGATACCATTATGCTTGGTAATTTTATTCATTTAAATAAAAAAACCACTAGAGCACTTGAAATCGGTGCTAATAATGGTGCTTTATCAATTTTTGTTGCTTCTAGATATGACAAATTAAAAATTGATGCAATTGAAATTCAGAAAAAAGCAGCAGAGTTAGCAAAAGAAAATGTGAAGCTTAATAATATGGAAAATCAAATTCATATTATTAACCAAGACTTTAATGATTTTTACAAACAGCACACAAAGAATGCACAAAAGAAATATCAAATTATTTTCTGTAATCCACCTTTTTATCCTTATGATAAAACAAAAGTTAAAAATAACATTTCGCAAGAAAAACTAATTGCAACACACGAAATTCATTTAAATTTAGAACAATTAATTTTAGGTTGTTCTAAAATAATAGAACAAAAAGGATTTTTATCACTAGTATTACCCGTTGAAAGAATGGTTGATGCTTTTGAATTATTAAGAAAATATAAATTTGAGCCAAAAAGAGTTCAACTTATTTATCCTAGAATAGACGATAAACCCAAATTTATTTTACTTGAAGCAAGATATCAGACAGGTTGAGGTGTTCATTTCTTACCTAACTTATATCTTCATGATAATAGCGATAAAAATAATCACGATTATTTACCTGAAATTAAAAAACTTTATAGACCTATAAAAGTGGAGGAGAAGATGAATAAAAAAACAAGTTATATAACAACACCTATTTATTATGCAAGTGGAAATTTACACATCGGACACTTATATACAACTACAGTTGCTTGAGTTTTAGCTAACTATAAAAAACTACTTGGTTATGAAGTTAAAATGCTTACAGGTAGTGATGAACACGGTTTAAAAATTCAACAAAAAGCTGCTGAGCAAAATGTAAATCCACAAGAATTTGTTGATAATTTAGTTGGTAAATATAAACAAATGTGAGTTGATTTTGGAATAGAATATGATTTCTTTTCAAGGACATCATCACAATTCCATAAAGATTCAGTAAAACACATTTTCTCTTATTTCTTAGAAAAAGGTTTTATTTATAAAGGGCAATACAATGGTTTATACTCAGTTTCAGATGAAGAGTTTTTAACAGAAACACAAGCAGTTAAAAAAGAAGATGGATATTATCATCCGACAAGTGGTCACAAGCTAATTTTAGTTTCAGAAGATTCATATTTCTTCAAAATGAATGAGTTTGCAAAATGATTAGTTGAGTATATTGATGGTAATCAAGAATTTTTAGCACCTAACAAAATCATCAATGAGATGAAAAATAATTTCTTACTTAAAGGGCTAGAAGATTTATCAGTTACAAGAACTAACATTGAATGAGGTATCAAAATCGATGAAGACCAAACACATACACTTTATGTTTGATTAGATGCATTATGCAACTATATAACTGCTTTAGGGTATGATGTAAAAAACAAGCAACAACCAGATGAGTTTATGAAATTTTGAGCAAGCAAAGACTCAGAAGTTGTTCACTTAATTGGTAAGGAAATAGCAAGATTCCATATGATTTATTGACCTATTTTCCTTAAAGCACTTAACTTAAAACAACCTACAAGAATTCAAGCGCACGGTTGATTAGTTACACCGACAGGAAAAATGTCAAAATCAAAAAATAATGTAGTTGATCCATATGATTTATTAGCTAAATACGATAAAGAAATGATTAAATACTATTTAACATCACAAATCACATTAGGAGAAGATGGTGTTTGAGATGAAGATAGATTTATTGATGTGATTAACTCTGAATTAATTAATAATTATGGAAACTTAGTTTCAAGAACTTTAAAAATGAAATCAAATAGTTTTTCAGGTCCTTTAAAATACAAGTCATCAAAAGATGAAAATGACTTGGACATAGACTTAAAAATTAGAAATTCTATCTTCGAGTACAAAAAACACTTTGACAATTTAGAAATTGACAAAGCATTAAAAGTTGCTATTAATTTATCAAGCGACCTAAATAAATATGTTGATTTAACAGAACCTTGAAAATTAAAAGAAGATTTACCAAGATTAGAACAAATTTTAGCAAGACTTCTAAATGGTATTTATGCAGTTTCAACTTATTTATCAGTTGTATTAAAAGATAAAACAAAAGAAGTAGCAACCGCATTAGGTTTTGATAGTTTTTCTATTGATTTAATAGAAGATTATCAAAAATTTGATAATATTAATCAAGGGAATGAGTATATGCTCTTTGCTCGTTTAAAAAAATAACTTGATCTTATTAAGGAGGCGATTTTGATTTTTGCCAAAGCATCAAGATATGTAATAAATCCAGAAAAGTTAAAAGGATTTATTGATTATTTATTTATATTAACTAAAAAAACAAGAATGAAAGAAGAAAACTTATCATTCGAATATTCTGTCGATCCTGAGGGAGTAGTAATTGTTTTAGAAAGATGATCTACAAGATTAGATTATGAAAAGTTTATGCAGTTAGAAGAGTTTAAACAAGAGTTTAAAACCCTTAACAAAATGTGTAAATTAGTTAATACATTATATGATGTAGATTTAGTTAAATAGTAATAATAATTTTAAGTAAATTCAACTCATTAAATTAATCGAGTTGATTTTTTATCCAAATTTATTAAAGTGAGGTATTTATGGTTATAGGTATAAGTGGAATGATTGCTGCAGGAAAAAGTTCGTTAGTTAAAAACTTACAAAAAGAGTTTCCTACTTCAAAAATATTAAGAGAGTTTGAAGAATCTGATGATGTTTTCAACACTTTCTTAAATTGATTGTATGAAAATAAATCAAATTTAACAATTAGTTTTCAATCTTATATAGCCGAAAATCATTCAGATAAGTTTGCAAAATTATTAGATGAATACAATCAATCAAATTCAAATATTAAAAGAGATCACATTTTTGTTGATAGATTTGCATTAGAACATTATATTTTTGCTAAGTTGATATTATCGGCAAAAAGTGAAAAATATTTACAGGCTTATGATGCTATGTTTGAAAAGTTAGTAACTGAAGATGAAATGCCACATTTTGCAATTTTCTTGGATGTAGATTTTGAAACATTTAAGAAAAGATTGTTTGCAAGAAATAGAGAATCAGAAGTGAAGAATTTTGATTCTAATTACGAATATTTTAAAAATTTACATTCTAACTATTTAAAAATCTTTAAAGAGATAGCTTCAAAATATAACCTTAAGTACTATGTCATAGACACAAATGATAAAGATGAAAAACAAATATTGCAAGAAGCATTATCAATTATTAGTGATGAAGAAAAATTACTTAGTGAATAGATTTTCCTTTTTATCACAATTAAGTAAACACTTGTTTTTAGTTCTATTAAGAACAGGAAATGAGTGTTTTTCTTTTTGCAAAAGCATAAAAAACAACACTAATATAATTGATTTAGTGTTGTATAAAATATATGTAAAAATTATTGAGCTGGAAGATTTAATGTAACTTCGAATGCTTTTGAAGAAGTCTTAACCGGTGTTGCATCATTAACAAATTTAACAACTTTGAATTTAATTGTAACTGTGCCTTGTGATTCATTGTAAACTGTGTTAAGTCATCCGCTTGCCCCTTGAACACCTTGTTTGTTTACGTATTCAGGTTTTACATCATTAGCAATCATGTAACCACTTTTAATGTATTGAATTCCTTTTTCAGCATTAATAGCCTTAATTTCTGTTGAAGGTTGTGTAACATTGTAATCTCTACCAACACCTGTTGCTAATTGACCATCATAGTTAGAGAAGAATAATTGTCTTTTTCTTTCTTCACCTGTTGTTAATTTTTTAATAATATCTTGTCTTTTTTCTGGTAAGAATGTGAATAATTCAGCTCCTTTAGCCACTAATCTTTCACCAATTTTATCTAATTCAGCAATTTCTGCGTCAGCATGTACAGGTGAACCTGTGTTAGGGCTACCAGGTTGTTCTGGTTTTTTAGTATCTTTACATGACACTGCCACGGCTGGCGCCACAATAGCTGATAATCCAGCAATACTCATAAGTAAAGTTTTTAATTTTTTCATAATAATCATCTCCTGAAAATTAATTTATCTACTTAAATTTAAGCACATTTTTCAAATATTATGTAATAAATATGTAATTTTTTCTTATTTTTTTCACATTTTGTGAAAAATTAAGGATTTTTTCTCTGGTTACACTCTTTATTCAGTGAATTCTGAAATAAAAACCACAGCAAGAATGCTGTGGCGAAGTTATGTAAGACATAATAATGATTATGTGTTTTACATAAAATTATTTAGTGACAGGTGTTTAATAATTTAACACAAGAAGGATGTTTCATGGACATCACATTCTTTATCCGAATCATGTTCAAGGATAAAGCACTAGTATTATTATAAGATAAAAATTCAAAAAATGAAAAAAATTTTCATCTATAATTTAAAGAACTATGGAAAAAAGTAAAATTCGTAATTTCTCAATAATAGCTCACATAGATCACGGTAAGAGTACTTTAGCTGATCGTATTTTAGAATACACAAATACAGTAGACACAAGAGAGTTAACTGCTCAATTTTTAGATTCAATGGATCTTGAAAAGGAACGTGGTATTACAATTAAACTAAATGCAGTTCAAATCAAGTATAAAGACTATATTTTTCATTTAATTGATACACCGGGACACGTTGATTTTAATTATGAAGTTTCTAGATCACTCGCAGCTTCTGAGGGAGCTTTATTGCTTGTGGATGCAACACAAGGTATTGAAGCTCAAACTTTAGCTAATGTTTATTTAGCAATTGAAAATAATTTAGAAATCTTACCTGTTATAAATAAAATCGATCTACCAAGTGCTGATGTTGAAGGTGTTAAAAAAGAAATAGAAGAAGTTATCGGTATACCGACTGATAATGCTATTTTGGTGTCTGCAAAAACAGGTCAAGGTGTTCATCAATTGCTTGATGCGATTGTTGAATATATCCCAGCACCTAAAAATGCAGATGATAATAAACCTTTAAAAGCATTGATTTTCGATAGTTACTTTGATCCATATCGTGGAGTTGTTATGTTTATCAGAGTATTCGAAGGTAAGCTTAAAACAGGAGATAAGTTTAAATTTATGTCAAGACACGATGCAGGAAACGAGTATCATGTTATTGACTTAGGTATTAAAAATCCAAATGAAACCAAAAAAGATGAATTAGTTGCAGGAGAAGTTGGATGAGTTTCAGCAGCAATTAGAGATGCAAAAGAAGTTAACGTCGGGGATACAATCACTTTAATTTCTAATCCAACAAAACAAGCTCTTCCAGGTTACAAAAAAATGAAACCTGTTGTGTTTACCGGTTTTTACCCAATCGACACAAAAGATTACATGGATCTTAAGGAAAGTTTAGAAAAAATTTCATTATCAGACTCATCAATCACATGAGAACAAGAAACATCAAAAGCATTAGGATTTGGATTTAGAGTTGGTTTCTTAGGAATGTTGCATATGGAAATTCTTCAAGAGAGACTTGATAGAGAATATAAGGTTGGAATTATTGCAACAAGTCCAAGTGTTGAGTATAAAGTAACTACTACAAAAGGAGAAATTGAATACATTTCTAACCCTACATTGTTTCCTGATAGAACATTTATAGAACAAATCGAAGAACCATATGTTGAAGCAAGTATTTTTGTACCAAATGAATATATTGGTAATGTTATGGAACTTTGTCAAAATAAAAGAGGTATTTATAAAACTTTAGAGACAGTTGACTCTAGAAGAACTAGAATAATTTATGAATTACCATTAGCTGAAACTGTTTTTGATTTCTTTGATAGATTAAAATCTACCACAAAAGGTTATGCATCATTTGAATATGAGTGAATTGGATATAGACCTTCAGATTTAGTGAAAGTAGATATCTTATTAAATGGAGATAAAGTTGATGCATTCTCAATAATTACACATAGAGAAAAAGCATATGAAGCAGCAAGAGAGTTATGTGTAAAACTCAAGGATGCAATACCTAGACAAAACTTCGAAGTACCTGTGCAGGCCACAATTGGTGGAAAAATTATTGCAAGAGAAACAATTAAAGCTTATAGAAAAGATGTTACTGCAAAACTTTATGGTGGGGATGTAACAAGAAGACAAAAATTACTCAAGAAGCAAAAAGAAGGTAAGAAACGTATGAAAAAACTTGGTTCTATTGAAGTTCCACAAGAAGCTTTCTTATCGGTTTTAAAAACAAATATTGACAAATAATTTATTTAACCAGGTTAATACCTGGTTATTTTATTAATCAAGTTTTATAGTTATCTCCATATAAATTTCTAATTGCATCTTTATATGATGATTTTTGATTTTGATATCCTCCATAAATTAAATCATATGGTTCTATGTTGTACAAACCGAAGTTCTCTGAATAATCTAATTCAGGAGATCTTAATAAACAAGATATTGATGCTTTATTTTTAAAATCAACATCATATGTAGCAAACATTAAACCAAGTAATTGATTATTTTGATTAACAACCGGAGATCCTGATGAACCATAATATGGTTGATAATCATTTATTACGAATCCTAAACCATAATTAACAAATTTATTTGCTTTGAAAATTGATTTATTTAGATACTTAAAATTATTTAGATGCTTTATGTATCTAAAGTTCAGCAAAATATCGACAAAACCAGGATAGTTTTTAAAAAAATGAAATTGCTCTGAATGATTTAATTTATTTGAATTATTAAAAGTGAGCTCATTTTCCTTATCATGGTAACCAATTGAATAAAATTCTTGATTTTTCAAATCATTATCAGAAGAGATTGCGTTAATTTTTTCAATATTAATAAATTTCTCTAATCATTCATTGAATGAGATCTTTTTACATCTGACTAAATTTTCGTTTTTATAGTATTCAAAAATCAAATTACTTTTATTATGAAGATTTTTTAAATCAAGTTCCAATATACCAAAGTCGATCATTTCTTCGATATTATCCATATTGTGGATGTAATCTTTAGGACTAGACTTTAGAAAATCTAATGCTAAATATACAATTCTAAAATCACTGGGATTAAAGTTAAAAATTTCTTTAACTTCTTGATTTTTATTCGGATAAAATTTCACTTTCGAAACTTGAACTTGTGAAGTTATAAAACTACTTTCGTCATTTAATAATTGATTATCATTGACAATATTTGAAAATATTGAGTCATCAGAACAATTCTTTCTAAAATTATTTAGAACATGAGCATTTGTGGCAAAATACAATTTTTCAACTTCACCATTATCATCAAGATGATAATCAAATAAACTGATAGTGCCTGAGTGAATCATATATTTTGATTGTGAGTTTACCTTGTTATAAGGGTTATAGTTATGAAACGAAACTTTAAATACATTATCAATCATATCTTGATACTGAGAGTTAAAAATATTAAGATTGATTTGATTGTTTTTATCAAGTTTGATGTTTTCTCAATTCACTTTTGTCGAACCTAGCAAAATTTTGTTATTAATTAATAATGGAACAAAATTACTTAAATATTTCTGATTCAATAGATTATTTGTTGTTTTATAAGAATTTGTATTCTGATTTTTTTCATTAATTTCTTTAGTTAATTGATAGTTATTTGTTTTACATGAAATAGCGAAAAAGCTAAAACTAAAGATCAATTTCATAAAAGTTATTAAATAGACTCCAATTTTTACCATAATTACCTCATTAAAATAGTAATTTTTCCGAAAAATGAACTATTACTGAATTAACTAAAGAAATTGAAAAGATTATTAACCTTTAGTAACTTATCCACATGTTCTGAAGTTTTAAATCATATTTTCCACAAAATGTGAAAAAAACAATTTTTTAGTAATGTTTTTCATTTTTTATTTCATTAAGTAGTAGAATAAAGTTATTAGAGGTATAAAACTTATTTTCAGGAGAATAAAATGAACAAAATTAAAAAAATATTTCAAAAATTGCTTTTGCCTTCATTAATTTCACCAGTCATTATTTGCTCTTCATTAAGTGTAAGTGCAAAACCGAGTTCCGAAGAATTCGAACAAATGGTTCGTGATTTATATGATCATTATATTGAACTTGAAAATATTGAGGAATTTAATAAATTAATGAAATCAGAAGAAAATGAAAGTCCTTATCTCCAATATTTCCAAAAATTGGGTATTGCAGATTCGATAAACAAAGTTAATGAAAACAATCATGAAAAGACAAAAATTGGAATTATTGAATTAGGACTTGTTAATCCTTGATTATTTCTACAAAACGATGAAACATCAGATAATTTAAAATTATATCTTCCTAAATATAGCAAGGAAGAAATTTCAGATAAGAAAGATATGGAATATTTTGTCAAAGATTCAATAGACGTTATATCAAGTGAGTCTTTCAAGAAAATGGAAAATTCAAAACTAACAAGAAATATGTTATGAAAGCTCAATAAAGAAATTTTTTGAGTAAATAATAAAGTAAATTTAAATAATAATTCAGGTACTTTAGGTGAAGTGATACAAAGAGAATCGCTTGAAAATCTTTTTTCATCTCATGCAACAACTGTGGCAAGTATAATGAGTGGTCATTTAGGTATATTAAAAAATGCAGAAATTCATTCAGCTTCAATTAATATGTTTAATCCTTTCTCTTTAGGAGAGAAAACATTTTTGACATATTATGATCATAAAACAGATGATACGAAAATAATAAATCAGTCACTTGGTCGTACTCCTGATTACTTCCGAATAAGAACTCTGGATTCCATTCTAAGAAAAATGTTATCTAACAATGTTAAATTAATAAATATGAGTTTTGGAGGATCCACAATCTTCGAAGAAGGAGTTGGAAAAAATGTTTGAAATCATTTAAACAAAGTAAGTTCCAGATTTGAAAAAATTAAAGCTGAATACAATATTAAAAATTTTGATGAATTATACATGTATCTGATAAGGAAAGGTGTTTGAAATGACAAGTTAGAACAAGAAGATCTGGAAATGTTTTTAGAAATAAAACACATAATTTTATGATACTTATATACTAACGAGCGTTTAAACACTAAAGAAAATATTCAAAAAGCTTTACAAATGGGATATAGTAATTTTTGCAATTGGGATGAAAGAAATCAGAAAATAGAAAAATTAGAAAAATTATTGGACCATAAATATTCGTATGCACCTATTATGAGCATGATTGATTCATATGCATTCAAATATAATATGAAATTTTTTATAGCAGCAGGTAATGATGAGGAGTGGCTATCTTTATTAAGAATTTGCGATCGTTTAACTTATCATATGGAAACTAATTCAAAATTGAGAAAAAAATTAGATTTAAAATATATCGATAGTATGTCGGCTAATACTAATAGTGGGAAAAACGTTATATATGTTGGTTCTATGAATCCTTCAGGATATGTCTCAAGATTTAGTCAACAAGGTTCTTATGATAAAGGTGATTTCCCATTAATAATTAATTATGGTGAGTTAAATAATTTACCTATTGATACAGAAAATAGAAGATCAGAAAATTTATTTAAACTACTTTATAAAGATCAAACTGGCACAAGTTTTGCTACTCCTATGACTACAGGAACAATTGCATTGTTAGAAGCAGAAAGCTCTAAAATCGCACACAATAAAGCACCTAGAGATTGAAAAGCAGCGTTAGCTTCTTCTTCAAGATATATTTGGGATTTAGGTGCTAGAGATTATGACCCATCAGATGATCCGGAATTTTTGGAAACTTTTAATGCTTTAGAATTTGAGGCTGTCCATTCTAATAATTCATATACAATGTCTGGTTTTGGTTCAATTAAATATAAAACATTAAAAGATGTTTTAGAAAATGAAATATGAGTAAAAATTCCTGATATAACTAATAAAGAAGATGAACCGGAAATAGTAAAAATCCCTGCAGATCTTAATGGTTGCACAATCCACTTTTTCGGTTTACCAAGAAATAAAATTGAAAACAACAGTTATCGTGAAGTATTCAGAAAAGGTTTTGATGAAATATCAAGAATTGTAAAATTAGATATTTCTGAATTTGTGAAAAATAAAAATAGTTTAAGAGTAGCTCTGTCTTGAGATTTTACGAATTCAGAATATAGATTAAATAAATTCAAAGAAAAATATTCAGCATTAGCTAATTCAGATATCACCTTATATGAAATTAAGAAAGAGTTAGTAGATATTTTCGATTTAGAAGTATGACCATATACTGAACGAAGTGGTTGACATAATGACGTCATTAACTCAAATAATGTTAAGAAAAAAGGTTATTGAAATTTCAGTACAGGAACTGATACAAATGTTGAGTGTGTTAAAATTGACAAAATAGATTTTGAAGATGCAGAAAAATTAGATATTAGACTGATAACAAAAACAAAAAGCAAGTTTTTCACTGAAGAAAAATATGAATTAATTAAGAGGGTATTGGCAGGTGGTTTATTAACAGTGACGATTTCTGCTGATTAGAAATGAAAATGAAAAAATATAAAAGTCTTATATCTATACCTATATTAACTGCAACAATTTTAACACCTGCTTTCTTTATTAATAGCTGTAATGAAGAAGGATATTTGAGAGAGAATTGTAACATATGAGAAAAAGTGGATGTTGAACCTGCTTTTAAATTAAAATCATTTAATCTAATGAGTGATGATTATGCTGTGCACATAAAAGATAAAGTGAAGAATGAAATCGATTTTTTATCAGCGAACTTGAAATCTACATTTTTGAAAGATATAGAAATAGATTATGATTCGGCTTTAAGTAATTTTATTTTAAACAGAAATAAAATTCAATACAAAATTAGCACAACAATAAAGGAAATTAAAAGTTATTATGACGAGTTATCTGATGAACCTAACAAAATGTCTACTTTTGAATCTTTTGAGAATAGAAAATTGGAGATTTTATTAAATTATTTAAAAAATACTAAACCTAACATTTCATCAATTGATAAAACAAACCATTTAGCAAGTGTTTCTAGCGATACAAATAAAAAATTGAGCAGTTTAATGAATGACATTAAACCAATTAACTCAAAATTTAAAATAAATTGAAATGAATTTAAAAAATTTTCAAAAGAGTATGATAGTAGTTTCCACAATGACGTTGCAAAATTCAATAAGTCTACAATACAAAATAAGTTTGATCAATTTTGATTTACTCACCTTTTAATGAGTACCTTTAATCATAAAAACTTAAACGCTGTATTTGATTTTGACAAAAGTAGTGATCCTATTCTTAATTTCATTGAATTAGCAGATAAATTTATTAATCTGTGAGAGTTAAATTATAATTTTGAAAAATATGCAGTCGCTAATAAATATAATGACGATAGGATTTTCATCCCTAAAATTACTTCATATTATCACGAAGTTCCTCCAGTGAAAATCTCAGACTTTGACAAGCACATACAAGACAGGATTGAGAATTCCGATTTTCTAATTCAAATTCCAGTAGTGAATAACCATAATGATGAACTTGATGAAATTTTAAATGGAATGTTTTCTAAATTTAATAATCATGATAGTTCTTATTGAGATTATGTTTATCATAATATTATTCATCCAAGATATGTTAATTATGTTTATAGTAGTTCTAAGAATTATGAAGTAGAAAGATATTACTTCTATATTAATTCTGCATATTATTTTAAAAATAAAAATACTAAACAAAATGATTCTCCAATATGAGTAATAAACTCTTTAACATCATCTAGAGACAAAAATACTAGTTTTCCCGAAGATAAATATTGATTAATGTCTCAAAACGAAATAAACGGTAATAATAAGAATAATCACTCGCTATTTTATGATGCTATTATAAAAGATGATATTGAAATTTTAAACACTTATCAAAATTCGAATAATCATAATGATGCAAAAAAATGATTCAAACCTACTGAAGATATCCTAGTTTGATTTGACCCATTAAAAGGAGTGGATGAGTGATATGAATTTTCATCTAGAAATAAAGATAATAATTTCTACATAATAAATAAATACAATAATAGGGTTTATTTAAATCCTAAAGGTAATTTGTACAGTAATGAAACATCACAAGTAATATTCGATGACCTCACTATTAACCAGTGACTAGGTCTTGAGAATTTGGATAAGATAGATGAAAATAAGATTCCTATAGAATATGCAAAATATTTAGAAAAATTTAAGTCAATTTTTAATAAAGTGGAATATCGAAAAAATGACACTTGAACAAAAGTTTATGAGTTAATCACTTTATTTGGACATGAATCTGAATATTTAAAGGAATCAGGTTTGGAAGGTTTTAAAACAAAAATTAGAAATGCAGATTATTCTATTCTAGGAGATAACTATAATATTTCTTATTCGTTTGATGCGTCTGAATTAGATAAAATTGCAAAATATATAAATAAGGATGAATTGTTATCTGCTTATTTGAACAAAATAGACTATATAGTTAATAAGTTGAAAGAAATTAAAAATGAAATTTTAAGTTGATCTGAAACTGATGACTCTAAGTTTAAAAAACATTTAAGAAATTATTTAAATATACTTTATAAATATGATAATTCAAAACAAAATAATGACAAATATGACGCATTAATAAATTCAAAAATACTTAGTCAAATAAATGATACTGTTGAATTTATTAACCAATTACTTATGAATTTAAAGATTAACTAAAATCGAAATTCACTGAATTGTAAAGTGAGATGCTATAAGCTTAGTTAAACCAAAACAAGAAAAGTAGGCAGAAAATAAAAAACTGTCTACTTTTCTTGTTCTAGTTTGACAGCGGTCGTCTATTTATTTTTTTAAATTTCAACATTTAATTAAAAACCTCAATATAACTACTGCTAAAATGTGTTCGTTATATTGAGGTTTATATTTTTCAATTTAGTTATCTATCAAATTTTGATTTGTTCTTCTTCAGGTAAAAACATTTGATCGTTTTCTTTTAAGTTATAAGTTTTTGTGAAATCCCCGAGTTTCCAAGTTTGAAGGTCTAAAAAACGAATATGCCTATAAATAAGACATATTCGTTTTTTATGTTTCAAAATTACACACATAAAATTAACCAATGCATGCTATAAAATCTCTATAAATTTTGATATTTTCCTGATGATGTGGATCTAAATCATTAATTATTTCTTGAATGATTTGACCATTCACTTCTTTTCTAGTGATTGTCATCATTCTTAATGAATCAACTAATAAATCAATTGATATTCTTTGAATTTCGCCGTTGTTTTCGTAATATTTTTTCAACTTGTAAAGACAGTATTTAATAGTAACTAATGCTAAAAAACATAATAAAACATGAGCTAAAATATGATTTTCTTTATGAACATATACCGGTCTAATTTGTAAGGCAGATTTTAACATTCTAAAATTGTCTTCAACTTTTCACTGTTGCTTGTAAATCTCGTTTGCTTTTTCAGCTGTTAAGTCCATAATGTTGGTTTCAATCATATAAAAACCATCTTGATCAGCTATTTTTCTGATCTTTTCATAATTTAATTTGGCTGTTGTTTTTCCTTCAACATCCATATATTTTTTCTTATATTCAGGAACAAGATCACTTAAGCAAATTTCACGATTTGTTGATTTTTTGTCTATTTTTGTTAAGAAATTTAACCTTTTAAGTTTATCAAGTGTTTGTTTCGCAGGGCTAAAGTAAACAATTTGCTTTCTCATTTGTCCATTAAATCTCTTCTTATTTCAAATCGAATCAACGTATCTTTCTTTTGAAAAGATTTGATTGTCAAACATATAGTCTTTGTCTTTCACAATAAATCTTCTGCTTTCTTCATTTAATGTGTCAATTCTTTTTTGGAAAATATATCTAAAACCTTTTTGTTCTAAAAAACGTAAGTTAGCATTGTTATTTATACCTCTATCAGCAACAATTACTGGATTCGAAATACCATAAAGTTTTTTCATTTCTACAAGAAAATCAATCATTGTTTTGCAATCTGCTGTGTTTCCTGGGAAAACTTTATAGTGAAGGGGAATACCATTACTATCAACTGCCATAGCAATTACAATTTGGTCTTCATCATGCTTGCCATCTTTTGAAAATCCTCTTTGTCTAACTCCCTCCCTTGTAAAACTTTCAAAATAAACAGTTGTGTTGTCAAAGTGCATAATATTGTTTTTTCTATTGGTTAATTCATTCATTTTGTTAAATAAATTTTTCAAAATTGCGTTTTTATTCTCCAAAACAGTGTCAAGATAGTTGTAAATTGAAGATTTTTGTACATCAACTTTGTTGATGAAGTCATTCTTGTTTTTAAACTGTGAAGAATAACTTCTTGGCAAAATGATGCGAGTCCCAATAACAAATTCAAGAACTTCTTCCAATGATTTATGTCTGTTTTCCGTTAAAACGCTAAATAAATCCAGTTCCTTAATCACTTTGTAAATCAAATCAATACCAATATTTTGAACACTTGTTTTTACAGAAGTTGGAGCTAATAGTTCAAAAAAATGTGCTTTAGCATCTTTTTTGTCTAGATTAACATCAATTTTAGCTGCAATCGGTCTTATATCCTCAATTTTTGATAAATTGTATTTTTCTTTTAAGTCTTCTCAATAACCTAAACCTACTTGGCTTCCGTAACCTTTTTTAAAACCTTTTGAAATTGCTAAGACTAAATAGTATTTTCCGTTTTGTTTTTTTCTGCATAAGTTGTATTTCATACTCTTTATTATACCATTTTATGTGTGTAATGTAAGTAAAAAAATAAAATTTCTTTTGCTTCATATATCTATAGATATATGGATTAAAAAACGACCCTTAAAAAAAGGTCAAACTTGGAAACTCAGGAATTGTAAAGTGAGATGCTATAAGCTTAGTTAAACCAAAACAAGAAAAGTAGGCAGAAAATAAAAAAACTGTCTACTTTTCTTGTTCTAGTTTGACAGCGGTCGTCTATTTATTTTTTTTAAATTTCAACATTTAATTAAAAACCTCAATATAACTACTGCTAAAATGTGTTCGTTATATTGAGGTTTATATTTTTCAATTTAGTTATCTATCAAATTTTGATTTGTTCTTCTTCAGGTAAAAACATTTGATCGTTTTCTTTTAAGTTATAAGTTTTTGTGAAATCTGGATTGTTTAATAAAACAACATTTCCACGTATTTCTGAAGGTGAGTGAACGTCAGATTCCAATCTTCTTTTTGCGCTTCCTTCCGTGATAATCATTCTTCAAACTCTAGCTCAGTTTTCGAAGAAGTTTTTTGGATTAAAGTCATTTTCAAGTTTAGCTGCTTCAAAGGCACATGAAACTCCACCGATATCAGCAATGTTTTCAGAAACTGTTAGTTTTCCATTAACTTTTCCATATTTAGTTTCTTTACCATCATACAACTTAATAACAGCGGCAATTTTTTCGTCAAATTTTACTCTATCATCATCAGTTCATCAGTTGTTTAAGCTTCCATTTTCATCAAATTGTGAACCGTTGTTGTCAAATGCATGTGAGATTTCGTGAGCAATAACTGCTCCAATTCCTCCATAATTTGCAGATGAAGATTGATTAATATCATAATAAGGAGCTTGTAAAATTGCAGCAGGGAAAACAATGTGATTTGCAAATGGATTAAAGTAAGCATTAATTTCTGCAGGAGACATTGATCAATACTTATCATTCTTTAATTGATTGTATTGCGATAAGTTATATTGAGTCTTAATTGATTCGAAGAATAAAACATTTTCTAAAATGTTTGATCCTTGCTCATAGGTCTTAACAACAAAATCTTTGTAAAATGGTCTGATGATTTCTGGGTATCCAACCATAACACCTAATTTGTTCAATTTAGTAATTGCTTTTTTAATTGTTTCTTTTGATAATCATGTGTTTTCTTCCAAGTTTTTCTTATAGACTTCAATCATATTAGCGACCATATGTTCTACATCTTTTTTGGCTTTCTCTCCAAAGAAATGTTTTGCATAGTACATACCTAATGGTTCTTTGAAATATTTAGTAGCTAAATCATAAGCGAACATTTCTAAATCTCTTGGTTTTTGGATTGAGTAAATTGCATTTTTAAATTCTGTTGCTTTAATTCTTGTTTCTTCATCTAAATATGAAGCTGCAAAAATTAAGTTTTTAATAAAGAATAATGCTTTGTATTCTTCGAATGTTTCGCTATTGAAAATATTGTTTAAGTTTTCAATAAATTTAACGTTTGAACAAGGTATCATTTCAACTTTTTGGCCTACTAATTGCTCTGCAATGTTTGGAATATTAAAAATTGAACTTTTATCGGTATATCATGAAATTTCTTTAGGGTTGTATAATGAAACATAATCAGCCTTTTGAACATCTGAAAGAACATAATCTTTAATTTTTAAATCAAAAGCAATAGCTTTATTAATTAAATCATTTGATTTTCTTTCATCAAATCCGTATTTTTGTAATAAATCAAAAACCATATTAATTCATACAGTCATTAATCTATTTGCTTCTTGTTCATTTTCATATGTTTCTTTTGAAGGTAAAATTAAGCTAAATTCATCAAGTCATAAAACTTGTAATTTATTATTTTTAAAATCTTCTCCAACACCAAAAGATAAAGGTAAAGATACATATCTATTATTAAAGTAATCAAAATTTGAAGCAAGTTGATCAAATGATTTTAATTCTTCAATATTTTTAAGAAAATCTTTAGCCGGTTTTATTCCGATTTCTTTTCTTTTATCTTTATCAATAATCATTTTGTAAAATTCAACATACTGCTTCATCATAGGATCATTAGGTAATTCTTTTTGACCATTAGCTCACTGAACTGTTAAGTCTTTAAGTAATTTTTCTAATTTAATATCTAATTCACCGAATGCTGACATTGATGATCTATCTGATGGAATTGTGGCAGTATTTAATCATTCATAATTAACGTATTCATAAAAATTATCTTCTAATCTAGGTTTTGACATTTTAACTCCTTATAATTTTCTTTTTATTATATAGCAATTAGAGTTTTTTAAATAAAAACCACCAAAAATTGGTGGCACATATCTATAAAACTAATATATAAATTCTATTTAATAAATTAAACAACTTTAACTGAAACTTCTTTAGAATGTGATTTACCTTCCAAATTGTTTCTTTCTATATGGAATATTTCAATTTTTTCATTTCCCTTAGTGTGTAATCCGTGTTTTTGACCACGGCGAAATCCTTTAATTTGACCTTCTAATTCGTCAATTGTGTTAGCTTGTGCAATAACTTCACCACTAGCTACTAATTTTGCTTTGTATTTGTACATAAGCACCTCCGATTTCTTACACTTTTATTCTATAACTTTTTGAGATCAAGTTATCAAAAATTTAATATTTTCTAGTAAATTTTTCACATTTATGAAAAAAATAATTACAACACTTCTTATCTTATTTTAAGATAAAAAGTGTATGATTTAAACATGACAAAATTACGTAAATCTTTATTGTTTTTAACTGGTTCAATCTTAGGTCTAGGAACACTTGTGACTAATTCATGCAGTTTTCTAGATATTTTTAAATCTTCTGGAAATGGTGATAAAAAACAAGTTAATAAAGTTAAATTAAGATTTACAAATTACACACATCCTACAATTGCAGCTTCTAATGTAGTCTCAATTAACAATAAAGAATTTATGAAAACTTCATCAAAAAGTAATGATGAAGTTAGTCAATTATTAAATAGATTTGAAACTGAAAAAAATAATGTGCACGAATATGAAGAAACTAATGGAACCTGCTATTTTGAATACATAGATCCGTACACAAATGTGACCTTTAGAGACTATGCATATTATGTTAGTGCAGACAAAAGTGAACGTAGATATTTATTAGGTCCTCAAGGTTTAGTTTTATATGCTCATGAATTTAAAAGAAAAATTCCATTCAGTACTGAAGTTTTTGATCTTGAAGCTATAAATATAAATAATTTTAGTGTAATAGATAATACTGCAAACGGATTATATATTCCAAATATTAAAAATATCTTTATTAATGGTTTCTTTTTTTGTGAATCAGGAATGAGCCTTTATGAAATTATTGCTTATATGATGCAAACAACATTCCACGAATATATGCACCATTGAGCAAACTCATATGCAGAAATTGCATTTAAAAAAGATGTACTTGCAAAATATTATAGTTTTGAAAATGATGATTCACATTTAGTTAACCCATCAATTATTTATTATTCACCTGGAACAACAATTAAAGATCAGCATAATCATCTTTACATTCAATATTGAAATAAATCGTTTGTTGATTCATTTCAATATTTATTAAACTATGATGTAACTTCAAAATCAAAAATCTCTGATGAAACTTGAGAAATATTAAGAGCAGATAATGACAAAAAAAATAGTTTTATTCATAATGTTTTTAGTCCAAAAGATATTTGAGATCTTTCAAACGGAAAACCAAGCAATCCTGATGTAATTGAACTTAATAAAAAATTAAAAGAACATTCAAAATTGTATTATTCACCTGATACAAAGTTCGGTCTTTCATCAAATAATATTCGCTACTATTATTCATTGACTGAATTAGTTCCTAGAGAATATTTGAAATATGGTTTTGAACCTTACTTTAATATAAATTTACCAAATCCAATTGGTCCTGCTATAGAAGATTCAAGAAATAAAGGCCAAGATATCTTTACAATGAGTTATTTTAGCTATGCTCATATCGACAAAACATCTTCATCCACAACTTACACAATTTCACCAACATCTTTAGCTGATGATATGAGTAAAGTTTTCTTGAATAATTTTGATTCACAATATAGACAAGGATGATACATACAAGGTGATTTGACAATTCAAGAAAATTCAAACAGAACAAGAACTTATAAAAATCAATCTTCAATTCTTCTGCCAACAACACCTTTTGCTTTATCTGAATATCAACCTCAAGTAGGATATAGAACTAAAACTGAATATTTAAATCTTCAGAAAATAAAACAAGATAAATCAGTTGATTTTTACAAATTATTTTTAGATACAATGGGTTATGGAAAAACTATTTCACAACTATATTATGATAATACTGGATGAAAATGAATTGATTCAGAGCATTCACAAATTGAAAATAATGAAGCAAATCAACATAAAATCAAATTAAGTGGTTACTTAGATTCAAATGAGTACACAGGGTTTGTCTTTGTTAATCCAGATAATAATCAAGTTACTGCAACGTCAAAAATTAAATACTTAGATACATTCAATTTTTTTGGTCACAAAAATTTTGATAAAGGTGCATTATTATCAAATTCATTAACATCAGAACAAGCTCAGCAAAGAGAAGAGCAATTAAATAATAGAATTTATCCAAATTCATTAAATGAATATACAAACACTTTATTTATTCCATATATTTCAGAAGATTTCATTACAAAACCAAGTAACAATTCAGTTATTTATTTATGAAAAGATTTAAATAACAATAATATTGCTGAAGAAAATGAAATTTTAATCGAAAAAGAAATAACACTTCCTGAAAATAGATGAGTAACGACAGCAAGATCAACAAAAAATCAAAATGTTTACAATATAATAAAAACTACAGATAATAAAGTTAAATTAGATTTTCATAAATTATTTACATAGTTAAGATATTCACAAGCAAACAGAAAGGAATTTATGCTATGAGATTTTTCTAAATTAAAAGTTGGACAAATGATTAATGTTCAAGCTTATAAACATAATGGTCATCTTTATAGACAATGAAATTCTGTAAAAGTAATTTTTCATAATAAGAGACATATTGTTTTATTTTTAAAAAACACTAAAGTGGCTGAATATGAAAGAGATGTAAATGGGTGAAGATATAAAGAAAATGCAATTTGATTTATTCCGAAAGATTCAATGTACAATGCAATTGTTCTTTTAAAAGAAAGTGGTTCTTATTATTATATAAACCTTGCATCACGTCCAATTTTTGAAGATGACACGCTTAAATTTATTGATTATGATTTAGACATAAAATGTTATCCAGATAAAGAATTGCAAATTGTTGATAGAGAAGAATTTGCTGAACATTCAAAAGAGATGAAATATCCCGAATCATTAAGGAAGACTATTTATGATGAAATTAAAGACATCATTTCTTTATATAATGATTATGAATATTTCTTTTCAGACGAAGTTATTGCATACTATTTAAAAGTTTTATATGATGATAAATTAATAACAGAGAAAACATATAATAAATTATTAGACACTAATAATAGAAGAAAATACAATGAAGAAACTTCGATGTTTGCTGATATTTCAAAAATATACAAATAACAAAAACTTTAATACTGTCCATTAAACTATAATGTGGATAGTATTTTTTTAATCAAAAGTTCAAATAAAAAATTCGAAAAAAATTTTTAAAAAAACTTTGAATAAAAAAAATAGTGTTATAATATTCATGCTTTTGATAGCAAAGAAGTTCTTTGAAAACTAGATATATACAAGACATGACAAGTCAATTTTTTCGAGAGTTTGATCCTGGCTCAGGATGAACGCTGGCTGTGTGCCTAATACATGCATGTCGAGCGAAGTTCTTTGAACTTAGCGGCGAATGGGTGAGTAATACGTACTTAACATGCCCTTTAGATTGGGATAACGATGAGAAATTATCGCTAATACCGGATACTTATATGGAACGCATGTTCTATATATAAAAGGAGCCTTAAAGCTTCACTAAAGGATTGGGGTGCGTAACATTAGCTAGTTGGTAGGGTAATGGCCTACCAAGGCTATGATGTTTAACGGGGTTGAGAGACTGAACCGTCACACTGGGACTGAGATACTGCCGAGACTCCTACGGGAGCAGCAGTAGGGAATTTTCCACAATGGACGAAAGTCTGATGGAGCGACACAGCGTGCAGGATGAAGGCCTTCGGGTTGTAAACTGCTGTTATTTAGGATGAAAAAATAGTAGATGAAATGCTATTATCTTGACAGTACTAAATCAGAAAGCAACGGCTAACTATGTGCCAGCAGCCGCGGTAATACATAGGTTGCAAGCGTTATCCGGAATTATTGGGTGTAAAGCGTCTGTAGGTTGTATGTTAAGTCTGACGTCAAAACTTGGGGCTCAACCCCAAATCGCGTTGGATACTGGCATACTAGAATTGCATAGAGGTTAACGGAATTCCTTGTGAAGCGGTGAAATGCGTAGATATAAGGAAGAACACCAACATGGCGAAGGCAGTTAACTGGGTGCATATTGACACTGAGAGACGAAAGCGTGGGGAGCAAACAGGATTAGATACCCTGGTAGTCCACGCCGTAAACGATGATGATTAGCTAATAGTGATGAAGCTATTGGCGCAGCTAACGCATTAAATCATCCACCTGAGTAGTATGCTCGCAAGAGTGAAACTTAAAGGAATTGACGGGGATCCGCACAAGCGGTGGAGCATGTGGTTTAATTTGAAGATACGCGTAGAACCTTACCCACTCTTGACATCTTCCGCAAAACTATAGAGATATAGTGGAGGTTAACGGAATGACAGATGGTGCATGGTTGTCGTCAGCTCGTGTCGTGAGATGTTCGGTTAAGTCCTGCAACGAGCGCAACCCTTGTCCTTAGTTAGATGATCTAAGGAAACTGCCCGGGTAACTGGGAGGAAGGTGGGGACGACGTCAAATCATCATGCCTCTTACGAGTGGGGCAACACACGTGCTACAATGGATGGTACAAAGAGAAGCAATACGGCGACGTGGAGCAAATCTCAAAAAACCATTCTCAGTTCGGATTGTAGTCTGCAACTCGACTACATGAAGTCGGAATCGCTAGTAATCGTAGATCAGCTACGCTACGGTGAATACGTTCTCGGGTCTTGTACACACCGCCCGTCACACCATGGGAGCTGGTAATGCCCGAAGTCGGTTATGTCAACTACGGAGACGACCGCCTAAGGCAGGACTGGTGACTGGGGTGAAGTCGTAACAAGGTATCCCTACGAGAACGTGGGGATGGATCACCTCCTTTCTACGGAGTACAATCAGCAATTTTATATTGCTATTCTAAATCTTTTATTACGATAATTTTTGTCATGATATATCTAGTTTTGAGAGAATTTCTCTCTAATGTTCTTTGAAAACTGAATAGTTATAAAGATATTAATATAACAACGACATCAAAAATAAATTAAAGTCAATTTGTTTTGGATACCGAGTTATGAATTATTAGAAATAATAATTTATTAAAATGTCTTTGAATACATCAACAATAATAGGTTATATTGTTACAACTTTTAAATAAGTAAGAGTTTGTGGTGGATGCCTTGGGTCTGGAAGTCGATGAAGGACGTGATTACCTGCGATAAGCCTCGTGGAGCTGGATATAAGCTACGAAACGGGGATTTCCGAATGGGGAAACCTAACTAGAGTAATGTCTAGTTGCTAAGGGATGAATACATAGTCCCTTTTGCGAGACACGTTGTGAACTGAAACATCTTAGTAGCAACAGGAAGAGAAAATAAAAATGATTTCATCAGTAGCGGCGAGCGAACGTGAAAGAGCCCAAACCAATTTTTAATTGGGGTTGTAGGACTACTTACACAAAGTTACAAAATTTTGTTATAGCAGAATAGATTGGAAAGTCTAAGCACAGAAGGTGATACTCCTGTATGCAAAATAGCAAAGTCTTTTAGTAGTATCCTGAGTAGGTCGGGGCACGTGAAACCCTGTCTGAATCTGCCGGGACCATCCGGTAAGGCTAAATACTAACCAGACACCGATAGTGAACTAGTACCGTGAGGAAAGGTGAAAAGAACCCCGGGAGGAGTGAAATAGAATCTGAAACCACTTACTTACAATTAGTCAGAGGCCGTTAATGGCTGATGGCGTACATCTTGCAGTATGGATCGGCGAGTTATGTTAACATGCGAGGTTAAGTAGATAAAAACGGAGCCGTAGAGAAATCGAGTCTTAATAGGGCGTTTAGTATGTTGATATATACCCGAAACCATGTGATCTATTCATGAGCAGGCTGAAGCTTGGCTAACCCCAAGTGGAGGCCGAACCGTAGTACGCTGAAAAGTGCCCGGATGACTTGTGAATAGTGGAGAAATTCCAATCGAACTTGGAGATAGCTGGTTCTCCTCGAAATAGCTTTAGGGCTAGCGTGTGATGTTAAACTTTGATGGTAGAGCACTGAATATGGAATGGCCGCGTCTAGCGGTACTGACTATAATCAAACTCCGAATATCATTGTGTATTATCATGCAGTCGGAACCGGGGTGCTAACGTCCCGGCTCGCGAGGCAACAACCCAGATCGTCGGCTAAGATCCCAAAATTGTGTTAAGTCAGAAAGGTTGTGAGATTTCATAAACAACTAGGAGGTTGGCTTAGAAGCAGCCATCCTTTAAAGAGTGCGTAATAGCTCACTAGTCAAGAGATCTTGCGCCAATAATGTAACGGGAGTAAAACACAATACCGAAGCCACGGGTACATTTAGTACGTTAGAGGAGCGTTCTTATCGCAGTGAAGTCAGACCGTGAGGACTGGTGGAGCGTTAAGAAGTGAGAATGCCGGTATGAGTAACGATTTGAGGTGAGAATCCTCAACGCCTATTGGGAAAGGTTTCCTGGGAAGGTTCGTCCACCCAGGGTTAGTCAGGACCTAAGGAGAGGCTGAAAAGCGTATCCGATGGACAACAGGTTAATATTCCTGTACTACCTTGATTTGTGATGGAGTGACGAAGGAGGATAGCACTACCCATTATTGGATTTGGGGGTAAGTAGCAACTGGTGAGTTTAGTTAAATGCGAACTCTGTAACTGGGAGCTATGATGCATAGGTGGTTTCATCGAATTGTGTGATTTCATACTTCCTAGAAAAGCTTCTAAACTTTAAGGTCAATGGTACCTGTACCGAGAACGGACACACGTTCCCAAGATGAGTATTCTAAGGCGAGCGAGAAAACCAATGTTAAGGAACTCTGCAAATTAACCCCGTAAGTTCGCGAAAGGGGTGCCAACTTTAGTTGGCCACAGTAAATTATGAGGGGCAACTGTTTATCAAAACACAGCTCTCTGCTAAATCGTAAGATGATGTATAGGGGTGAAGCCTGCCCAGTGCCCGAAGGTTAAGTGGATTTGTTAGCTTTACGCGAAGCATTGAAATGAAGCCCGGGTGAACGGCGGCCGTAACTATAACGATCCTAAGGTAGCGAAATTCCTTGTCGGCTAAATACTGACCTGCACGAAAGGCGCAATGATCTCTCAACTGTCTCAACATTGGACTCGGTGAAATTATAGTCCCAGTGAAAACGCTGGGTACCCGCATCAAGACGAAAAGACCCCATGGAGCTTTACTACAACTTCGTATTGAAACTTGGCCTAACATGTGTAGGATAGGTGGGAGACAGTGATGCTAAGACGCCAGTCTTAGAGTAGTCGACCTTGAAATACCACCCTTGGTATGTTGAGTTTCTAACCTGCCACCGTTATCCGGTGGGGAGACAGTGCGTGGTGGGTAGTTTGACTGGGGCGGTCGCCTCCTAAAAGGTAACGGAGGCGTTCAAAGGTACACTCAATACGGTCAGAAACCGTATGAAGAGCGCAAAGGTAGAAGTGTGCTTGACTGCGAGACCTACAAGTCGAGCAGGTGCGAAAGCAGGACTTAGTGATCCGGCTGTACGTCATGGAACGGCAGTCGCTCAACGGATAAAAGTTACCCTGGGGATAACAGGCTTATCTTGCCCAAGAGATCACATCGACGGCAAGGTTTGGCACCTCGATGTCGGCTCATCGCATCCTGGAGCTGGAGTCGGTTCCAAGGGTTTGGCTGTTCGCCAATTAAAGCGGTACGCGAGCTGGGTTCAGAACGTCGTGAGACAGTTCGATTCCTATCTGATGTGGGCGTTGGAATATTGATGAGAGCTGCTCTTAGTACGAGAGGACCGGAGTGGACGTACCGCTGGTGTTCCAGTTGTTTCGCCAGAAGCACAGCTGGGTAGCTAAGTACGGAAGGGATAACCGCTGAAAGCATCTAAGTGGGAAGCCTCCTCAGAGATAAGTATTCCCTTGAAATTCCTTGTAGACTACGAGGTTGATAGGATGGAAGTGTAAGTGTAGTAATACATTCAGCTTACCATTACTAATAAATTGATAGGTTTAAAAGTATATTAAGATGTATTCAGACATTTTAATGAATTATTAAAATAACTATTCAGTTTTCAAAGAATATTTAACACCTTTAATGGTGTTTTTTTATTTTATTAAAAAATATTATAATTTTAATATATGACAAAAACAAAAAGAACAAATATTTCTAAAAGAAACATAAAAAGACGCCAACAATGGCATCTTAAGTTAAAGAAAGATAAAGAATTAAGCAAAATTTATTTATGCAGAAGGCAAATAGGTAATGTGATTAATGCATCAAATACCCTTGTATTGAAGTTGACAAATGAAGAATTATCATCTGAATTTGAGAATAAAATTGAAAAAGTAAATAAAGAATTGAAGAAATTCATTTATTTTCAAGATGTAAAATTTATTTTATATTTTGTGAAACAAAGATTAGAATTAATAAATAAAGATAATGATAAGTTATCATATAAATTTATAGGTTTCGATTTATTTGATATTTTGTTTAAAGAAATGAGATTACTATTCAAAACAAAAGATATAGATCATAAATGATTTTACAAAGTCATAACAGACACTATTTCTAATAAAATATCAAATATTGATTTACTTAATGAAAAAATTTCAAAATATAATCCTACAAATACTAATGATGAGTTCATTAATGACATTTTATTTGAGAAAGTAAATCAAAATAAAGAAATTATTTTGCAAAATTTAAATAGATTTGTTCATAACTTCACAAAAAGAGACAGAATTCACAAATTCAATAAATATATTTACTTACATATTACAAATATTACAGAAAAGCATTTTAAAAATAAGAAATTTATTTTCAATAATTTAAATCAAATGATAAAAACATCAGATGAACATTACACCATAATAACACATACAAATTGAGTAGGTATACCTATTAACGTCTTCTTATTCAAACATCTTCCTTATGCAGATAAAGATAAACTAATTTTAGATACTATTCAGTTATATAAAAGAGATGATAAAAGTATTTCAGTTATTCCTTATGATTGACCTCTTGATATTGAGTGCTTATCAAGTAAAAGTAAGGAGCTTAATAAGTCAGTCGCTAAATATATTATGTATTCTAAAAATATATTTACTGAAAAATTAAATGACCATTACAAAAAGAGAATAAATACAGTTTGATCTAGAGTTTTTAGTAGAAAAGATAGTAATAAAGTAAATATTATTTCTAAGAAACCATTGAATCGTCTAAATTACTTATACATAGAAAGTTCTAAAGATAAAGTCAATATAGATAAACAGGATTTAATTTATTTCAACAAATTGATAAATTTCGTAGAAAATAGGGATGACAATTTTGATGTAAGTAGTTTAAATAATATTGAATCAGATGAATATTATGAAAAGGAAATGAAATATTCAAAAATTAAGAATATCATCAATGTAAAAGATGGTTATGAAGCTCCAAAATTATGAGAGAAAATTCGCAGAGATAATAAAAATTTAGGATTACATTTTGCTTTTACAAATTTCAAAATACCTAAAAAGAAAGATTTAATAGATATATTAAAAAATGATGTAGATAACTATGAAAATAGTCAAATGATGAATATATTGATAAGTAGTTATAAAAAGTTTCTGAAATCATTTGAAGATATGAATGGATTTCTATTTACTAATTTAATAGCTATCTCAATAATTAAAATATTAAAATATATAATAAACTTATTTATTCGTTCAAATCCATATTGTATTTGTGATGAATTTAGTACATCGGAAATTTTACAATTAATTATATTTAATGAAACTAACAAATTTAGTAGTGAGATCAAATATAACCTTCAGAATTCGAAAGAAGATGATGTATTCTTTAACTTTTTAAACAAATATGATCAGTTCGCAAAAATCTTGAAATCAGCATTAATCCAAGAAGAAAGTGATGATACTAATACACCTATTACATAGGTAAAAAAGTCTATTTTATACTCCTTTTATCAAATAATTTTATATAATATAAAACATGTTCAAAATAGGTGTGGATGCAACTAATATTAATAGATTTATTAATAAAAAAACATCTTTTATAAATAGAGTTTTATCAACGCATGAATTAGCAGAATATAACCAAATAACTGATCAAAATTTGAAAGCTAAATTTCTTGCCAGAGCATGAGCTATTAAAGAATCTATTTACAAAATTGATAATAGCTACATCGATTTTCGCAATATTGATTTAGTTAAAAAAAACAATATTTGAGAATTTAAAAACTTCTGTATTTCTATCACATATGTTGATAATTTAGTTATTTCCGTTGCTATTTCTAAGGAGAAAAATGAAAAAATATAATGTAAATGTAATTTTTAAGATGATTTTATTTTCACCAGTTTGATTATTCAGATACTTTTTAATTAAATGAAAAGCTTGAAAATATAGAAAATCACCTGAAACAAGTAAATCAATCGAAAGATATGCTTTCTTACTCAAACTTTCTAAAAAAATGCTAAATCTTTACAATGTGGATGTAAAAATTGAAGGATATGAAAACCTGCCACAAAATGGTTCTGTGTTATTAGTAGCTAACCATAAGTCAAACTTTGATTCTTTAATCTTAATGAAAGCTACAGAACAACAATCATATGAACAAGGTGCTAAAGCTATGATACCTACTTTTTTAGCTAAGAGCGAGCTACAAAAGAAAAAAATAGTTAAAGATACTTTGTCACTTTTAGATACTGTTTTTATTGATAGAAAGAGTATTAAAAACAGTTTAAATGCATTGGGTGATTTCGGTGCATTTGTTAAAGTTCAAAAAACATATGGTGTAATTTTCCCTGAGGGAACAAGAGTGAAAAGTGAAGGTTTAGGTGAGTTTAAAGCTGGTGCATTTAGAGTTGCACAGAAAGATTATATGGCAATTATCCCTACTGTAATAATCAACTCTTTAGGTTCTGATAGTGTGCACAAAAAGCAAAGACAACAAGTTACTGTTAAATTTTTACCAGCATTAAAACCATCTACATTCATGAATCAAGAAACATCAAAATTAGCAGAAAGAGTTAAAAGCTTAATTGAGTCAGAATTATTGAAGGAAAAAGATGAAAACTAATTACACAAATTACGATTCAGAATATAGCTTTAAAGTTGAAAAGTTTAATTTTGATGGACCATTAGATTTATTACTTGCATTAGTTAAAGATAAAAAGATCAGTATTAATGAAATTAACTTAGTAGAAATAGCAGATAGATATTTAGAAATTATTTCTCAATTAAAAGAGCAAGATATTGATTTAGCTGTTGATTATTTAGTTATGGCTGCCACATTACTTAAAATCAAAGCAGCTATGGCAATACAAGAACCAGGACAAGAAATTCCTGAAGAAATTGAAGAAGATAAAAGACAAATTTTGAGACAGTTAGCTGAATATGAACAATTTAAATCAATTAAAGAAGCTCTTAAAACATATGAATTAGATAGACAAGATATTTTCATCAAAGATCCATCAAATGTTGATGAATTTATCGTTGATACCAATGACACTAGGTTAGACGGTCATTCTAACCCAGTTAAATTAATTGCTGTTTTAAGAAAAATGTTTGAAAGAGTTTATGCTCAAAAGCTTAGAACAGCAAAATTAGAAACATTTAAACTATCACCATCTGATCAATATGGAATGATTAAAGAGTTACTTAGAAAACATGAAAAATTAACTTTCCAAATGGTCTTTTCACAACCAAGTATGGGACACTTTGTTGTTACATTGCTTGCTGTATTAGTTTTAGCTAAAGAACAATATTTAAAAATAATTCAAGAAAAAGAATTTGAAGAAATCTCAATTATTAGAGGAGAACTTTACGATGAAAAATAAAATTTTAGAAGCACTATTATACATTCAAGGAGATGATGGACTTAACTTAGAACAAGTTAAAGACATTTTCTCACTAGCTACTTTAGCTGAAGCTAAAAAAGTAATGCAAGATTTCTTAAGAGAGTTTAATGACTTAGAAAGAGCGCTTAAAGTAGTTAACTTCAATGATGTTTACAAATTAGCAACTAGAGAAACATTCAAAGATTATGTTACAAAAATGGTTTCAGTTGTTAAAAAACAAAGATTATCAAATGCTGCTATCGAAGTTGCTGGTATCATTGCTTACAAACAACCAGTTACAAAAGGCCAAATTGCATCAATTAGAGGTGTTGCATCTGATCAAGTTGTTAATACACTTTTAATGAAAGGTGTTATTGAAGAAGTCGGGATTTCTCCTACACCAGGTAACCCTGTTTTATATGGAGTAACAAACAAATTCTATGATCACTTCAAATTAACAAGTATGAGGGACTTGCCTAAAATGACTGAATTTAACTATGTAGAAGGTGTAGAAGACGAAAATGAAGACTTTGACTTATTCGGAAGTCAAAGAGAAGAATAATTATATTCAAGATACAAAATTACTATCACAAATTTAGTGATAGTAATTTTTATTTTTTCTAATAAAAGCGACTAAAACGAACAAAGAGTATGCTTTATTCGTTTCATATTAAAATATTTTCACAAAGGAATTAAAACTGAAGTAGCTGCTAAACTTATTTCATATATTTTCTTAGAAGACTCCAGAATTCCTTTTCTAGAAATTGCTTGAGAAGATTTTAACTTATTCAATCAAGTCTCACATATTGATTTGATTTCTCTATTTTTGCTTGCTATTTGTGAAGGTAATGTGTCTATAACACTATTCTCAGGTAATTGAGAATAAGCTGATTGGAATACTGCATTAAATTGTGTTCTTTCTTCATATGTGATTTTATCTTCTGGTTCTGTTTAAGAACATGATGCAGCAAATCCTGTGATAGTCATAGTAGGTTCTAAAACACCTGATAAAATTAATAATTTTCTAAGTTTAATTCGTCCCCTTTATATAAATTAAATTTAATTTACATAAAATATATAGCTTTCATTTAAGCCTTGTAGACTATATTTTTAGCAATTTTAATATCCATTTTGTATGTTATTCAATACCTTATTAGAGGGTACAAAATATGTTTTAACTAAAAGTATTGATATTACATTTTTTATTTTATTTAATAAAATAAAAAAATATAATTACATTAATAAAGCAGGTGGAAATGATAGAAATAAAAGCAACATTAAATGATTCAGGAAGAACAATCTTAAAACTTATTCAAAAATATTTCCCTAATTTAAGTAAAGGATTTGTTGAAAAGTTATTTAGGAAAAATGAAATTAAAATAAATGGATTAAGAAAAATTCAAAAAAATCAAATTGTAAATGAGAATGATGCTATCACTATCTATGGTTTAAGCGAATCTGATTTGCAACAAGAATATGAAGTTAAAAAATCAACTCCAGTTAATTTGAAAGTTTTATATGAAGATGAAAATATTTTAGTTTTAAATAAAGCGACTGGAATTTCAGTCCACGATGAAGACGATTCATTAGATGAACAAGTTTTATCATATTTAAACTATGTGCCTACTGATAGTTTTAAACCAACTCACGTCGGTCGTTTGGATAAAGAAACAAGTGGGATCATCACTTATGCTAAAACTTATGAGGCCGCTAGACAATTGAATGATAATAGTGAATTCATCATTAAAAAATATATTTTCATCAGTGATATTAAGCTAGATAACTTTTCTGAACATAAACCTTTTGTAGTTAACAATTGAATTTACAAAGATGAATCAAATAAAAAAATGAAAGTTGCAAAAAGTAATATAAGAGATGCTAAACAAGCAACAACTTTATTTTATTCAGAAAAAAATCGAAAAATTGCACAAATTAAAACAGGTAGAAAGCACCAAATTCGTGTGACTTTATCAAATTTAGGTTTTCCTATTTACGGTGACAAAAAGTATAGTGGTAAAAAAGAAACTAGATTAATGTTGCATTCATATTATGTTAAATATAAAAATATGAAGAATAATTTAAGCTATTTAAATGATTTAGAGTTATATTGCTTACCTAATTGAAAGAAAGGTTAATTATGGAAAAATTAGATATTGAAAAATTAAACCAAATAGTTAAATCATTAATGTTTGAACCTACTAAAGAAGTTCAAGAACAAATTTTGTTAATTTGAAAAGACATTCAAGATGGAATTAAACTTCTTGACAAACTCGATTTATTAAATGTAAAACCAATGGAAAGAATTAATGAGCAGCCTATTTTAGAACTCCTACGTGAGGATGTTGAAGATATGAGTTATTCAGTTTCAAAAGAAAACATTTTAGATAATGCAAAAGAAAAAGATAGTGACTTTATTTTACTTACAAAGGTGGTTAAATAATGAGTAGAGAATTTTTAAATAAAGGTAATTTTGAAGCTGCATACAGTGAACTTCAAAATGATAAGAATAATGCAGTTAGCTGCTTATATGAAAAATCAGAACAAGTTTCAAATTCAAACAATCTACTCAATGGTGTTGTTTTAACTATCAAAGATGTTTTTGCAACAGAAGATAAAATCACTAGAGCTTCAAGTAAGATTTTAGAAAACTTCAAACCTTATTACAATGCTACTGTTGTTGAAAGACTTTCACAAAAGGGTGCAATTCCGGTTGCTAAGGTCAATAATGATGAATTAGCTTTAGGAGGTACAGGAACTCATAGCGCTTATGGTTTAATAGTTAACCCTAAAGATGCTAAACGTTATGTTGGTGGTTCTTCATCAGGTTCAGCTGCAACAATGGCAAAAAATATAGGTATTGCCTTAGGTTCAGATACTGGAGATAGTGTTAGATTACCTGCTTCATTCAATGGTTTAGTAGGATTTAAACCATCATATGGTGCGATTAGTAGATATGGAATGTTTGCTTATGCTTCATCATTGGATACAGTCGCTTACTTTACACATAATGTAAATGATGCAATCATTACTGCACAAGCTGTTTTTGGTAAAGATGACAAAGATATGACTTCAGTTGACGTTCAAATAAATAATGTAACTAAAACAAAACCAAAATCAGTAGTTGCTCTTGCTTTTAGTTCATTAACAAAAGATTATGTGAATGCAAGATTTAACCAGTTACTCGAAAAATTAAGAGAGCAAGGTATAGAAGTCAAATTAGTTCAACCAAATTTTGATATTTTAAACACAATTTCTATTGTTTATAAAATCATTTCTTTCTCTGAAGCTAGTTCAAATTTAGCTAACTTAAATGGAATAGCTTTTGGTTCAAGGGTTGATGGAAACTCTTGAGAAGAAGTTATGTTTAATACAAGAAGTCAAAAATTTGGAAAAATGGTTCAAGAGAGATTAAGTTTAGGAAGTTACTTTTTATATTCAGAAAATCAAGAAGAAATTTTTATTAAAGCTCAAAAAGCCAGAAGAGTTATCGCTAAATACTTTGAGGACTTGAAAACACAAGGCGATGTTTTAATCTTTCCGGCTTATGTAGGTATTGCTCCATTATTTGAAGATAAATCAAAAAATGGTGTTATGGACTTTATTTTAACTGGTGCAAATTTATCAGGTCATCCATCAATAACAATTCCATTAGGTGAATATGAAAATATGCCATATAACTTAGCTCTTGAAACAAAATTATATTCAGATGAAAAATTATTAGGTTATGCAGAATATTTTGAAGAACTTATAGGAGATTTAAATGAATAATTTTGAAACTATTATAGGAATTGAAATTCACGTTGAATTAAAAACTAAAACAAAAATGTTTTCACCAGCCGGAATTGATTTTAATGCAGAACCTAATACAAAAGCACACCAAATTGACTTAGCTTACCCAGGAACATTGCCTCAAGTTAATAAAAGAGCAGTTGAATATGGAATCAAACTTGCAAAAGCTCTTAATATGCAAATTGATGATGAATTACATTTTGATAGAAAAAACTACTTTTATCCAGATTTACCAAAAGGTTATCAAATTACACAGTTTTTTAGACCTATCGGAAGCAATGGTTATGTAGAAATTCAAACTTCAGATGGATTAAAACAAATCGGCATCGAAAGAATTCACCTTGAAGAGGATACTGCAAGACAACACCACGATGATTTAGTTACAAAATTAGATTATAATAGAGCTGGAATCCCTTTAATTGAAATTGTTACTTACCCAGTGATTAGAAGTGGTGAGGAAGCTGCATTATATGTTGATATGATTAGAAAAATTGTGCAATTTTTAGATATTTCTGAAGGTAAGTTAGAACAAGGAACCTTAAGAGCCGATATTAATATTTCACTTAAACCTTATGGTGTAGATAAATTCGGTACAAAAGTTGAAATAAAAAATATGAACTCAATTTCTAACATCAAAAAAGCTATTGATAATGAAATTAAAATTCAAAAAGAAAAACTTCTTAAAGGTGAAGAAATATTACAACAAACAAAACGTTTTGATGATCAAACTAACACAAACGTGGTTATGAGAACTAAAACAGGTTCTGTTGATTACAAATATTTTGCAGATCCAAACATTCCGATCATCAAGTTATCTCAAGCATTTATTGATAATGTTAAATTAAATGAACTTCCAAACCAAAAAGTAAAAAGATATAAAGATGCAAATATTGCAGATATTTACATTAACAGTTTAATTGATGATATACCATTAGCTAATTATTTTGATTCTATTGATTATGATAATAAGGAAACTTTATCAAAAATTTTCTTCTCAGAAGTAGTTTCATTAGCAAATGCACAAAATAAACACGTTATTGATCTTGATATTAAACCTGAATATTTAGTTCAAAGTTTACAATTATTAAATCAAGAAGTTATTTCAAGTAAGTCGCTTAAAAAACTTATAACACTATTACCAAGTTATAAAGGTGACATAAATGACTTATTAGATGCGCACAAATTAAAACAAATAACAGATAAAAATATTATTGCAAGTTATATAGACACAATTATTAAAAATAATATTTCAATGTTAGATGAATATGAAACTAGACCTGAAAGAGTTATTAAATTTATACTTGGTGCATTAATGAAAGAAACTAATGGACAAGTTAATCCACAGTTGTCAAATGATATTGTTTTAGAAAAAATCAATGAGTTTATTAAACAAAAAAACTAATGCAAACACTGATTATAATAAGTTAATAAAACTTAAAAATGTAACTAAAAAAACTAAAAAGACCTTTCATCAAAACTTAATTTTTCCTGAAAGATTTACATTTTTCTCAAAGATTTATGAGTTTATAATCAAGAAATGCTTGATTAGATTTTTCGCAAGCATACTGATTTGAGTTAGAAATGAATCAGATCATAGAAAACGTTTAAAAGTCGTGGATAATGTATATAGTAAATTCACAAGTAGTGAATATAACTTTATTTGATTGTCTACTGCATTTTACTTATTAATATCATTTGTCCCTGTAATATATGTGGTTTTCTTGTTAAACATATTTTTCGGTTTTATTCCAGGCTATAACAATCTAGTTGGAAGTAATTTCCAAGATAACTTCATAACAATTATTATGTCAAGATTCATCCCTGGGTCGCAAAACTACTTACAAAGCATTCAAATGAAAGACCAAGGTACATCTGCATTCAATTTACAAGCATTGCTACCTAATATTTTCTTATTTTTATCATCACTATATATATCAAGCACAGGATATGGAAAGTTAATTTCAGCAAATAACTACATTTACAAACATAATAAAATTGGTTCATATTGAGGTAATAAAATAAAAGGATTATTCTTAGTTTTATTTGTATCAATATTATTCTGATTTTTCTCAACGATCGATATCATCATTGAAACAAAAATAACAGAAAAATATAATGGAACGATTTGATTGAATACGTTTGTTTATATATTAATTTCATTTGTTTTTGTGTTTGTAATGTTAGTTGGTTTATTCAAACTTATTCCATCATTTAAGTTAACCATTAAATCCATTTATAAAGGAGCTATTTTATCAACCACTCCAATTGTTTTATTAGTATTATTGTTTAAAACAATTAATCAACACATTAACTATGACAAATATGGTGGTCCTGTAGGGTTCTTCCTTACAATTGCATTCTTTATAAACTGAGTTGTTTACTTTATGTTCTTAGGTATTGCTTTCAATAATGCATACTATAAAAACTATATTAGCGAGAGAACAATCACAAAGAGAAATTGATTTATTTAACCAGTATACACTGGTTATTTTTATTACAAAAGAGTATAATTAAAATATGAGAAAAATGTTAAAGTTGACTAATGACTATAAAGATAGAATTTTAGAATTCCTTTATACACAAGATAAATACCTTAATATGATGTTAATTGCAGATATCGAAACATTTGGTCTAGAAGGCGAAAATATTGATAGTTACATTGATTATGTAAATGAGAGACCTGTTTTAATTTTTTATAGATTCCATGATACATTGTTAATTTTCGGAAGAAAATTAAGAGGTAAATACGAAGATTTAGATAATATTGTTAAAAAATATAATATCAAGAACTTTGTCTATCAAAAAGAACTTTATAACGAATTGAATAATGCATTATCATTAATTATTGGAAATAATATCGTCCCTACTTATCAATATGTTTTAACTTTGAATAAAAAAGATTTTAAGAAACCAAGCAATTTAAAATCAACAATGATTAAAATTTCAGATCTGAAAAATATCATTGAAAGTAGAAAATTAATTCCTGAATTTGCAGGACTATCATCACATACGCTTGATATTAAACACTTAAAAAGATCATTTGAAAAAGGTGCATATTGAGGATATGTGCTAAAAGATGAAAATGAGAAAGTTTTATCACATGCATCAATTAACTGTCAATCAAAAGATGCAGTTATGATCGGAGGTGTTTTTACAATTCCTGAAGCAAGAAAGAAAGGCTATGCAAAGGATTGTGTAATGAACATTTGCGAAAGGATACTATACATAGAAAAAACACCTGTTTTGTTTTTTAGTAACAAAATTGCAGGTGCTATGTATTATGGACTTGGCTTCAAAGATTATGATAAGATCGCTTTAACAAAAGTTAAACCTACAATCAAACAAAAATAATTACTTTTATCCCTAAAAATTGTGGAAAAAAGTTTTTTTGTATTATAATATTGTTATTACAAGCTTTTAAAAGGAGACATTGAAATGACTAAAAAAGAATACATTTTAGAAGTTGCAGATCGTGCTGAAATGACACCAAGAGATGTTGAAAGAGTTTTCGATGCTATGGTTTTCGTTCTTAAAGAACAATTAATCATGGAAGATAAAGTTAGATTATCACATTTAGGAATTTTTTCAACAACAGTTAAACCACAAAGAAAAATGGTAAACAAATTCAAAAAATCAGAAAATGATGCCGATTTTATCGTGGTTCCACAAAGACGTGTTGTTAAATATACACCTTCAAAATACTTACGTGAATTAATAGATTTTAAAGCTTAATTTAAAAATGTTAAATATCCAGGAAATTCTAAAAATAACTTTTTAGAATTTCTTTTTATTTCTTCATATTTGACACTACTTTTATTTTTAAAATATTGTAATAATTCTGGAACAGTTATTTTGTAGAACTCATCATATAATGAAAAGTACACAATAGCAAAAGAAATGCCTTTATTGCTATGTATAAGGTTTAAATATTCGATTTGATGTTTCTTAAATAATTTTTTAGTGAGTGAATTATTATTTGTACTCTTGGCTTCAAAACAAATAAATTGACCATTATACATACCTATGTAATCCACCGTTGATTTCTTAATTCTAAATGAACCCAAGACATTATTTTTAGTCTTTGATTGAATATTTTTTATATCAAGAGGAGTGCTCTTTTTCTCGATGAATGCAATGTTCTCTTGTCATAAATAAGCTATAGTATTGTTGATTATTTTTTCTAAAAACATCCCTCTATTTTTATTATTTGAACTAATTTGCATATTCTAATTTCTCCATTCTTAATTCAAGTTCAGCTATCCTATGTTTTATATAGTCAGATGATCTAACTTTCTCTAATCTTTTCATTTTTAAGAACATTAATCTGGAAATATAAATGTATACAAATGGATAAATTATGTAGTATCAAAATTGATAATAAAACTTATATGTAACATTTGTTTTTGATAATAGCTGGATGAAAGATTGTGCTAACTCAGCAAATGGAACTGCTATAAAAGTTATTGGTAAAGTTAAGGTAAAGAAAATAATTAAAAACTGAAATATTGGTGTCAAAATAATTGAGTAAACATAAGATATTAAGCTAATTTCTCTTATATATGCACTAATTATGGATATGGAAATGAACCAGGGTACGAAATAACCTCCAAAAAAGTTCGCTGCTTTTTGCTTTCATTTTTTAGGTTTTCAAAATTTATCCAAATCTACATTCAACATAACGATAGTCAAAATATATGATAGTCAATAACCTAAATTCATAACACTATAAGGTCTAAAAGATAAGAATAAAAATGCTATTACGAATAACGGACAACCGACATTCAATTCTTGATCTTTTTTAAATATTTTTCAAAAATGAATGACAAGTATAAATAAATAAGTTCTTATGATTGACACTGATTTCTTGCAAAATAGAAAATAAATAGTAAGTATAAGAATTTGTAAGATTCCATATTTATCAAATTTTGAAAATATCATTCTAACGAATATGTAAATAGTACCCAGGTGTAGACCGCTAACAATCATTAAATGAACTACTCCCATTTCTTTTAAGGTAGTTAATGTTTCGTTATTTGTAGATGTGTTTATACCAAAAATTAATGGGAAAATAAAATCAGAATATGCTTTATTTTTATTTAGAAAATGGTTATAAAACATATGTCTTAAACTGAATCAATTATTAACAACAATAACTTTGTTAGGTTTAATTAAAAAATCAATTTCATTAGCTAGCAAGTAATTTGATTTTTCTTTAACTTCTTTCAATGTTCCTAAAATAAATATTTTTGAATAGATAGTTATTTGGTCTTTAACAGATTTTAATTCAGACCTGTTGAGTATAAATTTGTTCATAAATTTATCCTCAACATAAAGAGCTTTATCCGACATATCAATCACTGTGTAAGTTTCGGAGACACCTTTATTACTGTAAAATCAGGCGTTTATAATAATATGCTTAAGATTAAAAAATATCAAAAATGTCAATAATATTGCTAACAAAATTACGAAGTCATTTCTTTTTAAAATAATGGAAAAAATAAAGAGTGGAATTAAATATACTAATAAAATTAAATCAGAAGTGACTAGCAATAAACAAAATACAGATAAAATTAAAAAGAAATTAAACCATCTTAAGTTAATTCTATAACCGTTTGTAAGTATTCTATAGTGCGAGTAGAAATTCCTTTTATATCTAGCAATTCTCGTCATGAGTGTAAACTTTCATTCTTTTCGCGATGTTTATAAATTAACTTTGCAACTCTTGAGTTTAAACCTAATCATTTTAAAGTCTCAACATCTTTGATTTCTCCCCATTTTATTTTGTATTTTCTTAAACCGACATTAATGACACAAGATGTAGTTGCTAAATCATCTAGGTTGTAATTACTTATATCTGAACTTGTTTTAAGCTTTACTTTATTAAAAACATCTCTATATGATAAAGGCTTATCTGATTCAAATGTAGCAGGAAATAATACATTACCAGCTACTGTATATTTATAAATTTTCTTTTGCTTATTTAGTTCGTCATCTATTTTCTTTGTTTGTTTTATTTCTGTAAATTTAACAACACTTATGAAAATACCTGAGCTTAAACAAATAATTACTAATAATATATTGAATCAACTAATCTTTTTCATACATATATTTAGTAAATTTCTTCAAAAATGTACAAAGTAGTAAAAAAGTGCATAAAAAAACACTCAAAGAGTGATTTGTTAACAATTGGCGGAGCAGAGAGGATTCGAACCTCCGCTGGTGTTGCCACCACTACAGTCTTAGCAGGACCGCCTCTTCAGCCTCTTGAGTACTGCCCCAATAATTTAAAAATATTATAATATAAAAAATAGATTTTCTTAACTCAATTAAAAAAATATTTTAACTTATTAATTATGCTTCTCTAATTCCGTTAAAATAAAAAAATCATGAAAAAAGAAATTACATTATTCGAAATGTTCGCAGGAATAGGTTCGCAATACAAAGCATTAAAAAATATATCTAAGAAATTGAATTTTACAGTTAAATCACTAGGAACATGTGATTTTTATATTGATGCGATTGTATCGTATTTAAGTATTCACTACGGTATATTAGAACCAGAAAATAAGTTGACTAAAGAAGAAATGCTTGATAAATTAAACAAGTATCTTTTTTCTGCCGACTCCAAAAAACCAGTTAATAAAAAATACTTTACGAGAATGCCAGAAAATAAATTAAGAAATTTATTCTCTTATCTTTATTCATATGTTGATAATGACTATATGAGTGAAAGATACGGCTTCAGAGAGAGAGAGAGAGAGAGAGCGGTACAGACATTACTGCTTATAACACTTTACCTAAAAGCATAGATATTTTTACTTATTCATTCCCTTGTCAAGATTTATCACAGCAAGGTAAACAAAGAGGAATTAACGAAAATACAAGATCAGGGTTATTGTATGAAATTGAAAGAATTCTTAAAAATAATTTAGATAGATTACCTAAGGTCTTATTATTAGAAAACGTTAAAGCATTGGTTTCATCTAAATTCAAAAACGATTTTCTCAAATGAATAGATGCATTGGAAACATTGGGTTATAAAAGTTATTGAAAAGTTTTAAATGCAGTTGATTCAGGTTCGGCTCAAAACAGAGAAAGAGTTTTTATGGTTTCTATTTTGGATGGCGAAGATTTTGAATTCATTCAAAAGAATGAAAAAAACTTAATGCTTAATCAAATCATCGATGAAAATGCTGTTCATATCGATCTGACAAAATTATTAACTTTATACAAAAAGACACCATTTACGTTAACTAAAAACAAAATCAATAAGTCTAGATTATTGGGGTACACTAATTTCAATAGCGAATCTTACATTTATAAAACAGACCACAAAGGTCCTACATTGACTGCTTCTGGTGCAAATGCAAGACTTAAATTTTTATTAGAAGAAGACAAATTAGTTTTAATGAATTCAGAAGAAGCGTATCTATATATGGGATTCAACAAAGTTGATGCATTAAAGGTTCGTCAAACCGGTTTAGTTAATGAAAATAAAATGATTTTTACAGCCGGAAACAGCATATCTGTTGAAGTTTTAGAAGATATATTTAATGAAGTTATTAAAAAATATTTTTAATTATTATGAATTTTAAATCTAGTGAATTTGTAAATTTAAAAAAACAAATTAAAATTTATAGCATTTTAAACGTATTTTCTAAGGAAAACAGCAAAAATCATTTTAATGCAAAAATCTATTGTTTTTTTGATTCAAATGGACTATTAATTTATTGATATATAAAATTTCTTGCAGGTACATCCTTAGATTTAAAAACTACTGCAAGATGATTTAAGGATAAAACCACCACATTTAAATGTAGGGAAAAATTATTTTCACTTATCGGCAACAGTTTAAAACAAGAACCTAGAGAAAACAATAATGACAAAAATATCTTATTTTTAAATAATCAGGAATTGGCTTCTCTGAATTATTATGTTAATTTTGATTATAAAGGAACTTTTAATAACTTAATTGGTATATTAAAAGGTAATAATCCAACAGGCAGTTATGCAAAACCCAACAGTTCCGAAGTAAAGTCTAGTTATGAAAATCTAAAAAACAATCCACTTATGTATTTGGATATTATTAAAGACAATTGATATTACAATAGTTTTAAAAGGTTTATAGCAAATGAAGATGATTTTACAAATCTACTTAGCACTTTAAAAAATGAAAATGATTTTATTAATTACTTCAAAAATAGTGGTAATGATTCATTTTTACCTATTCAAGATTTAATTCATACAATTGAATACGAAAATAAAACAAAAGGTCTTAATGATGATGAAACTAGAGAAGAATTTAGAAATAAAATCAAAAGAGTTAAAAAATCGCTAGAAACATTATTTGAAATTCAAAATAAAATAGATAAACAAATTTCAAGAACTAGATCAAAAGTCCAAACAATTCCTGCTGAATCAATTCAATCATTTAATTTAGAAGAAAATACAATAATTCAAAGAGCTCATATTTATCCTGTTTACAAAATAAAGGAAAGAATAAGAAATGAAATAGAAAAATGATTTTCCAAAAACATCACTGATTTAACGGATAAATTTAAAACAGATGCATTAACGATGATTTCTGATGCAGATAATTTATTAAATTTATCACCTGATATTCACGAAATTTATGATAAACAGAATCTTATTTATTGAGACACAAATGGAAAGTTGTGCTTTATTCGCAAGGATAAAATTTCAAATGATAGTCAAGAAAAGTTAAGTAAATCATTTAATCAAATTAGAAATTTAACACCTGAAATGAAGAAATATTTACAAATGTATTTTGATGAAATAGCAAGTACTTATATTCATAAAAAAGATTAGCTTATGTGTGGAATAAAAGCTAAAAATGTATAAAATTTATAACATCTATAAATATAAGGAGTTTGTATGGAAAAAAAATATGAAAAATTAGCTTCTAGATTAGAAAAATATATGTCAATTGAAGCTATTTCTAGATTTGAAGAACCAGTTGCAGATGAATTAAGAAAAAACATTAAACCAGGTTTTGAAATTTCACGTGATGCATTTGGCTCAATTATTTTCTTCAAAAAATCCAAAGTTGCTAATGCGCCTAAAGTTATGTTAGCTGCTCACATGGATGAAGTTGGTTATATGGTTAAATCAATTGCTGAAAACGGAAACATATTAGTTACAACAATTGGTGGAGTTTGACCATCTGTAGTTATTGGAACAAAAGCAGTTGTAGTTTCGTCAAAAACAAATGAAAGATTTTATGGTGTATTCGGACACACAAGTATCCATATTATGGATAGAGACAAAATCACAGTTGCACTTAAAGAGTCAGACTTATTTGTTGATTTAGGTTTCAGATCTAAAAAAGAAGTTGAAGAAGCACACATTCAAATTGGGGACAAAATTTTCTTATCTGGAGAAACCATTCATTTTGCAAATAACATTATTGGTGGAAAAGCAATGGACAATAGAGCAGGTGTGACTGCTTTAGAATTTATTGCAAATAATATTGCTGATTTAGAATTAGGATGTGATGTTTACTTAGTGGGAACAGTTCAAGAAGAAGTTGGAACAAGGGGTGCTAAAACATCAGTTTCAATCATTAATCCAGATGTCGCTTTCGCTGTTGACACAGGCGCTGCACACGATACAACAGGTGCAAAACCTGGAACACCAGTTTTAGGTAAAGGAGTAAGTCTTTTAGTTAAAGATGGTGGAACATTGCCAGATCCAAAATTAATTAATGTATTAACAAATATTGCTGCTACAAAAGAAATTCCAGCTTACAAATATGTTGCTGAGGGTGGAGGAACTGATGCAGCTGAATTACAATTTGCTCCTGGTGGTGCTGCAGTTATGACAATTTCAATTCCACAAAGATACTTACACAGTCCAATTGGACTAGCTTCACTTGTTGATATTCAAGCTACAATTGATTTAATGACTGAATTTATCAAAGCATTTGATAAAAAAATGTATGAAGAAAAATTAGCTTACAAATAGTATTGAATTTTTAAATTAAAAGTAGATAGAAAAGCTATCTGCTTTTTTGCTTTTAATTAGTTTTTAGACAGCTTGATAAGGCTATCATTTAGAGCTAAAAGTAATATAATATAGAAAATTTAATAATAGACTCAGGAGGTAAGAGATTATGGCAAAAGTATTGTTCATACTTATAATAATTGTTTCAATTATTCTTCTTTTACTTTTAGTCTACTTGCTTTCTGTGAATTTATTTAAACAATCATTACAAAAATTTAGTATACGCTCAAAAGATGCGATAACTAAACAAAATCATCAAAATCAATCTTTATATTCAAAAGTTAAAACAACGACTTATTTTAATCACGAGCTTGCGAATATGCTTAATTCATTGATTGAAGTGAAACAAAGTATTGAAACTATAAATCAAGAAATTTCAGTTAAACTTTCTGAACTTGATGAATTGCTGGTTGAAAAACAAAAAGTTAAATCTTACAAAAAATATAAAGCAATTAAACAACAACAAAAAGAAGTTTCTAAAAAACAAATAGAATTTAACAAAATTTCAGATGACTATTCAAAGAACTGAAACAACATTGATGAAATCACTTCAACAATCCTGGAGATTAGGGACTTTTTAAATGGAAAGCTTAAAAGTTATGAGAAAGCAATACCTAATCAATATGAAAATCTTCAAAACAAATTAGCTGAATTATCAATTCAAATCACATTAATTGACGATCTTAAAGTTAAAGCTGATTTCTTAAGAGCTCTTGAAAACATAACAAAGAGAAAAGAAGAATTGAAGAACTATACAAAAATCATTTTTGCATCAAAAAATATTGAGTATTCACTTTTTGAATCTCTACCAAAAGTGCTTGAGCAAGCGATAAAAAATAAAAATAACGAGCAAATTAAAGGCAAATTAATAGAGTTAAAGGATAAAACTACAGCACTTCAATCAGCTATTAAAGGTAAAAATACTGCTGAAACTTTAGATGCAAATATCAAGTCAGTTTATAGAACTTTTTACAAATTAGTCAACCTTGTTAATTCAATGTTTTCTATTAAAGATTTCATTGATCAAACAATTCCAATTATTCGTGATTTATATTCTAAATTGAATAAAACTCACAAAAACATACTTGCACCAAATAGTATTCAACAAAAAAATTATGAATCAGTAAAGAACACATTTGACAAAATCAAACAATCTTTTGAAAATAAATCATTAAAAAACATCCAAACATTAGTTCAAGATTTAGTTGTTAAATATGAAAATTATGAAAAAACTAATGTAGTTATTGAATCAAAATATAAAGAATTAAAAGATCTAAATGATAATTTTCAAATTCAAATTGATGAAGCTATTGATACCTATTTATCTTGCATTTACCATCCTGAAATTCCAAATGATCCAAAAATAAATAAATTAAGAACTGAATTAATTTATTTATATGAAAGAAATTTCAAAAAACAAAAGTCCTGAAATAAAATTAAGACGATTTGAGATGAATTCATTAGTAAATTAGCCGTTTTAATTAAAGAGATTTCGCTCAACGCAAAATACAAAGAAATCTATAACAATATAAGATTAGAACTTCAAAGAAATGACTCATTTATAAATAATCAAGAAACTTTTGCTAATTACATTGATATTAGCAAAAGTATAGAGAATGTAATTAAAGAAGAAAATAATTATAAAAATGCTTATTTAGCACTTAAAAAGTTTTTAATAAAGGAGAAATATGTACAGTAAAATTTTGATTCGTTACGGCGAGTTAGTGCTGAAAAAGAAAAACAGAAAACAGTTTATTAATCAACTTGCAATTAATATTAAACACATTGTTGGTGTAACTCCAGAAGTTGAATTTGACAGAATGTATTTACCTTATTCAGAAGAAAATATGAATAACTTAAATTATGTATTCGGAATCAGTTCATACTCACCTGTTATGGTTGTTGAAAATAATATGGAAGTTTTCGCAAATGCAGTTTTATCATCAATTAGACCTGATTCAAAAACTTTTAAAATTGCTGCTAGAAGAAATTACAAAAAGTTTGAATTCTCATCAGACCAAATTAACAATTACCTAGGTGGTGTAGTCTTAAAAAACACAAATCTTAAAGTTGATGTGCATAATCCTGACCAAACTTTTTATGTTGAAGTTAGAAACGGAAAAACTTACATTTTCTCTGATTACACTAAAGGTTTAGGAGGTTTACCTGTAGGAGTGTCAGGTAAAGTTCTCCACCTTATTTCTGGTGGTTTTGATTCTCCAGTCGCTGCTTGACAAATGATGAAAAGAGGACTCAAAGTTGACTTTTTAACCTTTATCACACCTCCTCAAACAGATATTAGAACTGTAGAAAAAATTACAAATTTGGTTAAAGTTTTAAATAAATATCAAGTAACATCAAACTTATTGATAGCAGATTACTCACACTTAATGAACTACATTTCATTTGTTTCAAAAGAATCATACAAAATCACTTTAATGAGAAGAAGTTTTTACCGTATAGCTGAGCAAATAGCACAAAAATATAATCAACAAGCAATTTCAAATGGTGATAATTTAGGCCAAGTTGCATCTCAAACAATTGAATCATTATCAACAATTGGAGAAGCGACAAGAATGCAAATTTTACGTCCATTATTAACATACGATAAAAATGATATTATTGATATTGCTAGAAAAATCGGTACAGAAAATATTTCAATTATTAAAGCTAATGAAACTTGTGAACTATTTGCGCCTAAAGAACCAGTTACAAAACCTACAATCCAGGAAGCTTTAAGACTTGAAAATGAACTTGAAAATATTAAAGAACTAGAGCAAGAATTGCTAAATTCAAAAATTGAATTAGTTAAAGTCAAAAAAGAAATTTAAGCTGTATAGCTTATTTTTTTATGCAACTTAAAACTTTTTATTTCTATGCCATAGTCCTTTTAGTTTCATACATAAAAAAATAAATTATTTATAATAATAAATAATTATGAATACACTACTTAAAAAAAATATTAATAAGCAAAATTTAAAAGTTTCAAGAAAAGAAAATTCACAATCATTTTTAGGCTACAAAACTGGCGACGTTGCTTCAGCAAAAATAATTACATCAGGTTCAAAGTTTATAAAACTTCACGACAAATATGGTAATTCATTTTTGATTTACAGAAAAGACATTACAGATTTTACACATCACCAAATGTCAGATTTATTTTTAATTGGCGACATTATCAACTTTATTGTTTTAAATTTTGATAACAATAAAAAACAAGGTTTAGGTTCATTTAAGAAAAATCATCCAAACCATCAAGGGAAAGACTTTTACAAAAGAGAAAAATATTACAATGAACTAAAAGCGACAAAAAATGGATTTAGAAATTTAATTAATTACACAAATAGTTATTTTGTTGAAAATAAGAAATACGACAATAAAAATAATAATCATAAGAATAAGTAGTTAAATGCAAGTAATTTCAATTAAGAAAAATTATTTTCAATCTCAACACGAGTTACAAATTCAACAAAAGCAAGCTTCAGAAGTAATCGATAAAATTAAATCTTTAAATTTTGATGGTTCATCGTATTTAGGTTTCGATGATATTGCATTAAACTTTGGGCTCAACGGTGTAGATAAAATAATTCAATTTTGCAACAATTTATATTCAACAAATATTTCTAAGTTAATTATTTGAACTTCTAAAACAATTGAACTTTCAATTAAAGCTGCAATGGAATTTATTTTTGGACAAATCGATATTAATAAGGATAAGAAAATTGAATTAATCTTTATTAATCCATCAATTCCAATTAATAAAATTGAACAGTTAATTCAAACTTTTAAAAATGGAATTGGCGATAATGTTGGTTTTATGTTTTTAAATGAAACCGGAAATAGTGATTATGAAAATGAATGAATTTCATACATTACAAATATTTTTGAGCAACATTCAAATGAATTTATGATCAAAAATCATATGTTTTATGTAGGTAGCAAAACTAATTTTTCAAACTTAAGCAAATTTAAATTTGCAAGCAACAATATTTTATTTGTTTCAAATGATGTCCATCCAGAATATAGTGTATTAAGCGAAATTGGATTATTGATTATGTCACTTCAGGGGATTAATATTCAAAAAGTTATTCATGGTTATGTTGAAGCTTCAAAAAATATTCTTAATCCTGATGTTTATTTCAATAGAGCACTTGAATTAGCTTTATTAATCAATGAAAGTGTTCTCAAAAACAAAGAAGATGGATTTGCTAATATTTTTGTTTCATATGATTCATTTTTAAATAATTATTTCGCTTGATTTGCAAATCAATTCAATAATACAACTAAGCAAATTAAAACAATCAGCACATCAATAAACTTTCCACAGCAAATTGCAACTTATACTCAGCCATTACTTTCAGGAAAGGGAAATAAATTTGTTACTTTTGGTTTAATTAAACAAAGATTCTTTGATTATCAGTTATCTTCAAACCTTGAAAATGATGACTTAATTGACAAGTTTCAAAACTTATCAATTAATCAAATTAAAGATGAAACTTATCAAACTTTTGTTAATTATTTATCAAGTTTTAATAATGAAGTTAACTCAATTACAATTGAAATTGCAAACAATTTTGAAGAAACTTTAGGACAATTAATCTCATTATTGTACTGAAGTAGAATATTTTATTGTGTTTTAAATTCACTCAATCCATTTGCAAATTAAAACTTTTAATACTATGAGCAAGCTATAAAAGTTAAAAGCTTGCTCTTTTATTTTAGCTTTGCTAAACATAGTTTAACAATTTTTGCAATTTGCTTGTTTACTCTTTAATTTGGTAAAATTTTATGAAATTAGTTTTATATACACTTATAGTGTATATAAGAGAGGTGATTATGAAAAAACAAAAAAAGTTAACTTTAATTTCATTAGCTGCAATCTTAACTTCAGCTAGTGTTGTTTCTGCGTCTTGTCAAGCGCCAGGTTCATCGAAACCAATCGGTAGATGAACTGATTTAAATGATGGTGATGCACCAATCATCATTAAACGTGAACCGGTTGATCCATCTGGTGAAATTAAAATTACTGAACCAGGAGCAAATAATGGTAACGGTTCTCAAAACGGAGGTAATGACTCAAACCAAAATCCTGACGGAAAAACTGATGTTGAACGTGCTAAAGAAAAATTATCTAAACGTCTTGTTTCAAATAACTTCATATCAAAGGATCAAAAAATTAGATATGTTGCATTAGGAGATTCAATCACTGCAGGATATGATGGGGCACTTCCAAAAGATTATCCAGGTAAATTAGAAGCTAACGGAGAAATCACCGGAGCTTCTTATGCTGCGTTTTTAGCAAGATTACTAAATCAAAATTCGAATAATAGACTTGAATATTTTGAAAACTTCGCAGCTTCTGGTGCTCGTATAGTTGACTGATTTAAAATTTTCGGAATAGACTATGACAACCCTTACAACGATACACCTGATTGACCTGCTGTTAACAAAACTTTCAAAAACAAAAATATGCAAGAAATGGGTCCGATCATCAAGGAGCAATTAAAAGAAGCAAACTTAGTAACTATGTCAATTAGTGCTAATGACTTTTTCTTCTTGCTAATTGATACAGTTTCAAAAAGTGGACCAATGGAAATTGTTAATGAATTCAGAAAAGAAAAACCTAACTATGGAAAGATTATTGAGTTTTTCAACAAAGTTCTTACAAACACACTTCCAGAAGTTAGAAAAAGAGCTTTACTTTTAGTTAATGAACTTAAAAAACTTGCTCCAAAAGCAAACATTAACTTAGTAGCTTACCCATTACCACTTTCTGGTTTCAAAAGAGCGATTGATAAATTCTTCCAATCTAAATTAGGAAACATTCCAGTAGATCCGACTCAAATTTTATTAGAACAAATTAACAGCTCATTATATGATGTTGCGAAAATTACAGATGTTAATGTGCTAAATGCATACAATGTCGATTATTGATCTGCTCATTCAGATGAAATTTCTGATGTTTATATTGATATTCACCCTAACACAAGGGGATACAAAAAAATGGCTATGGATATGTATATTAAACTTACATCTCCATCTTTTGACCTCGCAAATTTTGACCCAACTTATAACTTTAACCAAGATTATTTACTCACCGACTCTACAACACTAAAATACCAAATTGAACCTTTTGTAACTAACTTACAATTATTCGGTCCTGATACAAATTCATATTTGGATTCTTCAATTCCATTCATTGATGAAATTAACAAACTTAGAACTCCATATAATTACCCTAATAGACTTTTAAGAATGTCAGCCACATTCAGAAATGTAACTGCTTCAGCAATTAATGGTCTTACAAATAATGAACTTTATAAACAACTAGATCCAGAAGGCAAATTAAAGGATTTAATTCTAGATACAGAAAACAATGGTGAAAATGGTTTTGTTACAATCATTGAATCTATTGTTAATTCAGGATTAATTCAACAAATTTACTTAGATTTCCAAAATGAATTATCAAGATTAAACAGAGAAGACAAACTTGAATTAATGGAAATTCCTCAAATTTTAATTAAATCGGTTCTTAAAGAAGAAAACTTATTCAAACTTATTAGAGCAATTGCATCTTCAAAATTTATTACATATAAAAAACCTGAATTAATCTCAGCTCTTCAAGGTGTAATTACAAACTTATTTGCGCTAAAAAGTGAAATGATTTCAGATGCAATCACAGGTCTTGCTTACAAATATGTTGAACCTTTCAAAATTGAAAAAGATGATCTTAAATCATTAATCACTCAAATTGTAACTAATCCAAATATTTCAAAAGTTATTGGACTTGCACTCGAAAGTTTCATTAGTAACTCTGAACAATTTGCACAAGTAGAAAACTTACAACAATTAATCAAAGTTTTCCTATCAGATAAAGAAAACATTAAGAAAATTGCCAACTCAATTTCTGATTTTGCGTGAGACATTGTTTCAAATGACGTTACCAAAAATATCCTTAAAGACATTTTATGAAACTTACTTGAAAACAATGGATTATCAAACCAACTTATCAAAGCTCAATCAGACAATTTTGTTGATAGTTTATTAAACAACATAACAAGTGTAAAACCAGACTCAATTAAAGAGTTTATTTCAGATTTTATTTCTCAATTTGCTGACTTATTAAATCAAAACGAATCAGCTTCACTTGACAACATTAAACAAATTGCAACTCAAGCAGGAAAAATTGCTATTGATAATTTTGTTGCTAAAATGAACAACTCAGATTCTGAAGAAGAAACAAACGAATTTAATGTTTTCAAAATTCTTAAATTCATTAATGATTCAAAATTAGTAACAAACAATCAAACATTTATTAAACAACTTATCAAGAATGTTTTAAACAATCTTGATCGTTTAAACATCCCCTCAATGGTTGCGAAAGCATTATCATCAACAAAAATTACTTCATTTGTAGGCGAAGAAAATGTCGATTCACTTGTTAATTCATTGCTTAAAAATCAAAACTTACATAACCTTGTAAATTACTTAGTTGAATCTTATGTAGATAATTTTGCAGAATTTGCTGATGTTGAAGATTTAAATGCATTAATTCAAAAATTATTAGTAATTCCTAATTTAGAAACTGTTAAAGAACACCTTGGGGGATTAGTTGCTGACTTAACTGATGATCAACTTGCTTCTAACTTACTTGGTAATGTACTTAAATCGGTTGCTAAAAAATACAACCAAGCAGCTAGTGATGAACAAATCACAGTATTTGTTAACGACTCAAAAGTTGAATTATTAAACTTTGTAAAATCATTAGACATTATTAATCCACTTATTGATTTTGTGTTTAGTGAACTTGAAACAATTAAATCAAGCAGCACACCTTATGCTGATTTAAGGGTATTACCTTCAAAAATTACTGATTTCTTAAAATCAAAATTAGCTTCTGACCCTATTGCTTTAGTTAAAAAAGTTGCTAACTTAGAAACATTTAGTTCTCATGCACTTATCTGAAAAGAAATTATTAAAAATGTATTTGCTGAATTAAATGAAAACAATGCAGTTGTTTTAAAAATCAGAGACATTTTAATTTCTACAGTTTCTTCAAATGAAACTTTAGCTAAATATGCAGATATTGATGAAGTTAAAACAATTATTAACAAGATTTTTGATACAGAACAAATTAATTCATTAATTCCAAATGTGCTTGATTTAATTTTTAACAACATTGCAGAATTAAAAACAGTTGAAAACATTACTGACTTAATTAATTTAGTAATCAAAAAACCTGAATTCAAAACTATATTAACTTCAAACATCAAACCAATTTTAGATAATGTAGTTACTGATTTAACAATCAACAAAACTCTTACAAAAGTGTCTGCAGTTTTACTTGAAAAAGCAGGATTTACTTACGATGCTAAATTCAATTCAATGTTAAATACTGTATTTGCAAACTTAATGAATAACTTAAGTGCAGACAATAAACTTAACAATTTAATTGCTGAGGTTATTGCGTTATTCGATAATGAAAACATTACATTAAGCAGTTTAACTTCACAATTAACAAATGTAATTCTTAAAAACTTGAAGGTGACAGAATTTGAGTTTATTAAGAATCTTTTAAGTGCACGACTTAGTGACGTTGAAAAAGCTTCATTAAAAGAATTTATTCAATCATTATTGTCGCAACTTAAAACAAATGATAAAGTTTCAGAATTTATTAATAATTTAAATCTTGATTCTGTTGCTACAAAACTTAATGTTTCAGCAGACGAACTTAAACAATTACTTAACGACATTGTTGTTTCAGAACCTCTTGTAAATATTGGAACAAGTTTAACTGACTTTATCTTAAATAACCAAGAACAAATTGCTAACTTATCTTCTTTAACTGATTTAGTAATTTTAGTTCTTAAGGATGCTAACTTTATTCACGATGTTAAGGATTCACTTAAAACTGCATTTGATGCATTAAAATCAAATCCAACAATTAAAAAAATGGTTACTGGATTTATAAGCAACCTTGTGAAAACAAATGAATCAATTAGTTGATTACTTCAAGATGTTCAAAACATTGATGGATTAGTTTCTGATTTATTTGACTTATTACCAAACTACAGTGATACATTTAACATTTTTGCACATATCTACAGTGGTTTAGAAGAGTTTAATCAAAATGGAAACTACACAAAATTATCTGATTTAGGTACATTAATTTTCAAATCATTTGCAGAAGAATTTGGTGGAGAAAATCAAGAAACAAACATTATCAAAGCAATCAAAATTTTATGTGATAGCTTACTTTCAAAACACAATCAAGATATTAATCAAATTATCACAAATGTTTACAACAAGATTGCTACTGATTCACAAATGTTTGAATCGATTTTTGCCAAAGTTCCTGCAAACTTAAAAGAAAAGATTGAAAATTATGTTTCATTTGATAACTTAAAAGAATTAGTTAAATTTGTTTTAAACAATGAATCATTCAAAGTTGTATTCTTAAATCAACTTACAAATGTTCTTAATTCAATTGCAACTACAGAGCAATTTACAACTTACAATGATTTAATAATCACAGTTCTTAAAGGGCTTGATTATGAGCAAATGAAATCTAACTTAAGTAATTTCATTTCTGAATTATTTGAAAACGAAAATAACAAAGTTACATTAAAAGAGTTAATCAATAATTTTGTTAAATCAACTCTTCCTGACTTATATTCACAATTAAGTAAGGACTTTGTAAGTGATTTAGTGGATAATTTAATTCCATTATTAAATTCATTAAACATTTATCAACCTGCATTTGACAAGGTGTTTGAAGTTCTTTCAAATGCTAAAAATGCAGACGAACCGTTAAGCGTAATTAAAACATTACCAAATGAAATTGTTTCATTAATTGTTGCTGAATTTAACAAAGATAAGCAAGTATTTGTAAACAAAATCTTAGCTTCTCCTATTTATTCAGAAAACAAACAATTCATCAAAAACTTATTACACTACTTAGTCTCAACAATCTTAGTTAAAGATTCAACAATCACAAAATTAACTTCAATGATTAATGATGCAAATTTAGGTGAATTAGTTTCGTCAGAAGGTGCATCACAAGTAGCTAACGATGTTTTAAGAAATAGTAATTTACCAACATTGCTTAACTCATTAGTTGATGCAATTGTTGATAATGATTTATTAGATTCAATTTTCACAAATCCTAAAGATGTTATTTTCAAAGCTCTTAAAAATTCAAATGTTACAACTGAGCACAAATATGAACTTGCAAGTGTTATTCATACAATTTTAAGTTCAAATGGTTTAGATAAACTAATGCATAAAGCATTAAATAAAATGCTTGCTGACCAAGGTTTATTATCTTCAGAATTACCACTTGAATTCTATACAGCACTTAAACAAACTTTAAATCAATTAATTAACTACAACCCTACAAATACAATGGTTGATCAATTAATTGAAATCGTTAATGCAGGTCTACTAGAGTCAAATAATTTAGATGAATTAATCAAGTACATTACTTCAAATGTAAAATCATTATTAAACATTAAAGAATTCGGATACATTAAAACATTATTAAATTCAAACATTTGAAATCACTCAGATCAAATCAAAGAATTAGTTTCTAATGTAATTTCTAAATACTATGTTGATGAAAATATACAAAAAGTTGCTGCAATGATACCTGTTGCATCAATTGCTGATAAATTAGGAATTGATGCTCAAGTTTTATCAGACTTATTTGTTGATATTCTTAAGTCACAAAATACTAAAGACATTATTAATTTAGTAAAAAACTTTATCATTGATAATAATTCAACACTAAGAGAAGCGAACTCATTTGACCAATTAGCTATTGCTATAGTTTCAAATGAAAATTTTGTTGCTTCAATCAAACCAAAAGTTCTAAATTTAATTGACCAAGTGATGACAGGAACAAACGCACTTGAAAAACTTTCACAAGCTTTAGGAGCATTTATTAAGAACCCTGACTATGCAAAATATTTTGCAGGTGTTCAAGAACCTGAGCAATTAGCTAAAAACATTATTAACATTTACTCAATTATCGATAGAAACTTTGGTGTTTCAGAAATCGCTTTTGATGCTTTAATTAACTACATTAAAAAATCAGGAATTACAAACTTCTCAATTTCAACAGTTCTTTCTTCATTTACTAAAACAATTAAGGAAAGAATTTCAGAAGATCCATCTGCATTTGAAACAAAAGTTGTTTCAACATTTAAAGAAGTCATTACTTCTGACTTATTCACAAAGAGCAAGAATGATTTACTGAAAATTATTGACAACATATTCAATGTAATTCCTGCTAACGAATTAGCTACAAGTATTGTCAACCAAATAATGTCAAAAGCAGGAAGTTCATTTGAAAACTACTTCTCTAAAGATGAATTAATTTCACTTCTTGAATTTGTCTTGAGTAATCAACACTTTAAGAACTTATTTGAAAAGATTGCATCTAATGCAATTCAAAGAGCAAACGAATTTGCTGATGTAACTTCTTACATTGATATTATCAAGAAAGCGTTTGTTTTAATTGATCCTCAATCAGTTAAAGCAGATACAACCGGATTATTAAATGGATTATTAACTAACCAAGTTACAAAAGATTTTGTTTATAAATCACTTGTGAAATTATTTGGAACCTTAAACATCGAAGTTACTCCTCAAGTCGATAAATTGTTCAGAGATTTATCAAATAACTTAAAATCAGTTATTGATTCACTTGAACTTGTAAATCCTGCTTTGGATATCTTCTTTGATAAGTTAACAGAAGCCTCACAAGCTGAAAATGAACAAATCTTAGCTATATTAGGTCAAATTCCACAAGCATTATCAGATTTAATTAACAAACAAGTTCTTTCAGATATTAAAGGATTTGTTGACAAAATCATTAATCTTGACGTTGTTACTGATAACTATGAAACAATTATTAACTTAATTCCTAAAGTAATAATTGCGTTAAGAAATAATGGAACGATTACAAAACTTGTAAATTCACAAATCAAAAAGCTTTCTGATTCAAATACATTATTCCAATACACAACTAAAGAACATTTAGGAAACTTTATAAACGAACTTATTTCAATTAGTGAGATAGATGATTTACTTCTTGAGTTTGTTCCATGATTACTTGAGGATAAATCTTGAACAAATTACATCAATTTACCACTTGATGTAATTGAAAAATTCAAGACTAACTCAGAAAAAACTGAATCACTTAAATCAAAAATTCAATTAATCATTGAAAAAACACTTAAGTTCGACTCAACTAAAGTTATTGTTTTAGATTTAATTAATACATTCGCTAGAAAATACAACATTCAATTAGCTGGAATTAATTTAGATAAAGTTGTAGGTGACTTATTACAAAACTTAAACTCATTTGCAATCTCTGCTAAATTATTACCTAATGTTGCAAATATCTTTGTTGACACATTTATTTCAACTAAAGATACAAACCAAACTATAAGTGCTGTAGTTGAATACATCAAAGGATTACTAAAATCAGATGCATACAACATTGTTAAATCATTATTCAAACATTTATCAACATTAGCAGTTAACCAAGATGAAGTTATTAAATTAGTTAATGCAATAATTGAAACTATTAAAGTTAATGATGAACTTAAAGAAACAATCATTTCTAAGTTACCATTAGATAAATTACTTGAAAGCTTCGGTATTACAAAAGACCAAATCAAACAAGCTTATGATTTAGTTGTAAAAATGCCTGAAGTTAAGGATTTAATCAACACAGTCTTAAGATTCTTATTCAAAAACTGATCAAGTTGATCTAATGCAAACTCATTTGACGAATTAATTGTAATTATTTTAGAAACGCCTGATCTTAAAGAATCAATTACAAACTTAGTTTCTAGAATTATTTACACAATCACAAGTGACCAAAACGTTCAAGATATGGTTGCAACTGCTGCTGTCAGATATCTTCAATCATCACCTTACGCTTCAATTTTCAATGACATCAGCGATCCTACACATTTAGTTAAATCACTTTTAGCTAACATTAAAGGAATTGATAATGAATTAAACATTATTGAACAAGTTGCAAATTCTATAGTTAAATTATTATTGCAAAGACAAACTAATATCACAACTTCAGATATTACTTCAGCTATTACAAGTACACTTGGTGCAATTACTAAACAAGAAGGATTTGAACAAAAAGCAATCAGATTGCTTAACTTAGTAATCAACTCACTTAAACAAGCAAATCATCAACAAGATTTATACTCACTTATTACAAATGCGCTTCACTTATTTGAGGACAGAATTAACTTAGGTGAAATTATTTGAAACATCTTTGATGATGAAACACATAGTTACCTAGAAGAAAAAGTTATTTCTCAAGATTCATTTGTACAGTTAGTTAACTCAGTAGTAACTTCTGATGAATTAAAAGCATTAATCACAGAAGTTTCAAGTTACATTGTTGAAAATAATCAATTCTTAGAAAACACAACTACTTTCTACGATATTCTTAAGATTTACTTAAATGTAAATGAAAATGTTAAAAGATTTGGTGATTTAGTTGAGGGAATAATTGTTAAGACACTTAATAATGACATTAGTAAAGGTGTTGTTAAAAAATTACTTAATAGATTTATCAACTTCCTTGAAATTCCAAGAACAAGTGAACTTGAAGAATTTATTCCTACATTAATCGACAACTTACCAGTTATCTTGCAACGTGCTGGAATATTCAGATCAGTTGTAGATAGCATTGTTTCAACATACAAAAAATCTGCTTCATTCAGTGAATTTGGTTCAAGTGTTGTGGGTGCAGTTGTCAAAGGAATTGACTTTACAACATTCAATACAGTTAAGAAGATTCTTCTCGATCCATTTATTCAAGATAATAAACAAAAAATTATCGACTTATTCAGAAGCATCATTACACAAATGCTTAATAATAAACAAAAATTAACAAGAGTTATTTCTCAATTTGGTTTAGGAAAAGCGTTATTAGGTACAAACGATTATGACACAGCAATTAACAATATGGTTGTTAATGCATTAGGGAACGAAAACTTAATTAACTTATTAGTTACAGTATTCACTGATGTACTTGATAGATCAGAAGATTATGCTAGACGTAATTCATTCTCATCAGTGCTTAATGAAATCTTTGTTTCACCTAAATCACCTCAAATTAAGCAATATATCGTTCAATGAGTTAACCACATTTTAGATAATGAAGATGCTGAAATTTCTCATGGTATTGGACTTATTATTTCAAATATGTTCAAAGGAATGGGATTTGAATTTAATGATTCAGATTCACAAATCTTTGACAACATGGTTTCAGGATTATTCAAAACTCTTAGAGGTTCAAGTGAACTTACAACTATTGTTGACAATATTTATGAATTAATTAAAAAAACTGACTTTGAACAAATCGAAGACAGAATTAAAGCTCTTAAAGATATTGTTATTCATGGTATTATGTCAATCATCTTGAATAAAAATGGAAACATTTCAATGGATAAAATTCTCGAAAAAGGGCCATTTATTGGAAAAATTATCAAGAATATGGGTAATGGTACTTTTGTTAAATTTATCAACAGATTGTTTGAAAGTTCAACATTACAACCTGAAAAAACTGGTATTTACAAGATTATTGATGGTCTGATGAATCCAAATCAATCTTCATCATCTTCGTCATCTTCATCTAACAATAATCAAGGAAGCTCATCATCGCCAAAATACAAATTTGAGTTTGACGTAAGTATTTTTGAAATTGTGGGTAGAGTTAAAGAATTTATTAAAGAACTTTACATCCCTATCTGAGAATATATGTTTGAAGAAATTCAATCAGGTAGATATAACACAAGTCTTAGAAATAATGCTTACAAACAAAATGATGCATATAAAGCAGTTTTCAGATTTACTACATTTGCTTTATGAGCCGCTAAAGAAAAAGGAAATATTTCAGATTTCTTATTCTGAAATGGAACAACTCTTGAACTTGAAAACATCTTCCTTGATGGAACTGAAATGGCTTGAACAACAGTTAAAAATAGACACGCTCAAGAATTCAATAGGTGAACAGAAGAGAAAAAACGTGCATTTGGTAAAGCAGAAAGAGGAAATGGTTACAACTATGAATTTATAGTTGGAAACAGATCTAACAGTACAAATAATTCAAACTATTGAAAAGATCAAGTTTTAGTTTACATCTACTATAGAAAAACAAAACCTATTGATAAATTCACAAGAAAAACTAAAACAGAAATTCTTTACGAAATGCTTAGAGATGGATACATTAATAAAAATTAATCTCTAGTTTCAAAGTGCTACACACCAGTTGTGTAGTGCTTTTTGTATAGACTCGACCTAAAACTTTTGACTTTGAAATAATGAAAAATGTAATACAATAGATTACAAGAGTTTTAAAACTACTCTTACAAAAATTAACAAATATATCAGTAAATATGGATTCACTTGGGTGTGCTAATCATAGTGCTAGGTGCTCGAAATATTTACGTAGCAAAACAAACTAAAAGGAAATTAAAATTATGAACAACTCAGAAAACAAAAAAGAAAATGTTAAAGTTGTTGAAAAACAACAAAGAACACCAATTGTTTCAAAAACAAAATTATTAGAAGCTGGAGCATACTTCGGACACAAAACTCACGCTTGAAACCCAAAAATGAAAGATTACATTGTTCCAAATAAAAAGAACAAAGGATCACACATTATTGACATTATCAAAACACAAAAATACTTAGAATATGCTTACTCATTAGTAAACACATTAGCATCTAAAAATGCACAATTTATTTTTGTTGGTACAAAAAAACAAGCTAGAGAAGCGGTTAAAGAAGCAGCTGAAAGAACAAACTCATTATACGTAACAGAAAGATGATTAGGTGGTACATTAACAAACAACCAAACAATCATGTCACGTGTAAACAAAATGAAAGAATTAGAAGCTAAAGCAGCTAACGGATTTGCTGGATACACAAAGAAAGAAGCTTTAGACTTACAAAAGAAATTAGATAAATTACACAAAAACTTAGATGGAATCAGAAACATGAACAGATTACCACAAGTAATGATTGTTGCTGATCCAAATGAAGATGCAATCGCAGTTAAAGAAGCTAAAAGAAAGAAAATCAAAGTTATTGGTATTTTAGATACAAATGCTAACCCAGATTTATTAGACTTCGGAATTCCTGCAAACGATGACTCTTCAAAATCAATCGCTTTAATTATGACAATTTTAGCTGACGCTATTGTTAAAGCACGTGGTGGACAAGTTAAATTTGCATACCAAGAAGACGATAAAGTTGTTTTACCTTCATTCCAAAAACAAGAAGAAAACTCAAACAACTAATTAATCACAAAATAATTTAATTAAGGAGTAATCATGGCAGACATGAAAATGGAAAAAATTAAAGAATTAAGAGCTAGAACAAATTCAGCCTTAATCGATGTTAAAAAAGCATTAGAAGCTACAGAATACGACATTGAAAAAGCAATTCAATGATTAAAAGAAAACGGAATTGTTAAAGCTGCTAAAAAAGCAGGTCGTATTACTGCTGAAGGTGCAGTTTCAGCTCATGGAACAGATAAAGAAGCTGTTATGGTTGAAATTAACTCAGAAACTGATTTCGTTGCTAAGAACGACAAGTTCCTTAACTTATTAAACGAAGTTACAAAATCAGTTTTTGAATCAAAGGCTAACACCTTAGAAGAAGCCTTAGCTACAAAAATGAATGACAACGAAACTGTTGAACAAGCTTTAATTCAAGCTACATCAGTTATTGGAGAAAAAATTTCTCTTCGTCGGATTCAAAGAGTAGTTGCTGAAGAAGACCAAGTTTTAGGTATATACGTTCATGTTAACCGTCAAGTTGCAGCAGTAGTTACAGTTAAAGGTAACAATGTAGAAGCTGCTAAAAACGTGGCAATGCATGTTTCAGCTATGAATCCTGAATTCACATTAGTTTCAGATATCCCTGCAGAAAAATTAGAAGAAATCAAAGCAGGATTTGAGAAACCAAATGGTTTTGACTCTAAACCAGAAAAAATACAACAACAAATTACAGAAGGTTGATTAAACAAACAATTATCAGAAATCGTTTTAGCTAAACAACCTGTTGTTGTTGACGATTCAGTATCAGTTGAAAAATACTTATCAAATCACAATGATGAGTTAGTTTCAGCTGTTAGATTTGAAGTTGGTGAAGGTATTGAAAAAGTTCAATCAAACTTTGCTGACGAAGTAGCTGGAATGGTTGTTAAGTAGTTCTTACTTAACTTCTATTTTGATATAACGCATATTCTAATCACTTGGAATGTGCGTTTTTCTTTATAAATTAATAAATTAATTTATAATAAAACTTATAAAATCAAATTAACTAAAAAAATCAACAAAACAAAGGATAAATCATATGAAAGCAAGATTAAAATCATTAGTTTTAGGTTTAAGTGGTGCGGCATTACTTTCACCAATGTTATTAGTTTCATGTAATAACTCATCAAGCTCACAAAAAAGTCAAGCAGAACTTAAAGCAGAAAAATCAAAATTAAACACAGATATTCAAGCTGAATTTAACAAATACAGTTCAGTTGCCAAATCTGGAGATAGCTTAGATCAATTAGTATCAAAAAAACAAAATGAATTATTTGCTTTAATTGCTGAATTAGATAAAAAAGAAGTTTTATCAGACTCAGACGTTAAAAAATTAGCTGACTTTTTACAAACATTAAAAGATCAAGCTGCAGACGTATTATTACGTGGATTTGTTGATAAAAACTTAGAAGTTGTTGCGATTGAAAAACAACTTGAAGCAGCTAAAAAGGAATTAGAAGATCTTAAAGCCGACACTGAAGGTGCAAACAAGGAAACATTAGCAGAAAAAGAAAGAGAAATTCAAGCCCTTAACGATCAATTAGAAATTGCTAAAAATGAATTAGAAGATGTTAAGTCAAAAATGGTAAAGAGAGCTCCTTCAGGTAAGCAATCATTACTTAAAATCACAAAAGCAATTCTTTTCTACTTAAGCTCATTTAAATCAAAATACCCTGAACTTTATAAATCAAACCAATCAATCATTGATGGAGCTGTTTCAACATGAGAAAAAAGTAGTAAAGAATATGAAGCTCAAGAAGATGACTACAATAACATTAACTATTTCTATGCTCAAACAATGTATGCTTTAAACTGATACACAATTATTAAAAATTACTTCCCTGAAGCTAAAGTTGAAATGCCGTTTCCTAAAGAAGAATTCATGAATTCATTATTCCAATGAAGAATTAAAGATTTAGAAAATGTTGCAGTTAACTTATCAAGTATGGATCGTTCAACTTTATCAGCTGAAAAAAGTGCAAAAGTTGATGAAAACATTCAATTAGTTAATGGTGTTAAAACAAACTATGAAGAAGGATTAAATACATCTACAAACTTAGACGAACAATTTATTAACTTCCAAGCATTAGAAATTCAATTCTGAAGCAAATACATTTACAACACAAATTCATTCAATGAATATAGACCTTCATTAATGGTTCCTTCATTAAGAATTTCTAAGTTCCCATTATCAAATGAAATCATTGATGCAGAAGTTTTAGAGCAATTAAAACCAGTTTCTAAAGAAATCGCAGACAAGTTCTCAGAATTCTACAAAAACACAGGAATTAAATACTTACCTTCAGTTTACTACACAAATCTTTACAACCAATTCCGTGATGATCTTTTTAATGTTATTAGATACCAATTTATCCCTAAACAAACCACATTAGAGGGGTTATTATACGTTCTTTCAAAATCGGAAAATGATTTATCAAAATACAATATTGATACAACACAAATTCTTTCTGATATTAACGCAAAAGCTAACGAAATGTATGATGGAGCCTACAGCGGTAGCACATACGCTCTATACAATAGAAAAGTCAAGGCAAAATGAAATGAACAAATGTATGATGGAGATGAAAATTCAGCAATTTACAAATCATATAAAAAATTCAATACATGAGCTATTAAGCAAATGAACGAAATTAAAGCTCTTTCACAAGAACAATTTGTTTCAGCAGTTGATAGATACATGTTAATTAAAGCTTTTGACTTTAAATTAAACACATTAGTTAACTTATTTGAATACTGAAAACTTCAAGACATTGATCCAAAATCTGAAGAAATGGAAGCTATTTTACAACTTTCAAAATCAGCTTCAAAATATCAAGCAAGAATTAAATCTGCAGAAGATACAATCGCTGATTTAGAAGCTATCAAAGCAAAATTAAAAGAATTAGTAAGTTCATACAATTTAGATACAATTAACCATCCAGATTACACAACAATTGAACAATACTCATCTACTCTAAATGAAGATAAAGCTAAAGTTCAAGCAGTTATTGATACATATTCATCATTAACAGGAACTGATGGAATGTTTGAATTTACATTTAGCGAAATTACAGACTTTTTCAATAGTGCTGTAGACAATTTCAGAACAATTATTAATAAATGAGATCAATTTGTTGTCGATTCTAATACAGATGGTTTTGCTGAAACTTACAAAGTTTTAGCTGACTTCAAATCAGTATTAGAACAAAAAGTTGGTGATGAAAACGATGGTAACATGGATATGCTTTATGTAAAATTTGCTGACATTTACCAAGACAACAGATCAGGTGATAAATACACAAATGGGTTAGCTTTATTAGATGAATATACAACATTTGCTAAATCTTTAAAACACAGTGAATTCGCAAATGAAACAGATGCTAGAACATATTTAAACGACAAATACTCACAATTTGAGCAATTAAATGCAAAAATGACAGCTGCTAGAGAAGAAGGTGGAGTATTTTATGCATTAGATGATTACCAAGGATTCACAGACGAATTAGACTATGAATGAGGTGAATTTGCAACTACATTCAGAGATCATGCTTATGATTCAATGTCTCTTGATGACTTAAATTCTAAAGTTGCTTCACTTAATGAAAAAGCCGTTGAATATTCAGCTAACTTTGGTAAATTACCAGCTGCTGGTGAAACATTTATGAAACTTATTGCAGATGATATTGAAAGAGAAAACTCAAACATTGAAAACTTTAGAAGACAAGATAAGAAAGCAAAACAAAGTTTATACATTGTTCCAGGTCAAGAAATTTATGCATTCATTAGACAAATGTATAAATCAGTTTCAGCTGAATTATCAGAAACTTCAATTAGCGAAGATCACCAAGATAAAGTTGTTTATGATGCAACACACAAAGCTATTGATAATTTAGTTAAAAAAGATTTAACATTTAGAAATATAATTTTTGCTAACGCTGATGGTTTTGAATACTTAACAGATGAACAAGAAGCATCAGGAAAACCTAAATCAGAGTTATACACAGAAATGATGAATTTAGAATCAGCTTACTATCAAGCTAACTTAGCGTACTTAAAAGCTGACGCTAGTTCAAAAGATGAGAAAAAACAACAATTACAACAAGCTAGAGTAGCTTACTACAACTTCTTAAATTCAGATAATTTCTCAATTTCAAGAAGTTCATACTTAAAATTCAATTTAAATGTTTACCGAACATATGATGATGATAGTGAATTTACACCATTTGATTTAGCATTATTATTTGCTCAATACGATGGTTCAATTGAATTATTAAGATTCGTTGAGAACACATACATTAAAAACAATCAATAATTTATTTAGTTAAAAACTGGTATCAAAAACCAGTTTTTAATTTTTTTAATTACTAAATTTGAACTTAATAAGGTTTAAATCCTCAGTTAATTTTTGATTATCAGAAATTTGTTTTTCTAATAACTTTTCAATGTTCGCAGGATCAGTCACATATCTTTTTATAGCTATATCCAAGGCGTTTTTGTAACTGAGATATCTCTTATACTCAGCACCGTTGTAATCGATTGCCATTAAATCCAACTCATATCTGCCATCTTCTTTATATTGTTTGAATTTTTCAGGATCTTTTTTAGCTTCTTCAATGTGTCTTTTAGCTTGCTCCACAGATTTAAAATTATCATCAACTAATTTATTGATTTCTTTTATCTTAGTTGTTAAGAATGTTTTGATATTTTGTTTTCTATTTGAATCATTTTTCAGATTTGCAAGAATATTGGTCAAAGATTCATTTACTTTAGCGAATTTAGAAACATTAATTTGAAAGTTGGATTGTAAGTTTGATTTTAAATTAGCTTTGTAATCTTCTTTAAAATCATTAACTTGTTGTCTGATTTCATCAGTAATTCAGCTTTCATTATAGTCGGCAAGGGTTAATTCATTCTCTCAGAAAGTATTAATTACGAAATTATTAATGTTTGAAAATGCTTTAAGTAACATTTCTTGGTCTGTTGTAATTTGATTATTGTTGCTTTCAATTTTTGCAAAATCATAATTTGGTTCAGAACTGTTTATAGTTAATATTTCATTTTTAACAGTATTCAATCTAAAATCTGAATTTTGTTTTAGGCTTTCTAATGTTTCCTTCGCTGTCTGTAGTTGAGTAAATCAAAATTCAATTTTTTCTTCTTTATTAGTGTTAAAGTAACTTGAATTAATGAATTCATTATGAGCTATATTTGCTTCTTTGGTTTTTTGATTCATCATTCAAAGTTGTTCACCTAAAAAGAAATCCTGAAGTTCTAATTTTGCTTTTTCAATTAATAATGGTTTTAATCTATCGAAATTATTGTTATAAAAGTCTTTGTAAGATTGGTATGAACCCATTGTTCTATTAAGTGTGGTTGTGTTTACAGTTTGCATTTCGAGAACTTTATTGTAGATAATTTGTAAACTGTCAATTACAAAAATTATTTTCTTATAAATTAATTCAATAGCATCATCATCAGTGATTTGATTATATTTTGTTATAGTTTCATCTAATATATCTTTTAGTTCATTTGAATTAGTTTCATTAATATAACCCTTAATATAGTTGAAAAGTGTCATAAATTTGTTGTATTTTTGAGTTAAATAATCAATGAATTTATTTCTAATTTCACTATCTGCTAGGTGTTTTAGTCTTGAAAGTAATTCTGTATCCGTTTTGAAATGAGCACTTAAATAGTTGTTAGTTTGAATTAAATTTGATTGAATTTGTCAATTTAAACTCATCAATTTTATATTTGATAAATTTAAGCTAATTAATTCATTATCCAATTTATCTAAATATTGATAATTACTTTTAATACCCTCTAATTCAGCGTGATAGTTATTTCATAACTGGTCGTTTTTAAAACATAAATCCTCAATTAATGGGACAAACTCTTCTACATTTGCTTTTGTTAATATGTGGTTTTCAAGGAAGTTTGTGATTTTTTCACACTCTAAAATATGATTTTCAACAATGCTATTTATTTTATTCAACACTTCTTGCTCTGTTGTGTTTAAGATGTGAAATTCAAAATTAGTTCATAAATTTTTAAATTCTTTAAGTCACTTAATTGATGACTTCATTTGTCCTGCAACAAATTCTCTATATTGTTTTATGTTTTCTAAAAATTTATTCATATTTTGAGGTTCTTGAATAAAAAAGTTTTTGTAAACATTTCTACCGTGTAACGAGGCTGAATTATGTCATTTAAGATCAGGGAAATCTAATAAATGCATTTTTGCTTGAGTACTTAAAATGCTTGCTATGTAATTTATTCAAGCATTTGAATTAGCATTAACAAATGAACTAAGGTTTGATTGATTTAGTTCTGTTAGTGAATTAAATTTGCTAAAAATTGCATCTTCATAATTTACAGTGTTTGATAATACTCTTGATTCATTTACACCTACAGGAGTACTAAAAATAGGTGCAGGTTGCACAATAGGTACGCTTATTTTGTTTTTATTTTCTTTCTTTTCAATTGGTTCGCTAGATTCTGGTGCAGACTGAATGTGTCTTACAATCAATCAAGTTCCTACACTGATTGAACCTGCAATCATTATCGAACCTAAAATTGTTAGTCATTTATTTTTTAATATTTTTATTTTCTTCATTTTTCTCCTCACTTTATTAGTGAAAATGATCAAAAAAGAACTAAAAAAGAACATAATAAGCTTTTGAAAAATCGACATTTAATGTAAAATTGAATTTATTTATATATTTATATATAAATAAGGATTTTTAATCAAAATTTGAAATTCAATAAAGGAGTACTATATGAAAAATTTAGCTTTAAAATACAAAGTTTTATTAGCATTAGGTATATTAGCAGGAGCGTCCGGTATTGCTGTCGGTTCAATTTACGGATATGCAAATAATTCTGATGAAAAGAATGGACCAACAAATCCAGTTGATCAAAAATTATTTGTAAACAACTTTAAAAAATTCTATGATGAAAATGATCAAATTAAACCTGAAGTTTCTGTTTTAGATCCACTTAAATCAAAAATTGTTGCTAATGTAGTTTCAAACAATGAAACTTACAATGAATACAACTTTGTTGGTGAAACAGAAAAATATTCATTTGACGAATTTTTCAAAGAATATTACAAAAGATACAATGAATCATTCATATTAGAAGTTAAATACGGCTCATTCAGTTTTTACAATGAGTACGTTTTAGCTGTTAGACCAAAACAATTTATTGAATTTTCAAATTGATTTATGTCAAACGTATCTTGAGGTCCTGACCTCTTAACTTTAGACTCATTTAGAATTGTTCCAGGAGTTGAGCAAAATGGTAATGCCATTACTTTAGGGTCTCACTCAACATTGCACAAAGAATACAGTGAAATTAAATTCTTCCCTGATGCATTCTTTGGTTCATTGCCTTACTACTCGACGGTTGGTGGTAGAGGAAATGCACAAGATGCGTTAACTTATTCAACATTTAATTATGAAGTTCCTAAGGCTGATGTTGATATGTTCTTAAACAACATTCCTTTAGCAACTTCAATTAAAAACTCTTCAATGCTACCTAACAATACAGCATTTAGAGAAATTACTATTCCAAGAAAATTAATTAACAAAGAATTCTTAGTTTACATTCCAGGTTCAGCACCACAACTTGATGTTGAAAAAATTGAAACAGTTTACTTGCCAAGCAACATTAGTTCTGAAGAATTTGCAAAAGTTGCAGAGGAACTCAAACCTAACTTTGGTACAGTTTCATTAAGTGACTTCAAACCAGTTATTATTAAAGATGTTAACAGTAACTACAATACAGAAAAAAAGAAAACAACTTTTGAAGTCTTCTTTGATTACAAAAATAAAGCTGACTCAGACGCGGTTAAAAACTTTGATAGAGATTCACTTTCAGAAACTGATAAAGCAAAACTTGATCAAGTTATTGCTGCTAGAGGTGACTTTAATGTTAGAACAAGTTTAGACTTTACAAGAATTTCTGAAGCTTCAGCAATTACATACAGAAACTTTGTAAAAGCTATAAACGAAGATATTATTCACTTCTTAGATTTTTATGACATTAATTCATATGTTGGAACAAAACTTTTTGTTTATAAAGAAGGAGATAAAACTTACTACTTTGATTCATTTGTTAAAGCAATCAATGAAGTTCCTGCTTTAAAAGATAAAACTTATGAAGAACAAAAAGCATTAGTTAAAGAATGTGAAATTAAAGAGTTTACAATTCAAAACTCTGGTTCAACACATATGCTTTCAGTTAAACTTGAAGACTCAAACAGATTTATCTTACGTGAACAATTTGTTGCAAGTGCTTCAAATAATTATTCACCAGCCGGATTTGCTCAATTTAAGGAAGCTGCTGGATATTTAGGTTCAATCACTCCTCTTATTTTAGGTTACACAAGTGAAGAAAAAGATGCTAATGGACAAACATTAAGAGGACTTGATTCAAGAAAATACCAAGTTTATACTGAAGTTTATAATGGACTTGCTGAAAAAGTTCTAGAAAAATACCCACACTTACTTAAATCATTAAACGGACCACACTTAGAGAAATCTGTAAATGATAAAGGGGTATATGAATACAAAATTGTTCAAGGTGAATACAAAGGTGTTTCAGAATCAGATAGAATTGGACTTCCACTTGTTTTAGGAACTCTTATCGAAGACTTTGAAGGTATTTCAACAGACTTCTTAAAATATGTTGCAACTCACGAATATGGACATCACTACACACTTGATCAAGGTCAATCTTGAATCGATTCTAAAAACCCTATTTTAGTTGGTGGTCTTTCAACTCGTGGTGGAGCTAGCGACTCTTCATTCTACTCATACAAATCTCTTAAAAACTATTTAGAAGCTAGAACAAACCTTACAGTTATTAGAACAAACAGTTTAGGTGCTCCAACTGAAAATGGTAAATTCATCAAATTCCAGTTTGGTATCCTTGACGAAAACGGAAACGTTGTTTCTCAAGAAGTTGAAACTAAAAATCAAATGTGAGGTGCTGTAGGTGTAGCTGGACAAGATATCTACACAGTGTTAGCCAACCCACAAAGACGTTTCTTACAAGATTATGAAGGAATGATTGAAGCAGCTAAACTTAGAAAAGTTGCTCCAGGTGACTTATTTATCGCAAACTCATTTGATGAACAATCAGGAACACTTAACCCGGCAATTTCTGGAAAATCTAAAGTATTCAAAAAATTCGAAAATGGTGAAATTAAATTTGCACAAGTAACTGCTAAAAACGTTATTGAACAATTAACAGATGGTTCTGGACAACCTATTGCGCAATTTGTTGACTTTATCAATGATGATGAATTCAAAGTTAGAGTTTATGAAACAGAAACTGTAAATGACAAAACAGTTATTACAAAAGTTAACTTCAAAAAACCAGATGGTTCACCAGTTATCAATGTTCCTTTAAATGTTGAACTGGATACAGAAAGCTGAAACTACATTCGTTCACAAGAAAGATTAATTGTTCAATCACTTCAAGAAGTTATCAAAGCTGACTTATTTGATTCAGGATGAAACACTAATGCGACAAGATTAGGTGGTTCACTTGCAATTTACCTTAAAGACTTATTTAATGCAGTTGATTTAAATGACTACTTTAAATCATTTAAAAACAGAGGAAACCAAATTGAATACGATCCACAATACAACTCTGTTTTAGCAAACTTTGCTCAACCAGGTCAAGATGCACCTGAACAACACAGAGAAGCATTACAATACTTATCACTTCGTTCAAGTTTACAAGGTTCACTTAGAGATATTGTTAACACATTCTATGGTTATATAGATACAGAATACAGAATGCAAAATAGAGCAAACATTAACCCTGTTTTAACATTTGCAAACTACAGAGATTTACAAAACTCAACTAAATATACATTCCCATATGTTTCAAGCTCAGCATTCTTAAGTACATACACATACTCAAAAGACAGACTTAGTCAAACAATGAATGAGTACGCTACTGAATTGGGTCTTGAGTCAATTGATGGAAGATGACAAAATAACTTTTCTATTGCATTTTCATATGCTCTTGGAATTGCTAGATTAGGTAACAACTCATCAGACTTGTTTACTTACTTAGACAAAGACCAAAATATGTTAACTTTAGAAAACTTACGTGAGTTACTTACAAGTGGTCCGGATGCTTTTGATAAAACTGTCAAATATGTTGGAATTAATCCATTTTCATCAGCTTACAAAAAAGCTGATTCAAACTTAATTGAAGCTTTTGTTGCTAACTACAAAGTTAATGCAACAAGATTAGATACAAACAAAACTACAAAATCACTTGCTTTTGCTTCGCTTGATAAAATGATGGAATTATTATCAATTGACTACTCAAAAGCTTCATTTGATGTTGCTTCTAAATCATTCAATTGAGATTTAGATTATGTAAAATCAAAATTTGATTTAAGCAAAATTAAATCAGTTGTATTAGCAGGTGACTTCACAGTTTCAACAGATAAAAAAGTTGAAATCGGTGCATCACAACAACTTTTAGCTAACTATGCAATGAAAGCGTTTAAAAACTCAAACTTACTTCTTGCAGTTAAAGACTTTAATGTTGCTACTGATTTAGTTGCAAACCAAGCATTCTTCTCAAAAGAATATGGAATTAGAATTGAAAGTCCTGAATTTAGAGAAAACTATGTTGAAGATGCTTCATTAATTAACTCTGAATCAAAATTACAATTTGATGCAGCTAAATTACAAGAATTCCTTAATGAACTTCTTTCAAAATATGGTGTAAGTGATTACAAACAATATTTTGACACTCAAGACTTAATCCTTTTATTAGGAAACATTACATTCATTAGAAACTTTGGTGTTATTGGAGAAAATCTTCTTATCGGTGATATTTACTACGGTGGATTCTCTTCAGGTAAACCATCAAGTGATGTATTCAACTACAATGAAACAAGAGTTGAGCCATTATTAAATGACAAATTCACAGATTATATTTACTCAATTGCTGAAACGTTAACAAGAGATTATGTTCAAACAACTTACTTACCAAGTTTTGAAAACTTTGGTAACTTACCAAAATTCTTAGGTGGAGTAAATGAATCAGTTACTGGACTTGATTACATTGTTGATGGAACAAAATTAGCTTACTTAAACGATATTAAAAATAGTCAATCAGATATGGTGCAAGGTATTTATGCAGCTATTCAATCACATAAATATAAAGAATACATTGCACAAACTTTAGATTTCCAAATTCAAACAAATATTAAGATTGCTGAATTCAAATCTAAAGTTGATAAATTAAAATTAAATTTAATTCCAGCTGCTGAAGCCGTAATTGCTGATCATAAAGAACAAATTAAATCTGAAGAACAAAAATTAGCTTCAATGCAACAAGGTAGCGACGAATACAATCAAACAGAACAAAAAATCACTGACCTTAAAGCACAATTAGCTGCTAAAGAGCAAGAATTAAACAACTTAGAAGCAGAACTTGCAAGAACTAATATCGATTTAGCTAACGAATCAATTGAAAAGAATAAAAAACTTGTAACTGAATTCAAGGAACCGATTTTTGGAATCTGAAATGACACATCAATGCTTCAAAGAAATGAAGATGGAAGAAGAAATTCAAACTACTTTGGAAGCTTCATCTCAAATAACAATGGATTCTTTAAAGATAGATTTGAAAAAGAAAAAATTGGTATGGAACTTTATGATGAAAACAGAAATGCTATCCAAGACAACAATATTAGATTAAAAGACTTTGAAGGAAACAAAATTACTTCAAGACCTAAAGCATTCTTTGTTTCACAACTTCTTAACTATGGAGTTTCAGAAAGAACAATTTCAGGTATGTTCAGAAATAAAAAACTTGATGCAGTTGCTATGTATGGATACATTCCAAATCAATTAGCAGAGCAAGTTAAATACATTAAGTTCACTGACATTGATACAAATGAAATGCACTACTTGCCTGTCAACATTGATAAAACAAACAACATTTTCTATTATGAAAAACAAGGTGATGCAGATTCTAAAGTTACACTTGAACAATTAGGTTACCAATCTTGAATTTCTGATTATGCACTTATGTCTAAATACAGAAACTCATTATTAAAACCAAAACACAGATTCTATATTGATTTTGCTAATGAAAACAAAGATACAATAGGTGGATTTACAATCGGTGACCTTGATGCAATGATTGAAAACGGTAAAGCTGATGAACAATCACCAATCAAGATAATGCCTGAAAAAGATGAAAACAACAATGACACAGGAAAAACGATTATTTACGTAGATTACCAATTTAACATTTCAGGATAATAAGGAGAAGAAGATGAAATTAAAAAATAAATTATTATTGACATTAACAGCAGCTTCTGCTCCTGTTGTCTCGTCAATTGCATTACTATCTTGTCAATCAGGTGGATTATTCTCTAAATCAATTGATTATGATTTAGGATTAGCAACTGAACCGATTAACAACTTAAACTATGTTAGATATAAATCAATGGACAAAATTGTTCCATCATTAGTGGATTCATATTTAAAAACAGGTCCTACAGCTCAACTTAAATCATTACTTAACAAAGCTTCATACAACTTTGTTGTTATGGAAAATAGTACAGTTAAAGATTCGGCTAAATTCACTGACTACTTAAATGCATCTAGAAGTGAACTTTTAGATAATGATGGTAAAGGTAAAATTTCAAATGCATTCTATGGAATTGATAACTTCCAAACAGTGGGTGGATTAGCTGACTTATCAGATGGAAATATCCAAGAAAAAAGTACTATTTATGCTTACAGAAACCCTAGAAACCCTAATAACTATATGGCTATTACAGGGTACACTAGAAAAAAACAAAATATGTGATCTAACGGTGACTTTGTAACTTCAAATGACATTAGAGATTACTTAGAATACATTTTAGACCTTAACACAGGTTCTCAAAAATTAGACACAGTTAGAAAATACGGAATTAGAGCAGTTGATAAATTTATTGACGCTCAAAAAGAGTACCAACAAAAATTCAAACAATCATATAAAAACCCATTTGGACGTAGAGATTATGTTTGATCAGAAGCATTGAACAGATACATTCAAAATCCAAACCAAGAAGTGTTTGCTTCACAAATCAAAGATGAAAATGGAAATCCACTTGATACTGTGGAAGTTGAAGCAATTAAGCAAGCTGCATTAGAATTTGGTTTCTATACAGGTCAATTATTCTTAGATTACGATAACGATTACATTGCAGAACACTTATCGTTACCTGAAAACTCTTCTTTTGCTTTAGATAAAGAAGTTCAAGACTTTACAGTTTTAGTTAATGGTGAGAAAAAGCAAATTAAGATTGTTAAAAATATGTATGTAAACCCATACCAAGAGTTTAATAAAACAAACAAAGACTTACAAGGTACAATCAAAGCACTTTCAAGTAGCGAAAACTCATTCACAATGATTTTCGATGACACTAAAACACCTGATTTATCATATTTATTATTCACAATCCTTTACAACTTATTCCCAATCAATAGAAAACACGTTGAAACTGTTGCTGGTGGAATTGATAAATATGGTTCAGAACCTAAAACATTCTTAACATCAGGTCCATTTAAAATTGCACAAAATGGTGAAGGTATTCTTTTAGGAGATAATGGTTACATTATTCTTGAAAAAGATAAAGATTACTTTGATGCTGAAAACACAATTTCAAACAAAATCAAAATTATGTTCTCAACTAACAAGAACACAAACTCATTATTCTTTGAAGATGGTTTAATTTCTCAAACATATATTCCTGCTTCAAAAATGAACCTTTATTGATCTGATCCTAAAATGAAAAAATACCTTAACAAAAACACAGGGTATGGAACAATTGCTTTTGCTTTCAACTTAGATAGCGAAACAAATGGAAATTCATATTTACAAGATCAAGATTTAAGAAATGCAATGTATTTTGCAGTTAACAGAGAAAAAGCTCTTAAATTCGTTGGATGAGATTTCTCATTCCCTGTTAACACTTGAACATCTTATGGACAATACAAAACATTCGATGGTAAAAACATTGAAATGTTCTTTGAAGGTCAAAAATCTACAACCAAAAATGGTAAAGAATTTGACTTACAAAACTACGAATTCGTTGTTCACTTAGCTAAGTCATTCACATTTGAAAAAACTGAGCGTAAAGATTTAACTTACGATATTCAAACAGCAAAATACTATTTAGATAGATTCAAAGCAAAACATCCAGAATTACAATCAGTTAAATTTGAATTCTTAAACAATGGTTCAGAAGAACAAAAGAACGCTGGTTTATTCTTGAAAGGTGCTCTTGAAACTATGTCAAATGGTTACATTTCAATTGAAACAAAAACATTACCTGAAAACATCTATGCAAGCTTTATTGAAAAAGGTGCATACCAAATTATTTATCAAAACTACGATAGATTAGGTGGTAATGGAGCACAGGACTATGTATCAGTATTCTTCAAACGTGATGAAGTTGATACAATCAACCAAAAAACAATTGCTTTCAAAGATAACCCTGTTGGTTCATACATTTATGGGGACTACCTAGGTGAATTAGTTATTGAACAACTTCAAAAACAAGATGCTAGTGTTTCAAAACTTTCATTAATGCAATCTGACATTAATTGAATTAATACACTTATTAATTCAAACTCATTATCAGGGGACTATGTAAACATTGCATCAGATTATGATTCAGCAAAAGCTTCACAAAGTAGCAGTGAAATAGCAGCATTTGTTAAAAAATACGCAAAACCGGTATCACTTGCGCTTGCAAGTTTAAATGAATCTAAAAAAACAAGATATTCAGAGCAATACGTTGAAAACTTACTTGGGTATATTATTATTAATAACAAAAACATTAAAACAAACAGAATCAACAATGCATTTATTACATATTTAGCTACTGAATTTACAACAGAACAAATAGCTAACTTAACAAATGAAACACAACAAAGATTACAATTTAACCAAGAAGAATTATTAAGAAGCGAAAGCGCAAAACCAGATGATGCAATTCCAGTATTCTGAAATAAATTCATTGAGTTATCACTTCAACATCCAGATGAATCAATTTCACAATATACTTCAAGAATTAACTCATTCTTCTCAGGAAACTTCACAGATGAGGAACTTTTAGAAAACTGATCTCAAACAAGAGTTTACTTATTTATCGCAGGACTTGAAAAAGTTATCAGAGATACAGCAGTTGTAATTCCACTTATGGAAGTTGATACAAACTGAGAAATTACAAAAGTTGGAGGAGTTGATAGTTTATTCAGATTCTCACTTCAATATGCATACGATATGACAAGACCACCAATGGCAAAATTACCAAGAACTAAAGAAGGGAACTAATGAAAAAAGTACAAGTAGATAATAAAACTTATGAACTGAACGATAACAAAGTTATCTTCAGAAGTAAAAGAAATGTTGAATTAACACTTAAAGATAAACTTCTTTCAATTGATTCACCATTCTTAAAAACATCTTGAAAATTCTTCAAAATTATTGCTGAATTTATTGTTATTGGATTTATTGTTATATCAATTACATTCTTCTTAATTAACTCAGTTCCAGGTGAAAACCCACTTACACAAGGTAAGGATGAAACTGCAAGAAAAATTATTGAAGCAAAATATGGATTGGATCAACCTTTACTTACAAGATACTTTAAGTACTTAAATGGTCTATTCCACGGTGACTTTGGTATTTCTTATTCACTTTTCCCTGAACGTCCTATTACTGAATTTATTTGAGATAGATTCTACAAATCATTCTTAGTTGGAATTTTCTCAGTATTCTTAACAGTTACAATCGGTATTTCACTTGGTATTTGAGTTGGTAAAAATCCAGGAGGACTTGTAGATAACGTTTCAACTGTTATTGTTTCAATTTTCTCATCTGTTCCTTCTATTATTTTCGCTTTACTTCTTGTGTTTATCGGACGTGTTGTCGGAATACCTTATGTATTTGACCAGTATAATTTTGCAACCTATATACTGCCTGGTCTAGCGCTTTCATTAGGAAGCATCATTGTTTATATTAAATACATTAGAACAGAGCTTAACAGAGAGCTTAACTCAGTTCACGCTAAGTTTGCTTACTTAAAAGGTGTGTCAAGAAACAGATTCGTTTGAAGACACGCACTTAAACCTGCGCTATTCCCAATTGCTACATTCTTCCCTGCTGTTATTTTTGGATCATTCATCGGAAGTATCTTCATTGAACAAATTTTCTTAATTCCTGGTTCAGGAGGTATGTTGCTTAATGCTATTACTTCAAAAGACTACAATGTTATCTTATTTTTAATTGTTATGTTCTCACTTCTTACAGTTCTATCATATGCATTCAGAGATATTCTTTATGAAGCAATTGACCCAAGAATTAGAAGGAGAGGTGCTTAATGAAATTTAAAGAACATTTACACAAATTTAATTCATCAGTTAAGAAATTCTTCGAAAAGACAGCAAGCAAAATTAAAGGACGTGAAGCAACTGCTTCAATGTCTAAAGAAGAATTAGCAACAGCGCCAAACCCAATTACACAACCATTTGTGTATCAGTCTTGAAAAATTGTTGGAAAAATTGTAGACTTCCAAACTGATATGCATATGCAAGCTCAACCAAGAGTTTTCAAAGAATTTATTAACAGATTCTCAAGAAGTTTTGCTGGAGTTTTTGGTTTTGTTACATTAGTTTCATTAATCTTATTAGCAATTGTCATTCCATTTACAACACAAGATCCAAACGTTACAAGTGTTGATGATTCAAAACTTATTTTCAATACAGTAGATAGCAAGGGTGTATTCCACATTCTTGGAACAGATCACTTAGGAAGAGATTTTTGAGCTAGATTATGATGAGGACTTAGGTATTCAATTGCACTTGCATTTGTTGTAACAGCAATCGAGGTTGCTATTGGACTTACAATTGGAATTATGATGGGTCAATTTGAATTCTTTGACAAAATCATGACTTTCATCATCAAAGTTATTTCAATTGTTCCTACAATTATCATCCTTATCTTAATGACAATTATTATCAAACCTAGTTTCTGAGTTGTTGTATTCTCACTTTCACTTACATCTTGAACAGGTATGGCTAACCAAATTAGAGCTCAAGTTAAGCGTGCTAAATACTTTGAATGAGTATCAGCATCAAAAATCTTAGGTACACCAACTTGAAAAATTCTTAAAAACTATGTACCTGTTATATTACCTATTTTAATTACTCAATTAGTATTCACAATTCCTGGTGTTGTTTTATCAGAAACATCACTTGCATTCATCGGTCTTGCTATCGATGATGTTCCTACATTAGGAAACTTAATTTCTGAAGGTCAAAAATTATTCCCTGACTACTTAAGATACGTATTTGTTCCTTCAACATTCTTAATCTTAATTACAACAAGTGTTCAATTAATTGGTGCATCAGTTCAAGATGCATTAAGAAGACAAAGATAGGAGAGTTTTATGAAAAAAGATAATAACTTATCTAATCAATCAGAAAAACAATCATTCAAGTCTAAATGAGAACACTTTAAAAGAAAAATAAATGTTGCAATCACAAACGCTTTTTCTGGTCTTGGATTAGGAAACAGAAAAAATATGTTTGATTGAGAAACATTTATGGAAAATGTTGAGTACAAAGAATTTTCAGATGGAACAAAACTTAAAATTGCTGCAGAAATTAAAGACATTCACTTATCATTCTTAAACCCATCTGTACCAGGTCAAAAGAACAAAGTTCTTCGTGGACCATCTATTCAAATTTATGAAGGAAAAGTTCACGCAATTATCGGTGAATCTGGTTCAGGTAAATCAGTTATTACATCTCTTCTTTATGGACTTACAGGAGATAATGCTGTAATTGATAGTGGTGAAATTAAACTTTACAATAATCACGTTGAGAAGTTCTCAATGCGTGATTGAGAACGTTCACACTATAGAGGAAGAGTTGTTTCAGCTGTCTTCCAAAACCCTATGTCTACATTAAACCCAACTATGAAAGTTGGAGCACAAATTATGGAAGGTATGCTTGTTAATAAAGTTGTTAAAAACAAAAAAGAAGCATACGAACGTGCTGTAGAATTCCTTAAATTAACAAAAATTAATGACCCTGAAGCTGTTATGAAATTATACCCACACGAAATGTCAGGAGGTATGATTCAACGTGTTGTTATAGCTGCTATTGTTGCTCTTGAACCAAAAATTTTAGTAATGGACGAGCCTACAACAGCGCTTGATCCAACAGTTCAAGCTTTAGTTCTTGAAGTTGTTAAAGAATTACAAGAAAAACTTAAATTATCAATCGTGTTTATTACTCACGACCTTGGAGTTGTTGCTTCGATAGCTGACTACATTTCAATTATGTATGCAGGTCAAATTATTGAGGAGGGAACTACAAGAGAAATCTTAAAATATCCACAACACCCATATACTTGAGGTTTAATCTTAAGTATGCCTGACGTTAATAATGGTAAAAGACTTTCAACAATTAGAGGTTCAGTTCCATCTAACTTAAATAATATTGTTGGAGATGCTTTTGCAGTTAGAAATGATTATGCACTTGGTAGAGATTTTGAAGTTGAACCTGACTTTTACTATGTTTCAGAAACACATAGAGTTAAATCAGCGCTTTTAGATAAAAGAGCACCTAAATATACGCCACCTGCACACATTGCAAAATTATGAAAGGAGTTTTTAGCAAGTTCTAAAAAATAAGTTATGAAAAAAGACTATTACATAGAAACACAAAAAAAATTCCTTTTCTGAAAAAAAGAATTCATAAGATACAACATTAAAGGTGTAGATGAAATGTTAAAAGTTCCTCAAGGTAAGGAAGTTTTAGCAACATTAAGAAACGTGGATGTTACATATGGTTCTCGCTCAAAAGCATTTAGAGCTGTAGTAGACTTTAACTTAAACATTTACAAAGGTGAAGTTTTAGGTATTGTTGGTGAATCTGGTTCAGGTAAAAGTACAATTGGACGTGCAATTATCGGACTTACACCACACAGCTTTGGACAAATTAAAATTCTTGATAAATTATTACCTAAGAAAATGGTTAGAGGATTTAAGTTTGGTAAATCACTTAAAGAATATAAAGAAATCGTTAACTTTATGGTTAATAAAGTGCAAATGATTTTCCAAGATCCAGCTAACTCACTTAATCCACATGTTAATATTGAAACAGTTGTTTCTGAAGGTTTAACAAATACAAAGAACTCTAAAGAAATTTACTTATTTAACTACGACCAAGAGGTTGTTAAACATTTATACTCAATGATTGATAAAAAAGAATATCGTTCTTTATTTGGAAAGTTCAAAGATGAATTAGATCACAAAATTTCAATCAATGAGAACGTTGCATATGATGCTTTATATGTTGACTTTGAAAAAACGATTAATCAAACTTGAGGTTTATCAGAAGTCGCAACTAAATTAGCTGAATACAAAGCAAAACGTGATGAATTAAATAAATTAACTGAAAATGAATGTAAAACAATTTTAGTTAAAGACATTCTTAAGAGTGTAGGACTTGATGAATCAGTTTTAAAACGTTATCCACTTGAATTCTCAGGAGGACAACAACAACGTATCGGGATTTCTAGAGCCGTTGTGCTTAGACCTACATTACTTATTGCTGACGAACCAATTTCAGCGCTTGACGTTTCTATCCAAGCACAAGTTGTAAACATCTTTAATGAACTTAAAGAAAAATATAATCTTACAATTGTGTTCATTGCTCACGACTTACGTATGGTTGAATATATTTCAGACAGAATTGCTGTTATGAATAAAGGTAGATTACTTGAAGTTGGTACAACTGAAGAAATTATGAGGCACTCACTTCATCCATATACAAAATCATTGCTTGAGTCAGTTCCATCAATCGATTCTGACAAAGGTAGCTTGCTAGGATACGAATATAATCCTGCAATGCATAATTACACAGAAGATTATCAACCTGAATGAATAAAAATCAATGATAATCACTTTGTGTTAGCTACACCTAAAGAAGTTCAAGATTGAAAAAATAATAAATATTAATTTAAATTCAAATAACCTAATAAAACAAATATAGAAAGGAGGCTATATGAAAAAAATTAATAAAAGAATTTTATTTGGTAGTTTTTCATTAGTTTCAATGTCATTACCAATCGTTGCTCTTTCTTGCAATAATACAAACAACCCACAACCGAACCCGGGAGATAATAAAACAAATCCAAATCCTGAAATTACATTCGAGCAAAGCAAAGCAATTGCTATTTCTCAAGTTGAATCATCATATTCAAACTTAACAGAGGAGCAAAGAACTAAGATTAAAGAATTAATCCAAGCATCAGAAAACCAAGAACAACTTAAAAACATTCAAACAAATGCTAATTACTTAAATGAATTAGTTCCAAGTTTAAAAGAAGCTGTTGCAGATTATTCAGATGTTAAAGCTAGCTATAAATATGCAAATGATGATCAGCAAGCTAGAAAAGATGCATTCGATACTGCTTACAATAATGTTAATAATGTTGTAAATTACTTAGATTTTTCAAATAATGGTACTGCATTAAACTTTGATGTTGACGCACTTAAAGCAGCCTACAATGATGCTAAAAATGCATTAGCTGGTCAAGAAGTTCAAAAAGATCCTAAACCAGCTATGTATACAGATGCAGCTAAAAGATTCGGTAAATGATTCTCACTTCCTGAAAGTCAAGAAGTTGCTTACACAATAGTTAATACAGCTAAACAATTTGAAGAAAGCACATATGAAGTTCATACATTAGGACAAAAAGTCGATGGAAAAACAACATATCCAATTAAAAACTACAAAGCTGATACACCGGAATTACCTAATAATATTCAATTTTCTATAAGTGATTTCCAAACATATCAAAAAATGATTAAACTTAGACAAAAGGTTCTAGACACTTTCTTTAGATTAATTGTTAAATCAGATGGTAAGAAAGTTTATGAATTCTTCAACCATGATACAGCTTATGCACCTACTAGATATTCAATTAGTAAATTAATGTTAATCATTGATAAATTAATTATCACAGGTAACATTTATGAAGAGTACTTAATTGAATTAGAGGGTACAAAGGATGATTCAACAGTTAAAATGTTCCAAGATCCAGCGCACAAATATTCATATTATGCAATCTTACCTAGAGTAGAGCAAATGAAAAACGCTGTGTAGTGAGTTTAAAAGTCAAAATTAAGTAGCTTATGCTACTTTTTTTATTACAAAAAAGCACATTAAAGTTTATTCAATGCACTTAAATTATGTGTGATTAAATATATTTGAAAAGTAGAAATTGAACAAATAAGAAAGCTTTGTATTCTTTTCTTAATTAATGCTATAAAGCGGAAAACGTGGGATAACCAGAGATAATAAAAAATAATAATCTCTGGTTTTTATATTCTTTAGTTTATTAAATTATTAAAAAGTTAATTTTTAAAGAGTTTTTTTATAAAAATTAGCATTTTTTGTAACTTATATATAACTAAAAAATTAGCAAAATATTTTTTTTAAACATCTTAAATTAACAATTAAAAGCTTATAAAATAAGCGATATTTGTTTCAACAATTTGACTTTCATTAAAATACTTTACAAAAATATTAATTTTTATTTAAAATTAATATATGAGATTAAAAAATAAAAAAATATTAACTAGTTTATTAGTTAGTCCAAGTTTATTGATACCTTTTAGTGTGATAAGCACAGCCACATCAACTGATTCTGACGCACCAAAATTAGAACTTTTTCAAACTAAAAGTGCAGAAGAAATTGCAAGAATGCCTTTTTTTGATGCAAGAAAACTCAATTTAGTTACTAACGTTAAGAATCAAGGTCATGAAGGTCTTTGTTGAGCATATACAATTGCTTCAATTTTAGAAACCAATATTTTAAAAAATAATATAGGAAATTACACTAAAAATTCTTTAGACATTGATGAACATGCAATTGATTACATAAGCAATAGTTGAAATCATAATGCAGATAAGTTAAATTTAAATCCCGATGCTAAAGAATGAAAAGGAATTTTAGGTACAGGAAATTATTTATCTCACGCATTTAATGGTTTGATGAGAAATACATCCCCAATTGCTCAAACTAATCAAACTGAGTTTCCTAATTTTGATAACCCTACAATTGCCAAAATTAAAAAAGCTGTAAAAATTAATCATACTGTTGATGATATTAAATTAGCGATTGCCAAATACGGCTCTGTGGGAGTTGCTTATGCTTTTAATGAAATGAATTTTCACCCTGACACCGTTTGATACAACGAACCAAATTCAATTATTATAACTAAATCACCTGAAGAAAGACATATCAGAAATCATGCTTCAGTTATTGTAGGTTGAGACGATGATTATTATGCATCTAATTTTTGACCTGAAACACCGAAACAAAAAGGTGGTTTTATTATTAAAAATAGTTGAGGAACTAAAAACATGCATGCTCAGGGTTACTTTATGCTTTCATACGATTCATTAGATTTAATTCATGAAGTAATGGCAGTTGAAGTAGAAAATAATAATGCATATCAAAATACTTACTATTATGATACAAAAAATTCATTTTCTTTATTCGAAACCCCTGGCACTAATGAAAGAACAATGGCAAATATTTTCCCAGTTAAAAAAGCAAATGACGAAATTGTAGAAAAATTAAAGTCAATTAATTTTGCGCTTAAAGGTACAAACATTACTGCTGAAATCAAAATTTATGTTAAAAATTCTTCAATGTCTAATCCTGAAGACGGTGAATTAAAATTAACTCAAGAAGTACAAATTCCAAATTCTGGTGATAAAGGATTTTATACAATTGATTTAAATGAAGAAATTATTTTAAACAAAGATCAATATTTTTCAATCATTGTTGATGTCACTAATAAAGGTAAAAAAAACGTTGATTTGGTGGCAAGTGATGAAACTAGAGAAATTTTGAGTTTTTATAAACACAATAATCAATGAGTAAATAGCAAAAAAAGTTTTGTTGTATTTGGAATTAAAGCTCATACTCTTGAAATTCCAATTAGCGAATTAAATAAAAACGCAGTAGTCAATGAAGAAAATAAAGAGTTAGAAGAAAGTTCTGAAAATAATACAAATAATAACCCTAGTGAATCAGATACGGAAAATAATCCACCTAGAAGTGATGACAGTGAAAGTGAATCAGAAAGCTCTGAAGCTGAAGTAGAAACAGATACAGGGACTAATATAGAAAAGTCATCAGATAGTGAGATTTCAAGAGAAGATGAAACAAGTTCTCCAAAAACTGATGAATCTGAAACAGATTCAAGTTCAGAAGAAAATAATCCGATTTCAAAAGAATCTGATGCATCTAATGTTGAAGACAATAGTTCGCCAGTAGCTGAAGATACTACTAAAAATAAAGATATAACTGATGAAAGTTCATCAGAAGATGAAACTAATTCAAGCTCTGAAACAGGAACAGATTCAGCATCTCAAGATGATAACAAACCAACAACGGAAGATTCTGCAACTGAAAATAAAGATGCAATAAATGAAAATCCAACTACTAATGAAAGTTCAACTGTAGAAAAGAATAATTCCGATAATGAAAAAGAATCAGAAGATGTTTCGATAGAATCTGAAAAATCTAAAACCAATAAAACACATGTTGTTTTATGAAGTATTTTAGGTGTTACAACTGGAATTATAACTTTTGGTATAGCAACTTTCTTTATTGTTAAATTAATGAAAAAAAGAGTTAAAAAATAATTTAACTCTTTTTTTCTGCTTTTAAAAGTTTAAAAGGTTTATTAGCAATTAGACTGATGTATTTATGAACCTGAAGACATATCGAAGGTTATATATATTTTTGTTTCTTAAGTTTAGTTTTACTTAAATTTTTAGTTTTCAAAACTAATGATTTAACTGGATTATCTAGAAAAGATAAATTTATAGAAAATAGATTAATTGACAGGATGAACAATGTCAAAGAAATCCAAGAAAAATTCAAAAATCAAGCTAAGAAAACTATCAATATAATACTATAACAAATAGTGAGCGTGTAGCATATAACAAATCTTGAGACAAGTGTTCTATCTGAGTTGTTCAATGTTGAATCAATTAAATTAACTGTTACAACTAAGATGATGCCAATTATAAAATAAGAAAACTAATTTCATATAATGAAACATTTTCGTTTGAGAATTTTTGATGTTGTGTATCTTATCCCCTTCTAAGCAAATAACTTTAAAATATTATTTACTTAACTTCATTCTATTATTAATTCATTTCTCATATCACAAAAATATATTTTTCACATTTGTGAAAAATTAAGGTATTATGCAGATTAATTTGTAATTATATAATCCAAAAGTAAATAATTAAACTATAATTATATTTCTAAAGACAAAAAGAAGTTTTGTCTTATTTAAGCATCAATTTATTTATTAAGAAGAGGTGGTTTATGAACAAAAATAAAAAGTTAATTATTGGTTTAAAATCAGCACTTTTAATCATTATTCCATCGATTGCAATTTCAACAGGTATTGCAGCTAATTTACAAGCTCCTGAAAGGACAGAACGTGTTAAATTAACAGAGGAAACAGCGAGAAAAATTAAAAATGCTGAAATAACAATGTTAGATGGTTATTATGATTCACTTATGTTGGATCGTCCGGTTTTAAATCCTAATAGTGATGAAGATGGTGATGGTATTTTAAATAAAGATGAGGTCTACACATTTGTAAAAGATGGTAAGACTTATTTTGGATACAATTCTCACCCATTCTTAAAAGATACAGATGGAGATGGAATTGCTGATAATAATGATGCTCATAAACTTAAATGAGATTTTTCACCTCGTGATGCTTTAATTTTCAGTAACTTATCTTACCGTAGTAAAGCTTTCTTAGATATTGAGTTTGATGATACAAATCGTGATTTATGAGAAGAAAATAAAGCATATTTTTTAGGCGAAGTTCCAGAAAATAAGAGAGATGAGCACGACAAAATTTTTGAAACAGTTCATAAAAATATGGCCCGTTATTGAAAAAGGTTTGAGTCTTGAGATGAAAGTAATGGATACCAAGCGTCTTGATTAATTAACCAATCTGATTTTCCATTCTTAGAAAATGACACTATTAGTGTTTTAGCTATTGCAGGTACTAATGGTGCAAAAGATCTCGATGATGATTTAGATTTATCAATATGAAGAAAAAAACCAGGTCAAGCTGAGAATGTGTGAATTTCTCTAGCAACAATAAGTCAAAAACCTGTTTCAGAAATTTATTCTACAGGTCACTCATTAGGGGGTCATCTTTCAGAGTATGCACTTATTTGATCAAAGGGAAATCAAGAAAATAGAAGTATTGACAATTTTGTTAAAGCATATGGATTCAATTCTCCAAAAATTTCAAGTGCTTATTATGGAGCTATCAGTGACAGATTAATTAAAGAAGGTTGAGCACAACATTACGGAACAAATAATGATCCATTAAAAAGTTTTCCTGGCCACTTCCCAAGCACAATTTATGTTGGAGGAGGTTCTCACTCTGATACTAACTTCTTTGAAGATGAATATGTATCAAAATACTTTACTTCAGGTGATAGAAGTTTATTTAAAGGCATTCCAGCACAACCTATTCTAGATCAATTAATAGTTTCAAAATTCTGATATAACGTTCAATTATTCTCAGATAGAACACCTTCAAATGTATGAGGTCCAAAAAGAATAATGGAACAAAACACTGAACGTTTCTACAAAAGAATTAAGAATATGGTCCCAGAGCACTATCGTTTAGTTGATAGCGCACAAGAAATAGCTTCAAAATTCCCATTAAATAGAGATGCTAACCACAATACAAATATTAATTACCAAATTCCAATTACTCCAATAGACCATACTGTAACTTATGTATTTAAGGATGATAATGGTAGAGAAGTAGATAGAAGAACATTTACAGTCAATGTTGAAAATCAATCATACGAAAAACCTCAAATACCTAATCACCCACTACGTAAGCACTTCATATACAAAATGCAAAATATGTCAGAAGTCCCTTACACAAGAGACTTCTGAGTTGATACAACTTATGAAATCAATTTAGTTCCTGAATTAAGGGATAATACAATTGATAATTTAGAATACTTATCAGATGTTCAAAAGGCAGCTGCTAAAGATCAAATGCGCGCATCTTCAGATAATGATGAAATTGACAGAATTATGAAGAATGCTCAGGATTTAAACCAGCTTATTTACAAATTTAATGAAGCTAAACAATTTAAATACAAACCTGATTTTACAGAAGCTGATAAAGAATTTAAAGATGTATTTACAAATGTATTGGATGAAGTTGAAAACACTTTATCTTCAGAAGAATTTACAAATCCATCGGTAAGTTATGCAGTTTTATTAGAAAAATTAGAAAAAGCTAAAAATAACTTAAATGGTTTACATAATTTAGGCGTAGCAAAATCAGATGCAATTGAAAGAATTCATAACTCAGAATACTTACCTGAAGATCAACAACAAAATGCTATTGGTCTTATCGAACGATGTGAAGAAATAGCTGAAGTTAATAAGATTTTAGAGAACACTCTTCAAGCTGAAGCAGCATACGCTGCATTACAAACTGCTGCAAATAAAATAAAACAAGTTGATTATTTACAAGCTACACCAAGTCTTCAAGAGGAATTTATTAAAGCTAAAGATGCTTTAACAGGATTTGATAGAAATATTGATTTTTCAGAACCAATTCCTGGACTTAAAGAATTAACAGATGACTTAGTTACAAAAACAAATGCCCTTGATGGAGTTGATAGATTAACAAAAGCTAAAAATGCTGCTAATGCAGTAATTACAAATTCAGCTTTATCAAAAGAACAAAAAACAAAAACCACTAAACTAGTTGAAAATTGCACAACACTTGAGTCAGTTGATATAATCCAAAACAATGTTTCTAAAGTAAATGAAGCTATTAACTTAGTTAATAATATCGCTTCTGAAAAACAAACACAAAACTACATTGAAGCAGATGATGATTTACAAACTAAATTCAATATTGCTTTAGATACATTATCAAGTGTTAAGACTTATTTAGATTTTGAAAACTTACCAAATAACTTAAGTGAAAATTCTGAAGCATTAATAAGTTCACAAAGAAATCTAAATGGTGCTTCTAAATTAGTTTTAGCAAAGAATACAGCTAAATCTGAAATAGAAAATATGAGTAACTTACTTGCATATTTAGCTAAAAAAGCTAAACAAGAAATTGATAATGCAAAAACTATTGCAAGTGTAAATACATTAAAAGAAAATGCTTCTGCATTAAACACAGCTGTAGCAGTTACTAAGCAATCAAAAAATGCAAAAGAAACTATCGCTTATAAAGAGGCGACATCATCAAAACAAGATGCACTTACTAAATCATTAAATAACTTTGTAAAAGCACTTGCTGCATATACAAGTTTTGCTAATAAACTTCTAAATATTGATACTTTAGTATCAAACATGAACGATGCTATTGCTTCGCTTGATGGAGTAAAAAACTTAAATGATCTTAAGACACAAACAATCGCTCAAATTAAGAGTTTACAAAACATAAATAATCAAGAGAAGAATAGTTTAATTTCTGAAGTTCAAAATCAAAATTCATCAGCAGATGTAAGATCTAAATTTGTTAAAGCTCAAAAACAAGATTTAACAAATAAGGTTGCTTCATTAACTAACTTATCAAACGTTCAAAGAAGTTTATTGACTAATGAGATTAATAAAGATGCATTTAATTATCAAAATGTTAGTGCAGTTGTTTCAAACGCTTCTGAATTAAATACTGTAATCCCATCATTGAATCAATCAATCAATCACGCAAATGAAGTTAAACAATCAATTAACTACAGTTATGCAACTGAAGAGATTAAAAATTCTTACAACAGTGCATATGATGAAATAGTTAATGCAATCAATGTAAATAATTTTACAAATCCAATTGCTAACTTAAACTCATTATCAAGTTTCTTATCATCAGAAGAAGCTAGATTAGATGGAGCAGCAAATAAAGAATTATTAGATGCAAAAACATCTGCTAAAGAACAAATTGATAGATTAGAAAAATTATCAAACACACAAAAGCAAGAAGCTAAAAATCAAATTGATGCTAAAACTACAATTGCAGATGTTAACTTATTAAAAGACTATGTAACAAAAATTAATGACGCAATTGATAAATTAGATAAAGCAATTGAAGTCAAAGAAACACCAAATTACAAACTTTCTGATATAGATAGACAAAGAGCATTTGATAATGCTATTAGTGCATTAGAAAACTTAAGAACAGTAGATAACTTTAATGATGTTGATTCTTATTTAGATAACAAACTAGGTACATTATCAGATGCAGAAACACAATTGAATGGTGAGAGCAAGCTTATTGAAAGAAAAAAACAAGCAATATCATCGATTGATGATTTAGAGAATTTAACTACAGAACAAAAATTAAAAGCCAAAGAGCAAGTTAAATTAGCTACAGAACCAGATATGGTGCAAAAAATTGCAGATAATGCTGAAGATATTGATTTTGTTTTAGGAGCCTTAAAAGTTGCAAATAAATCAATTAGGACAATCAGATATTCATCTGCATCAGAAGCTGCTCAAAAAGAATTTAACGAAGCTAAAAAAGCCGCTGAAGTTTATGAAAATGCAATGGACTTTACAAAAGATTATGTTAATTTAGATTCTATTGGTAATAGATTATCAAATGCTGATAGAGCACTTGATGGAGTAAAAAACTTAGATGATGCTAAAGAATTAGCGAAACAAAAATTAGGTGATTTAATCCATATATCAGATGATCAATTCATTAATGCTTTCAATCAAATTGATCAAGCAGCGACATCAAAACAAGTTGAAACTGTTATTACAAATGTAACAAATATTGATAAAGCTATTGAAAAATTAAAATTAGCTAAAAAAGCTGAAGACACAATTGAGTTTAGAGAAGCAAGTAAAGAAAAATTAAACGATTTAACCAATGCAGTTGATTCGCTTAAAGGTGCTAAAGATGTTTTAGATTTCAACGCTGTCGCTATTGAAGATATTGACAATAAAATTAACACTCTTAAAAATGCTATTAAACATTTAGATGGAAGAGCAAATTTAGATACAGCTAAATCAGATGCTAAAGCTAAATTACCTACTTTAACACACTTAAGTGCTAACCAAGTTACTGCTGCTGAAAGATTAATTAATGCTGCTACAACAGTTCAAGGTGTTAAAAACATTATTGCTAACGTTACAAATGTTGATGCTGCAATTGAACAAGTTGATGCATTAAACAAACTTAAAGAAGATTCAAAACCTAAATACACACAAGCAGAAGAAAGCTTACAACAAGCTGCAAATAATGCACTTACACCATTAGAAGATGCAAAAACATATGAAGACTTTACAAGTCCATATGATGAAGATGTTGTTACTAAGAAAGATGCACTTAAAAATGCTATTGATGCACTTGATGGTGACACAAAATTAGCTGATGCTAAAACAGAAGCCAAAGAAGCTATTGAAGCATTAAATAAGTTATCAAATGATTCGCAAAAAGAAGCTGCTAACAATTTAATTGATTCAGAAGCTATTGACACAATTGAAAAAGTTAATGCTATTGTTGAACGTGCAAAAGAACTTAACAATGCTTTACAAGCTCTTGAAAATGCAAATGCAGAAGAGTTAAAACCTAACTACACAGAAGCATCAACAACACCTATAGATAAAAAAGCAGAATTTGATGCTGCAAAAGCAAAAATCGATGCAATCAAAGGAACAAGTGACTTTAGTCAACCAATTGCAAATATTGTAGAAGACACAAATGCACTTAATAATGCTGTTAGAGATCTTGATGGTCAAGATAGATTAGATGTTGTTAAAGCAGAAACTAAAGCTAAATTAGGTGAATTAACACACTTAAGTTCTGATCAAATTAGAGAAGCAAATAATCAAATCGATGTTGCAATAACAATTCAATTAACAAAAGACATTGTTACAAACGCAACAAATGTTGATACTGCAGTTGCACAAGTTCAAAGATTTAATGATGTTAAAACAAAACCACAATTTACAGAAGCTGATTCAGATAAAAAACAAGCTGCTCAAACAGCGTTTGACAATTTACCAGGTGTAGAAACAGTAACAGACTTTACAACAAGTCCTATTGCTGAGATTACAGAAAAAACTGAAGCTCTTAATAATGCAATCAACTCACTTGATGGTCAACAAAATTTAGATACTGCAATAGCTGCCGCTAAATCTACTATTGATGCATTGCCTAACTTATCAGATGATGAGAAAAGAGACGCAAAAACTGAAGTTGAAAAACAAACAACTATCGCTAATGTTGCTGATAAATTATTAAATACTAAAAAACAAGATGCATCAAATAAAATTGGCTCATTATCAAACTTATCAGATGATGTACAAAAACCAGCTGTTAAAGCTTTAATTAAATCAAAAGCAACTAAAGATGAAATTGATGCAATTGTTGCTAATGCAGAAAAAGTTAACAGTGGTATCGGAACACTTAACGATGAAGTTGCGATAAAAGAAGAAGTTCAATACAAACAAGCATCAAATGACGTTAAAACAAACTTTTATAATGCTGTTACTGAATTAGAAGGATTATCAAGCTACACAGACTTTGAAACTCCATTTGACCAATTAGATACTAAATTACAAGCTGTATCTGAAACTAAGAGTTTATTAAATGGTAAAGATAGATTAGCTAATGCAATAGCAAAAGCTAAAGAAGCTATTGAGACACTTGAAAACTTAACATCAGTTCAAAAAGATGCTGCTAAAAATGAAGTTGAATCTAAAACATCAATTGCTGATGTTGAAGAAAAATTACTTGAAACTCAAAGAGAAGATGCTATAGCTAAAATTAACTCATTACCTAAATTATCAGAAACTCAAAAAGAAAAAGCTATCAAATTAGTAGAAGCTAAATCAGATAAAGTAGGAATTGATAAAGTAGTTTCAAATGCATCAAGCATTGATGGAGCGATTGCTAAAGTTGAATCTGCTAGAGAAGTTGAAATAGAAATCAAATACACTCAAGCTTCAAACCAAGACGCATTTGATGATGTAGTTACTGCTTTAAACAACTTAACAACAACACTTGACTTTGATGATGCATATCCTAACTTAGGTAATAAGTTAGATACATTAAAATCAACTCATGATGCTCTCGATGGTGTTGATAGATTAAAAACAGCTAAAGAAGAAGCGCTTGCTGCTATCGAAGTTGCTTCAAACTTATCAGATACTCAAAAAGACGCTGCTAGAAACTCAGTAAACAGCTTAAATGAAGTTTCTAAGATTAAAGATATTAAAAATAATGTTAAAGCAATTAACAGTGCGCTTGATGTTGTTAAAAACGCTGAATATGTAAAAAATAAAACTCAATATACAAAAGCTTCACAAGGAAAACAAGTTGCATTCACAAATGTACTTGATGTATTACATGAACTTAAAACTAAAGATGAATTTAATACATCAGTTGAAAGTCTTAATGAGAAATTAGATGCATTAAGAGATGCTCTTAATAATCTAGATGGTGATGTAAGATTATCAGAAGCAAAAGCTAAAGCTAATTATGATATAGATAACTTAACTAACCTGACAGATGAACAAAAAACAAATGCTAAAGAATTAGTAAATTCACAAACATCAGTTGATACTATTAATAACATTCTGACAAATGCGACAGATGTTAATAATGCATTAGAGGTGTTTAATGAGGTACAAAAAGTTAAATCTACACCTAACTACACAGAAGCTGATGCACCTAAAAAATCAGCATTAGATAATGCATTAGCAAAATCAACTGAATTAAGTAATAAGTTAGACTTTAACAATAGTGTGCGAGAATTAAATGAAAAAATCGATCCTGTAGTTCAAGCTAAAAAATCATTAAATGGCGATTCTAATTTGGCTGCATCTAAAACAGATGTAAATGCAGAAATTAATAAGTTAAATAACTTATCAATTGAGCAAAAACAACAATTTATTTCTGAAGCTAATGGACAAGTAACTGTTCAAAAAGTTAAAGAAGTATTAGAAAAAGCTCAAAAATTAAATGAATCATTAAAGCCTCTTGATAATAAACCTGAAGAACCTACAAAAGTTGAAGAAGGTAAAAAACAAGGTGCTCCTGGTTGAATTTATGGAGTTATAGTTCCACCAATTGTTGGAATTGCTACAGGTTTAGGGTTCTTATTCAAGAGAATTTTTAGAAGAAAATAGAAATTCATAAAAATTAAACTTACATTTTATCCGGTGTAAGTTTTTTTGTTTTTTTCTTTTACTCAAAAATACAAAAACACCTAGCGCAAAAGAGCAAAAAAATATTAACCATTGCTGGTTAATAAATTTCACTAAGCTTTTACATTGAAATCAGCTTTACCTTCTTGTTTTCATTTGTTTAAAAGTTTCTCTCATTCTTCAAATGATTCACATTGTAAGTATTCAAGTTGATCTTTGTTGATTAAAGGGTCAAATTTAGGGGATTTGTTTGTATTTGTGTAATGATAGTATCATTGTTTAACTTTCTTAATATCATCTTCAACATCTGCTCTATTAACAGGGAATGTGTAAGATTTCATTCTTCTTTGGTTAATTTCCTGAGTTTCCAAGTTAAAGGGATAAAAACGAAAACACCTACAAATAAGGCGTTTTCGTTTTTTGTTATTTTTAATTACAATGATAGATTTTCTATAACAAATGAAAAATCTTTATATATTTTGTTTAATTCATAATGGTTTGGATCTAAATTATTAATAATTTCACCAACAACTTTACCATTCACAGTTTTAGTTGTTATTGTTATAAGTTTTAAGGCATCCACAAACATATTCATAGTTACCTTTTGAATTTCACCATTATCTTCATAGAACTTTTTGAGTTTGTAAATTGAGTATTTTAAAACAATCAACGCTAAGAAACATAAGAAAACATGCGCTTGAATGTGAGAATCTTTATGAACAAACATTGGTCTAACTTCAAGCGAAGATTTCAATGTTCTAAAATCTTCTTCAATTTTTCATTGTTGTCTATAAATTTCATTAGCTCTTTGTGCTGTTAAATTAGGTATGTTGGTTTCAATCATATAGAAACCATCTTGATCAGCTATTTTTTAATTTTAGAGTAATTTAATTTGGCAATTGTTTTGCCTTCAACATCCATATATTTTTTCTTGTATTCTGGAACAAGATCACTTAAGCAAATTACATTATTAATTGATTTTTCTCATATTTTGCTATCGAAAAAGCTCTTTTTATTCTGTCAAGCTTTTCTTTTGCTGGGCTAAAGTAAACTATTTGTTTTCTAAGAGTTTGATTAAATCTTTTCCTTTTTCTATTGTTTGCTCAAACAGATTCCACAAATCTGCTTTTTGAAAACATTTCATGTTCCAACATATAATCTTTATCTTCGATGATGAATCTTTTATCTGCTTCGCTAAGGTTATTGATACGTTTTTGGACGATGTATTTATAGCCTTTCTGTTCTAAAAATCTTAAGTTAGCATTTTGACTAATTCCTCTGTCGGCAATGATTGTTATGTCTTTAATCTTGTAAATTCTTTCCATTTCAATTAAAAACTTAATTAAAGTTTGTGAATCGGCAGTATTTCCTTCAAAAATTTTGTAATGAAAAGGTATTCCATTATTGTCTGTCGCCATTGCTATTACAATTTGGTCTTCATCATGCTTGCCGTCTTTTGAAAAACCTTTTTGTCTTACGCCTTTTCTTGAAAAACTTTCAAAATAAACAGTTGTATTGTCAAAGTGTAATTGTTTACTGTTTCTATTAGTTAATTCTTGTAATTTATTGTAAAGATTGAATAAAATAGTTTCTTTGTTTGTTAAAAAGTATCAAAATAGTTATAAATTGATGATTTTTTAATTTCAACATTGTGTAAAAAATCGTTTTTGTTTTTATATTGACAAATGTAGCTTCTTGGAAAAATAATTCTGGTTCCAATGACAAATTCAAGAACTTCTTCTAATGATTTGTGTTTGCTTTTTGGCAATGAACTGAATAAATCTAGTTCTTTGATAATTTTGTAAATTAAATCAATTCCAACATTTTTAACATTGGTTTCAACAGATGTTGGCTCTAACAATTCAAAAAATTTGCTCTTTGCTTCAACTTTGTTGTTTGTGAATGGAACTAATTTTGCGATTGCCTTTAAATCATCAATGTTTTGCAAAGAATATTTATCTTTGATTTCGTCTCAATAGCCTAGACCAACTAAATCACCAATTCCTTTACCATAACCTTTTGAAATCCCAATTGCTAAATAGATGCCTTTAGGGTTGTTTCTTTTATATAAAATGTAATTGCTCATGCTTTAATTATACACTATTATCATTGTAATCATTGTAAAAAATAAAAATTTTTTGATTTTTTACTTATATACATAGTATATAAGTAGAGTTTAAAAATTATAAAAAATGAGCTTCCTACTTGGAAACTCAGGATTAACCATTGCTGGTTAATAAATTTCACTAAGCTTTTACATTGAAATCAGCTTTACCTTCTTGTTTTCATTTGTTTAAAAGTTTCTCTCATTCTTCAAATGATTCACATTGTAAGTATTCAAGTTGATCTTTGTTGATTAAAGGGTCAAATTTAGGGGATTTGTTTGTATTTGTGTAATGATAGTATCATTGTTTAACTTTCTTAATATCATCTTCAACATCTGCTCTATTAACAGGGAATGTGTAAGATTTCATTCTTCTTTGGTTAATTTCCACATTTTCAGGGTTCAAATAATCTCCAAGGTCATCTCTTAAGAATAAAGCGATAATTGAGTAATGGTTAGCTCCTTTTAAATACGAATAAAGTTGTGCTTGTTTTCTATACGAAGGGTCAACATCTTTGTCGCCTCAGAGTTCATATTTCTTATCTTGTGCTGTTTTGATTTCAAGAATCATATTTGTCGAAGGGATGTATCCATCGGGAACTCCCATAATGACATCATCCTTGTCTTTAAAATAGTTATATTCATAATCAGCAGCAACAAAGTTTTCAATCACTACATTAGGGTGCATCTTTCTTAAGAAATCAAATATTTTAGGTTCTAAAATAGTCCCTGCATTAATGTATTTTTGTGATAACACAGGTAATTTTAAGTGTGCAATGTGACAAAATGCATTAAATTCATTTTTGAATGCATCCTTAATTAAAATCTCAGAAACGGTGCTTCCTCCGATTTTTTTGTATTTTAAAAACTTATTATCAGATTTAAGTTGCTCAATCATATGATCTTTTAAAACAATCACACTATTTTCTCAATCAAACTCATAATCTCTCTTGTTGTAATATTGTCTAGCCATATTCTTATTTTAAATTATTTTTTACTTAAAAATCAAGTTATTTTATAAGTTATTTTATAAATTTTATTTTTAATAAAACAAGACAAAATTAGCCTAAAAATACACTTTAAATTCATAAATGAATTTCATATATATGTTATTATTAAGTTATAAATTATAAATACCTGAATAATTTACATAAAAATAATTAATTTATTGACCAATTAATTTGTAGGGTGTTATAATATTAAAGTTAGCATCAATATATATATATATATTGGTTATATATTTATTTTTTGATTTAAAACTAGTTTTAACTTCAAGCGAAGCTAAACAAAAATGGAGTAAATTATGAAAAAAAATAAACTTAAATTAATGTTGCTTGCAACATTTGGATCGATTGTTTCAATTTCATCTTTAGGTATTTCTTGTGGACAAACAAAACCAAAACCTGAAAATCCGGCAAATCCTAAAAAAGACGATCCTCAAAACCCTAAAGATAATGGTGGTAACGAGGGTGATAAAGTTATTGTGGAACCTGAAATTCCTACAAGACCTACAAATCCAGGTGTTGGATTAAATATTCCGGGTATGCCTGAACTTTACAAAACAGATCCTGCAGCATATAAAAAACTTCAAGAGTCAGAGAAAAATGTTCTTGATTTACAAGGATATGTAAAAGCTCTTAAAGATTACCGTGGTGATTATTCATCAAAATTAGCTGATAACTTAAAATTAACACCAGAGCAAATTGAGGCATATGACCAAAAAGCTAAAGCAGAAGGTCAACCTACATTCGAAAGTGCTGTCGTTAGAAACTTCTCTGTCGTGAACTCTGATGGAACTTTATCATTAAACCCATTAAGAGATGACACAAAAGCAGCTTACTGAGATTCAGTTCCTTTAAATAGAGGGTTACCTAGATATTTAGCTAATGAAATGTACAAGAAAACTGCTCTTCAATCTTATGCTATTAAACTTATGAACACTAACTCATTAATAGATCAACACAGAATGTACAATGGTTCTGCGTGAATTTTAGATTACAAACTTGATGAAAATGGATATCCAACAAAATGATATATCGCAACAAATATTCACGTTATTCAAGCATTTGCTGCATCAACTGCAAATGCGTCAAGTCAATCAAGATTCAAACACATTAATGATTTACAAGCTGAAGCTGATAACTATAATAAATACACAAAAGTAGTTGAAGATGCTGATGCAGAATACCACAAATTAACAAAAGAAGTTAATGCAAGAATTAAAGCTAAAGATGATGAAATCAAGTCATATGAAGATAAAAAATACGAAGCTTTATATGCAGGTAATCAAGCAGAAGCTGATAGATATGAAAAACAAGCTCTAGCAGTTAGAGAAAATGACTTGCCACCTTTATATGCAGAAGTGCAAAGAATTCAAGTTGAACAATGAAATCCAAAATGATTAACAAAATATACTGAAGCTAAAAACTGACTTAAACAAGGTGTAATTGGCGAAACTGTAGGTATCCAATTATTACACTTTAACGATGAAACTCCAATTGACCAATGATTAAAAGCTAATGAACTTCAACCAACAGTTGATATATTTAGTTTCAAACCATCACAAGTTAAACTAGTTTACGCCGGTCTTGACTTCTTAAGAACTAGCCCAAGAGATTATGTAGATCCAAATTCACCATTATCAGAATTAGAAGAAGCAGCAGACTTTGCTGTTCTCGAATTTGATTTTAGCAATTCAGATAATACATATGAATACAACTCGATTAATGGAGATCCACAAAACACATTTGGTGAACCAAAATCAGTTAGTTCAGCTGCTGAATTAGCTAGATTAGCTACAAGTAATTTTGCAAACTGAAATGAAAATGAAAAATTCAAGTTTGCTACAAAGAGTTTAAAAGCTACATATCAACAAGATGAACAAACAATGATACCTAATGTCAGATTAACAAACGATAAAACTGCAAATATCCCAAAATCAAAAATCAACTTAATTTCAGTAGCCTTCCCAAATGCTAAAACTGACCACTTATTTAACCGTAAGGTGTTAGAAAGATCTGAAGTTGCAATTATTGATTCAGGATTTAGTCAAAGTATTTGAACTAATAAACCTGTTTATGTCGCAGAAGGTCAACAAGTTGATAAAAAAGTATTCACAAAAGAATACGGAAGTGGATGAAACAAATCACTAAGCGTGAGAAACTTTATCGATATGCCTGGTGTATTTGATATTACAATCGTTTCTCCATTAATTAATTCAAGCAAAAACGAAGGTTACAAATTCGGTGTAATTAGAGATTCTGCTTCAACTTACACAGGAGATAGATACTTAAACTACGGATTAGGTTACTCATTAGGTGCTTGACAGCCTTTATCTGGTGCATCAGGTTCATCAGTTAGAACAATTGATAATGAAATTGTTGGAATTAACTATGCAACAGCTGATTCAACAGGTGTGTCATTAACTGCTTTAACTCAAGCATTCAGATCAGAAGGTGAATCTTACAATGGTTTCTATGGTAAATACAAATTAGAACAATATGACTTAATTTACGGTGGTGGAGAAAATCAAAGATCATCATACCGTGAAGCATTACAAGAGTTATATCCAAATATTCAAACTTACTTATTCAAACAAGGAGCAAATTTAATTCCTGAAGAATACAAATTCAACAAATAATTAAAGAAAGGTATTAATTATGATTAAAGCTAAAAGAAAAAAAATAATAATCAATATTGGTGCCGTTTCTGCACTAGCTGTTGTAGGTGTTGTTGCAGCTAAAACAATTAGTGATAATGCTAAACCAAAAACAAAAGACTTAGGAGTTATTACTCAGTCACGTGGAATCGCTACAGTCATCAATGAAAACGATGTTTTATATAGCGACAGAAATTCTTCAAACAAAGATAATAACTTAAAAATTAAAGTCAAAATCGAACCAGAACAACCAACTGTTGAAAATCCAAAACCAGTACAACCAGAACCAACAAAACCTGTTACTGAACCAGAACAACCAGAACAACCAGAACAACCTGTTAATCCAGAGCCAGATCCAGTAGAACCTGTACCTGACCCTGAACCAGCAAACCCGGATCCGGTAGAACCTGAGCCTACTGATCCTGCTCCTGCGCCTGATCCAGAACCTGTGACCCCAACACCTGGATCTGATCCACAACCTGAGCCAGATCCTGCTCCAACACCAGAGCAACCAAAAGAACCAGAACCAGAAGATCCGGATAAAGCAGAAGATAGTGTTTATACAGAACAACCTAAAACCACAGAACCAGAACCTGAGCAACCTACAGAGCCTATTATTGAACAACCAATTATAGTGACTCCTCCAGAACCAGAACCAGAACCTGAACCAGATCCATCTACAGAACCTTCAAAAGCAATCGAAGGTTACGCTAACCCAGAAGCTGCAAAAGATTTAGATTTTGCAACAATGAAACCTAAACCTATTGACAAAGTTACAAAAGTCAAAGAGGAAATGAAAAGAGAAATTAGAGAAAATCTTTCTGTTATTAACAGCATATTTAATAAAAATCCAAATGATTTAACAGAAGCTGATAAAGAGCTTTTAAACAAGAGTATCATTAAGATTGCTAATAACAATCCTCAAATTAATTATCCAGAGAACGCAGATTTCTCATATCTTTTTAAATTACTTAAAGATCCTCAACAAGCATACGCATTTAAGATAACACTTGAAAATATAAATAGAGAACTTGAAAATTACCTTAACAAAGGTATGGTTCCAAGTTTCCATTGAGGTGATACAGGATTTGGTAGTTTTGCACATGTTAACTTAGAAGATAATGTTGTTCGTAATGAATACATAGCAAGACATAAAAATTCATATTTTGCTTACGAATCACAATATCACAGAAATTCAAAACAAATTAGAAACTTTGAATATGATGGGTTCTCTAAACAAAATAAAACTTCTGAATATTCAAGATATGGAGCAGGCGCTGATAAAGGAATTGAAATTTATGAATACAAACCAGAAAGTGCTATTGCAAAAGAAAAAGTCAAAACAAACAAAGTTATGGCAATTCTTGATGCAGCTAACACTAAAGGTTACAATTCATTCTTAAGCTTTTTAGATAAAGTTAAAAAAGCTAACAAACAAATTGATGTACTTGTAATCAAAAATATGGGTCTTAAAGACAAACGTCAAGAATTTAGACACATTTTAAAACAACTTCCTGAATCAATTCAAAAATTAACTTTATTCTTTGAAGGTAAAGATACAACTTCACTTATTGCACTTAAAGATAAGAGAATCCAAGAATTAGACCTTTATAGTTCAAATGACTTATTAAGTAAAGATTGAGGAATTGACCCTATTGCATTACGTGGTGTAAAAAATATTACATTTGACTACACATTCGCAGCTATGCAAGATAATACAAATATGCCAGGTTCAATTGTATTTAACAGACTTAGATTTGATAAAGATGATACATTAGAAGAAATCAACGAAGGTCTTGATATTGCATTCAAAGATAGATACAATGAAAGAATTTTCCAAGGAGAATTCGGAGATGGTTCTTGACCTACTTGACTTGATTTCTCATTAAACAAAAACATCAGAAGTCTTGAAGGAATGCGTTTCCACAATAGAGTATTTAAAAACTTAACTCTTTACAATAACACAAATACATTCACAGTTAATGCTGACACGTTAGCAGCTCAACAATGATCTGCAATGCTTATCAAAGGACCTGAAAGACCTAAATTACATTTTGTTAGTCCTGTAGAAGTTAACACATTATACATTCAAGGTAATGCACGTGACTTAGACGATAACTGAGGTCCAGAATTATACGGATTAATTGAATCAGGTAAAAATGTATTCAGAACAATTTACGTAGATAACCAAACAATGGCTGACAGATTAAATCGCTCACAAGCATTTACTAAATTTGGTAAAACAGCAGTAGTTAAATCAGCTAACTTTGATCCAAGTGGAGGTGGCGATGCAGAAATCTCATTCAGTTAATAGTAAAACCAATTTATTACAGTTAAACTGAAGTAAAGAAAATGTTCTTAAATTAATTTCACTTGTACTTTCGTTCTTGTTAATAAGCTCAATTGGAATTGTTTTCAATTACTTTATTAACAAAGGCGATCAAACAGGAATTGATTATTCAATTCTGTTTGATAGAAGTTTCAAAATAAACTCAAGTATTAACTTCTTTGTGTTATTCAACTTAACTTTATTATCATTGCTGATTATTATCGCTATGACTAAGAGTTATTTTGTCATAAACAAAAATAACTTGAAGTTTTCAAGTTACATCTACTGATATGTTGCATACATTACTTATGCACTTATTACATTTGGATTTTATACTTTTACTTTTATAACTACTACAAAAGATACTTCTTCAAAATGATTAATTTATAACTCATTTTTACTTATACCACTTTTAGTTATTGATTTAACTTTTGATGTATATACACAAGTTAAAAAATCAAGAAGTTTTTCAATTAACATCAAGAAATTAGTTTTAGATTGAAGCTATACTATAATCAAATACGTTTTACTCGGAATTGGATTATGAATGCTTGTTTTAATGGTTAATAACGTTCAAGTTTCAAAATCAAAAGATGGAAGCATTGAAACGCAAAGAGTTGTTGGTATTTTTGTAAACAATGTTTACATTAATAAACTAACTAGAATTTTCAGTGAAAATGCAGTTTACAAAAACTTATCTATTTTTGGATTAGTTTTTGCACTTATCTTACTTCTAAGTTTAAAAGTTTACTCAAACATTTCAAACTTATCAAGCGTGGTTTACAGAAACAGTTTATTTGCATCACTTACAAAATTAATTCTTGCATTTATCTTACCTGTAATGTTCTTTGCGATTTACACACTTGCAAAATACGCTTACAAACCAATCGATATTAGCGAAGATACAACCACAAAAGTTGCTTTATTTGCTGCGTTTATTGCATTAGTTGCAATCTTAAATGGACTTGTAATTGCAAGTAGATTTACAAAATTCAAAAATCAATTATTAACAAACAAAACAGTATTTGTAATTTTAGAATTAGTTTCATTATTTGTTTTATTAGTTGCAAATACTCAATTAAACTACTTTCACAGATTAATTATCAACTTATTATTCTTTATTTTATTTGTAATTAACTTTGGATTAGTTAAATACAATAAAGCTAATAAATTAAATAATTTAGAAAATGCAATGCTTTTAGCTATGTTAGTTTCTCTAACAATTTCATTAGTGTTTAGCATTTTCTTACACGCTACATTCAGTAATGATAACTGAGCAATATTAGTGCTTACAAAGAATTGAGATATATTGACAATTTTTGCACTAGTCACAATTATGCTTTATATTCTATTTGCACTTTCATCTATAGCATATACTGGATTTATCAAGATATTTGCTTTGTTTTATGAAAAAAGAAAACACTTTACAAAGAGAGGTAAATAATTTATGTTTAAGAAAAATAAAATGAAAAATAAAGAGCTTTTAGCATACTTAGAAAAAGCAAAAGTTTATCAATCAAAATTATTTGCTGACTTTGAAAGATTTAAAAGCAAACCGACTTATGTTTCAAATGAAAGTTTCTGAAATTCATTTTTAATTGAATACAACTTAACTGAAAAAGATTTAAAACCTTTAACAGATAGTATTCAAAAATGAATTAGCAGAAAAAATAATCTTTTATTAGATAAATTTGTTATCACCTGAACTATTGATTCAAAATTTAGTTTATATGATCAAATTCCTAAAACTGAACAAAAACAAAATGTTTCTGTATCAGATACAATACTTAGAAGCTCTGTTTCACAATTGAACTCAGACTTTAATGAATACATAAATAAACTAATTGAAGAGAATTACATTATCGAATTTATACCAAGTGTTCTTTTATTAAAAGAAAACAATGTTTATAAATTATTTATAGGTCCTGGAATTATTAATGAACAGTAAAACCATTGAATCAAAATATAATTCTCTTAAAAAGATTTATAAAATCGTTGAATCAAAGAAAAATATTACTTTAATTAACTTACTTAGACTATCTAAACAAATTGGTTACTGTTTAGATAGAGCTAACTATTCAAAATTCATAATTGAGCAAATTACTGATAAATATTCAATCAATGATTTTGCTCTTAATAAAAAAAGTGACTTGCTTACTTTAGGTGGATTAAAAACACTTTGAATTTACATTACAGAAGAAGAAAAATATAGTACTAACTCATATCAAAAACATGAAAAGTACTTGCTCCAAGCTATCAACAAATCTAACGATAGCATTATTGCTATCGGTCAAAAAGCAACTAAGTTTGCTAATGACAACGGATTTAATATCTTATTTAGCTTTGAGAAAAATGAAGTTGATTACTTAAATGAACTACTTCCAAAAATCATTATTAACAACTTCAAAATTAATGATTATGCAAACTTAAACTTTGTAATTAACTCAACAAAGATTAAAGAAAAACATATTCAACTGCTTCCTGTAAATATGAATAATTTCACACTTAAACACCATCAACACGGTCAATTATTTAACTCAAATATCAACACTCATAAAATTTCGCAAGATTTAAATGAGTTTATCGATTCAGAAACTGAGTCTTACTTAAACTTTGCTATTTCTTCACTTTTAACTGAGTCAGCTTTAATTTATGAAAAATATAAGTTAGTTGCTCAAAATAGTACTCTTAATGATTTAGAAGAAAAAATTAAATTCCAAAAAAGACAATTCTTAAAAGTTAAAAGAGAAAAAGAAATTGAACAAATCTCAATGCTTAGCAAGAAAAAAGACTTATTACACGAAATCAGAAAGGGGAACTAATGATTGATTTAACTTTAGTATCAGCTAAAAATGTTAAAAAACATCTTAAGATTTCTGAATTAAAAATCAATCATCAGCTAAAAGATAGTTGACAAAAAGTTGAGAAAAACACAATCTCAAGTTACAAAAAAGTTTTATGTTCACTTAAAACAAATTCAAAAGAATACTTTTTAATATTTGATTCATTATTTGTCCAAAGCAATGAAAATCAAATTGTCCTTTTCTACAATAATTCATTTGAAACTTTTGTCCAAGATGACAAAAATAAAACTCAATTACATTCATTAAATAAAAAATACAAAGAAATTAAAAAGGAACTGCTAAAAACAAAATTTGCTTTATATGCTTCTAATGACATTGATTTAATCAACAGATTAGAAAAACTAAAAAGAAAAGCATTCAAGCTTAAAGCTCAAATTTACTTTTCACTATTTGAAAATGAGGATTTATGAAAATAAGAAGATGACTTAAATTAGGTGCTATTTCTTCTTCATTAGTATTACCGCTTTCGGTTATTTCAGCAACTACAAATGAAAATGAAACAGCGAGTAATACAACTGAAACAGAAAAAGAACCTGTTGCTAATTTTCCTGAAACAAAGGAAATGCAAAAAAACATTTTCAATGAAAAATTACCATTAGTCCTTGAAGAGTATATTAAAAAGCTTGAATTAGAAGTAGCAGATTATGAAAAGCAAAATTTAGCAGAACCAAATATTGAACATTTAAAAAGAATTACTTACTATAAAAAGTTTGTAAATTATTTAAAGGCTCAAAAAGATCAAATAGTTTCAAATCCAATTGAAAATGGATTTAACATCATTTTTCCTAATTTACTTACAAATGAAACTTACAAATTAGGAGACATTACTTACTTTAAAAATGATTTTGGACCACTTATGATTGGAGAAGCTACACCAGATAACTACGAAAAAGTAAGTGCTATAGACACAGAAGGAAAAGTTGCCATTCCTGAAGACGCAAAAGTAATTAATAATCAACTTACTCAAAGTGCGATTTTAAACCAAATAAATAGCTATATTGAATCGCTTTCTTCATCTTGAAGAGATATTCTTTTAGAAAAAGAAGACTTTCCTAAATATGCAAAAGATGAAGAAGTTTTCAAGGTCTTAGATGACAATGCAAAATTAGATTTAAATGTACCTAAAGGTTTTGAAACTTGGGATGCTTATTTCTTATCAGTTCTTAATAAGAGAACGATGAAATTCGACATTGAGAAAAACCAAGAATTCAATGAAGTTGAAGAACCAACTCTTCCAATCTTGCCTGAAGAAAAAATCGAAGAAGACCCAATTGTAGTTTCAGTTGCTGAAGAAAACGTTCCTAGACTTTCTCCGATACTTACAGGTGACTACATCAACGCTTCAAATGCAGAATTAATTAGTTTAGTAAATTCGCAAAATGCTAAATTCAATAATGAAGCAGTTTTCTTCTTTAATCCATTATTAAAATTACTTAAATACAACGTTACAGGTTTAAGAGAAGAAGATGGTAAGTTAATTGCAACAATTACTTTAACAAATACATCAGATGAGAAACAAACATCTTACGAACGTGAAGTGACTAGATATTCAGATTCACAATATGCACAATCAATGCAAGTTGTAAATAATGCAATTGAATCATCAATGTTAGGTTACTATGATGCACTTGGAATTACCAAAGATTTAGTTTTTGAAAAACTTGGAAACAGAAAACTTCAAGAAATTGTCTTTGACCAAATCTTTGTTGCAGTAAAAATTATTAACAATCAACAATTCTCAAACATCATAAATGATGCAGTTGAATACTACAAGGATGTAACTTTTAAAAACGATAAAGGTGATTTAATCAACTTATCATTATCAGAAGACTCAAAAGATGCATTCACTAACTCTATTCACGCACAAACAATTAAAGGAAGAACTTACTTTAATTTATTAACAAGTGCATATAAAGACTTATATAGTGAGTTTTCAAAACAAATTTCAGTACCTGAAATTAAATCAGTTATTGAAGCTAACTTAAATTCCTTTAATTTCACATTTAGTGATGTTAATGAAGCGCTATCAACTTTAAGAGACTTAATTTTAGACTTAGACAGAATTGAACAAGTAAGCACATTTAAAAATCAACAATTTCAAACTTTCAACGTAAAGTTAGAACAAGTACAAAAACAATTCATTAATTTAGGTATCGTAACTCAAAATAAAAACATCACTAATGAAAGCGAAAACATCAGAGCGCAATACCAAAAAGCTTACAATGAATTGATTCTTAAAGAAAATTTACAATCAACAAAAAACACAAACATTGTTTTAATTACAATCGGTACACTTATTACACTTTTATTAATTGGAACAATAATTATTAGCAGTTTAAACAAAAACAAAGCTAATTTAAAGTAAAGGAAGAATATGGAAAATAAATTATACATATCAGCCATTTATGACTATGTTGTTGAAATAAGTGGCCAAACAAATTACAAACAAAATGAAATTTACCATTTAAAAGATAACAAAGATGCTTTATTGATGGTAATTTCAGCAACAGAAGATCGTGCTTTTTGTTTAATTAAACAAAATCCTGAAGAATATAAAATTGGTGCAGAAGTAATTAGAGCTAAAGTTGATACAAAAGTTAAAACTGCAAAAAACTACTTCGGAAAAATCATTGACATTAACAGTGGCATTTTATTCCCTGAAGTTACTAAAGAAAAATTTGAATTCTATGAGCAATCTTCAGAAATCTTTAACGTTAATAACAACTTAATGTCTTATATGCCTCTTGATGAGCAATTAAAAACAGGTTACTCAGTAATTGACTTGCTTATTCCTGTTGGAAAAGGACAAAGAGAACTTATTATTGGTGATAGAAAAACTGGTAAAACATTTATTGCCTTAAACACAATCATTAACCAAAAAGACAAAAATGTTAAATGTATTTATGTTGCAATCGGACAAAAACAAAGCGAAATTGCAAGTGTTTACAATTTACTTAAAGAGCATGGTGCTGATGAATACACAATCATCTTAACTGCAAACAGTGATAAACCATATGAACAATATTTAGCTCCATATATTGCTATGGCTCACGCTGAAAATGTTTCTTATGAAGATGATGTTTTAATTGTGTTTGATGACTTAACAAAACATGCAAACATTTTCAGAGAAATTGCTTTATTAATCAACAAACCAGTTGGTAAAGAAGCATTCCCAGGTGATATGTTCTATGCACACGCTAGATTACTTGAAAGAAGCGGTAAATTCCACAATAGAAAATCAATTACTGCTCTTCCAATTATTCAAACAGTTGATAACGATATTACATCTTTAATTGCATCAAACGTTATTTCAATTACAGATGGTCAAATTGTTACAAACTCAGAATTATTTGCGCTTAACAAATATCCAGCTATCGATGTTAACTTATCAGTTTCACGTATTGGTAGTGGAGTTCAAAACAAATTAATGAACCAAAGTGCAAAAATTGTTGGTAAGTTATATAAATCATTCAAAAAACAAGCTAAACTACTTGCTGTTAAATACGACCTTAATGATGACATTAATTCACTTATGTTAGGAGGAATCCAAATTGAAAAAATGTTTAATCAAAAAGGTGTTTCATCATACGATGAAAAAGACATTTACTTAATTTCACGTATCATTCAATGAAACTTATTAAATAACTTATCTGATTTGCAAATTAATCAAGCAATCAAATTCATTATTGAATACGAAAAATCTAATGCAACTTGCAAGAAAGTTGTCGAAGATTTAATTAACGATACAACTAAAGATCCTGAATTAGTTAAAAACTACTTCGCATTCTTACTTAACAAATATTCAAATAAATTCAATCTACAATGACAATTACCTGCTGCTAAAGAATTCTTAACTACTGATGAAAAACTAATGGAACAAATTCACAACAAAATCAAAAACGAATTAAAAGGAAGTAAATAATGAGCGCTAAAATAACAAAATTATGAAGTGACGTAATTGAAATTCAATTCAAAAATGAAAAATTACCAGCTATTAATTCACTTCTTAAAAGTGACAATGGTTCATATTTATTAGTTAAAAGAATTCTTAATGAAAATACTTTATTAGCAGTTATTGTAGACTTAAAAGATAACTTATCAATCAATGATAAGATTGAAAAATTAAACCATTCATTTATGGTTCCTGTAGGAAATGAAGCAAAAGGACACATTTACGATGTGCTTGGAAATAACTTAAGCTCTCCTAAAACAAAAGTTACAAAAACAGTTGAAATGGATTCAACAATTATAACAAACACAAACTACGAAAAAAGAGCAAAGCTTTTAACAACAGGTATTAAAGCTATTGACTTTTTCGTTCCTATTTTAGATGGAGATAAAATCGGTATCTTTGGTGGAGCCGGAGTTGGTAAAACTGTTTTAATGAAGGAAATTATTTTCAACCTCTCAAAACAAAAAACTAACACATCAGCTATCTTCATTGGTTCAGGAGAACGTTCAAGAGAAGCTATTGAGTTATACAATGATTTAACTGAATCTAACTTAATGCAAAATTCAACAATGTACATTTCAAGAATGAACGAAAACCCAGGTTCAAGAATGAGTATTGTTCCAGTTGGAATTACTGCTGCTGAATACTTAAGAGATAACAATAAAGAAAACGTTTTATTATTCATTGACAACATTTTCCGTTTCTTACAAGCTGGAAATGAAGTTGCTGCATCACTTGATAAAAAACCATCAATTGGTGGATATCAAGCAACTTTAAACACTGAAATTTCACAAGCTGAAGAAAGACTTTATACAAATGAAAATGGTTCAATTACATCATTCCAAACAGTTTTCTTACCAATGGATGATTTATCTGACCCATCAGCTGTTGCTGTATTTAACCACTTAAACTCTTCACTTGTGCTTTCACGTGAAATTAGTGCTAAAAACATTTTCCCTGCTTTTGATCCGTTGGTTTCTTCATCAAACAACGTAAATCCTGAAATTATTGGTTCAAAGCATTATCAAGCTATTTTAGACACAAAATACATCTTACAAAGATATAAAGAAATTGAAGATGTTATGCTTATTTTAGGATTTGATGAGTTAGATGACGAATCAAAAACAATCGTTAAAAAAGCATTACAGTTACAAAACTTCTTCTCACAAAACTTCTTTATGACTGAACATTTCACATTAAGAAAAGGGGTTTTTGTTCCTTTAGATCAAACTGTAGATTCAGTTGTTAGAATTATTAAGGGTGAATTTATTGATGTAAATCCAGAAAAATTCGCTTACATTGGTTCAGTAAACGACCTTAAAAAATAATCAAATTTGCAAGCTACTTTTAGCTTGCTTTTTTTGTTGATTTCAAGCTCAAAATTTATTTTATTTTTTTAATAATATAAAAGTGTTAATTTAGTATATTTAAAAATAATAAAAAGGACAAATTTATGACTAGTAAAACTTCAAAAAGAAATAAAAAGATTATTATACTTTTAGCATTCACAGGAGTACTTGGAGCAGTAACTGCACCTGCTGTGTATTTTGGTCTAAAATACACAAATAAAACTGAAGAAACTGTAAAAGTGATATTAAGAAACGCTTATACCAGGGATGAAGAACCTGAAACTCTTAAGAGTATTGCAAAAAAAATCAATGGTAAATGAGAAATCACTAATCCTGATCCGGAAAACTATGTTTTATTGAATAAATACGGGGGAGTGGTTGATAAGTTGATAAGAGATGAAGCTCCAATATCAAATGAATTTATTAAAATATGACCTAAAAATTATGATGTACAAGTTTCAATAGCAAGAAATGAATTCGACCATGACTGACAAGATATTAAAGATTTCGAAATTCAAGTTAATTATCAAGATGACGAAACAAGAATTAGTGAACTTATTAAACAAAAATTACCAAGTGACGTTAAACTTTCATCAATTTCAGGTGTAACTCCTTGAACTTCAGAAATTCAAATTAAAATTGTTGAAAATAGAAAAACTATAACAATTTACTTTAATGATTCACATGGTGTTATTGGAAAAAGAGAGGAAAAAATTCCTATTAAAGAAAATTCAATTGTTATAAGTTCAGATTTAGTTCCTAATGATTATGTTCTAGTTGATTCAAACAAACAAATCTTAGATAGTGTTACAGTAAATGAAATTACAAATAATACTATTAACTTAACTGTGCTCCCTAAAAACTATGAAGTTAGAGTTCATATTGATCAAAATAACTCTCATAGAGATGATATTTCTGACTTTAATATTTTAGTTAACTATCAAGATGATGAAACCAGGGTCAAAGAATTAATAGAACAACATCTTCCTGTAGATGTGAAAGTTAGTTCAATTAGTGATGTTAAACCTTGAATTGAGATATTTAACGTTAATATCGTTGAAAACAGAAAGACTGTAACAATTAATTTTGTTGATGCTAATGGTTCTGTTATCGGCACAACAACACAAAGAATAAATATGGATGAGAATCAATTAACTGTCTACAGCAATATGGTTCCTGATTCTTATGTTTTAGTTAATTCGAATAAAGAAGTAATTGAAAGTGAAGTCATAGAGCAAATAGTAGATAATTCAGTTAATGTTTTGGTTCTTCCTAAAAACTATAATGCACAAGTTAAAATAGTCAACAACGAGTCTCATAAACAAGATATTCAAGATTTTGAAATTCAAGTTAATTATCAAGATGATGAAGCAAGAATTAGTGAACTTATTAAACAAAAATTACCAAGTGACGTTAAAGTTTCATCAATTTCAGGTGTAACTCCTTGAACTTCAGAAATTCAAATTGAAATTGTTGAAAATAGAAAAACAATAACAATTAACTTTAAGGATTTAAACAACGATATTGTAGAAATTACAACTCAAAAAATTAATATGGATGAAACTTCATTTACAGTTTCAAATTTATTAATTCCAGATGGTTATGTATTAATAAATTCAAATAAACAAGTTGTAGATAGCATAACAATAAATCAAATTGAAAATGATACTGTTGATGTTAAAATTTTACCTCAAAACTATAGTGTGCAAGTTGTGATAGCTAATAATGAATCACATAGACAAGATATTAATAACTTTAACATTGATGTTAATTATCAAGATGATGAAACAAAAGTTAAAGACCTTATTACTCAACAATTGCCTACAGATGTAAAAATTAAATCAGTTTCAGGAATTGAACCTTGAGCTACATCAATAAATCTTGATATTATTGAAAATAGAAAAACGATAACAATTAATTTCAAAGATTTAGATAATAATTTAGTTTCATCAACTACTCAAAAAATTAATATGGATGAAAATTCGATTATTATTGAAAGTAATTTAGTTCCTAACTCATATGTCTTAATCGATTCTAATAAAGAGGTTATTCAATCAGTAACAATTGATCAAATTCAAAATAATGAAGTTAATGTAGTTATAGCTCCACAAAGTTATACAGTTTTAATTAATATTGTTCAAAACAATACAAGTGATCAAGTTGATAATTTTGATGTTCAAGCCACTGCTCAAGATACAAAAGATAATTTAATTGAGTTAATTAGAAATCAATTAGATTCTAAATACTTATTTGAATTAAGTGGTGAGTGAAATAAATTTGATAAATTCGCAAACATAATTGTTAATGTTGCTCAATCTGCTGAAAGTAAAGATGATTATGTTGCATACATAAGAGGAAATTTAAATTCATTAAATAAAGTAAAACAAAATGAAACATTATTTGGCTCAGATCAAATTACAAATTTTGATTTATCTACTTTAGATGATTATGAAAATAAATCATTAGATGAATTAAAAACTCTTAAAAATGAAGTAGAAAATATTCTTAATGTTGCTAATACAATTGCAACAGAAAAAGTTAATGATGCATTTGAACAAATTGTTCAAATCTCTAACAATCAAGATAATTCTAAGTACTACTTAAAAGATTTCTTAGTTGATAAAGAAAACTTGTCATACAAATTTGAGCACGACACAGATAAGGTTGAATTCTTTATTTCTAGATTAGATGAAATTAATCAAATTAAAGCTAATATTGATGAAAGAATTGATAAAGGTAATTTACTAAATTACTTAACAACAAACATGCAATATGCGACATATTTAGTATTAAATTGTCTAAATAATGTTGATGATGGATACGCAGATTATGTAATTGGTCCTAGAAAACTATTTGAAGGATCATTTAAATTGTTATCTATTGATAACGCATCTAAATATCAAACCCTTTCAATTCGTGATTTAAAACCTTTATTTGATTCAGGTCTAATCACACTTCAATATAAAACTCGCTTAAGAGGACGCAATAATGATCCTTACATTAGATTAGATAAAAGTTCAATTGATTATGATAATGAAGTTGTTACATTTGAATATAATCACGATGATAATGAAGAGAGACTTCTTAAATTAGAAATTTTAAATAATCAAGGAAACTATCCTTATTTAGCAACAACATTTGTTAAAGAAGATAAAAACCCAATAGCAAACTATTGAGTTAAAACAGGTGTAGTTCCTGATTTAACACCTGCTGCTTCAACCATTGTTCCTAATTCACTTGATGATTATTGATTATTCCCTAGAAAATATGAAATCAAATATAAAGAAAGATTTTTACAAGATGGAACAAATAATGTGAATAAAAATTGATTAAATAATGTAATTAACAGCTATGCAAATGGTGCTTGAAATTATAAGATTTCTGACGGTACAGCATTTAATTATCAAAATGCTTTATGAGTTGCATTGCTTCAAGCATTTGTTAAAACAAATATAACAAGTGATAAGTTTAATATTGATAAAAATACATCAGTCTTCACAAAAACATTCACAGAAGATAACTCATTTACATTTGTTTTAAACGCAACTGCATCTAAAAACTCTTCAACAAGAGATTTTGCAAACATTGGTGGAGCATTCTTTGAACAATTAATTGACTCATCAACAGCAAGACACATTGATTTTGAAACTGGAGACAAAATTAGACTTGAATTTGATTTAGATAATTCACGTTCTTGACACCCAAGTATTCCAGGAAACACATTACCATCAGTTATTTCAAATAACTTAGGAGACTTTTCAAAAACTGCAAAAGCTTACAATTTTAATGGTTACTTCCCAATTAATGCAAGTTACTATGGAGATTTAAGACTTAAACTTTATGTAAATGATAATCTCATTTGAAATGCTTCTACATTAGATGGAACACAAAGCCATATTCTTCCAATCTTTGTATTAGATAAATGAGATGTTCCAGGATCAGATAGAAAATATGTTTTAGTATATACAGCTGGCTCAAAAGTAGCAATCGGATAATAATGTGCAAAAAAACATTCAACTTTATTAAGAAGTTGTAACATTCCATGTTTATGATTCAATCACAAGCTTTTTGCTTGTGATTTTTTTTATAAGAAAAAACCATATCATAAACTAGGACAAGAAAAGTAGACAGAAAATAAAAAAACTGTCTACTTTTTGTTTACAATAAGAGAAAGGATTTTACAAATGGCTAAACAACTGAAACATTATGAATGATTAGATCTATTCAAATGACTAGAAGATTGAGAATACACAAATGAATATGAATACAAATTTGCATCTTATATTTCAGAAAAATATAATAAGGATTACTTTAAAGAAAATGTTAGACGTAGAATTCGAAATAAATTTAAGGAATATCAAAAAGATGAAACTGTAATATTTTCAAAAACAGGAACGGTTCCTAAAAAAGGGAAGGGTTCTGGAAGACCTAAAAAGAAACCTATTGAAACAGATGATTCAATGATTGAAGAAATGACTGATGAGCAAAAGAATGAATTCATAAAAATTATGATTGAAATTTTCAGAGATAATAAAATGGAAATTGATTGAAGCAAAATCAAGAAATCATCTTCTGTTACAAATAAACAATTTATATATTTTTGAGAATACCAAAATCTACTTTTTATAAGAAAATTTCGCAATTAGATAAAGAAGTCTCTCAAAAGTCTGAAAATGAAGAATTACATTCAATTATCAAAAAGGCCTTTTATGAAAATAAAGGTCGTTTTGGTCGTTGAAGATTGAGCATTTATATACTAAAAGTATATAAAATAGACATAAATTACAGAACATTAGGAAGAATAATGAACAAATTAAATCTAATTTGTGTAGTTAGGCCAAAGCGTAAAGTCAGAGAAATCAAGAATACAAATGTTAAGATTAAAGATCTTGTAAATAGAGATTACAATGGAATTACAAATAATATTATTGCAACAGATGTTTCATACATAAAAGCACCAAATGATATAGATGAAAATCACGTTTATCTTTCAGTTGCAATACATCATAAAACAAAGAAAATTTTGAATTGAAACTTATCAAGAAGAAATGATACAGATTTAGTTATTTCGCACATCAAGGATATCAAGTTTAAAAACCTTGAATTCTTCATTCAGATCACGGATTTCAATATTCATCATCTAAATATCTCGATGTAGTTGTCAAAAACAATGGTAATGTATCTATGGGTAGGGTTGGGAATTCATTAGATAATAGGGAAGTTGAATATTTCTTTTCAAACATCAAATCTGAGTGTTTAAACTTTGTAAATTACAAAACAATTTGCTTTGATAAACTTAAAAACATTATTAAAGATTACATCGAATGATATAACAATGAAAGATTTCAATCTGTGTTAAATTGAAAAACACCTCAACAATCTTGAGATGCTTTGATTTTTTATAAATTGTCTATAAGACTTGTCCTAGTTTATCAAAGATATGGCCGTTCTTTATTGTAGTTGAAACTTATAAGTGATATATATCAGAATTCTTCAGTCTGATTAGATATTGAAAATTTATGTATTTTACTTACTTTTATAAAAATTAATGAAATAGAGTCAATGTTTAAAAAGCATAAAAAAAGCAAGCTTCTAGCTTGCGAATTTGTCTTAATTTTCGAATTCAAATTGTGATGTATATAGTTGATGGTAGAAACCTTTTTTATCTAATAACTCTTTGTGAGTTCCTTTTTCAATAATAAGTCCATTATTAACAACTATAATAACATCAGCATTTTTAATTGTGCTTAAACGGTGGGCAATAACAAATGTTGTTTTATTTTTCATTAACTCTCACATAGCTTTTTGAACAATTTGTTCTGTTGCTGAATCAATGTTTGAAGTGGCCTCATCTAAAATAAGTAAGTTTTTATTCGAAAGAATTGCTCTAGTCAATGAAAGAAGTTGTCTTTGACCTTGTGATAAGTTAGCACCATTGTTTTCGATCATTGTATCATAACCTTGAGGCATATTCATAATAAAATGATGAGCATGTGTCATTTCAGCAGCTTGAATGATTTGTTCATCAGTTGCATTTGGATTCGTCATTTTAAGGTTATCTTTAATTGATTCATTAAATAAGAATGAATCTTGAAGCACAATTGTCATATGATCTCTTAATTTATCTGTTTTGATGTTTCTAAGTTCATTTCCATCAATTTTAATTGAACCCTTAGTGTAATCATAATATTTGGATAAAAGAGAAATAATTGTAGTTTTACCAGCACCAGTTGGACCAACAATTGCAACAACTTGACCTGGTTTGATATCGAATGAAGCTGCTTTTAGTTGATATTCTAACTTATCTGGATTGTATTTGAAATATACATTATCAAATTGAACGTGTCCTTTAATTGAGTTAATATCAATTGTTTGATTTGATGTATCAGGTTCAGCAATTTCTAAAAGCTTGAAAATTCTTGATGAAGATGCAATTCCAATTTGTGCATTAAACGCACTTGATAAGATGTTTTGGAACGGTCCCATAAAGTTTCAGTTAAGGGAAATAAATAAGATAATAAATGCAGGTGTTGCATTTCCGTTTTTGTCAACTCCAAGTCCAATTAAGTTTCAAACAGGTATTTGTTTGAAATAAAAGATTGCAGCAAGACCTGAGATAAGCAAGATAACAAAGTTTGCTATAAGTGTATATCAGATATCAAATGATTTAGCAATTACATCACCTTTGTAAGCACTTTTTCTAATATCGTATGTGATTTTTTCAAGTTCACTATAAACATATGCTTGTCTATCAAATGAGTTAGTTACTTTTGTATTTGTTAACATTTCTTCGACAAAAGCGTTAAGTCTCCCAAATGAGTTTTGCACCTTAACAAAGTAAGGATGTGATTTTTTAATTAGTAAGAAAACTAATCCAAATAAAATCAGTGTAACAGGTAAAACAATTAATGTAAGAAGTGATGAAACTAACATAAGTACAATGATTGTTATGCAAATGTTGAATATACTTGTTACAACTTGCGTCATCATTTGGAATAATGAGTTAGCTGTATTGTTAACATCAACAATTAAAGTTGATATCAAGTCTCCTGTTTTGTTTTTATCATAAAAACTAACAGGCATTTTTAATATCTTTTCAAGCAGTTCTTTTCTAAGTGTTGCACCAGCTTCAAAAGATAGTTTGATATATAACCTTTGTTCTACATATCTACAAATACCGTACAAGATAAAAGTAAGTGTAAGTGCAGATAGCATTAATATAAAGTTAGTTAAATTAAATTTATCAGGGTAAGTTATTTGTGAATTAAGGTAAGGTTCAAAGAAGATTTGTACGATTATTCCGATTAAGAAACTACCAATGATATAGAAAATAGAGTTGAGTAATGAAAATAAAAGAGCAACAAATAATATTTCTTTACTTCTGCAAAAGTACGAAAGTAATTGTTTAAGTGTTTTAAACACTTTAACTTGCTCATTAGCTTGTAAATCTTGAGCTATTTCTTTTTGTTCATCGCTTAAATCAGACATATTTACTTCTCCTTTCTATTGATCTAATTGGTTAGTTGCTACATCTTTATATCATTGACAAGATTTAAGTAATTGTTCGTGAGTTCCTTGGTCAAGAATTTTTCCATCTTCAAGAACTAAAATATTATCAGCATGTTTGATTGAGTTAATTTTCTGAGAAATAATAATTGTTGTACAAGAGTAATTTTCTTTAATATTTTTAATAAGTTGCTTTGTGGTTAAGTTATCAAGAGCAGAAGTTGAGTCATCTAAAATTAAGATTTTAGGGTCAATAATCAAACTTCTTGCAATTGAGATTCTTTGCTTTTGACCACCACTTAAGTTTTTACCTTTTTGTTCGACTTTGTGATTTTCTCTATCCTCGAATGTCTGAATAAAGTTTCTTGCACAAGATGCTACAAGAGCTTTTTGAAGTTCTTCATTAGTTGCATTAGGTTTAGCGAATAAAACGTTTGATTTAATTGTTCCTGAATATAAAAGTGCATCTTGGTAAACAATAGCTACATTCTTGTGTAAGTTATGTGTGTTGATGTCCCTGACTTCAATACCATTAATTAAGATATTTCCGTTTTCTTGAGTGTATTTCATATTGTTAACAAGTAAGTTAACAATTGTACTTTTACCTGAACCAGTTGGTCCGATAATTCCTAAAGTTTTACCACCTGGAATTTTGAAGTTAATGTTTTTAATTGCATAATCTTCAGCTGTATCAAAGTATTTGAAGTTAACATTTTTAAATTCAACAGAATAATCTGTTGCATCATTAGTTTGTGAAATTATTTTTCCATTTGGAACAAATAAATCATCATATTTAGCATCTAAGACTTGAACAATTCTACCTGAACTAATTTTTGCTCTAAACATAGAACCTAAGAATTGTGAGAATAAAATAATTCCACCAGCTATAACAAATTCATATTCGATGAACACATTAATCTTTGCGATAAACTCACCATTAATGCTTGGATTTTGATCTAATTTAACTTTTCCTATTGCGTAAATTAAGACAACAATAAAGTTAACAATCCCAAAGAATGCAGGTGTTCCGATTGCAAAGAATTTAAAAATATTCTTTTCAGTTTTTACTCATTGATTATTAGCGTGATTGAATTTTCTTTTTTGTTGTTCTTGTAAATTATTTGCTTTTATAAATCTAGCACCATTTACAGTTTCGTCAACTTCTTTTGTAATTGCATCAAGATTTTTTCTGTTTTGTTTAAGCTTAGGGTTTACCTTAATGAATATAAATACCATAATAAAAAGAAGTAAAGGTATAACTGCTAAAATCGAGTAAGTGAATTCTAAATCTGTTGCAAAAGCAAATACTAATCCAACAATGATAAATAATGGCGCTTTAACAAGTGATGTTGATGCACCCACTAAGAAATCTCAAAATACAGCAACATCATCATTAATTCTTGTTATTAAACTTTCGGTTGTTAAATTAGAAATATCTTTAAGACTAAGTTTTTGATATTTAGCAAATAAAGCATTTCTATAAAAGTTCGAAGCTCTCTCGCCAGCTCCGATGATTATCATAGTTGAAGCTATAGCAGTTATTGCTGTAAGTGCAAGTAATACTAAGATTGAAATTAATAAGAATACAAATGCATTAGTTCAGCTTGATGATTTATACAATTGTAAGTTCTTAAAAATTGTAATCATGTATGTTTCTTGACTACCTTTTGTAAGTAAAGGTAAGAATTGACTAAGCACAATTGGCAAAATCATTGTGCAAGCAACATTTAAAATAACAATGATGATACCAATGAAAAATCTCATTTTAATGTTAAATGGCAAAATTTTAAACATCTTATACATAACTTACTCCTTTCATTAATTTGTCCTATATATAATGCATACATTATATATATTTTTAATTTTTATATCTTCAATTATTTATAAGGGTCAAAAAAGGTATAAAAAAAATGGCGATCACGAGAGGATTCGAACCTCCGACCACAAGCTTAGAAGGCTCGTGCTCTATCCAGCTGAGCTACGCGACCACGCTAAAACTATTTTACATTATTTTTGTTAATTCAAAGAATAAAAATTTAATTTTATTTATCAAATTAAGATCATAAGAAAAACAAAATAAATCTAGTTGTCTTTCTTATTTTTATATAATGATACTATGAAAATAATTAAAACAACAAAAGAGAATTTTTCCTCTCTAACAACAAGACAAAAAATATCATTGTTTTTAGCAATTGGTATTGTATTTGTTGTCATATTAGCAACGCTAATAAACTGACATTTAACTTCAACAAGAATTTCACAAGAATTAACAACTTTATCAGATGAAGCTAAATCTGAAATCCTAAATAGATCAAGTATTCACGGTTACAAAATGCTTCAATCATTTTGAAGAGTTAATTTAACATTTACGTGACTTAGTAATACATTTTTAGCAATATCTGCAGTTATATTTGCATTAAAAATGAAAAATCATAAAGTACAACAAACTTTCTTCTTGTCAATTATTTACATTTCAATTACATTCTTAATATATTGAACATTAATCTTTGTGCCTGAATTAAAAGAATTTAAACCACTTTACTTTTTTAACACATTCATAATTCACGCAGTGTCACCAATTTTAGGATTTGTGATTTTAATCATAAATAGTAAAGAAATTCAAATTTCAAAGAAAACTGTTTATTTAAGTGTTATAACAATGTTAGGTTACTACTTCTTTGCTTTAATCACATTCTTCATGTCAACACCAATTTATGATCAATTTAAAGATGTTAAGCTTAAGAATGTAAATAGATTGACAAAAGAACTTGATATGACTATATATGGTTTCTTAAACTTCCGTGAACCTTTATTTTATAAAGGTGGAAATGTAGCGATTGTGTGTCTGTTAAACTTTGTTATTTTTGGAGTCGGATTTGTTTTAACTCCATCAATCGGCTATTTATGAGTGAAAGCATTGAGAATTAAATTTGCAACTAAAAAATCTCAAAAAGTAGATTGAATTAGACGTTAACAGTATCTTAAACATCACAAATTTATATGTGGTGTTTTTTTGAGAATTGCATTAAGCGATAAAAGAAAAAATAGATGAATTTCAATTGTTTTTGATGTATTTTGTACATTAAGTAAAAAACTAGATTAAAAAAGAAGCAAACCTTATTTTTGACTTACTTTACAATTCGACAATAATGTACAATTCTTACACTCTATTTTTGTTTCTCTTTTTTAATATAGTGTTATTCCACATAATCACTAATTACTGTGGTGGGTATTAGTACAAGTTTTAGTCTTGCATCTTCTTTAGATGTAGGCTTTGTATAGATATAAAATGTATTTTCAGCATCTCCATCTATGTCTTCTTTTGTAGCTTTATATGAGATATTGTAGAATTTTTGAACTTCTGGTAATGAATAATTACTTCAATAAATTGAAATATCTGTATCTATATTAATATCTTCTGGGTTAATTTTAGTTGATACATCTACATCTTTTGTAAATCTAAATGTTGGTATTATCCTTACTATAAAATCAGTAACTGTTTTTCTTTTTGATGCAAAATTTAGGCTTTGTTAATTAAATAATCAATTGTCATAGCAATAGTAGTATCATCTTTGAATTTATATACTGTTTTTTTCTATATTAGTAAATGCAAGGTTAAGTCATAAGTATTTTTGTTATTTACAAAATGGTTAAAATTTCATATATAAAACATAGAAAAATTCGCAACATTCTAATTCATTAATAATAATCAGATCATTTATAGAAAAAAATGAAACAAAAATAGAGAACATTTTATTGTTCTCAATTTTTGATATTAAGTTTATAAATTTTTATATTAATATTGTTTTTTAGCGATGGCTATAATTGAACTGATGAAAGAAAGAAGTATTAAGAGTGCCGGTAAACATAGGCCTATAATATATAAGGTCATTGTAGCTTTATTAAATTTAGAGATTCTAACTGCACCCACAATGCATGTAATAAATAGAGCAAACCCTAATCCAATAGCAGGCATAAGACTTATGATGCTGATAATTACGGCAATGATTGCTACCTCTTCTTTATCTTTAGAAACTTCGTTTAATAATAATGGCATTGAAAAAGCCGCTATAAAATATATTGAAACAAATACCATTGTTAAAATTGATAAAACTAATATTGGAACTGATAAAAATTTCTTTTGCATATTGAAGTAATCCTTTTTATAAAGTTTGCTTAAATCAAAACTTTTAGATTTGGAAGGAGTAAAAATAATTGTTTGTTATTGAACTATTTAAAACATTGAACTAAATCACATGCATCTATCTTTAAGTTATAATTAAATATTGAATTTAACAATCATACACAAGTGAGAGAAATCACTGATTATTGTGTGTTAGAAGTAACTTTTTTAAACATTACATTATGCAATTTATAATGAAGTTGTTATTTTTTAATTACTGTTATTGTAAGATAGCACTATCATTATAAAAATTAATCAATGAAATATTAACAAAGATAAATGGTAATTTACTGTAATTAATAAAATGAAAAAATCTTGGTATTATGATACATATTAGGATATTATTTTTTAATAGTTTTATTCCTCCCGCTTCTTATTCTAAAAAAAAAAAAAAAAAAAAAGAAAAGAAAAAGTTCAAAAACTTTGATTTAATGTGAAAAAATGTGAAAAATTTACATTTTCTGCGATGAATTGCGCCAATTTGAATCAATTCCTTAGTTTTTAATTTTGGATTTTCTAACTTTGAAAACAGTTAGATTAAAAAATAGAGAACTTTTGTATTATTCTCTATTTTTATATTTGATTTTATAAATTTAATATTAGTATAATTTTTTGTAAATAGCCATACTTGCTGCAATTATAGTACAAATTGGGAAGAAAAATCCAACGATATATAAAACCATAATTGTTGTATTTTCGCTCTTAATTCTAATAGTAGCAATGATTTGCATAATAAATACAGCTAAACTAACTCCACTCATTAAAAGTGAAACAAGAATCGTACCTACACCGGCACCAACAACTCCAGCAGCGGCTGCATCAGCACCAACACTAGTTGCTGCACCTGCGGCTACCGCTGCTGCTGCAGCTAATCCGATTAAAACAAAGATTAAAATGCTATTTAAAATTGATAATACTAATATAGGCAATGATAAAAATTTCTTTTGCATATTTATTTTTAATCCTTTTGTGTAATTTTTAAATTTAAATATTGACATTTAGAAAGAATGAAATTATTTTAGCTCAATTGATTACTTGTGAAACTTAGAAAAATATTTATATTCAATTAGTTGAGATTAACTTTAATAATTAATAATTGATAGATTAATTAATTAGATGGGTGTTTAATGAAAATCAGTTTTTTAAATCTAAACAAAATGAATAATTGAGTTGTGGAGAATGGAATGTTATATTCTTGTGAATTTTTTGGTCTTATGAACTAAATAATTTCACCCTTTCTAACCCTTATTTTAAAAAAAAAAAAAAAATGGAAAGAAAAACATAAAAACTGCAATTTAGTGTGAAAAATTTACACATTTAGTTGTAATTTAGATAAATTTTGAAACAAAAAAACATCAAGCATAAGCTTGATGAGTTGAATAAATACTATACTAATTTGTCGAAAATATCTTCACCTGTTTCAGTAACAATATCAACACCAAAGTTTCTAGCAACAATGTTTCCTGTTGTTCCTAACCCTTCAAGAACTGGTAACACTTTTGGTGATTTGAATGATTTAGAGTAAACTGTAAGTGGTAAGTATTCTCTTGTGTGGTTGAATCCAGGGTAAAGAGGGTCGTTTCCGTGGTCACTTGTCATGATTAATAAATCATCTTCTTTAAGAACGTTGATTAATTTTCCTAATTTAACGTCTAAGTCAGCAATGTTTTGTGCGTATCCACGAACATTTCTTCTGTGTCCAAAGTGTGAGTCGAATTGAACTAAGTTTGTGAAGATAAATTGATTTTCTCCATCTTGCATAGCTAATTCAATTGTAGCATCCATTCCTTTTTCATCTGAACCAGATGGAATGTGTCTTGAGATACCTTGTCCAACGAAAATGTCGTTAATTTTACCGATAGAAATAACTTCAACACCTGCTTTTTGTAATTCATTTAAAATCATTTCACGTGGTTGGTTTGCATAGTCATGTCTGTTGAATGTTCTTGTGTAGTTACCCTCTTCTCCAATGTATGGACGAGCAATGATTCTACCTACGTTTCATTCTGGACGTGATGAACAAATTTCACGTGCAGCTTTTGCATATTTGTATAAGTTATCTAAACCTGTTCATTCTTCATGAGCACAAATTTGAAGAACTGAGTCATTTGATGTATAAACAATGATTGCTCCACGTTCTTTTTCTTCATGTGCTAATTCATTAATAATATCTGTTCCTGATGCAGCTTTGTTTCCGACAATTGGACGTCCATCAAATGCTTTTGATAATTCGTCGATTAATTCTTGTGGGAATCCGTTTTCTGCAAATGTAGGGAATGGAACTAATGTTTTAATTCCCATCATTTCTCAGTGTCCTGCTAATGTATCTTTAGCATTTGAAACTTCTTGGATTTTAGCAACATAACCCATTTGGTTTTTTTGTCTGTAGTCACCATTTAAATCTGTAATGTTTCCAATACCTAATTTTCTTCAAGTGTCAATTTTAAATTCATCAACCATTGATGCAGATCTAATTGAGTTTGCACCATCATCTCCAAAACGTTTTTGATCTTTATCTGGTCCGATTCCTAAACCATCTGTAACAATCATAAAAACACGTTTAAATTTAGCCATATTTAATCTCCTTATATAAAAAACTGTAATAATGAAATATGCTTATATTTTATTCCTTTTTTAATTTTATTTATCTATTTTATTTTACTTAAATCATATTTTTAATATTAGCAATCAAAACTTTAATTTATTTAAATTAAATTTCAAATAATATACAATTTAAAATTATGTTAAAAAAGAGAAATAAATTATTTTTATCATTATTAGCAACTCCAGTTGTTGCTTTTCCTATTGTTGCATCAGTTTCTTGTGGTTCAGTAGATGACTTTGAATATCAAGTTTCTAGATTTGATGAACTTACAAAATATCTTGAAAATAAAGTAAATAATGAAAACCAAACTGAGTTATTCTACTTATTAAAAGCTGTGCAAAATGCAAATGATTCATATAAAGTTGTTAAAGACAGATTAGCTAAAAAAAGAGATGAGGGTGAAACATTCGCTGCTATTGAATATGAAAAATGAACAGCTACAATTAAAGCCAAAATTAATCAAGTTAATACACAAGCAAATCTTTTTAGAAAAGAACCAACTTTGGCAAGATCTGATGAATTTCCTGTTCTAGGACTTTATTTATATATTTATGGTATAAATCCAAGAGAATGAAACTATGTTACTGAAGTTAGTGATTTAATAAATGAATATGTAAATACAAATATTGAAAGTTCAAAATCAACAGAGTTAATCAATAACATTGCAAATAACCTTTATGTTGTTTCTAAATTTTTAAATAATCAAGAGAACATTGATACAGTTTTTGCTAATAATCCTGAAAACAAAGCTCAATTTGATCGAATTAATGAAGAAATTAAGCAAAAGAAATATTCACACAAAATTCTTAAAGACTTACAAAAGAAAGATGAACAAGAAAAATTTAATGAATACAACAATATGTTGTTAAAACAAGCTAATATATATTCAGCTTCATTAATTAATAATCCAAAAGAGGCTGAATATGCACCTATGATTGAAAAGATTAAATTCATTCTGAACTACAACTTAAATATGATTGCAGTTGTAAATTATTCAATTAATGATATTGTTAGAAAAATTTATTCTTCATTCTACAAGACATATGAATTCAATGAGTTGTTAGATGGTGAACATACAAATATGATCAAGGATAACATCATCAAAAAACCTTTAGATACATATAGGGAAATGAGTGTTCAATTATCTAAAGTTTCACTTAAGGAGATTGATTTAACTCCATACTATGATGGTAGAATCGATTTTGAAACTAATGAATATGTTCATCAAATAGATAATTACTTAGATAACAAAATCAATGAATTAGTTGCAAAAAGAAAAGAAGAGGAACGTAAAAAGCAACAAGCTACAAACTCATCTTCAAACGAAATAACTGCTCCATCAAATTAATAATAATTCAAATTCCTGCACAATTTTATTGCGCAGGTTTTTTATTAAAAATTAAAAAATACCACCTTTAAACTAGGACACGAAAATTGGACAAAAGTTTAATTTGTCATAACACTCAAGATTCTTGAGGTGTTTTTCAATTCAGTACAGATTGAATTCTTTCAGTGTTATATCAAAATATAAAATTATTAATTAAATTTTTAAGTTCTTTAAATGTAATTTTTGATATGTCTATTAATTTTAAACATTCAGATTTCAAAATTGAAAAGAAATATTCAGCTTCCCTATTATCCAAAGAATTTCCGACCCTTCCCATTGAAACCATTCCATTGTTCTTTTGAATTGTTTCTACATAATTTTTTGAAGAATATTGAAATCCATGATCAGAATGTGCAATTCATTTTTGATTTAATTTTATTTTTGACATATGTTGTATAACCAGTTCAAGATCATTTCTTGTTGAAAGATTGTAATTAACAATATATTTACTTTTATGATCAATGGCAACTGACAAGAAAACAAAATTGTTTTCACAATCTTTTGGGGCTTGTATATATGTTACATCTGTTGCAATAATTTGATTTTTTTGACCTTTGTAATCTCGATTTACTAAATCAATAAATTTTACATTTGTATTTTTTTGTTCTCTGTCCTTTTTCTTTTTTCTAATTAAACAAAACAAATTTAATCTATTCATTATTCTACCAATAGTTCTATAATTAAGCGCTATTTGATATTCTCTTTTTATATAATTTTCAAGTCTTTTTCTTCCAAATAAACATTTATTTTGTTTAAATGATTTAATTACTAATTCATCATATTTATTATTAAATTTTAGATTTTTATTTTGTTTATTTTTTGTTTTTAAATTATGAATGGTTGATTTAGACTTGTTAAATGAAAGACCCAATCTTCTTACAGAAATTGAAGACTTTTTTATCTTAGAAATATCAACTTCAATTCCATTTTTATCAAAAGAATCTTTGTAAATTTCCAAAAGTTCTATTAATTGTTCTTTTGGCATTTTTTCTCATTCTTTTTTAACAATTTCAATTGGGGTTATATTTTTCTTTTTTGACCTTCCTACACCTTTACCTTTTTTAGAAGATTTGCCTGTTTGAGATTCTAAATTAGTCATACCTAAATTATATCTTTTGTAATTTCTAATAAAATATCTTTTCACTTCTATGAATTTTTTATCAAAAAAGCTAATTCCTCTGATTGAAAGAAATTTATTTTCAAAATCATTTTTTGCAATTAAACCTTTTTTATAATCATGATAAATTGAAAAAAGTTCAAGTCATTCATGCTGTTTAAGTTGTCTCATATATTCTCCTATACAAAAAACACGAAATATGGATTGTCCATATTTCGTGTCCCAGTTTACCTTAAACTTTCTTTTTAAACTTTTTTCAAATAGTTATTTATGATTCATTTAAAGCAAGTTAAATTCATTGAGAAAAATCGAGCAAATTATCAGAATTTTTTCAATTTTTTCATGAAAATCACAACTTATTATTAACCTAAATATTTTTTTCTTAAAATTCCTCTCACTAATTGTTTAAATATTTGCAAATTTTGACTAATTTTCATCAATTTTGTCTCAATTAATTTAATGTATTAAATTAGTAAAAAATGGAAAAAATGCACTTTTTCCATAAAAAATATCAAAAATTCACAAAAATCAGATTTTGAGTAAGTCTGATTTTTGTGAATTTTTCACATTTATGAAAAATCTAAAAAATTTTGCTAAAAAAATAAATATTTTTTAAATGCTTGTGTAATTTGGTGTAGAATTATGGTGGATAGTGGGAGGATGTGGTAAATTATGTACGGCGAATACTCAAGAAACATAGATGATAAGAACCGTGTGGTCATTCCACCGGTCTTCAGAGATGAACTCGGTTCGAAAGTTTTTGTTACCATCGGTTTTGATGGTAATGCTGAAATTAGATCAATCGAAGAATACAAAGCTTACATCAGAATGATTGAAGAAAATAATCGTTTTGATAGAAATGCACGTATTCTCGCAAGATACATTTTAGGAAACACTTACGAAATCGACCTTGATAATCAAAACCGTATCTCATTACCAAAAATTATCATTGACAAACTATCCATCAAAAAAGAAGTTATTTTCATTGGTGTAGGTTCAATTGCTGAACTATGATCAAAAGAAAAATACGATGAATTCAACAATCAATACTCTCTTGATGATATAGCAAATATCGCTCAAACTCTTTCAGGTCATGGAACAAAGTAAATTACATTATTCAGTTCTATTAAACGAAACAGTAGATTCACTGGATATAAAACCAGATGGAATTTATGTTGATTTAACTGTAGGAATGGGTGGTCACTCATCAGAGATATTAAAAAAACTTACAACAGGTCACTTATATGCTTTTGATAAAGATGATTATGCTTTAGAACAATCAAAAGCAAGACTTGAAAAAATAAGTAATAATTTCACACTTATTAAAAGTGACTTTAAAGATTTTGTTTCAAAATTACATGAACAAAATATCTTTAAAGTCAATGGAATTATTGCTGACTTAGGAATTTCATCACCACAAATTGATCAAGCAGAACGTGGATTCTCATATAACAAGGATGCAAAACTTGATATGCGTATGAATCAAGCGCAAGAACTTGATGCTTATTATGTAGTTAACTACTATGATGAAGATAAATTGGCTGATATATTATGAAAATACGCTGATGTAAAACTTAATAAAAAAGTTGCGAAGGCCATTCGTAATAATCGTCCAATTAATACTACATTAGAGTTAGTTAATGTCATAAAAAGTGCATATCCAGCTGCATTACTTAGAGAAAAAAATCCAGCTAAAGCAATTTTTCAAGCAATCAGAATTGAAGTTAACAATGAACTTGATTCATTAAAACAATTACTTGAAAATGCACTTGGTATGTTAGATACAAATGGAACTTTAAGCATTATTACATTCCATTCTATTGAAGATAAAATGGTAAAAAATGCATTTGCAGAAGTTACCAAATCTAAAATACCATCAAAAATGCCAATTCAAGAACAAAAAGAATTTATAACTAAATCAATCAAAGCTTCTAAACAAGAAATTGAAGAAAACAATAGATCAAGAAGTGCAAAACTAAGAATTATTAAAAAATTAAAATAAAGGAGTAATTATGAGCAAGTACATAGCAAACTATCATATAACAGATACAAATGCAGAATTTGTACTTGTTAAATATCAAAATGATAATTACTTCAATGTTTTAAGTCGTACTTCAGAATATAACTCATTTGACATTATAACTTTTGACGCATGATATCAGCAAGCTGCTGTAGCAACAAAAACAGTTGTAAATGATAGTGAGCTAGAGTTAAATGTAATTTTTGATGACAATTTATTTGAAAACTTATCATTTTCAAGATTTATCAACCAATTAGATAATAACAACAATCTAATTAACTCTTCAGAGGTTGAAAAATCACTTGAAAACTTAATGCAAAAACACATTAAATTCTCAAACTTAGAGAATTTCATCTCTTCACCAACAATTAACTGAACAACAGTTAAAGGTGATATTAACAAAGAATATGCAAATGTACCTACAGATAGAGAGTACACAAAAATTAGTCAAGTATTTTCATTATTTGACACAGGTTTAGATAGAACAAACTTAGAAACATTAAAAGAAATGTTCACTAAACCTTATTCAGAAACAAACTTAACAGTTACTTTCTATCTTAAGTCACAATTAGTTGCAAGTAAAATTACAGATACAGCTGTTCAAAGCATCGCTGTAGACTTAAACAAAAATTATTTATCACTTTTTGTAGTTAAAAATGGAAAAATTTTCAACTACAAAAAATATGACAATATTTCATTAAATTACTTAGTTAATAAATTAGCAAATCATCTTAAGGTAAATAATCAACTAGTTGCCAATATGATTGATTACCACACAAGATTAGATGAATTTTCAAATGGATTTGATGAAGATGCTGAAGTTTACAAATTTGTTGTAGCAAAATACAATGAATTTAAAAAACGCTTATCAAACTTAGTTTTAGATTTTTACAATCTAAATAGAAAACATTTAGATTTATCAAATTTAAAAAGCTTAATTGTAAATTCAGAAAATGAATTTATCGCAAATGATTTAAAAGAATCATTTAGCAACAATTTCAATCAGCTACGTGTTCAAAATTTATTAGCTGACAACGTTTTTACTTTATTTACTTTAGAAAACAAATTAATTCAGCAAGCTATTTTACAAAGTAACAATATGCTTATTGAAAAAGATCAAAACAACACTATTATTAGTAGAATAGATTATTCAAGATCAAAAAGAAATATCTTTGCAAGAATTTTTACAAACCTTTTTAACCATAAATAAGGAGTTAAAAAATGGATCAATTAACCCAAAATAGTCCATATAAAAAATGAGAGAACTTTAAAATTACCATCATTGGCGTTGGTGGTGCAGGAAATAATGCAGTAAATATGATGATTGATGAAAATTTGCCAAACATCAATTACATAGCTGCAAACACAGATTCTCAAGCATTAGAATACAGTAAATGTGAAAATAAATTAACTCTTGGAAAAAGTAACAATGGTTTTGGTGCTGGTTCAAATCCAGAACTTGGATTAGAACTTGCTAAAGAAAGTATTGAAGATATTAAAGAAAAATTAAGCGGTTCAAAAATTGTAATAGTAACTGCCGGATTTGGTGGAGGAACAGGTACTGGAGCAGCACCGTTAATTGCCAAAATTGCCAAGGAGCAAGGTGCATTAGTATTAGGTATCGTTTCTACACCATTCACATATGAAGGTAAAGCAAGAAATAAAATAGCTACAAATGGTATTGAAAATCTTAAACAAAATACAGACGCATATTTAGTTTTATCAAACCAAAAAATTTCGGAATTGAACCCATCAGTTCCGAGTGCAGACTTATACAGATTAGCTAACGTAAGTTTAAAAAATATTGTAGTCGCAATTAATAGCATTTTAAACAAAGTAGGATTTATCAACATTGACTTTGCTGATTTTAAAAATGCATTGACAAATTCAGGTAAATCAATCATTAACGTTACACAAGGTTCAGGAGAATCAAAAGTTTCAAAAGCACTTAACAAGCTTTTTGAGCCAAACTATTATGATTATCCATTATTTGCACCTTCAAGATTATTAATTAACTTGCAATATGACCAAAATACGACATCAGCTCAAATTCAAGAAGCAATTATGGGTGTTTACAAAAAACTAAACATCGATGAAGCTAATGAATCAGAAGCTATCAAAATAGGTCAAGAAATTATCAATACACCACACAATGCAGGATTTTTCAAAATCACTGTAATTGGTTCAGGCGAAGATGAGCAAGTTGACAAAAACATCTATGTGCAAGAAGAAAAATTTGAAGTTATAGAACAAATCAATGAGCTAGAAGACATCAAAGAAGACACAATTATTCTTGAAGATGTCCAAGGTATTATTGAACAAGAAATCAAGTTACAAACTCAAGATACAGAAATTCTTAAAGTTGAAGAAGATGCTGCAGATGCATCAAAAGAAAATCCTTCTATAGAATTATTAAACTACTTCAATATTCCAAACGAAAACGAAGTAGATGATTCAAAAACAAAGGTATGATTTAATTAAAATAATTGATGTCTTTGAAGAATATTTTAATCACAAAATTATGCTAATTTTTCACAGTTCTAAAAAACTGTTTTTTTATGCAATTTTTGTAATTGCATAATTTAAAATTAACTAATTTAGCTGATATCAAAATCAAAAATTAATTTGTCAATTAACTAAAACCACTTTCTGCAATGCTTATTTAACTAGTTTAAAAATTTTATTTTTAAAAAAAACAATTTAAAATTATATAAATTAAAAAAGTAAATATACAAAAGGAGTCAATATGGATAAGAAAACTAAAGAAAAAAGAAAATTCATTGACTTAGTTGAATTTAGAAAAAATGAGATAAATAACGCTCGTGTTAAAGCACAAGCAGAAAAAGAAGCATTAGAACACAAAAAATCACAAAAAGCTCTTCCTTGATACAAAAAAGATTTAACTTTTAACATTCTTGGAATAGCTTTCACATTACTTGTAATGGTGCTAATCATCCTAATCGCATATTTTGTTAAAGGCGCATAATGAATGTTGTTGCAATCATTTCATTAGTTATAGGTTGCTTAACTTTTATAGCAATCCTAGGGCTTTTAGGTTACTTCTTAAAACCAATGATTTCTACATTTGTTGGAAATAAAATCAGAAAATCAAAATATGAAAAATTAGGAAAAAGTAGTCAAATTCGTTTAATTAACCAATTAAGAGAAACAGTTGATTATTTATCAAAAAACAAAATTGGTGCTCTTATTACGATTGAAAACAATGACAACATTGATAACTTAAGAACTGATGGTGTTGTTGTTAATGCAAATATTTCAAGCAGTTTGCTTATTTCGATTTTTAATAAAACATCTCCATTGCACGATGGTGCAGTGGTTATTAGAGATAACAAAATCTACTATGCAGCTACATTTTACAAAATCACAAAAAGAAGTTTTGAAGCTAATTATGGCTCAAGACATAGAGCTGCTTTAGGAATTTCTGAACAATCAGATGCAACTACAATTGTAGTTTCGGAAGAAAATGGACAAATTAAAATCATCAAAAACGGAGCAATGATAGATACTGAATTAGATCATTTCCAAGAAGATTTAATTAAGTACTTAAGTGAGTAATATGAACTTCACAGAAGAACAAAAATTAGAGTTAATACAAAATTTAAGAACTCTCATTGCTGCTAAAAAAATTAAAGACGTTAGATTGTTGCTTGAAAAATATCCTCTTGCAGACTTTGCTGAGGCACTTGGTGAATTAACAATCAATGAGCAACTTTACATTTTAAGGGTGCTTAAAACTGAAGATGCTGCTGACGTTTTTGCTTATTTAGATGATGATACAAAAGTTAATTTAGCTCAATCATTCACTCAAGATTGAGGTATGGAAGTTTTACAAGAACTTCAAACTGACGAGTTAGCTGACGTTCTTGAAGAATTACCAGCTAACATTACAAAATACATTTTGTCTAAAACAGATGCAGAAAAAAGACAAAAATTAAATAACATTTTATCTTACGATGACGATAGCATCGGAAGTATTATGAGCGTTGATATGTCTGTTCTTAAATCTGATTGAACAGTTAAAAAAGCTATTTCAAAAATCAAAAAAGACTATAGAAGCAACATTGAACTTACACATAACTTCTATGTTGTAGATGACCAAAAGAAATTACTTGGTGACATCACACTTGAAGAATTAGTCTTTGCAGATGATGAAAAAGAAACTTTAGATGAACTTTATAACGTTGTTACAACAGTTCATCCAAATGATAAAAAAGAAAATGCAGCTAACATATTTGCTGACCACGATAGATCAACACTTCCGGTAACTACAGCTGATGGATACCTTATCGGTATGATTACAGCTGACGATGTTATTGATGTTATTCAAGATTCAGCAACAGAGGATATGTATAAGCTTGCCGGGATTAACCCTGAAGCTGCTGAAGAAAGTTATCTTAAAACAACAATCATGCAAATTGTTAAATCTCGTGTTTTATGATTAATTATCTTAATGATTTCAGCTACTTTATCTCAATTTATTATTCAAAAATTCACTGACGTTTCAGAAGGATTTGTTAATGGAATTAATGTTGCAATTTCTTCTGCTATCTTAGTTGGACTTATTCCTATTATTTCAGGGGCTGCCGGAAACGCAGGTTCTCAATCTTCCACAACAATTACTCGTGCAGCATCTTTAGGCGAAATTGCAACTAAAGATATTTGAAAAGTAGTTGGTCGTGAAGTGTCCATTGGTGCTATTATTGGGGCGATTATGTTCGTAGTCAATGTAGCCAGACTTTATATTTACTTTGCAATTCCATCATTTAGAGAAAGTGATGGTAAAACAGCAAGTTGAGGAGTTCTTTCATTTGTTATTTTAGCAAGCTCATTATCACTATTTTTTGTAGTTATCTTTGCTAAATTCTTAGGAACAATTATTCCTCTTGTAGCTATTAAATTTAAAAAAGACCCAGCTGTTATGTCTGCTCCAATTTTAGCGACATTATCAGATGCTTTATCAACATTGATTTTCTTCGGTCTTAACATTTTAGTTCTTTTCATAGCACACAGTGCTCATTGAATTTAAGGAGAATTTATGCAACACGAAACAATTGATATTGAAAAAATCGTTTTATTAGCAGAAAACTACGTGAATGCTAAAAAAGAAGCAAATGAAAACTTAAAATTAATCAAAGAAGAACTAAAGGATGTAGACATTGAAATTTCAAGAACGCTATCAACTGGTGGAAAAATTTCATACGTACTATATCAACCTGCTAATTCATTTGACTACAGAGGATATGGAAACTTCTTACATCAATCGATGTTAGAAGGAAGAACTTTTACACCTGAAGAATTAGAAGATTTAATAAAAGAATACGTAGTAGCAAAAGAACCTAAATGAAAATTAAAAATAACTACAAAATAGAAAGGAGATGTTATGCCTGATAATAAATTAAATATAGCAATTTGAGTTATCCTTGGTGTTGTTTTACTTGCTTTAGCATCATACATCCTATACCAGTTCATTAAGGATAAAATTGCAAAGAAAAAACAAAGACAAGCGCACTTTGAATTTACACAAGAAGCAATTGTGTATGTTTATGAACTTAACGTTATGGTTAACAAATTAATCAAACTTAACAAAGTAAAACATGATGAATTTGTGCCATCAATTGGTGAATACACAATGTCAGAAATTAACAATAACACTAGAAATGTTCTTGTTAAAGTATTTAAATCACCTGAATTTAGAGAATTCTTATTCAAAAACCCTGCTCACGAAACTTTTGTTAAAAACTTAGAACAACTTAGAGATTGCAACTCAAACTTATGAGCTAAAAAAATCCCTAATGTTTTAGAATACTTTGGCACAAATCAAGAAAAAGCTTTTGCAGAAGTTAAAAAATACAATGAAGCCTCAATTAATCAAATTTATAAAGAAGAAGATGAATTACACAGCAAAATAGAGGAGATTTTTAAAAATGAATTCAACAAAGGAAAAGAAAATTAAAAAAGTAAAAGTTGTAAAAGAAAAGAAAAAAATCAGTTTACCAAACTTGCTTACATTAATCAGAATCATTTTAGTTGTTCCAATGCTTCTATTAATGTCAATTAGCATTTTATTAATTTACTTAGGAACTGGCCAAGCTGGTGCATCATATTTTGCATTAGGAGCTTCACAAAATTCAGGTAGCGTTCTAGGATACAAAATTGCACTTACAATTATTAATTTATTAATCCTTGCAATTTTTATTGGAGCTATGGTCACAGACTACTTTGATGGAGCAATTGCAAGAAAACGTAATTTAGTATCTGTGTTTGGAAAAGTTTGAGATCCAATTGCAGATAAACTAATGGTTAACTTAACACTTGTTTATTTAGCCGTAATTAATGTTTTACCTTTCTGAGCTATGGCACTTTTCTTATTAAGAGATATTATTGTAGATGGTGTTAGAGTATTTTTAGCATCAAAAGGATACGATGTATCAGCAGGTAAATGAGGAAAAATTAAAACATTTGTTTTAGCTATTGGACTCACAATCACATTAACTGTTACAGTTGGATTGCATTATGCAACATTAAATGCAACATCACACCAACAAATTGTTAGATACATTTTAAACATCCCAATTTACGTAGCTTTAGTATTTGCAATTCTTTCAGGAATTTTCTATGTAAGAAAAGCATTTAAAGCTGTTAAATTAGTTACAACAACAGAAACAGTTACAACTACACAAACAAAAGTAGTTGAAGAAAAACAACCAGAACAAATTGAAAAATCAAAAAAAGAAGTAAATAAACAATAATTTAATTTAAATAAGCTCAAATCAAATATCAGTTAACATATCAAGGATTTACAGTGGAATTTATATTAACAAAGAAGTTTTTATGAGAACTATTTGTTGCAGAGTTTTTAGCAGTTACATTTTTATCAACTATGTCACTGCTACTAACTTATGTAGGCAAAAAATATGCTAAATTAAAATTTATATTTCCATTTACATATGGTTTAGCTACATTGACTGCAGGATTGTTTTCATACTTTATTCTCAGAGGACTTGTTTACCAATTTGAAAATGATTTATACAATGACATTAGTAAAAACGTTCCTCCTGTTATAAACCCAGTTGTATCTCTTTTTTATGTTTTTATTTACTTATTTAACAAAAACTTAAATAATCAAACAATATTATTCCTCAACTTATTCTTGCTATTTTTAGCACATATACTTGCTTCGATAGTTTCAGGAAACATCTGAGGCTTAATATCAAGAAAATATAAGAAACTTCAAGTTTCAAATATGAATAAGACTTCAATCAAGACTTATTCAACTTTCAAAGATGTAACACAGATCATTATATTTGCATCAGTCTTATTTACTATTCAACATACAATAACAGAAAACTTAAGCTCATATGTTATGGCTGATACAATAGCTGGATTAACAACTTATGTAGCACTTTTAGCTTTTACACTAGTGTTTAAGGAATTTTCATTCCCAACAAACATCTATGTTTGTGCTGGTTCATTCTTTGCTTCATTGCACACAAACAAAAAGATTTGGCATAAAAACTTATTGTATACGGGAATAGTCGCTTCAACATATATTCTTATTTCAATGATACTTTCAGGAATATATGCAATCGCAAAATAAAAATAGTCGCAAGACTATTTTTTTTCGATGAAAACAAGCGCCTCAATATGCGGTGTATTAGGAAACATATCAAAACCTTGAATGTAAGTTATTTTATATGAATTAGCTTCTAAAATTAATTGTAAATCTCTTGTTAATGTCTTAACATCACAAGACATATAAACAATATTTTTGATTTGTTTTTCAATTATTCAATCGATGAATTCTTTACTTATTCCACTACGTGGTGGGTCTAAAATTAAAATGCTGTCCTCTAAATTAGAAACATTCTTAGTGAAATAAACATCAGAAGATATTGTTTTATATTCACCACTAATAGAGTTTAAAAGTTTGTTATTATTTGCATTTTTAATTGCACTTGAGACAATGTCAGAACCATATACATAATTATTTTTGTTAGCAACAATTTGACCAATTGTACCAACTCCACAATATGCATCTAAAATAGTTTTAACATTATTTTTGCTATTTACATACTCTTTTATCTTAATAAACATCATTGATGCAACAATATCGTTCACTTGAAAGAAAGATTGAATGTTACAAACGAACTCTTTATCGTTCAACTGCATTTTGAATTGTTCTTTTTCAAATAAGACTTGTACACTATGCTTTTTGTTGATACTTAGTGAAATAACTTCTGTAATTTCATTAAGTAATTTAACTAATTTATTAGGTAAATCATAATCAGAGTGAATTGATAAACAAACATCAACTTGATTTTTTGAATTTGCTCTTAATGTGATTTTTTCAAACATTTTCAAGTTTTTTAATTTGCCAGTGTTTTCCAGAAATTTTTGAATTGCATCCAAAATATGACAGATTGTTTCTTTTATGATTGGTTTAACTAAAAATAAATTATTAGCATCTGTTATTTCATTAGACTTTTGATTAATTTCATTGATAGTCAACTGATTATTTTGAACGCTTAATTTATAAGAAACTTTATTTCTATATTCAAATTGAATTAGAGATTGAGTAAATTGATAATAAACTTCATTTAAATTTATGTTTTGCAAGTTTCTTTTAAGCAAATTATAGAAATAATTATTTTTAAATTTGATTTGAGCAGGATATTTTAAAGTGACTAATGGTGCTGATGGAGTTCATTGAAATTCAGAGTTTCTATCATCAGAAAAAGTTAAATGTTTAACAATGCATCCAAATGCATAATTTTTATATAAGTTTGTTATCTTGATAATTGCTTCTTCATTAGGTAATAAATCACTTATGAAAATAGGAAAGTTATTTTCATCTCTATAAACGCCATAACCTTCGTAACTAATTTCACTACATTTAACCTTTAACTCTTGGCGTAAGGTATATTTGTTTATTTTAGACATATTTTTAAGATATAAACCTTTCCATATTTTTTTTCTTTATAAACTTGCAAATTGTCAGGTAAGACAATTAAATTAGGTTTATCAGTTTCCAAAATAATTTCACCATTTTCATTTAGTAAGTTTTTTTGTGAAATTGTTAAAAGTGAATTATTGACTAATTCATATTCAACAAATGGAGCATCAATAAAGATAAAATCATAAGTTTTGCTTGTCTTACTTAAAAATTGTAAAGCATCATCATTAAATAAACTTATTTGATTATCTGTTTTAGTTTTAGCAACATTTGATTTAGTTACAGTAAAAACTTGTCTTTGTTTTTCAACTGCGTCAACGTGTTTTGCGCCTCTGCTGATAGCTTCAATAGCTCAAGCTCCTGAACCTGAAAACAAGTCTAAACAAGTTGTGTCTTCAATTTCGAATTGAATTGATGAAAAGACAGCTTCTCTGACTTTATCCCCTGTAGGTCTAGTGAATTTTGAATCTGGTTGTTCTATTATTAAGTGACGTAATTTACCTGCTATTATTCTCATTTTAGCTCCTTATAAAAATTCTTTTTAACTATTCATATAGTGATTTTTAAATTATACATTATAATAAAACCATGAGATTGAGATATGATAAAAATGCTGAAGTAAATTTAGCAAATTCTGACTTTTTAATTAAAGAATTTCCAATTAACTTAAAAGAAAACGATGTTTTAGAAATTGGAGCAGGTAAAGGTGAAATGATTGCTCAATTAGCTCTTCAAAATCCTAATATTACATATTATGCTTTTGAAAAATACCCAACAGTAGCTAATAAAATTCTTAAGAAGATTAATGAACTTAATTTAAAAAATCTTTTCATTGTAACTAAAGATGCAAGTAATTTAACTGAGTTATTCACAGGAAAAATAGACACAATTTGATTGACTTTTTCAGATCCGTGACCTAAGAAAGCTCATGAAAAAAGAAGATTAACATACAAAACATTTTTAGACCAATATAAACAATTATTATCTGAAAAAGGTTGCTTATACTTTAAAACTGATAATGATAAGTTATTTGAATTTACAGTTGAATCATTGAATGAAAATAATTGAAATATCATTGATATGACAACTGATTTACATTCATCAAAGTATAATGAAACTAATGTTCAAACAGGGTATGAGCAAAAATGATCTTCACTTGGCAAAAACATTAATTTCTTAATCGCTAAGCCAAATAAATAATGTTTAAAATTATGAATACTATAATAGTATTCATTTTTTATTATTTTATTAAAGTAAGCTTTTTAGTTTTATAATTTAAATACATAAGTAATTTAAAGTAAATTAGAGGTATTGATGAAGAATAATAGAAGAACAGTAAATAAAAAAAGAAAATTACATTTTTAATCAAGGTTAATGACAATGAATTCTACAGGAGTTTGAACAATTTTTATTCTATGAATTGTTATTGGGGTTTTATTAACTCTATCTTCTCTGATTATATTTTACTGTTTCTATTTACCAATAGGTAGAAATTTTAGCAAAGTTGAGAACTGCAGGTGAAAGCAATTAAAATATTGAAATCGCAATAATGCAACAATTAATAAAAAGTATTTAGATGGTTTTATAGCATTAAAAACCTTATACAAAAGATATGAAACATCATTGTCAATTCTTTCATTTTTTAGCTTAATTTATTTTCTAATCTCTTTATCATTCTTTTTTGCATGAATCTATCCTCCTAGTAATTTTCTTAAAAAAGAGGAATCAGATATCGGTTTTCCATTTCCTCTTGTATGGTTTGTTGTATCATCTATACCATTTGGAAGTTGTTTCAGTATCTCTAGAAAACGTTATTTTTTCATAAAATATTCTAGTTATTTAAATGATTTTTTAAAACAAATAACCAATAATTTTAAAGATATAAATTGAACTTATGAATGTGAGTTATTCAAAAAAGATAACAATTTAAAAATAAAAAATAAAGTTGATATTAACTTAGAGAAGTTAAAAATAATTCCATCATGAGATGTAGATGCAAGTGATAATAATTTTGAAAATAAAAAGAAAACCAAGAAAAAGTATTTTTACATAAATAATACGTGACGCATTTATAAGAATGCAGAAGACATGGGTTATTTCTTGTATAACTTTGATGACATTGAAGAGTTTGTAGGAAATGAAAATAAAGAAATTTATAAAGATATCTACTATTACCACATTAATGAAATTGAACAAAAACGCAATAAAAAAATAAAGAGAAAATCTAATTCAATTTAACCTTAAGCGCCACAGGAGTGGTGCTTTTGTTTTTGATAAAAGAAAACCACTTGCTTTCACAAGTGGTGTAATAGTATATAAATTAGTTTGATTTTTGAATACGTGGACGAACAACGTGGTAAGGCATCAAAGCGATGAAACGCGCTCTTTTAATTGCGTTAGCAACTTTTCTTTGGTGTTTAGCACATGTTCCAGTTGCAGCTTTAGCTTTAATTTGCCCTGTTGCTGTTACATATTTGTGTAATAAATCAACGTTTTTGTAATCAACATATGTCATTTTGTTATCACAGAATTCACATGATCTTCTTCTGTTAATAAAACCTTTTTTGTTTTTGTAAAAAGCCATTCTTATCTCCTTAATTTAAATCCTCAGGTGCTGCGAAAAGATCTTCTAAATCATGTAATTTAGTAGCACCGGTTTTTGGATTAGTATTTTCAAATGTAGCATTCGCAGGTGTATTATGATTCACAACACTTTGTGATGCTTTATAAGTCGGAGTATACGTTTGGGGCGCAGACACCGGAGAAGGAGTTGCGTTTAAAGAACCACCACGAGCTTCTCTGACACTTTTTGACTCTAGAGCGACGATTTGATCTGCAGTAACATCTAACGTTCTTACTATTTGGTTTGTTTGGTTACTGTGATATTGATTTGAATGCAAAGACCCTTCAACTAAAACAAGAGACCCTTTATTCAAATATCTCGCTATGAACTCGGCGTTTGATCTTCAAGCAACAACCGGAATAAAGTCAGTAACTTCATTTTGTTGTGTTGAAAAGTTTCTTCTATTAACTGCCACTGTGAAACGTACGTATGGAACACCTTGTGATGTATGCGCTATCGCATTATCTGATGTTATACGTCCTACTATTGTAATTTTATTAAACATAATACCCCCCCTGTGAATAACTAAACTTTTAAGCATTTAATTATTCAGATGCTTTTGCTTTAACTGTTCTTGTACGAGGTTTTGAAACTTTTTCTTCTGCTGATGCAGCTGATTTTCTTGTTCTACGTACTGGTTTTTTAGTTTCTTTAACAGATTCTTTTCTGTTAAGACCTTTTTCTGTGTCTAAATTAATTACTAAAGCTCTTCAGATATCTTTAATAATATTTGAACGACGTGTAAATTCAGCAATGTCTGAACCTTTAGCATTAACAAATGCTAAAACGTATTGTCCGTGTTTTGACTTGTTGATTTCGTAAGCTAATTCATTTCTTTCAAGTTTTTCAACTTTAGAAATGTTTTCTTTTCCAAAAACTTCGTTTAATAAGTCAACTAAAACTTGAACGTCTGCTTTTGGACTAACGATTGACATAATTTCGTATTTTTGCATTTTCTCTCCTTATGGTCGTTTCTGGGCTAAAAATCTTATAGCCAAGGAGTATCTTTATATACTCTTGTATATTATACAAGAGTGTCAAAATCTAAGCAAAAACTTTTAAGACTATTACATACCTTTAAAAATATTTTTTACACCTAGTACACTAGCTAATTTAGTAAATTTTAGTTTTTTTGTGTCAAATTAAGCAAAATTTGAATTTTTAAACTATTTAAATGCAATTTTTTAATTATTTAATATAATTAAACAAATATTTTACTAAGGAGAATTTTATGATTAATGTTAATGAATTTAAACCAGGTATTACTTTCCAAGATGAAGGTGAAATTTTTGTAGTTTTAGATGCTCAACACTCAAAACAAGGACGTGGACAAGCAAACGTTAAAGCTAAAGTTAAAAACTTAAGAACAGGTTCAACAACTATAAAATCATACACAGGTGGCGATAAAGTTAAACCTGCTCACATCGATAAAAGAAAAATGAACTTCTTATACTCAGATGGAGAAAACATTATTTTAATGGATAATGAAACATATGAACAAGTTGAAATTCCTGTTACAGTAGTTGAATGAGAATTAAACTTCTTAAAAGAAGGTTCAGAAGTTCAAATTAGAAAATTTGAATCAGAAGTTTTAGATATCGAATTACCTGCTCACGTTGATTTATTAGTTACAGAAGCACCTGATGCAGTTAAAGGTAACACAACAACAAACCCTCAGAAAAAAGTAACTGTGGAAACTGGTTTTGAATTAGAAACACCTATGTTCATTAAAGAAAATGACGTTATTTCTGTTTCAACAGAAACTGGAAAATACGTTGGAAAAGCAAATAAATAATGAATTGAATTAATGTATCTTACAATTCAAATCAAAATTACATAGTTCAAGAAAGTGCAATTTTAGATGTTGTAAACATTGCGCTTAGTTCATACAAAAATATTAAAGCTTCAAACTCAATTAGATTAAGTTTTGACGATAAACATTCAAACGTTGAAATTTATGTAGATATTAAAATTAAAAACCAAAAAAATAAAGAACCATATTCAACTATTAAAGAATTAATTACACAAATTGAAAATGGTGTGAAATCTTTAATTGATAAGAAACCTAAAAACGTTCAAGTAGTGTTATTAGATTTTTATTAATGAGAAGAACTTATAAAGATTTGGATAAAAACTCTTATGCAATATACAGAAGAGTTTTTATTAACGAAGTGCGTGCTGAATTAAATAAAAAACAAAACGTCAAGTCATATGAGAAAAAAAACAAATACACTGTTGAATATTTTTTACAATTAAACAAATTACTGAAGGAATTAGAAACAGACAAAATTCCAGATCAATATTTACCTGAAAATAGATTTGTGTTCAATAGACTAAAGAAAAAATATTTAATGAATAAATATTCAAAATGATTTATTCTTGGTGGAATTAGTTTTGTTCTAGTTATTATAGGTATTATTCTACTAGCTGCATTTAAAATAATTTAACTTTAAGGAGGTGTCGTGATTGGATTGAAAAAGTCTTTTAGAGTTTTAAAGGCAAAATTTAATTTATTTGATTGAAAAGATTGAATTACATTTTCAATAGGTTTAACTTTAATTCTTACTTATTTAGTTGTAACCTTACTTGAATGACACTTCAGAAGTATTGCAGTTGAAAAAGCATTCTTAGAAATTAAAGGGACATTAGAAGAATCTAATGTTGATAGTGCTAAACTTCAAAAATTAATTTACCCTAATGCAACCTTACTTTTCTGAGGTGGATCAACTTACTGATTTACATTTATGTCTAATGTGCTTATGGGTGTAACAATGTTCTTATATCCTTTTTATAGAACATCTAAAAAGGCACAAAGATTTTACTTTGCTTCAATGGTCTACATTATTATTGTAGTCGCGGTTTATTGAGGTGGTGTAGCAACTGATCCAACACTAATGAGTGACTCACAAACTTTTGAATGAGTTAAAACATCAATTATGCACGGTGCTGCTCCATTCTTGGGACTTTTAACTCTTGTTGGATGAGAAAGAAAACGCATCAGAATTTCAAATGTGTCAATTTGAAGTTTTATGATTTATCCAATTGCTTACTTATTTTTCACATTTGCAATTTATGCATTTGGGCACAAATTTATGCAATTTGGAGGAACTGAATTAGAACGTGGTGTTGCTATTTATTCAGTTGTTTCATATTTACATCCATTTAACTACAAAGGTAATTCAACATTAGTTATTGTAGTTTTAGACATTATGCTTTTACTCTTTGCTATGTTTTCAGCACCTGCTTTAGGATTCTTCTTAAGAAAAGTACTCAGAATCCTAAAACCAGGTCAAAAAGCGCTTCCTAAAATTTACTTTATTTCTCCAAAAGTACGTGAAGCAATTAGACTTAAAAAATTACAATTAAACAAACAAAGAGAAGAATACAAAGCTAAAAAACAAAAAGTAAAACAACTAAGAAAAGAACAAAAACTTAATAAGCAAAAATAATTTAACAACAAACTATTTGTTGTAGTTTTGTTTTATTATACAGGTGGTAAAAATGCACAAAGATAAAAAAACCTATATTGCATCTTACTTTGAAAAAACTAAACAAATCTTAGAAACTTTTAAACCTAACAACAAGATTGTTATGCAATTTTTTCAAAGAAAAGACAACTCAGTTTTATGTGGAATTAATGAAGTTCTTGCTCTTTTAGAAGAACAAACGGACACATCAAAATACACAATTAAATACTTACCTGAAGGTTCAAAAATTAATAATTTAGATATTGTTTTACAATTAGAAGGCCACTATCAAGATTTTGGTATTTGAGAAGGTATGATTGATGGTATTTTAGCTAGAAATACATCAATTGCTACAAATGCTTACCACTGTGTGCAAGCTGCAAAAGATAAACAAGTCATCTTTATGGGAGACAGAGCAGACCACTACATTAATCAAGAAATGGACGGTTATGCAGTTAGAGTTGGTGGAATTAAAGCTGTTTCTACATTAGCTCAAAAAGATCAAAACGAAGTTAATGATGAAAATGTTTTCGGAAGTATGCCTCACGTATTAATTCAAGGTTTTGCAGGTGACACAGTCGCTGCAACTAAGGCTTATCATAAACTTTTCCCTAAAAATAAACTTATAGCTCTCGTAGACTATCATAATAATATTATTAGTGAATCTCTTAAAGTTTGAAATGAACTCGGAAATCTTGTTTGAGGTGTTAGAATTGACACTTCAAAGAATATGATTGACCATATGTTTGATAATGATGAAGAAAAGCAATATGGAGTTAATCCAGAACAAATTAAAAGATTACGTGAAGCATTAGATAAAGCTGGAGCAACTAACTATAAAATAGTTGTTTCATCCGGATTTAATGCAGAAAAAATAGAATTATTTGAATCATTAAATGTTCCTGTAGACTATTATGGAGTTGGTCAAAGCATTTTTAAACTTAACAATTCTTTCTCAGCTGACGCAACTATTTTAAATGGTAATCCTGAAGCTAAAGAAGGAAGAGGCTACAGAGAAAATCCTAATTTAATAGTGTACAAGTCAGATAAATAATTTATCAGCTTTAAAAGCTGATTTTTTTATACAAAAAAATATCCCTGATCAGGATATTTTAATTATCATTCTTATATGAAATTTTAACATTGGCCTTTTTAATTGTAAGTGGGTCTAAATAATCAGGTGCGCCTTCATAAATAGTCTTAATGTTATTATTTGTGGCTAAGTTAACAATATTAAAACAGTTTAAAAATACCTTTGTATTGTTTAATTGTTTTGAGATCTTTTCTCCAATCACAATAGCTTGCAGTTTTGTATCGTTGATGATATTGATAAGAGATTTATCAATGGTGTCAATGTATAAAGCTGTAGGTATTTTTTTCTTGTAGTTGTTACTGATTTTTTGTCTTAAATGATATGTGTCAAATGTATTATTGTATGCATAAATAAGACAAATTGGTTTCTTTTCTTCAAGAATGAAGTTAGATTGTAAAAATGTCTCTTGAGATATTTTTATCAATCTCTGCATATTTTTAACATTACCGGTTTCATCAAGTTTTTCAGTATTTTGTGTGATGAAGTCGTATCATTTTTTCTCATATAAGTAATTTAAATGTGGGATTTTTCGAAAGAAGTCAGTTCAATATTTGTCTTGGTCGTCTTTAGTGATTTTTTGCAATGAGTTGATTACAATGTTTGAAGCTTTTTTAGTTTCATAAACAAAGATGTTTGTACTCTTAATTGTTGCATTTTTAGAACTTAAAGTATTGTTTCATTGCACATATTCATTTAATCTCTTAACAAATTCTGTGAATTTAGGATCTTGAGAAATTGTTACAGGAATATTTGAATATGTTGATTTTGCTTTAGGATTAATCGTTAAATTAAATAATGAGAATTTGATTTTATTGATTAATTTAAGTTTGTCAGCTTTATTATTTAGTTTATTTTCGTTAATTAATGAAGCACATAAGAAGAATTTATTAATCATCCTATTATCATTAATTTCATTAATCATTTTAAGATACTTTTTGTGTCCAAATTTTGATAATTTATTCTTAACAATAAACAGAATTCCATCAATAATATAGAAAGGCGTTTTTGATATTGAAATATTTAAGTTATCAAAAATTGATTTAATTTGGATGCTGTCAAATTCTTTGTTTATAAAGTAAGGCTTAAACGCAAAAGCTAAAACTGAATGTTTGTTGCTTTTGAAGTTTTTTTGTTCGAATTCTTTTAATGATTGTTCTGAATTATGATGATTAAATTTGTATTTAAGTCGATTTTTTTCTCATTTAATAGTACAAATGAATTTTTTATTTTCAATAGGTTTGATTTTAAGAATATATGATGAATTAAGTCTTTTATTTGATTTATCAAGCAAGTAAGCTATTTTTTCAAATAACGTAAGGTTTGATGTGTTAAATTCTGGATTCAGTTTAATTTCAAAAGAAGTTTTAACTGAATCACTAACTAAGTCAAAGAAATCATTTAGTTTTTTTCTACTTCCTTCATCAAGGAAGCTAAAAAAGGTTTGTAATGTAATGAAATTAAATGTTCTGAAACCTAATTTTTTAGCATCAAATAAAGTTGATAATGCTTGATTTCTTTTTGAAAATCTAAGAACTTTTTTATTAACTGAATCAATTTCAAACAAAATTATTCCAGCTGTTGATCTTATGTAATATAAGTAAATAATTAATCAAAATCCCATTAATAATACAAAGAGTAATATTAATGAGATTATTGAAATTGCAATAATAGCTGTTAAATTCATTATCTTGTGATTACTTTGATTGAAGGGTGATTTTTATTAAGGGTTCTTATTTTTCTATCTTTAATGAAGTCAATAACAATTTCTGTTCCTTTAACTTCAACAACTTCACCTTCACCGAACATAACGTGAGAAATAATGTCTCCAACTACAACGTTATTGTTTGTAGGTGTTTCATCATCAGGTGAGAATGTAGGATCATCAAATTTTCTTCCGTGGTAGTTGATAATAAAGTCTGAAATATCAACTCCCATTTCTCCAATAAACCTTGAAGGTTTCTTATCAATATCAGATGAAATAAGTTTTCCACGTGAGTCACTTAGGAATAAACGTTGTTTTGCTCTGGTTACTGCAACATAAGCTAAACGTCTTTCATCTTCTAATGTATCGTTGTATTTATCAATTAATGGAGATGATGATTGTTTTTTATTTTTCTCTCTATCTAAAGCACGTTTGTTAGGGAAAACTCCTTCAGACATACCGATAACAAAAACGTTATCAAATTCTAACCCTTTAGCAGAGTGAATTGTCATAAGTGAAACGTAATTAGAAACGTTATCATATTCATCTTCGATTGATGTTAGCCCAACTTCGTTTAAGTAGTCAATAGCAGACTTATCTGGATTGTTGCTTTCTCAGTTTTGAATTGAGTTAATTAATTCCTTAACGTTATCAATAGCTGACCCTCTAAGGTTTTTATTCATTTCGATGTGTTCATAGTATTTGATTTCTTCAAGGAATTTATTCAAAGTTAAGCTTATTTTATTTGTTAATAAAGCTTTTTGGTATTTACGAATAGTTGATAAGAATGGGAAGATTGATTTAACAATTAATTCTTTTGAGATAGGTAGAATTTTAATATCTCTAATCATTATGTTGAATAAACTATCGTGAATGTTTTCTGCGTGGTCTTTAAGTTTTTTAAGAGTAGCAGGACCGATTCCTCTGTTAGGAACATTAATAACACGTTCGAATGAAATATCATCATTAGGGTTTGCTAAAACTTTCAAGAATGCAAGTGCATCTTTAACTTCAGCACGTTGGAAGAATTTAATTCCATTAAAGATTTTGTAGTTAATGTTTTCTGCAATAAGTGCATCCTCAATTGGTCTTGATAAGTAGTTTGCACGATATAAGATTGCAATTGATTTTAATTGTTGTTTTTGTTTTTTAAGTTCATTAATTTTTTGAACTACTCATCTAGCTTCGGCTTCTGAATTGAATCCGTGGTAATACTCAATTTCTAAACCTTCTTCGTTTTCTGTAATTAAATTTTTATGAACACGGTTTGAGTTATGAATAATAAGATTGTTAGCTGCATCTAAGATTTTCTTACTTGATCTGTAATTTGTATCCAGCACGATTGTTTTAACGTTTTCAAAATCTTTATCAAAGTCTAAGATTAAGTTAACATCAGCACCACGTCAGTTGTAGATTGTTTGGTCAGGGTCTCCAACAATTGTAAAGTGTGTATTTGGACCAATGATTTGTTTAATAACTTCATATTGAAGTTTTGATGTATCTTGAAACTCATCAACAAGCATGTATTCAAATAATTTCTTAAGTTCTTCAACTACTTCAGGATGTGTATCGAATAAAAGTTTTGTAAAGATGATTAAGTCATCAAAGTCAACAGCACCTTTTGAAGTTAATTCGTTTAAGTAATCTTGATATACAACTGCAAGGATGTGTTGAGGTGACTTGTTTAGCATTTTTGCTAATTCAGGCCCTGATTGAATTTGGAAGTTTTTAGCTCAAGAAATGTACTCAATCATTGTTTTATAACTAATATCGTGAGATGTGATTCCTCTTTTTTCATAAATACCTTGAAGTATTTGGATTTTGTCAGGGTCATCTACGATAATAAAGTTTTCTCTAAATCCAATTAATTTACTTTTTCTTCTTAATAATTTTGCACAAAATGAGTGGAATGTTGAGATTTTAAGTTGATCGCTATCAACTGATTTTGAACAATATTGTAAAACACGTTCTTTCATTTCATTTGCAGCTTTATTTGTAAATGTTAAAGCTAAAATATTTTTGTAGCTTACACCTAAGTCATTAATTAAGTAAGCTATTTTTCTTGTAAGAACTCTAGTTTTACCTGAACCAGCACCTGCGATAATTCTTAAAGGTGAGTCAAAATATTCAACAGCTTCACGTTGCTGTTCGTTTAAGTCACTTAATAAATCAGGTTTAATTAATCCCATAAATTCTCCTCCTTATTAACGTAACGATATTTACGTCCTTTATTATAGAAAGGTAAAAGCACAATTTCTTCTTCAAGCACTTGTTGTATTTGCTTATCTTCAACAATCCTTGTATTAAACATTAAATCAAGTAATGTTAGTTTTTTTTTGTAAAAAATTAACATTGTGTAACCTATTGTGTGAATTGCTAATCATGCAGTCATTAGTGCAGATATAAATGCGCTGGATGATTTAAATTCATTTGTTTTTTCAAATTCCTTGATTGTCATTTCTTTTTGAAGGCACATTGGAATAATTGTGAGTAAGAAGATAACTTGCAACATAAATATTCCTATTATGTTTCTTTTGAAAATGAGTTTATAACTAAACTGCTTTGAATTTGTATCTATGAGCTTGAGTTTAAATAGTTCCATTCCAAGTGTTTTGCCTTTTAGTGATAAAGGCAAAATCAAGAAATAAACATTCATTCAAATGCAAACTAAGACAACAGAAACAATTCTGTGAGTTAATGTTTGATTAGCGTGATCTAGCATTATCAAAAAGATAACTGCAGAAAATGCTATAAACAAAAAGTTGTCGAAGACATTTGAAAAAAATCTCTTGAAAAAAGATGCATTTTTATACATTTGTGCTTGATTACAATTTGAATTGTAAATTCTCCTTTATATATATTTTTAATATATATAAATTTTAGCACATCTATTGATAAATAAAATTTATAGAAATTTTATGGTGCATTTTTGACTTTTTGCATTAAAAAACCATATGAGAAAGCCCATATGGAAAGTTAATTATTCAAGTCCTTTTAATAATTTATCTGCCTTTAATTTAGAAAATTTAGTTTTTAGTAATTTAGTTTCATCATTATCAAGTAGAACGTAATAGTTAGTTGTTAAAAATGTTTGAAAATCTGCTGTATCTTCGATTTTCTTAATTGTTTCAGCGTGTTTATCATTTAGGAATGAACTACGTTTTTCGCTAACTTCATCATCTTGAACATTGAATAATTTATAGAAGAAGTAGTTTGCTTTTAAGAAACCTGAAAGAAGTAATTTTAAGAAGTAGTATTTTGCGTATTCTAATTCTTCATTAATCTTTAAATTCTGATTCTTTGCTATTTGTTTAATTATATCAAATGATTTAACATAATTTTGTGTGTTCAATCAAATATCTGATGAAATAAAATCTCTTTTAACCTTATAGTCAAGGTATTTATATTTTTTAGCATTCATTAAAAGACTGTATGTAACTTCAATACACATAATTGAATCGTTTGAAATTTGAGGTCTATATTTAATGAATTTTTTAATTAATGATTTCTTGAAAACTTTGTTGAAGATGAAAGGGAAACTATACGCTAATGGTAATGAATTTTTAGTTAAATCAAACATTTGGCTCATTTCAGCTCTTTCTTTTGGTTTGAATCTAACTGAACCAATTAGTTTTGGTTTGAATTCTAAAACATCAACATTTCAACGTTGTGCTTGTTCTAAAATGTTTTCAACATAACTATCTCTAAATGTTGAATCTGAATTTAAAACAGTAATAAATTCACCTTTTGCAACTCTAAATGCACTAATTAAATTGTGTTGATATGAAGTGCTTTTTGTGTTGAAAATCATAATAAGTCTGTTACCGAAAAATTGGTAGTAATCTTTAGCAACTTTGAAAATTGCTTTTGAGTTTTCAGTTAAACAAAGAATAACTTCAAAGTTTTGTGCACTTTGATCTTTTAATCTTTCTAAGTATTCTCTTACTTTTTCAACTGAGTTATTTTTTAATGAAATTAATGATAGTCTCATCTTACACCTTCTTGTCTTAAATTTATATTTATATAAATTTTAACACATTCAGAGAATAAAAAAACAAGGCGTTTAAGCCTTGCGCATTGGATTAAAACTAAATGATGTATCCTAATCCTAATAAGATTGTTAACACGATTAAGATTGAGTATCCTAAAACAATTAAGAAAATTGCTAAAAGACTAGCTCTTGAACGTGTTGTAACAACTTGACCTTCACCTGAAACAACACCATCTGATAATACAGATTCAAATACTAAGAAGTGTTGTCTTTGAGCTTCTTCACCTAAGAAGATTGAGTAGTCGTAGCTGTCTTTTTTAACAAATCCAACGTGTAAGTTGTTGAATAATACGTATGAAGTTTTTTGTGCTAAAGTAATGTTTCCAACTAATTCACATACTGAGTAAACTTCTGTTTCAGCATTGAATTCGATTTCTTCGCTTCCTTTAACTTTGTCAGCAAATTCTTGCATTGCTTTAGAAATAGTAGCAACAATAGCAGCTAATAATTCTTTGTATTCTTCATTTCCTTTAACATCTTTTTTAAGAGCTTTAGCAGCTTTTAAAACATTTTCAAAGTTTGTTTCAATACGTTTGATGTCTTCTAATGATGTTAATGTTTCTGGTAATGAAGCGGCTGTTAAACGAAGTTTTCTAGCGTAGATTGCTAATACTTTGATTTGTTCAGAAATCATTAAGTCTCTAATGTATGCATATTCTGTAATTTTATCTTCACACACTGGTAAAACTTCAACATCTTTTTCTACAAATTTTTCAACTAAAACTTCTTTTGTAACTGAGTTAGCTAATTTTTCTTGAAGTTCGTTAACTTCTTTTTCTAATTGTTCTTTTTTGCTTAATTCATTTTGTAATTTTTCAATTTCTAAGTCTTTAGCAGATTTTTTTCTTTCGTAAACGTAATCATCATCAGCTGGGAAGTATGTTTCGTGATCTTTAATGATTTTGAAATCAACTACTTCTTTTAAGTTTCTTTTAGCTGCTTTGTCATCACGTTTCATTGTTTTTGGATCAATAGCTAATTCTTCTACTGTTTCTTCGTAATCTAAACCACCGTCGAATTTATCAACGTTAAGTTCGAATTCAGGAATGATATTTCCTTTTGAATCTTCATCATTAAATTCGATAACGATTCCTCCTCAGATTTTTTTATCTGTTTGGAATCAAGTTGCACACTCGTAACCTAATGATAAGAATCAGGTCATAGCGTCTTTACGAGTTTTGAATAGAGCTAAAGGACTTTCGACTTTTGGGTGTTTAAGAGCTCAAGGGTAGTTTTTATCCTTGTTAGGTCTATATAAACATTGTAAACGTTTCATATATCTCCTTTGTTTAAATAAGTAATTTTGTATAACGTTATATAAAATAAACTTTCGTTCCTCTTAATTATAAATGCTTTTTATAAATAATGATGATATATTTGTCTACTTATAACCCTATAATTTAGGGAAAAACGGTATTTTTTTGCTTTTTTTTCACAAAAATTAAGAAAAAATAGCTATTTTTTTGATGTTTTCCATAGTGTGTAAGGGGTAAACATATTTTGAACTTAATAGTAAAGTGTAAAAATCAAATGTGTAACAAAATTCAAAAATTTTTGCTTTTTTCTTTGGATTTCATCAAATTATGATAATAAAAAATAAATTTTTTATTAAGCGTTTAGTGATAAAATTACAATTATGCTAAATAATAGAGAAAATAAAATGAATGATATTGTTAATCACTTGAAGAACTCTGGATTTGTTTTTCAAGGAAGTGAAATTTATGGAGGATTGTCAAATACTTGAGATTATGGACCACTTGGTTCACTTTTAAAAGATAACATTGAGCAAGCTTGAAAACGTGAATTTGTTATCAAAGAAACTAACAACTACTTAATTGACTCAAAAATTTTAATGAACCCACAAGTTTGAGTAACAAGTGGTCACGTTTCTAACTTCTCTGACCCTTTAATTGAAAACAAAGTTAATGGAAAAAGATATAGAGCAGACAAATTGATTCAAGAAGTAAATCCTGATTTAATTCCTGAAAAAATGAGCTTTGATGAAATGGTCGCTTTTGTAAGAGACCACATCAAAGAATATGAAGGAGATAAAACAGATTGATCAGACATTAAGAAATTTAACTTAATGTTCGAAACTTCTCAAGGAGTTGTTGAGGGCGCTAAATCAAAAGTTTACTTAAGACCTGAAACAGCACAAGGTATTTTTATTAACTTCAAAAACGTTCAAAGAACAATGAGAGCTAAATTACCATTTGGTGTAGCACAAGTTGGAAAAAGCTTTAGAAATGAAGTTACGCCAGGAAACTTCATTTTCAGAACAAGGGAATTTGAACAAATGGAACTCGAATTCTTTACAAAACCTGAAGAAGCACAGCAATGATTTGACTACTATGTAAACAAAGCTTATAACTTTGTACAACAATTAGGAATTTCAAAAGACTTAATCAGAGTTAGAGCTCACGACCCAGAAGAGTTAGCCCACTATTCAGCAGGAACAAGTGATATTGAATTCAATTTTGCTTTTGGTTGAGGAGAATTACTGGGGGTTGCTAACAGAACAGATTACGATCTTAAGTCACATATGAATGCAACAGGAGAATCACTTGATTACTTAGATCCTGAAAATAATACAAAAGTTATTCCATATGTTATTGAACCAAGCATCGGATTAGATCGTTTAATGTTAGCTGTAATTACAAGTGCTTATGATGTAGAAGAATTAGAAAATAATGATTCAAGAATTGTTTTACGTTTCCCTTACGAAATTGCACCTTACAAAGTTGCTGTTATGCCACTTGTTAAAAAGTTAAATGAAAAATCAAAAGAAATTTTCAACAATTTAGTTGCTGCCGGAATTTCAGTAACTTATGATGAAGCTGGTTCAATTGGAAAAAGATACCGTCGTCAAGACGCAATTGGAACACCTTGATGTTTAACAATTGACTATGACACATTAGAGGATAATGCAGTTACTTTAAGAAACAGAGATACTATGGAACAAGTCAGAGTATCAATTGACCAAGTAATTTCATTTATTCAAAAATAAAACTAACTAAATTAATTCAAAGGAGGAAATAATGTCAGCAAGATTAACTTCTGAAATAACAAATCAAATTAAACATGCAAATGATATTGTTGATGTTATTTCTGAATTTATTCAATTACATAAAAAGGGAAATAGTTATGTTGGACTATGTCCTTTTCACCAAGATACTAAACCTAGTTTAAGTGTTGTTCAAGCTAAGCAAATTTTCAAATGCTTTGTTTGCGAAACTGCTGGTGACGTAATTGAGTTTGTGAAAAGATACAAAAGCATTTCTTATGTAGACACATTAGAATATTTAGCTAAAAGAGCAAATATTGAACTTGATTTTGAACAATATAAGCAAACTGAAACAATAAATTATTCTCAAGAAGCAATTGAAATAACTGATGTTTTAGACATTGTTAACTCATTTTACAAAGTTCAATATTTAACCAATCAATCTGCTAAAGAATATTTAGCTAAACGTAAAATTGACAATCAAATTAGAGAAAAATTCAACATTGGTTATGCACCTAAAAATGTTTTGGTTAATTATTTAACTAATTTAAATTATTCAACACATCAAATGCAACAAGCAGGATTAGTTAATGCAGATATGCACGAGTTATTCTGGGATAGAGTAACTTTTGGTATTGCTAATGAACACGGACACATTGTTGGATTTAGTGGAAGAAAACTAAATAACAATGATCCTAATTCACCTAAATACATTAACTCTCCAGAAACTGTTGCATTTAACAAATCGAGAATTTTATATAACTACCATAATGCCAAAGATTCAATCAGAACTAAAAAACAAGTTGTAATTGTTGAAGGTTATATGGATGTTATCGCTTGTTATAAAGCAGGAATTGAAAACGTAGTCGCAATTATGGGGACTGCACTTACTAAAGAACATTTAGCACTTATCAAAAACACAAAAGTTTTAATGTTCCTTGATAATGATAAAGCAGGAATTGAAGCAACATTTAGAAGTTTAAGTAGATTATTAGAACACAATTTTGATGTTTCTATTATTAATAACACTTATTCAAAAGACCCTGACGAAATTTTAAATGAATATGGTGCACAAACTTTAGTTGACTTGATTAACAATTCACAAATATCTGCTATTGACTTTCTTTACAATCGTTTAAAAATCAAACATCAAATCAGCAGTGATAATTATGATTTTAATCACTTTAACTTGTTTATCATTGAACTTAATAAATACCTTGATTTATTTAGTGAAAAAGAACAACAATATTTAAAATCACAATTACAAAGAGAATTTAATTACGAACTAAAAATTGTTCCTAAAAGACAAATCCAAGAACAAGTCAAGTATGATGAATTTGTTGCAAATGACCCATATGCACCTTTTGATCCATATGATGGGTTTGTTCAAGCACTTAACAATGTTAGGTTTGATGAAAAAGATTTTTACAGCAAGCTTACTACTTTAGGTATTCAAAATAGATTGAAAATCTTAACTCAAGCTATGATGAACCCTCATATTTTGGATATCTTAAAACAAACTGAACATATTGGTGCTGTTTTTAGCTACCCAACTCAAATTGGCAAACTATACAAAGAAGTCATGAAAAACACCACACAATATTTAAATGAAAATTATTTAGACATATTCAAGCAATATTTACTTAAAAATTGTGGAATGACTGAAGCTGAAGTTAATTCAGAAATTATTGAAAATTATTTACACGAGTTATATGAAGAAACAACTTTCTTTACAGAGACAAGTATGCTTTCGTTTAATTCATATATAGTAGAACAAGAACCATTTATACAACAAACAATTGCAGATTTACCTAAGGGAGATCCATTGCCACCATATCTTGTTGACACAATAAATAACTTGAAAAAACTTAACTCAAATAAACCTGATAAGAAGAGAGGGAGATAATTTATGTATAAATTTGAAGAGATTATTAATTATATGAAAAGAGAGCTTAAAAAGCACCACAAAGATTACTTAACTCAAGAAGAAGTCTTTGATATCTTAAGCTCAAAAGGTTTATCTATTGATGAAGACACTATTGATGATTTTATGTCAGAATTAAAAGATAACAATATTATTATTGATGATGTTGACTTCGGTGACAATGATGACTATACAGAAGCTGATTTTGAAGATGTAGCACCTGCAAAATCAAAAAAATCTAAGAAAACAAAAGAAAAAAGTCTAGATGACTATGATTTCGAAAAATTAACTGACCTTGATGACCAGGAGCCTGACTTTGACGGTGGCTTTGATTCTGATGATATGGATGATGATGAGTATTATGAAGATGACGAAAACGAAGATTACTACACAATTCCAGATGAAGAAATAGAAGCTGATGAAGAAGAAGAGGAAGATGAAGAAAAAGAAACTGAAGTTCATAGATTAAGCGATGAATTCTTTGATGATGCAGGAATTGATTCAGGTTTTGATGATATGGATTTAGTTTTTGAAACTTACGATGAACCAATCGAATTAGCTGACGATACAAAAATTAAATATAACTTATCAAACAAACTTACTGAAACAAATGACATTGTTAAATGATATATGCGTTGAATCGGTAAATATGGAGAATTATTAACTTTAGAAGAAGAAAAACACTTAGCTAAATTAATGGAAAAAGGTGGTTTCAGAGGAAAAAGAGCAAGAGATAAACTTATCCAAAGAAACTTGCGTCTAGTTATTAACAATGCTAAAAAATACAAAAATAGAGGACTTACATTTATTGACTTAATTTCTGAAGGTAACTCAGGTATCTTAAAAGCTGTTCAAAAATATGATGTTAACAAAGGGTTTAAATTCTCAACATATGCTACTTGATGAATTAGACAAGCTATCACAAGAGCTGTAGCTGACCAAGCTAGAACAATCCGTGTGCCTGTTCATATGGTAGAAACAATTAACAAAATTTCAAAAATTGAACGTGAATTACAACAAGAATTAGGAAGAGAACCATCTGATGAGGAAATTGCAGAAAGATACCAAAATGGATATGATGCTGCTAAAGTTAGATACATTAGAAAAATTAATATCGACCCTATTTCATTAGATAAACAAGTCGGTAAAGAAAACGATTCATCATTCAGTGACTTTGTTAAAGATGACAACATTGTTTCACCGGTTGATTATGCTTCACAAGAAGAATTAGAAGAAATCTTATTAGATATGGTTAACAACCTTGATCCAGAAGATAAAAAACTTATTTGTAAACGTTTTGGTATCGGTGTTGATGAAAACGGAAATAAATACAGAGTGCACTCATTAGAAGAATTAGCACTAGACCGTGGAGGAGTCTCTAAAGAACGTGTAAGACAAATTGAAAACAAAATCTTACGTAAACTTAAATCAGATCCAAAACACGGTAAAAACTTAAAAGACTTTATTAGAAACTAAAAACGACAATTAAACAAAATTAGGAAAAATAGATATTATGAGAGAAAAAAGTTTAAAAATTAAAGATTTTATTGAATTATTAAACAAAATGTACCCATTAGAAAACAAAGAAATTTGAGATCCATCAGGGTACTCAGTTAAAACAGTTCAAGCTAAAAAATTCAAAGGTGCAGTTTTAGCAATAGACCTTACAAAAGAAGTGCTTCAAGAAGCAATTGATAATGATTGCAACGTTATCTTAACACACCACCCATTCAAATTCGAAAGAAGATGAATTGATGAAGATTACAAAGCTCCATACAAAAGAGAAATCTTAAATTTACTTAGAAAACACCAAATTACAGCATTCTCAATGCACACAAATTACGACTGTGACCCAAAAGGTACTTCATACCAAATTGCAAGATATATGGGTATAGAAGCAAAACAAAATGAAGAATTAACACAAAAATTCTCATCAGTTATTAATGCTAATTTATCATTAAACCAAATTAAAGAATTATTAGAAAAAAGATTAGGATTGCACTCATTTAGAACTAATGTTGCACCTGAAAACTACGATAAAAAATTCAAAACAGTTGCAATCTTAAGTGGAAGTGGATACATTGGGCAAATTAATGATTTAGCTACAAAATGTGACTTAATCATTTCAAGCGACTTTAGATGAAGTGACTGAATCGTATTTGACCAAACAAACACAAACATTTTAGAAGTTCCACACTTAGATGAAGAAGTATTTGCGCTTGATATGTATGAACAACTTCAAGAAATGCTTCCAAATCATAAATTCATTTTTGTTAAAACTAATGTACCATATCACAATATGTAATTGACTAAATTTAACTGCTATAAAGCAGTTATTTTTATTTTTATAATAGTGTGCAAGCTTTAAAAGTTTTGCCACTTTAAACTTTTATTACTATAAACTAAACAACAAAGTGCAATCTTTAAAAAAATAAAAATGTATAATTAATAAAATTTATTTTATTAATTAACTAAAAGGGTGTTATGAACAATAAAAATCTAGCAAATTTAATCAGACCAACTAAATTAGAAGACATCGTTGGACAAAAGCACGTTGTTAAACTACTTGAAAAAGTTGTTGCAAACAAAATAACAACAAGTTTTATTTTCTTTGGTGAATCAGGAACCGGTAAGACAACAAGTGCAATGATTTTGGCTAACCAATTAGGTCTTAAGTATGATTTATTTAACGCATCAGTTGATAATAAAGATAAATTAATTAATATTTTCAAAAATAATGATGTAATCATCATCGATGAAATACATAGATTAAATAAAGATAAGCAAGACATTTTGTTATCTTATCTAGAATTTGACAAGATTATTGTTTATGCAACTACAACAGAAAACCCTTACTTTAAAGTTGTGCCTGCTCTAAGAAGTAGAATGCAAATTGTGCAGTTTTTTAAGATTTCAGAAAATGAAATCGCAGAGAAACTTAATCAAATTGTTAAAGAAAGTTTTCCTAACTACTTAATTAGTATGGATGTTCTAAAAAACTTAGCTAGATTTTCTTCAGGAGACTTAAGATTAAGTATTAACAATTTACATATGCTCATTTTATGTTCTGATCCAGGTGTAGAAATTACCAAAGAGCAACTGAAACAAGTTATTCCAAATATTAACTTTTACAGTGACTTAAATTCAAGTGCACATTACAATAATTTATCTGCATTTCACAAATCTCTCAGAGGTTCAGATGTAAATGCTGCACTGTATTATGGGATGTTAATTTTAAAAAGTGGAGATGTTGATGGATTATTCAGGAGAATGATTTGTGCATCATATGAAGATATTGGTCACGCTTCACCGAATGTAAGCTTAAGAGTGCTAAATGCAATTGAAGCTTTTGAGCGACTCGGAATGCCTGAAGGAAAATTACCAATTGCTTTTGCAATTATCGATATTGCACTAGCACCAAAAAGTAACTCAACATACATTGCAATCGAAAACACAAAACAAATCTTGGATTCAGGACAAATTTATCAAATACCAAAACATTTAAGAGATTCACATTATGCATCAGCGGTTAAATTAGGTGATGGAGTTGATTACAAATATCCACATAACTACTGAAACAATTATGTCAATCAGCAATATTTACCAAAAGAATTATCTAAAGCAGAATTTTATTTTGCTGGATTAAATGAAAACGAACAAAAATACAAAAAATATTGACAAAAAATCAAGGAAGCAATCAAGGAGGATTAGATGAATTTAAAATTAGAAAACATTAATTCGTTAGAAGATCTTAAATTAGCAAAAGCAAGTGTATTTTCAAATGAAGGAGAAATTTACAAACTTCAACAAGAATTAAAAACAGCCCCAGTTGAACAAAAGAAAGAAATTGGACAAAAAATTACAATTCTTAAAAAAGAATATGAAGATTTCTTTAAGTTAGCTGAAGAAAGAATTCAAAAACTTGAAATTGAAAAGAAAATTAATTCAGAATTTATTGACGCAACAATTCCTGTTTTAAAACCTGGAGCATTACACCCAATCACACTTGTTGAAGAAAGATTAAGAGATTGATTTTTCCAACACGGATACTATGAGCGTAAAGATGGTGAAATTGTATCTGATGAATATAACTTTAAACGTTTAAATATTCCAGATGATCACCCTGCAAGAGGGATGCATGACTCACTTTACATTACAGAACAAACTTTATTAAGAACACATAATACAGGTATTACTGCAAAAGTTCTTGAAGAAAATCCTAATAAGGAATTTTCAACTTTTGCTATTGGTAAAGTTTACAGAAATGATGAAGATGATGCAACTCACTCACACCAATTTACTCAAATTGACTTTGTTACAGTTGGAAAAGTTTCATTCTCTAACTTAATTTGAACTCTTAAAGATTTACTTTCATATGTTTTAGAAGAAAACGTTGAAATCAGATTAAGACCAAGTTACTTCCCATTCACTGAGCCAAGTGTTGAAGTTGATGTATTTTACAAAAATAGATGAATTGAAATTTTAGGTGCCGGTATGCTTCATCCAAGTGTTTTAGAAATGGCTGGTTTTGATTCATCATTTAACGGTTTTGCAGCTGGTATTGGAATTGAACGTATCACAATGATTAAATATGGTTTTACAGATATAAGAGATTTATACAGAAATGATTTAAGAATAATGGAGCAATTTAAAAATGAAAGATAGTTTTTTAAAAATATTACAGTCAGAAGGTCAAAAACCATACTTTACAAAAATTTTAGATAAATTAAAAGAAGAAGAAACAAATGGAGTTAAAGTTTTTCCACACCAAATGGATTTATTTAAACCATTTGAATTCTTCCAAGTTAATGAAACTAAAGTTATTATCTTAGGTCAAGATCCATACCACACATTAGGTTTAGCTGATGGATTAGCATTTTCAACATACGATGACAAATTTGCTCCATCACTAAATAATATGCTTAAGGAACTTAAAAAAGATTATCCTAAAACAAAATTAGAAACGACTTCACTTGTTTCTTGAGCTAAACAAGGTGTTTTATTATTAAATACAGTTTTAACAGTTGCTCAAAGCAAGCCTGCTTCACACTTCAAAATAGGATGAGAAACTTTCACACACAAAGTAGTTGAAGAAGTAGTTGCGCAAAACCCTAATGTTATTGTGGTTGCGTTAGGTAAAAAAGCACAACAATTCATTAAAGATATAGCAATTAATCCTAAGAACTTAGTTGAACTTGCACACCCAAGTCCATATAGTTACAACAAAGGTTTTGCAGATTCACACTTATTTAAAACTATTAATAAAAAACTTAAACAAAACAATGTAGAACCAATCAAATGAGATTTAACTAAAGGAGGAAAGTAATTTATGATTTTATCTTTAAAACATTTAAATAAATATTTACCAAATATTAAGTTAGATGCAAAAGAAGTAGAAAAAGCATTAAACAACTTAGGTTTAGAAGTTGAATCAGTTTCACCTTTCTCTGACGTTAAAGGTTTAGTATTTGCAAAAGTTTTAGAAGTTTCAGTTAACCCTAATTCAGACAAATTAGATGTAGTTAAAGTTTTAACAAAACAAGGTGAATACACAATTCAAACAAATAATAGAATTTTAAAACCAGGTGACCTTACAATTTGCTTCCCAACAGGTGCATCAAAAGGAAATTTTGTTTTCGCAGACAAAGAAATTAAAGGAGTTTTATCACAAGGAATGTTCGGTGCGTGATCTGAAATTGGATATGATAATTCACTTTTATCATATACTGACTCAATTTTAGTTTTATCAAACGATTTTGCTACACTTGAAGATGATGCAATGGAACTTTTAGGTCTTAATGACACACTTATTGAAATTTCAGTAACGGCAAACAGAAATGATGCAAACTCATATTATGTTTTAGCTAGAGAATTAGCTTCATATTTTGATACTGACTTTATAAGCATATTAAAAGAAACGCCAAGTTCATTTACAACACAATTTACAGTTAATAAAAACAAAGCACAACATTTATCATTTACAGAAGTTAAAGGTAAAAAAGAAACAACTTTATATGAAAAAATGTTACTTGCAAAAAACGGTATTGATACAAAATTCGACTGAGCAGTTAATTTAACAAACTTAACATTAATTAACTATGGTGTGCCTGCTCACGTTTATGATGCTACAAAATTAGAAAACAATTTAAGTGCAGATTATTATTTAGGAAAATTAGTCATTTTAGGAAATAAAGAAGTTGAATTAAATAATGTTTTAACAATTTTTGCTAACAATAAACCTGTTTCAGTTGCTTGTGCTATGGGTCTAGAAGACACGAAAGCTACAGAGCAAACAAATGATTATTTATTTGAAGTTGGAGTGTTTAAGTCTACAGATGTTAGACATTCATCTAAAGAGCTTAAATTAATTTCAAACTCAGCTGCACAAGGTGCAAGAACAATTACACCCGAATTAGCAAGTTTAGCAGTTAAATTCATCAGATCATACTGCAATGATTTACAAGTCTCAAATACAATTGGTGAATTTGAATTTGATAGTTACAAAGAAATAAAAATTGATAATGAAAAATTAAAAGTTTACTCAAATAAATCAGACAATCAATTAGTTGAATTTATCAAAGCTAAAGATCAATTAAGTAAATTAGGATTTATCTTTGAAGTAGACACTGTTAAAGTTCCTAACTACAGATATGATGTTAACTTATTTGAAGATGTTATGGAAGAATTATTCAGATTCTATTCATACAGCAACTTTAAAGAAGAAATTGTTAAAAATGTTCCATTAATTACACAATCAAAAGATAGAACAAAAAATATTATTAGTGGAATGGGTTATTCAGAAGTTAGAACATTTACACTTGTTTCTAAAGAAAAAGCAGACTTTAAAGTTTTAGACTTAGAAGAAACTGTTGGACCTTTATTAACATTCGTTTCTAAAGAAAGAGAATACGTACGTAATTCAATTATTGTTTCATTGCAAGAAGTTGTTGAATACAATCAAAAACGTAAATTAAACTCAATTAACATTTTTGAAGTAGGAATGATCGGGAACTCTAATGAAGTTTTAGGTCTTACTTCGACAACTAAATCATTCTTTGAAATGAAACAAGATATTATTAATTTCGCAAAATTAGATTTAGAATTTGTTCCTTTAAAAGACAACGCTTTAGTTCATCCAAATGCATCTGCAAAAATTGTTTACATTGACCAAAACACATGTGCACAAGTTGAATTAGGTTGATTAGGTAAAATTCATCCATCAATCGATAAGACAAATGCATTCTATGCAGAATTATTCACAGATGTGATTAAAAACATCAGAAACAATGAAGCAGCAACTAAATTCAAATCAGTTAATACTGAACCATACAAAACACTTGACCTTACATTTGAACTTGCAAATGGTGAGTACATTCAAGATAAAATTAATCAAATTAAATCAGTTTCAGATTGTTTCAGCATTGACCAAATTGATGATTACAAAAAAGAAAATTCACACAATGTAACACTTAGAATTACAGGTTCAAGTGAGCAAATTGAGAAAATAGATTCACATTTTAACAACTAGGAGACCTATGTATTCAGATATTAGTTTAAAAGATAAATTAGTTCAAGATGCAATTAATAATGAACTAAAAAGACAAGAAGATCACATTGAATTAATCGCTAGTGAAAACTATGTTTCAGAAGATGTGCTTAAAGCTCAAGGTAGTGTTTTAACAAATAAATATGGTGAAGGTTACCCAAATAGAAGATATTATGGTGGATGTGAAAATGTTGACGTAGTTGAACAAGCTGCTATTGATAGATTAAAAGCTATTTTTGGTGTTAAATTTGCTAACGTGCAACCTTATTCAGGTTCAGTTGCAAATGCTGCTGCTATTGCATCAGTTGTACCTAGTGGTGGAAAAATTATGGGGCTTTCACTTAGTTCAGGTGGACACTTAACACACGGATACAAAATCAGTTTTAGTGGAATTTTCTATGAATCAGTTTCATATGATTTAAGTAAAGATGGAATTTTAGATTATGATGCAATTTTAGAACTTGCTCTAAAAGAAAAACCACACTTAATTATTTGTGGTTATTCAGCTTACTCAAGAACAATTGACTTTGCTAAATTCAGAGAAATCGCTGATAAATGTGGTGCAAAATTACTTGCTGATATAGCTCACATTGCAGGACTTGTTGCTACTGGAGAACACCCATCGCCAGTTGGTTATGCAGATATTATTACTTCTACAACACATAAAACATTACGTGGAGGTAGAGGTGGAATCATTATGACTAATGATGAAGAAATTGCTAAAAAAATCGACAGATGAGTATTTCCTGGATACCAAGGTGGACCATTATTCCACGCTATAGCTGGAAAAGCTGTAAGCTTTTATGAAGCTATGCAACCTATGTTTAAAGAATATGCAAAAAACATTAGATTAAATGCAGATAAGTTCTGTAATAACTTCATTAACAAAGGTGCAAAAATTATTTCAGGTGGAACAGACAACCACTTATTTATGATTGATGTTTTATCAACATACAACATTAGCGGTAAACAAGCTGAAGAAATCTTAGGTAAAATCAACATTACATTAAACAAAAACACAATTCCATTCGATACACTTTCACCGTTTGTAGCAAGTGGTATTAGAATTGGAACTGCTGCTATGACAAGTAGAGATTTCACAGAATGAGATAAATTAGCTGACATAATTGATTACACACTTAGAAATTATGAAATGTTAAGTTCAGAAAATGAAATTGATAAACTAAATGAACTTAAACAAGAAGTTTTAGAATTAACTAAAAAATTCCCAATCAAAAAATCATATTTATAAGATGCAATTGCATCTTATTTTTTTACTTTTATAATAGTCTACTAGACTTAAAAGTAAAAAAATGTAAATCAAATTTAAATAAGCTAATAAATCTTGAAATTTAACAATCAGACATTGTGTATAGTGTTTAGAATTTGTTAAAATAGACAGATAAAATACAATAAATTTATTTATAAATTTATTATGATTACTCAAATTTTGAGTAGGTTGGTACATTTATGAAAAAAGGAAATAAGAAATTGATAATAAGTTTAACTCTCGGAGCAGCTCCGATTCTTTCATTGACTGCAATTTCAGGAATTGTTCAACAAAGTGTTTCTTGAACAGATGAAAATAAAGCTTATTCAGATGATACACAAACACAATTGAATTTAAGTGATTGAATGGCTGATGTTGATGGGGATAAATTGCTATCAGAGATTTCTATACCAGGAACTCACGATAGTGGTATGTATGATGGTAGAGGTGTTAAATGATTTTTCGGTTCTGCTTGAGCTAGAACACAGTACAAAAATTTACCTACCCAATTGAAAATGGGTATTCGTTATTTTGATATTCGTTTAGATAGAAACAATTTAGTTAATCACGGTGGAGCATATTCGAATAACTTATATCTACAAAATGTGTTAGATGAGTGTAAAAAATTCTTAACTGCACACTCAAGTGAAACAATCATTTTACGTATAAAAGATGAAAATGTAGATGTTGGTAATTTATCTGCTACAGATTGTATAAAATGAAGAAACTCAATAATTGATAATCTTTATAAATTCAAAGATTTTCTCTTCAAAAATGATTCTCGTAATAATAATCTGAACCCAACACTTAATGAACTAAGAGGTAAAGTTTTTGTTGTAAATAACTTTCACCACAAAGTTTATTCAGATAATAACTATGGAACTTTCATTGATCACGGTAATAACTGAAATATTTGACAAGATGTATATGATTCAACAGAAGATGTAAAGAAGAGATCATTTGAGTCTATGGCAAACATGTATCAAGATCTAAATGATTTTCACAATGACATAATGACCAACTTCCTTTCAAGATCTAACGGTGAGCAACCTTGATGAACTAGCAAAGCTTTAAATAAATGACTTGTTAAAAAACTTCAACAAAAAGAAGATCAATGAGAACATTTAGGAATTGTACCAATGGATTTTCCTGGAGATGCCCTTGCATTAGCTATAGTGCGTAAAAACTATATGTATAGTCAAAGAGTAATTAACCGTGGAATTTTAGGAAGACAATTAAATGCGATTCCTGTTACTAAATTATCTGACAATACATCGATTATTGAATTAAACCAACCGATGAAAGATTACTTTGTTGAAGTTTACAAAGGTAATAATCTTTTAGAAAAGAAAAAGATAACTGATACAAATACAAGAATTCAGTTAGCTAATAAATTTGTTTTAGGTGATTCAATCAAATTAGTTTTCTACAAAGAAACTCCAACAAACATTTACTATCCAACTCCAAAAAGAATTTTAAATGTTGAAGGAACACTTACGGTTTCTAGAAATCAAGAATATGTAAATAAACTTCTTAGCGTAGGGAGAAGTTATGTGGCATATTCAGATACTCTTGCTAATACAACTTACCAAAATTTCATTAGATTTCATATTCAAAATGAAATTGTAAGTGTAGCTAATTCATATATCGTTCAACCAATGACTGACCAAAGAGGTGAATGAGCTGACTTATTTGATTCAGATAAAACTGAAGTTCAAAATAAAATTACAAACTTAAAAAATGCTTATGAAGCTTTTAAATCAGATATAAAAACATTTAATTCATCAGTTCCATTTAGAAATTCTCAATTAAGTTTTATAACAATTGCTGACAAATCTAAATTATCAGAAGATATTTATCAAGTATTTCAAGATGTAATTACAACAATTCCTAAATTACCTGAATATCAAAATGTTCTTAACATTTACATCAAGAAGAAAAATAAATTAGCCGGATTAAAAATAATCTTGAATGATCTTCAGGATTATTTAGGACTATTCAATCAAAAAGTTACTGACTTAGATTTAGATAATTTACAAATTAACTACCGAGATAAAAAAGCAGAATTAAATCAAAATATTCAATCTATTCAAGTTATTATCAAAGAAACAATTAATAATGATGCAACTATTGATTTTGCGAATGTAAAAAGCAGATTACAAACTCATTATGATAAATGTGCTCAAATTATTAAATCACTTGAAGACTTAAAAAAACAATATGATCAAAACTTATATAGAGAAAGATTAAGAGCTGCATTACAAAAATGTGAAGAACAAAAAACACAAATCAATTACTTACTTGATAACAGTGGTTGAGCAACTAAACTTGATCAATTAATTACTGAAATTAATGAGCAATTAACACTTTCAGAAATTCAAGAAACAAACGTTAATGATATTGAACAACGTATGCAATCTGCTATTTCGATGTTAAACGGACAATCTAATTTAGATTCAATTAAACAATCTATTTTGTCATCTAAATATTTAGAACAAAGCGTTATTGATCAAAAAGTTGTTGAACTTAACCAAAAAAGATCTTATGCAGAAGCAATTGCATTGCAAAATGCAGTTGAGCAATTAAATAATTTTGAACATCAAGCTATTAATCAAACAATTGATAGTTTATCCAACTTAACTGATACACAAGTCTCAAGTGCAAAAACTTCAGTTGAACAATGTGCAAATAGAGTTGCGATGAATTCAATAGTTTCAAATGTAATTAAATTAAACAACTTTAATGCTCAATTCAAAAATTTTGATTCTGTAAAGTCATCAATTAACTATATAGAAGCATCGACAGATCTTAAAAAAGCTTATGATAATGCAGAAATAGTTGCTAATACAGTTAAAAATTCAAATACATTTGATAGAGCAATTGAGAACATTGATACTGCAATACCGAACTTGCAGATAGCAAAAAACAACTTAGATGGTCAAAGAAGATTAGATACTGCAAAAGCAGAAGCTAACAAAAATATTGACAAGTTAACTTACTTATCAGACAATGTTCAAAAACCAGCTGCTAAAACCTCTATTAGTAATGCGCAAACTATAAATGATGTAAATTTAATTGCTTCTAATGCTACAAAATTAAATGCTGCATTAGAACAACTTTCAATTGCTGATTCGAAATTAAATCAACCAGCATATACAGAAGCTGCAAATAACAAAAAACAAACATTTGATTCTGCTAAAAGTGCAATAGACAATATCAAATCAAATTCAGAATTTACAAGATCAATTTCTAATATTGATAGATTAACAGTTAACTTAAAAAACGCTATCGAGGATCTTGATGGTGATTCTAAATTATCATCTGCAAGAACAACTGCATTAAATGAGTTGATTAAATTAACTAATTTAACTGAAGAACGAATAAAAGCTGCACAAGATGCAATCAATGCTGCTAACACAATTAATTTAGTTAATTTAAAATTACTTGAAGTTCAAAAACAAAATGCAATCAACAAAATTAATTCATTATCTAACTTAGGACAAACCCAAAAAGAAAAAGCAGCTGAATTAATTAACAATAAAACTACAAAAACTGAAATTGATGCAATTCAATGAAACTATTCAAAAGTTGATTATGCACTTCCAAAAATTAAAGAAGCTGAATATGAAAAATCAACAATAAACTACACTGGAGCTGAAGGTTCTAGAAAAACAAACTTTGATACTATATTGGACAGTTTATTACCATTAAAATTACAAACTGATTTTTCAACATTACCTGCTAACTTTGATGCAAAAGTTATAGCTCTTAAGAATGCAAAAGCTGACTTGAATGGATTAGACAGACTTAAAAAAGAAAAAGAACAAGCTAACATTTTCATTTCTAATTTAGATGAATTATCAAATGGACAAAAAGATACTTTTTCAAATAGCATAACTTCAGCTAACTCAATTTCAGAAATTACAGATATTAAAAACAATGCTGAAAAACTTAATAATGCTTTAATTGAATTAAAAACAGCAAGACAAACTGCAAAATCTGAATTGACTAAATTAACATACTTATCAGAAGAACAAATTGCAGAAGCTAATAATCAAATCGATGCAGCAATAACAATTCAATTAACAAAGGACATTGCTACAAACGCAACAAATGTTGATGTTGCAATTGAACAAATTCAAAGATTTAATGATATTAAATCAAAACCACAATTTACAGAAGCTGATTCAGATAAAAAACAAGTTGCTCAAACAGCGTTTGACAACTTACCAGGTGTAGAAACAGTAACAGACTTTACAACAAGTCCTATTGCTGACATTACAGAAAAAACGGAAGCTCTTAATAATGCAATCAACTCACTTGATGGTCAACAAAACTTAGATGCCGCAATAGCTGCTGCTAAATCTGCTATTGATACATTACCTAACTTATCAGATGATGAGAAAAGAGACACAAAAACTGAAGTTGAAAAACAAACAACTATCGCTAATGTTGCTGATAAATTATTAAATGCTCAAAAACAAGATGCATCAAATAAAATTGACTTATTATCAAACTTGTCAGATGATGTACAAAAACCAGCTGTTAAAACTTTAATTAACTCAAAAGCAACTAAAGATGAAATTGACGCAATTGTTGCTAATGCAGAAAAAGTTAACAGTGGTATTGGAACACTTAATGATGAAGTTGCGATAAAAGAAGAAGTTCAATACAAACAGGGATCAAATGATGTTAAGACAAACTTTGATAATGCTATAACTGCATTAGATGGATTATCAAGCTACACAGACTTTGAAACTCCGTTTGACCAATTAGATATTAAATTACAAGCTGTATCTGAAACTAAGGGTTTATTAAATGGTAAAGATAGATTAGATGCTGCAAAAGCTGAAGCAATTAAAGCTATTGAAGCACTTAAAAGCTTAACATCAGTTCAAAAAGATGCTGCTAAAAATCAAGTTGAAGCTAAATCATCAATTGCTAAAGTTGAAGAAAAATTACTTGAAAATCAAAAAGAAGATGCTATAGCTAAAATTAATTCATTACCTAAATTATTAGATGCTCAAAAAGAAAAAGCTATCAAATTAGTAGAAGCTAAATCAGATAAAGCAGGAATTGATAAAGTAGTTTCAAATGCTTCAAGTGTTGATGCAGCAATTGCTAAAGTTGAATCTGCTGGAGAAGTTGAATGAGAAATCAAATACACTCAAGCATCAAACCAAGATGTATTTGATGATGCAGTTAATGCTTTAAACGACTTAACAACAACACTTGACTTTAATGAACCATATCCTAACTTAGATAACAAGTTAGATACATTGAAATCAACTCAAGATGCTCTTGATGGTACTGGTAGATTAAAAACAGCTAAAGAAGAAGCGCTTACTGCTATCGAAGCTGCCTCAAACTTATCAGATACTCAAAAAGATGCTGCTAAAAACGCAGTAAATGGCTTAGATGAAGTTTCTAAGATTGAAGATATTAAGAATAATGTAAAAGAAGTTAACAGTGCATTTGATGTTGTCGAGAATGCTGAAGCGATGAAAGAAACAACACAATATATTCAAGCTGATAAACAATTTAAAGATGCATTTGATAATGCATTAGCTGCTTTTGAAGAAATTAAAGCAAAAGAAGACTTTACTACAGGAATTCCTAATTTATCCGAAAGATTAGTTGTACTTCAAAAAGCTACAGAAGCTCTTAATGGTATAGTTAAACCAGAAACTAAACCTGAAGACGTTGCTAAAGAAGAAGATAAAAAAGAAAACACAAGTAGTGGTTCAAACTTAGTTGGTCCAATTGCAGGTGGTGTATCAGGATTACTTGCATTAATTGGTTCAATCTTTGGATTTACCTTCTACAAAAAACGTAGAAAACGTAAATAAATAATTTTTAAATTTAAACTTTCGTCCTAGTGATGAAGGTTTTTTATTTTGTTTTTTGCCAAAAAAGTAAAAGAAAAAGAAGACACCATAAGGTATCTTCTAAATTATGTGATTACATCTTATTTGGTTAAAATGTAGTTAAAGAATAATGGTTTATTTTCTTTATTTACAATCTTCATTTTGTGATCTTTTGTTAAATCGTATTTTTCAGGTGTAAATAATGTTAATAAACAGTGGTTGTATGTTTCTTCAGTTGTAACTGCTGAAACATTTTCAAGAACTAATTCATCATCGATGTATACGTCAAATGATGACATATTTGGCCCTGTTTTTCCAAATAAGTCAATAGCGTCTGAGTTGAATGTAAATTCAAAGTATTCGTTAGCTTTTGAAACTTTAGCTGAAACACCATTGATTGCGTTGTTGATTTGATCATTTTCGTTTGTTAAAAATTCTCAAGATGTTCCATAGAATTGAATTTCAGAGTTGTTAATTGGTAATACTCTCTTATTTTGAGTATCGAGACCAAATTTAATTTCTCTAATGATTGTAACTTTAAGCTTTCTTGTTTTTTCGTCGTCATTGATTGGTTCTCTCATTGTTGTAATGTGAACTTCTTCAATTCCATCATAAATAGCACCAAAGTCTAATCTATTAGTTAATGGAAGACCATCTGTATCTTTTGTAGGGTCAACTACAAAGTTTAATGTTTTGAACACAACTGGCATATCAATAAATTCACCTTCGAATACTTCAACTTTTTCAGTTCTCTTAAGTTCGATTGTGTAATGGGTTGGACGGTATTGTTTTTGGAAGTCAGCTTTAGCAATAATATCCATAAAGCTTAATGTAGCAGGTTTTTGGAACTTGATATTAAAGTCTAATTTATCTGTTTGTCAAGTTTCAATTTTTGTGTTGTAAATTTGATCGTAAATTGCTTTATAGTCTGTATTACCATTAATATAACGGTTTGAAGGCCCTCTAATGCTTAATGCAACAGGGTTTGTAACTTGAGATGAACCAGCAAATTTTGTAATTTGAAGGTCGCTCTTAGTATCAGTAGGCATAAATCTTGGTTTGTATTGTCACTGTTCACCGGTTAATAATTCTTGGATTTTTTCTGGTGTATCGTATCAATCTGCTGGAAGATATGGACTTAATGCATAGTTGTTAATTTCGTAGATTGTATTAGAACCTGTATCATTGATTTTTTCCAATCAGAATGTTCTTCTTGGGTATGCAATATCATTTCAAGCGGTGATTGTAAGGTCGTAAACTTGTCCTTTTTGTAATGTTACTGTACCAAAATCTTTTAGTGCATTATTTGTTGAGTTAATTTCACCTTCAAATGCATCGCCAATCTTAATGTATCCTCAGTTAGAGAAGTAAGCTTTAATATTATATGATCCTGTTTCAGGTGCGATGAATTTTGCCTTAGATTCAACTAATTGTTTTTTACCTGTGAATGGGTTTTGAAGTTTTCTTTGTTCAAAATCTTCAACTAAAGTATCTTTTGGTTGAATGTTATTTGTTTTGATGTAGTTCATAATTTGTGAAATTGTTCTTAACCCTTTAACTTGACCATCTGTAAGTTGGTAAGTTGTTAAGACTGGACGGTTAACTACGTTTCTAAGTTTAATTTTGTATCTGTAAGCAGGTACATATCTTTTTGGTTTGTTTTCAAAGTCAGCTGGAATAACTTCCATATCAAATTCATCAATTTCTGCAAGTTTATCTGGATTTGCTCTATAGATAACTTTCATTCTTGTAGGATCTGATGGATCAAATTCTAAACTTCCACCTAATTTTGTTCTTGCAGGGAATTTAAGTTCTTTAATTCTAAAGTTAGAGTTAAGTGAGTTAATTCCATTGGCAAAGTCAAATGTAAAGTCTTGTCCTGCTGGAATTTGGTAAGCTGGAGCTGCATCTGAAGTATATTCAAATCTGTCTAGCTCACTGTTGTATAAGAATTGACCACAAGCATAAATGTTAGCGACAAAATCGAATGATGGTCATTGGAACATATCAAGCATTCTTTCGATGTTTTCTTGATCTGGATATTTAGCCATAAGCTCTTTGATTTTATCTCCAGTCGCTCTTAATTTAGCAATGGCGTCTCTTTCTTTTTGAGCTCATTGTTTATCCATTTCTGTTAAGTTTCGAGGTCTGTCAGCATCATTATATCCATAGTAACCATTAGGATCAATTTCTTTACTTCCCTCAAATCTTCAGTCTTTTCAGTCAGCTTGAACTTTTTTAAATTCAGCTGTAGCTTTATTAGCTTCAGCCATAGCTGCATCAAATTCTGGTTTATGGTCGTTTGCAATATCAACTGTTGGTACTGATCGTTGTAATGATTCAATTGTGCTTGCGTATTGTTTTAATGCGTAGTAGAAGTTTAATTTGAAGTATTTAGATAAGTATCAAGTTGTCTTCAATTTCTTATCGTATAAACCATTTCTTCCTGATGATTTAACTCATTCAATAAAGTTAACTGGTCCTAATGTGTAAATCATATTTGAGTAAAGTGCGTATCAGTCAGCTTTTGTTTGATTAATTGAATATGAGTTAGCTAATCTAGCTCAGTATACATCAAAGTCTCCTGATGGGTTTGTGATTCCACGAAGTCTTGTTTTATCGTTAATAAATGATAAATTAATTACTGATGGAATGTTTGTTCATCCGTGGTCTCTTACATTGAATGGATCTTGGTGAGGTTGAAAGTTATGGTTAATTTCGTGGTAGTTTCCTCAATCATCAAATCCAAAGTCAGAAGCTCCTTTTAAGTAAGGTGATGCTCATCCAATTGGAGCTCAAAGGTTGTATCCACCACCTCAAGCACCAGCTCCTCCTCAAACGTCATCACAGTAGTTAAGTGCTAACTTAGGTGCGTTGTAGTCGAATCAGAAGTATGACATTTCATAGAAACTGTCTCATTTGTGCATTTTTTCTTCAGGGAAGATAATATCATCAAACTTAACATGAGCAATAGCACTTGATGATGTATAAGGAATTGCTATACCTGTGTAGTTTGATTGAATTGTCATAATAGGTGCATTAATTGTACCTGCTTTAACAGCGTCCATTTGTGCATCTCATTCTGCTTTTGTTGTTTGTCCATAAACGTAGTGAAGTTGTTCAACTGCATTATAAACTTTAACGTCAAATGGAGCAGGGTTACCATTTTGATCTCTAAGAGTTACACCAACGTTAATTGATAATGCTCCACCAAATGGTGAACCAAGTTTAACTCTTCTTGTGACTGGGTCAATTTCATTAAATCTAAATCTAAATCTTGATAGAACAAATGGGTAACGGTTAGAAATTTTCCCTGTGTTGTCTGCTGGGTAGTTGTCTCAGTAGCTTTTGTTTACATAGAAATCAAACGGAACTTCACTGTAAATACCTGTAGTTTCATTTGGTGTTCCATATAATTCTTTAAGAATTTTATATGTGTCTTCACTAATTTCAAATTCAATAACTTCTCCAGCCGGAGCATATAAACCAATAACGTTGTATCCTGTCATTGATGTGTTGATTGAAATTTCTTTTGTAACTGTTTGAGTTTCGTCTGTAACTACTCTTTCGAATCATTTATCTGCTGCAGGGTGTTTTTTAAGACGGTTATTTGCGATTTCTTCTTTAATGAAGTTTGCATCACTATATTTACGTGCTCCTTCACCTGTGAAACCATCTACACCAATTACGCCTTCAACTCTTTCGTTGTAAACAAGTTCACCCATACTAAGTTTTTTACCATTTACTTCAAAGAAAGCACGATCAGCAAAGTTTCTGTTATCTTTTTCGTAGTTAAAATCGTATCCAGGGTATCTGAATCCATAACTTGAATACATTTGGTTTAATTTTGTATCGTAAACTTGTTTTTGGATTGAAGGTCTAGTTTTTCTATCAATGATTTTGTCTGTATATGAAACAATGTCTAATCTGTTTGAAAGTAAAGATCTGAATGGTTGAGTATTATTTGCAAGTGGTAATGCTGAAATAGTAACTGGTTTTAATCTTCACATTACACCAGCTGAATTTTTAACTACTAATGAATAGTCTCCATCTCTGTTTACATTTAATGTAGTTGAATGTTCATTTTCAATTAATGTTGTATATCTGTATCAAGATGAGTTAGCTCAATCTACGCCATCAACATTACTTGCTGTAACTGTAGCTGCGTTATTTATTAATAATCCATCATTTGATGCAGTTAATTTTACATTTTGTAATGGGTTAACTTTGTGAACCATTTCCACATTAAGTTTCTTAACGTATTTTTTACCATTGTATGTTCCAATAACTTCAAGTTGGAAGTTAGAATCAATACCGATTTGGTTATTAAATACTTCTAAAGTACCTTTATCAGTAACACTAAATTCACTATCATTTGAATATCATTTGAATTGTTCTGGTTTTAATTCTTCATTTCCAGCGACAAATTGTAATACAACTGGTTTACCTTCTTCTGGGAAGTAACCTTGGTTTGTGATTGTGAATTTAGCATTTTCAGTTAAACGGTTTGTTTCTTCTTCGCTTAACATATCAACTGGTGGATATTCAGGTTCTAGAATTCTTTCTGATGTAGTAGGTTGTGATGGGGTTTCTTCTCCAGTTGCTGGTTCTTCATAACCTGTTGAACCTTCATCTCCATTAGGGTTACTTGGGGTTTCATTGCTTCCTCCACTTTCACCTGAACTTGGATTTTCTTGATCTGGATTAGATGGATTTTCTCCATGGTTTGTTTCACCTGTTGCACCACCATCACTATTTCCAGGGTTAGTAGGTTGTTCTGATGAAGTAGATGAACTTAATTTTTCTTTAGCAGCATTTAATGCATCAATTAAGCTTTGTTTGTTTTCAACCGGTGTAGTTAAATCAGTTTTAGCAGCAATAGCATCTTCAAGAGCCTTTTTAGCTTCGTTAAATTTTTGTTTTTGCTCAGCTGATGCATTTGTGTATGCTTCAGATTTTTGCTTTTCGTTAGCTTCATTTAATTTAGCAGCTAATTCATTTAAGTCTCTTGAGTTGTTTACAATATTATCAATTGTAGTTTTATCAGCAGTATCATTAATTTGTTTATAAATTGCATCTTTTTGTACTTGAGTTAAGTTTGATAAATTAGCAACAATATTTTTAGCAGGTTGCTTGTCAACTGGTTGAGCAGGAGAGGGAGCTTCTTTTTTGCTTAATCCTAATCCAACTCCAGTACCAATTAACGTTGCAACACCGACACCACCAAGTATTAGACCAATAATGAGTTTTCTTTTTCTATTTTTGTCAGCCATAATCATCCTTTCTTTTTATTCATGACTAAAATAAAATTAAAATTTTATTTTATAAGTATTTTTATTTTATTTTAATCTAGCTTTTATTTATCAAAATAGTTATTCTATTTTTTGTGTGTAAATTTTATATGAATTATTTCTTTTTTTGTTAGTGTGATTAAGCACTAAAATTAACTAATTTAATCAAATAAAAAGTACATTTAGTACTTTTAAGATTTGTAGTAAATGTACTTTTAAGTGTGTTATATAGGTGTAAAAGTTTTATTAAGCTTACTGAGTGTATCTAATTATAGACATAACAATAGAGTAGTTAATTAAACTTTTTTAATTTAATTATTTAACTAATAAAGATTCTTCATCCATTTCTTTAGGTTTAGAAATATTGATGTAATCTAAAACAGTAGGTGCAACGTTAGCTAATTTTCCATCTTTTAATTTAACGTTTTTATCTGTACAAATTAACATAACCGGACTTGATGTATGTTTTGTAGCTGGTTTACCATTTTCATCTTCTGTGATTTCAGCATTTCCGTGGTCAGCTGTGATGAATACTGTAACATCATTCGCTTCAGCTCATTCAATAACTCTTTTAATTTGTGAATCTAAGAATTCAACTGCTTTGATAGCTGCTTTTAAGTTCCCTGTGTGTCCAACCATATCAGGGTTTGCATAATTCATAATTGTTACATCATAATTTAATGCGTTTGCTAATAATTCATCTGTAATTCCTTCTGCAGACATTTCAGGTGCATCAGCATATGATTCAACTTTAAGTGAGTCAACCATAATACGTTTTGAATTTTTGAATTCAATATCGTTTCCACCATCCATAAAGTATGTAACGTGAGCATATTTTTGAGTTTCAGCAATTCTTAATTGATTTAAGTTAGCTAATTCTAAAACTCCACCAATTGGCATATTGATTTCCATTTCTTTGAATGCAACAATTGTGTCAATTCCTTCATATTTCATCATTGAAACAAATTTGTTAATTACAACTGGATGAACTGGTTTGTTTGGATATAATGGCGAACCAATAAATAAGTGTGTTAATTGTCTTGCTCTGTCAGGTCTGAAGTTAAAGAATATAATTGAATCGTGATCTTTTACAAAGTCACTTTTTGGAAGTGTTTTATTAATAGCAGGTACAAAGAATTCATCTGTAATTCCTTCTGCATATTGTTTGTTTACATAATCAATTACATTGTCAAATTTAACATCTGATAAACCTAAAATAGCATCGTATGCTTTATCAACTCTATCAAACATAGAGTCTCTATCCATTGCATAAAATCTTCCTGAAATAGATGCAATGTGGTATCCATATTTGTCACATAATGCAACTAATTTTTCAAGCGAAGGAATAATTGATTTAGGAGCAACGTCTCTACCGTCTCCAAAAACGTGAACTGAAACATTTTTAACTCCGTGTTCGTGTGCTGCTTCAATTAATTCAAATAAGTGGTTTTCAAGTGAGTGAACTCCACCAGGTGATAAAAGTCCCATTAAGTGTAATGTTGAATTATTTTTCTTAACATCATCAAATGCAGTTACAAAAGCTTCATTTGATTTAAATGTATTATCGTCAAGAGCTTTTTGAATTAATGAAAGTCCTGTGTAAACAACTGTTCCAGCTCCAATGTTTAAGTGCCCTACTTCAGAGTTTCCCATTTGTCCTGCTGGTAATCCTACATATTGACCTGAAGCTTGAATAAGTGAATTTGGATAATTTGCAAATAAGTTATCAAATGTTGGTGTGTTAGCTAATGCAAATGCATTACCTTGTGTTTGTTCTCTTAAACCTAAACCATCAATAACAATTAATACTGTTTTTTTCATTTTTTCTCCTTTTAGTCAAATTCTATAACAGCAAACCTGTTTTTAGAACTTATATCTTTATGTATAGTAATTTTATATTTTTCTTGTAATTTTTCTCAATATTTAATGTGAAATGGATTGATTTCAAAATAGATTTTTCCACCTGGTTTTAAGTGGTTTTCTGCATTGTTAATTATTAGATCATAAAAATAAAATCCATCATCTTTTGCATATAATGCGTGAAGTGGCTCTCAATCAGTGACTGATTTATCTAATATTTCAGTTTCCTGAATGTAAGGTGGATTCGAAACAATTAAATCAAATTTTTGATTGATGTTTTCAAACATATCTGATTGAATGATACTAATTGTGACATCATTTTTTTGTGCATTTATTTTAGTTTGTTCAATTGCTTCGCAATCTATATCTGATGCAGTTATATTTCAAGTTGGATTTGCTTTTTTTAGAGCAATTGCAATAAAGCCTGAACCAGTACATAAGTCTAAAACATCTAAATTTTGTTTTTTATTTTCTGAATTAACTAATATAACTAGTTCTTCTGTTTCATATCTAGGGATTAAAACTTTTTTAGAAACATCAATAGTTACATCTGCTAATTCAACATAACCCATTATTTTTTGAACTGGCATTCCTTTTTGAAGTTGTTCTAATTCAAAAGAAGATACAGTTTGTTCTAAACCATATCTTCTTTTTTCTAATAATAAATCTTCTCTTGTAGGCATTAAATTCCAGCTTCTTTGATTTTTTCGTTTTGTTCTTCTGTAAGTAATGCATCAATAATAGGATTAAGTTTTCCTTCCATAACAGGAAGTAAACTTGTAGAGTATGAAATTCTATGGTCTGTAACTCTATCTTGAGGATAGTTATATGTTCTGATTTTTTCACTTCTAGCACCAGAACCAGCTAATTTTCTGTAACCTGATTCTTCTGCTTGTTTTTTCTGTAACTCAATGTCGTAAAGTTTTGATTTAAGAACCCTCATTGCGATTTCTCTGTTTTGAATTTGGTTTTTACCTTCTTGACAAGTTACAACAATTCCGGTTGGGAAGTGTGTAATACGAACTGCTGAGTCAGTTGTGTTAACTGATTGACCACCGTTTCCTGATGAACGGTAAACGTCAATTCTGATATCTTCAGATTTAATTTCAACTTGAATATCATCATCAATTTCAGGCATAACTGTAACTGTTGCTGTTGAAGTATGAACTCTACCTTTAGTCTCGGTTGCAGGAATTCTTTGAACTCTGTGAACACCTGATTCAAATTTAAGTTTTGAATATGGTCTGTCACCTTTTACAGCAAATGTAACCAAAGTGAATCCACCAGCTTCAGATGCTGATGCATCTAAAAGTGTGGTTTTCATATCATTTTGTGAAGCTCATTTTGTGTACATTCTATATAAGTCACCTGCAAAAATGTTAGCTTCATCACCACCAGCTGCTCCACGAATTTCAACAATAACGTCTTTTTCATCGTTTTCATCTTTTGGAAGAATTAAGATTTTAAGATCTTCAGATAAAGCTTCCATTGTTTTTTCAGCTTCATTAATTTCCATTTTTACAAGAGCGACCAATTCTTCATCTGATTCACCTAACATTTCTTTTGCATTTGCTAAGTTAGCTTCAGCTTCAAGGTATTTATCAAATGCTTCAACAATATCTTTAATTGAGTTAATTTCTTTATTAATTTTTGTGTATTTTTTAATGTCAGAAATTATTTCCTGATCTTGTAAAGATTTTTCTAATTCATCATGCTTATTTTTAATTTGCATTAAAGAGTTATACATAGTTAATTCCATAGTTAGTATATTTTAACATATAAAAAATCTAAAGTTTTAAAAGATTGTTCTATTGTTGTGTGATGTAAAAATTTTTACATTTCCTAATTATTAAAATATTAATAATTAATATAAGCAGAATAATTTAAATGCTTTTGATTTTCTAAAAAAAGTATATATTTTCCAATATGAGTGCAACAACCTTGAAGAAAAAATTAATTATTGTCGAGTCACCTACAAAGGTTAAGACAATTCAAAAATATGTTGGAGATGAATACAGTGTTATTGCATCTGTAGGTCATTTCCTTAGAATGAAGATTTCTGGTCTTTATTCGTTAGGTATCGATTTTGATACTTGAGAACCTCTTTATACAGCTGATAATACAAAGAAAAATATTATCAACGAGCTTAAAAAAGCAACAAAAGAAGCAGAACACGTTTATATAGCAACTGACCCTGATCGTGAAGGAGAAGCTATAGGGTACCAATTAGTTGATTATTTAAAAATACCCGAAGAAAAATACTCACGTATTAAATATAATGAGATTACTAAAGATGCTATTTTAAGAGCCTTAGACAATCCAACAGGTATTGATGATGCTCTTGTTAATGCTCAAAAGAGTCGTAGAATGCTTGACAGAATTATTGGATTTAGATTATCTTATTTATTAAGATATAAATTCAAAAATACACCAGGTCAACCTACAGCAGGAAGAGTTCAATCGATTGCTCTTAAATTAATAGTTGATAGAGAAAAAGAAATCAGAGCATTTATTCCTGAAAAATACTTTACTCTTGATGCTAAGTTAAATAACAATCCTGTTTTAGCTGCATATCACAATGAAGCTAATGAATCAGATAGAAAAAACTGAATTTACAGTTCAGAAGTTGATGTAATCAAAGAATACTTTGAGTCAGCTCCTAAAGTTTTAAAAGTAACTAACAAAAAAGTTTCTGATAGAAAAGTTGGAGCAATTCAACCATTCAAACAAGCTGTTTTATATAAAAAGTCACCATTTTCATCTAATTCAACAACAAACATTCTTAAAAAACTTTTCGAAAACGGTTTAATTACTTATCCGAGAACAGATTCAACACGTTTATCTCAATCATTTATTGATGATGCACATAAATTTATCAAAAATAAGTGAGGCGAAGATTATATTGCTGATGAAATTAAAGGATTTAGTGGAGATCAAGATGCCCACGAGGCTATTAGACCATCAGATGTTTCATTAACACCTGAACAAGTTCAAATTCACTATCCAAAAATGGAAGACAATGATGTAAGAATTTACAAATTAATCTATGATACAACACTTCAAGCTTTAATTAAGCAACCAATTAGAACAAGTGTTCAATATACTTATGTAAATGATAAATACATATTCAAAAATTCTTATTCAACAATAAAATTTAATGGTTACTACGTTGTAACAGGTAAAGAATCTGAACAAGTTGATCCAAATTACGAAATTGATCAAGAAGTTAAAGTTGATGAGTTTATCTTATGTGACCACGAAACAAAACCAGCACCAAGATATAATGATGGGACACTTATTGAAGCGCTTGATAACATCAAAGTTGGGCGTCCATCAACATTTGCTTCAACAGTGCAAATTGTTAAAGACAGACGTTTTGTTGAATTAAACAATGGTGCATTACATCCTACTGAATTTGGTGAAATTATCTTACAAAACTTAATCGCTGCTTTTCCTAATATTATTAATGAAAGTTATACAGCACACGTTGAAGAAGAATTAGACCAAATTGCTGAAGATGAAATCACTAAAAATGAAGTTATGCAAGATTTCTGAGATAACTTCCTTGTTGAATTTGATAATGCAAAAGGTAAAATTACACCTTACACATTCAAGATAGAACAATTGGATACAACTTGTCCTGAAGATGATGGTATCTTAGTTAAAAGATATAACAAGAAAAATCAACCATTCATTGCTTGCAAAAACTTCCCTAACTGTAAATTCACAAGAAACATCGAGCCAGATGATTTTCCAAGCGAATCAGATGATGAAGAAATCGTCGATGAGTATGATGATTAATTAATTAAAATTATTTAGATGAGCAGATTTAAAAGTCTGCTCATTTTTTAATTAATTTTGTTATTTTAATTGCGATATTTAATAAAAAACATCAATTTAGACCATAAAATAAGCTAATTTTATGATTTTTAAAAATTAAAAAATAAATTAAAATTATGAAACTATGAATAATAAAGGTATTTTAGAGAACAAAAAAGAATTTGAAGCAATAGTTATAGGTGGAGGTCACGCTGGTGTTGAAGCAACTTTTGCTTTAGCGAATATGGGTCACAAAGTAGCTCTTATCACTTTTGATCTTTCAAAAGTTGCTATGATGCCTTGCAACCCATCAATTGGTGGACCTGCTAAAGGAATTATTACACGTGAAATTGATGCACTTGGTGGAGTTCAAGGTTACTTTTCAGATTTAGCAATGATTCAAATTAAGATGCTTAATGAATCAAAAGGTCCTGCAGTTAGAGCTATGAGAGCTCAAATTGATAAAGAAAAATATTCAGCACTTATTTTAGAAGCATTACAAAATCACAAAAATGTAACTTTAATTGAAGGAGTTGCTGAGGATATTATTGTTGATGATAATAACCAATTTAAAGCGATCAAAATGGAAGATGGTTCAATTTTAGATGCTAAAGTTTTAGTTATCACAACTGGAACGTATATGAACTCAAGAATTCTTAGAGGTAATGAAATTAAAATTTCAGGACCTGATAATCAAAAAACAACACCAAAATTATCACAATCACTTGCTAAGTTAGGTTTTGATTTACAAAGATTAAAAACTGGAACACCTGCTAGAGTTTATGCTGATTCAATCGACTTTTCAAAAGTTGAAAAAGAAGAACTTAATGATACTTATTTAGCTTTCTCATCGCGTTCAAATGTTAAACTTGATAAGCAAATTTCTTGTTATTTAACTTACACAAACGAGAAAACACATGAAATTATTAGAAATAACATTGATAAATCAGCTATGTATTCAGGACTTATCGAAGGGGTCGGTCCAAGATACTGTCCAAGTGTTGAAGATAAGGTTATGAGATTTGCTGATAAAGAAAGACATCAAGTTTTCTTCGAACCAGAAACTGCTGATGGTTCAATTATTTATGTAAACGGAATGTCTACATCAATGCCTGTTGAAGTTCAAGATTTAATGTTAAGAACAATTCCTGGTTTAGAAAATATGAAGGTTCAAAAATGAGGATATGCAATTGAATATGATGCATTAAATCCATTGCAAATTACACCTACATTAGAATCTAAAGTTATCAAAAACATCTTTACAGCTGGTCAAATTAATGGAACAAGTGGATACGAAGAAGCGGCAGCTCAAGGTCTTATTGCCGGAATTAATGCAGGAAGAAAACTTGAAGCTAAAGAACCATTGATTCTTAAAAGACACGATGCTTACATTGGTGTTTTAGTCGATGATTTAGTTACAAAAGGAACTAAAGAACCTTACAGAATGTTAACTTCAAGAGCTGAATATCGTTTATTATTAAGAAATGATAACCCTGATATTAGACTTGCAAAATATGGAAATGAAGTTGGTTTAGTTTCTGATGTAGATTACCAAAACATAATTAATAAATACCAAATGATTGATGAAAAAATCAATGAATTAGAAAACACATACTTATCATCTAAATCGGAATTAGCTAAAAAACTTGGAGTAGAAAATGGAGTTTCAATGTTAAGAGTGTTAGCTAGACCAGATGTTGATCCGGTTGATGTTTTATGTGACTTCCCTTACAAAAATGAATTAACTATTATGGTAAGACTTGAAGGCTACATTAAGAAACAAAAATCTGATGCTCAAAAAATGAATAAATTAGAAGACTTTAAAATACCTGCAGATATCGATTATTCAAAAGTTCAAAACATAGCTACAGAAGCTAAACAAAAACTTGAAAAAATTAGACCTTTAACAATTGGACAAGCATCAAGAATTAGTGGAATTAACCCAGCTGACATTCAAATGCTTATGTTCCATATTGAAACTAGAAAAAACAAATAATGAAACTAAATATAGTTGCAGTAGGTTCATTAACAAAAGATTTTCAAGTTTTATATGATGATTATGTTAAGAAAATTAACTTCTTTGCAAAGATTAATTTAATTGAAATTAAAGAACAAAAGATAGATAACATTCAGTTAAAAATTAAAAAAGAAACTGAAATGATTTTAGAAAAGATACCTAAAAATTCAAAAGTCATCTACTTATCATTACAAGGAAAACAATTAAGCTCCGAAGAGTTTGGTTTAACATTTTTAGATATTGATAATGTAACTTTTGTAATTGGTGGTTCAAATGGAGTTGATGAAGAAATGTTTGCTAATAAAATTAACTTCTCAAAAATGACATTTCCACATCAATTATTTAGAGTTATGTTAGTTGAACAAATTTATAGAGCATTTACAATTAGAAATAATATTACTTATCATAAATAAACTCTGTAATGGAGTTTTTTTATATACTTCCCAAGACATATTTGATAAATAAAGTTTGATCAATTAGTAGATTAACTTGAATTTGTCTAATGTTATTTTCATTTACAAATAACTTCAGTTCATCACTTTTAATAAGAACATCGGAGTGATCTTGATTAGAAATATCGATATTGAATTTATAAAATTCATTATCATAAACAAAACTAACATAACAAGTATCTAGTTTTTGATTATCAATGTTGAAGTTGTATAAATATAAATCATCACCTTCTGTAGTTATTAAAACCGTTTTATATACATTTACTTTAGTCGAACATAAGACTAAAATAAGCACTGCGAAAATGAAAAATAATATAAGTAGTATGCAGAAATTTCACTTATGTTCTTTAAGATAAGTTTTCAATATTCACTTCCTTAGAATCGTCAAAAATATATCTATTATTGTGTGAAATTTCTACAACTAATTTGTTTTGCAAATTATTTTTAATAATAGGTTTTAGTTTTGCAAACATTGATTTATCAATATTTGCAAAAGCTTCATCTAATATCACTAAATCATAGTCATTTAAAAATATATTTAGTAAATTAATAAATTGAACCTGACCACTAGATAATTGGTCCAGAGATGAGTTTAAATTAATGTTTAATTCATTAATTAATTTATCTAATTTATTGTCTTTTAAAATTGACTTGAAGATACTAATATTACTTACACATAGGTATTCTAATGTTCTAATCTTTAAATTCAGCATCTGATTTGAAATATATAAAACTCTTTGTTTGTATGTTTCATCTAAGAATGGATTGAGCTTTTGATCATTGACTTTAATAATTCCAGATAAACTCTCACACGAGCCATTCAATATAGAACAGAGCGTGCTTTTTCCTGAACCATTTTTACCGACTAAATGTATGTTTGAATCAATCAATAGTTTTCTGATTTCTAAATCTTTATTAACTTTTAATGAATTGTATGAATAACTTATATTAGAAAGTTGAATTTTAATTATTCTTTCCTTCTGTAAGCTAGTTTTAGGTATTTTTAAGTCTTCAAAATTTAATAATGAAATCAAATCTAAATCCTTTTTATATTGACTATAACTAGTTATTAATGGGATTATATTTTTAATTGGCTTAGTGAATAAAGAAACACCGGTTAAAAAGAAAATTAAATTGATAACACTTAAATTTTGATTTCAAATTTGAATAGTTCCTATTATTAAAATTAATAAAGGAACTAAAAAGTCTAAAAATGAACTTAAATAATTAATTAAGCTTTGTTTATTCTTGAAAATAATTGAATCACTATGCAATTTCTCATTCACATAATTAGATTTAAGATTTAAATTATTAAGCAGATTTTCATTATGTGAAGTTTGGTTTAATTTGTAAATATTAAATAAGGTATCTTCAAACATAATTGAGTTATTGAGTAATTTATTGAAGTTATTATCAAAATTAGTTTTATTAATAAAACTTAAAATCAATGTAATTACTGAATAACAAAAAATTATTAAAAGCAACACTCAATTTATATTGATTAGTAAAATAAATGAAACAGCAATAGAAATAACTGTGCTGATTAATTCAGGAAGAAAACATAATTTAAATAAACTTAAATTATCAAGTGCGATAATTCTGTTTTTAAAATCTGAAAAAGTTAGCAAATTAATCACTTGCTTATTTTTAAACTTCAATTCATTTATTAAATTATTAATTAAGTCACTTTTATATTTAGTTGTTATTTTATACATCAGTTGTCTTGTCAGTAAGTTGAATGTGAAATTTATTAAAAATAACACACTAAAAATCATTCCTAAGAACATAAGAATTTGATCATCTTTATTTAAAACAATATTATTCAGTATAACTTTATTCAAGAACGGAAACGAAATATAGATGCTTATTTCTATGAGTAAGCAAAATAAGTATAAAAATGAGAAGTTAGACCATAATGAAATTTTTAAACTTCTGGAGTTACTTATTAATGGATTTGGTTTTATATTCTTCTTGTTTTCTTCATCTTCATTATCAATTTGCTTTTTGTTTTTACTAAATGCAACAATAATGTTAGTGAATTTAGTTTTAAATTCATTTTTACTCAATTTAACATCACCATCAATCGGATCATAAATATAAAATTTATTATTCTTGATTTTCCTAATTACAATCATATGGTCTGTAGTATTATTTTTGATAACTGTTGCAATAGGAAAAACTTCCTTTTCTAACAAAAGCAATTGTTCACAATTAATTTCATAAGCATTAAGCTCCAAATTTACTTTTGAAGCAAGGAGCTTGATGTTTTCTAAACTTATACCTGCTGCACTATATTGAATTTGCAATTTTAGATTATTAATATCTAAATTTTCTTTGTAGAAAAACTCGTGAAAATAATCTAGCACATATAATGTGCAATCTCTTTGATCTACTTGTGTCTTCATCTCATTATATTTAGTAATTTTTGTCAAAAAGGAACTAAAGCACAATTTTTCCACTAAAGTTTTCGCAAAATTGAAAATACAAAAGTTTTTAAAACTTTGTATAATTAATTTATCAATAAATTAATGTTCAAAATTTAAAAGGAGGACTAATGAGCAAAAAAGTAGTAGCACTTGCAAGTGACCACGCAGGTTACAAATTAAAAGATGAATTAGCATCATACTTAAAAGAACAAGGGTTTGATGTTGTAGACTTAGGACCTGAAACAGATTCAGTTTCAGTGTCATATGCTTCAAAAGGTAAGGAATTAGCTAACTATGTAGATGAAGCGCACCCTGATTTTGGTATCGCAGTTTGTGGTACAGGCTTAGGTATTTCATATGCACTTAACAGACACAAACACATTCGTGCAGCTAGAGTTACATCTGTTGAAGATGCACACTTAGCAAAACAACACAATAATGCAAATGTTCTTGTATTCGGTGGAAGACAAGTAACATTTGAAGAAGCTAAAGATATGTTAAATGAATATATGACTACACAATTTGAAGGAGGAAGACATCAATCTAGAATTGATGAGCTTGACGAATAATTATGGCAAAAGTAAATGAAGTTCAAGAAAAAGAAGTTAAAGAATTAGACGCTGTTTGACACGTTTCACAACACAACGATGGATGAAAAGTTATCAGACAAGGTGGAGTAAAAGCTATTAAAACTTTTGAAACACAAAAAGAAGCAATCGAATTTGCTAAAGAATTAGCAAAAAACAACAAAGGTAGAATGTTAATCCACAGTACAAAAGGTAAAATCAGAGGTGGATCAAACTACCAAGAAAAATAATTTAAGTTATTTAAATTTACATAGACAGAGTGAAACCTGTCTATTTTTTCATCATTTTTCACATAATTTCAGGATTTTTGACTTTTTGCTTCCGTTTTTTTTTTTTTTTTAGAATAGAGTTGAAATACAACAAAATATTTACATATTTTTATGAATATTAGACTTGTATTTAATAAATTAACAATTAATTTAGGAGAAAAAATGGCAAATTTATTTTCACAAAATGAAGCTCAAAACCAAAAAGGTTTTGAACCAACAGCTTCAAGCGTTGAAATTGCAGTTCAAACTTCTACAGCTGCAAAAGTATTTTTATACATTATTATGTCTATTCCACTATTTTTAGGTTGAATTTGATATTTCAAAAGAAAAAATAGTTTAAATAGAATGCAAAATGACATTAACAATAGTGCATCAAGCATTGATGTGCAATTGCAAAAACGTAATGATACACTTGTTAAATTAGTGCAACAAGTTAAGTCATACAAAATTCACGAAGCTGAAGTTTTTGAAAACGTTACAAAAATGCGTTCATTAGCAGCTGGTGGTAGAGGAATTGAAAACTCAGCTGAAATAGAAAACTTAAATCAATCAGTATTCGGTCGTTTAATGGCTATTTCAGAAAGTTATCCAGAACTTAAAGCAAGTTCTTTATACACTGAATTAATGGATGAAACAACATACATTGAACGTGAAATTGCAGCTGCTAGAAGAAATTACAACGCTCAAGCTAACACATTCAATAAAGAATTATTTACAATCCCAACAAAAATTGTTGCTGCAAATATGGGATTATCAACAGTTAGATTATTCCAAGCATCTTCTAGAGCTAGAAAAGATGTTGATATGCAAGAATTAGGTTTATAAGATGAAAAGAGTTGAAGATTTTGTTACTATAGAACAGTTCAAAGAAAAAACTGATCAAGTTGTGCTTCCAATTATCCAAAATGCAGTAGATGATGCTTACAAATCGCCTTTATACAAAAAATATAAAAGTATGAAATATGGAGCTTTAGGTTCAATTGCAAGTATGATTTTATCTGCTTTAATAGGGATAATATGTTTTATTGCACTAAAAGATGCAATGACTAAACTTGTTTTATTTAGTATTTTTGGTCTTGCTGCTACTATTTGTTTCATATTAGCATTTGTGTTTGTGCAATTAGCTAAAAAGAGAAACTTAATTTTTAGAAGCTTTATTGCAAACAAATTAAGAGAAGATAACATTTATGGAGAAGCAGTTAATGCAGCTGATACAAGATGAAAATATAGAAATGACGATTTTGAACCTAGTTCACTGAGACATAACTATGATTTTTCAACAGAAAGATTCACAACCAAAGAATATGAATCATTCAAACCTGCATTTGTTCCAAGAAATGCTTGATTAGAAAGTACATCACCAGTTCAAACAATTACAATTGATGATAAATATCACGCACACGTTTCAGTTGCTGAATGACTTTTAATCACAAGAGACAAAAAAGGAAACGAAACAAAACAAACTTGATATTCTACTTTACTTAAAATTGATGCTAGAGCACTTAAAGAAAGAGATAGAGCAAACTTTACATACTTTAATAAGAAAAATGATCTTTCACTAGTAGAAATGGAAAACAAAGAATTTAACAAAATTTTCAAAGTTGCAAGTGATAATTCAACAAAAATGTACCAATTATTCACACCACTTGCAATGGAAGAATTAGTTAAATTAATCAATCAAGGTTTACAACACACAAACATTAAAAAAGCTAAAGATTTTGAATATTGAGCAAACAATGATGTTGTTTACTGTTCATTTGTAACTCCATCCGGATTTATGGATATTGATATTCCGGTTTTTGTTGGTAAAAAAGACAAATTTGTTGCAAAAATTTACAAAGATGTAGTTACTGATATTTACACTTTATACTTTGTATTAGCATTAAGTTACATTCCTGTTTACTTATATTAATCAAATCGATTACACAACAAGAAATTGTTGTGTTTTTTATTATTTTTTATTCAATATATTTAACTTATTTTTATATAAAATTATAGATAAGTAAAAAAAGGAGATTAAATATGGCAAATTTATATTCACATAATGAAGAACAAAACCAAAAAGGTTTTGAACCTACAGCATCAAGTGCTGAAATTCCTGCTAAAGCATCTACAGGACTTAAGATTTTTATGTACATTTTAATGAGTTTACCCTTAGGTTTAGGTTGACTTTGATACTTTGCAAAGAAAAATGAATTAAACAGAATGCAAAATAACATTAACAACAGTGCATCAAGCATTGATGTTCAATTACAGAAACGTAATGACACACTTGTTAAATTAGTGCAACAAGTTAAATCATTCAAAATTCACGAAGCTGAAGTTTTTGAAAACGTTACAAAAATGCGTTCACTTGTTTCATCAGGTAGAACACTTGAAAATTCTGAAGAATTAGACAAATTAAACCAATCAGTGTTCGGTCGTTTAATGGCTATTTCAGAAAATTATCCAGAACTTAAATCAAGTGCTTTATATGCTGAATTAATGGACGAAACAACATACATTGAACGTGAAATTGCAGCTGCTAGAAGAAATTACAATTCACAAGCTAATATGTTCAACAGAATGTTATTTGAAATTCCATCTAACCTTGTTGCTGCAAATATGGGATTATCAACAGTTAGATTATTCCAAGCATCTTCTCAAGCTAGAAAAGATGTTGATATGGTTGCTCTAGGATTATAAAAAATATGAAAAGAGCCGAAGATTTTATTAGCATAGATAAATTCTATGAAAAAGCAAATCAAACTGTATTACCAATAGTTAAAAATCGTGTAAATGAAATTACTCAATTACCAATCTATGTAACTTATAAAAGAACCAATAAATATGCACTTAGGGTGTTTTTAGCATCAATAGGTGCTTTCTTGTTTTCTGGTTTTTTTCTTGGATTAGAATCTACAAAAGAATATGGTGGTTTTAGAGCGCTTTCGGTATTTACTACCTTTGCAATTATTTTTGCACTTGTATTTGTAATATCTATACTTGTTGCTATTGGTTTTTGAATCAAAGCATGAAATATTAATAGAAAAATTAAAAAAGAAATTATAAGCCAGCTTCATAAATCAAATATTTATGGAGTTGCAATTGAAGCTCTAATTGATAGATGAAAATATGAAGGCACAAACTTTACACCTACATCTATAAAACATAATTTTGATCCTAATACAAACAAGTTTACAAAAGATGAATACTTAAGTACTAGACCTAAATGAATACCAAATGATTCAGAACTAAGAGGTGTAACCGAAATTCAAACAGTTACTATTGATAATAAATATCATGCACATATATCAGAAGCACATTGAGTCGATTTCCACAGAGATAAAGATGGTAATGTTCACGAAGAACATTACTATAGTGCTTTAATAAAAATCGATGCAAGAGCACTTGCTCAAAAAGACCAAGCAAACTTTACATTCTTTGGAGATAAGTTTTCTAATTTAGAACCAGTAGAACTTGAAAACATTGAATTTAACAAGATTTACAAAGTTAAATCTAATAATCCAACTAAAATGTTTCAATTATTTACTCCATTAGCAATGGAAGAAATGAATAAACTTTTTCAATTTGGTATTAAAAATACAAGCATTATCGCTAGAGCTATGCGTTATTGAGCTAATAATGATGTAATCTACGCTTCATTTCAATGTTCATCTGGATTTATGGCTATAAATTCATCTACATTTATTGGTAATAAAGAAAAATTGATCAATACAATCTACAAAGATGTTATTAAAGATATATACTCTTTATATTTTATTTTAGCTTTAAGTTATATACCTGTATATCTTTATTAAACCTTAAATTTCACAACAATAAATATTGTTGTGTTTTTATTTAATACTTTATAATATATACACCTTATTTTATTTGTTATATTTACATAGGAGATACAATGAAAAAAGTTTTAAATGAACTTAGTTTGAAAAATAAAACAGTTTTAGTTAGAGTTGACTTTAACGTACCATTAAAAAATGGTGTTATTACATCTGCTAAAAGAATTATTGCTGCACTTCCTACAATTCAGTACATAATTAGAAAAGGTGGAAAAGTCGTTTTATTTTCACACTTAGGAAGAGTAAAAACAGAAGAAGATTTAAAAGACAAATCATTAAGACCAGTTGCAGTTGAATTAGCTAGATTACTTAAAAAACCAGTTACATTTGTTCCTGTAACACGTGGAAACGTTTTAGAATCTGCAATCAAACAAATGGAAAGTGGTGATGTTATTTTGGTTGAAAACACACGTTTTGAAGACTTAAATAATAAAGCTGAATCTAAAAACGATCCATACTTAGGAGCTTACTGAGCTTCATTAGGTGATGTATTTGTAAACGATGCCTTCGGTACAGCTCACAGAGCACACGCATCTAATGTTGGTATTGCTTCAAACATTGCTGAATCAGCCTTAGGATTCTTAATGCAAAAAGAGGTTTCATCATTATCTAAAGTTTTACAAAACCCAGAACACCCTTATGTAGCTATCGTTGGGGGAGCTAAAGTTTCAGATAAAATCTTAGTGTTAGAAAAATTAGCAGAAATTGCTGACAAATTAATCATCGGTGGAGCTATGGCTTACACATTTATGGTTGCTCAAGGACAAAAAGTTGGGACTTCATTAGTTGAAAATGATTACATTCAATTAGCTAAAGATTTCTTAGCAAAATACTCAGACAAAGTTATCTTACCAGTTGACCATGCTACAGCTGAAATGTTTGCAGACGTTGAACCTACAATTCAAGAAGGTTCAATTTCAGATGGATTTATGGGGCTTGACTTTGGACCAAAATCAATCCAAAACGTTAAAGAAGCTCTTGAAGGAGCTAAAACAGTTGTATGAAACGGACCTATGGGAGTTGCTGAATTTGAACACTACAAAAATGGTACATTAGCAGTATGTGAAGCTGTTTCTAAATTATCAAACGCTTACACAGTTGTTGGTGGTGGAGATTCAGTTGCTGCTGTTGAAAAATTAGGAATGGAAGATAAATTCTCACACGTTTCAACAGGTGGTGGAGCAAGCTTAGAATTATTACAAGGTCAAAACTTACCTGGTGTTGACTCAATTCAAGACGCTGAATAATTAACCGAATATTTTCACAAATAGCACCAAAAGTGCTATTTTTTTACACATTTTGTGAAAAATTAAGGAATTTACTTTACTTTCATTTGATAAAGGTGTATAAGTAAAATATATTCAATTTTTTCAAATTAAATATATTTAATAAATTAACAAACATTCTTTTTTAGACAAAAGAATAAAAGAGGATAAATGAAAAAAATCAAATTCTTACTTTTTGCTACAGGCGTTTTATCAGTAGCATCAATGCCGCTTATTGCCGGTCAATGTTCTGCAAAAGAACAAAAATCTGAAGAACCTAAAACACCAACCAATCCAGAACCACAACCAGTTCCTGTTGATCCAGTAAATGGTGGAACCGATAATCCAAGAACTATAGCAGCTCCAGTTGACCAATACGAAAATGCATTCGTATTGCAACCAGCTGGTACATTTGCATATGTAAATGCTAAGGTTCAAGAAAAAGCTAACCCAATTAGCAGATATGGTCTTTTACAACTTTACAAAGGTTTCAATGGTATAGGAATTAAATCTGGTGGTCAAGGCAATGATAATAAAATTCTTCTTCCTAAAGAAGGAATTACAATTGATCAATTCCTTTCAACTAGAGATACTACGGATAACAAGTATTTTGATGGAACTTGAAATCCAGAAACAAAAATACTTACAATTAAATACAAAATCAAAGATAATGGTGACAAAGTATACGAACAATCATTTACTTTAAGCTAGAAAATTACGAAAATTTCAAAATTAAATTAATCAAAATAACCAAAATATATTAGCATCTTGTGAAAAAGATGCTATTTTTTACACATTTTGTCAAAAATTTAAGAAAATTCTTACATTTTAGGGTAAAAGGTGTATAAAATAGTTATAGTTATATTTATATATATTCAATAAGAAAGAAAGTATAATTTAACTATGAACGAAATTAGTTTAAAAAGAAAAGAAGCAAGATTACATCAATTGATTGCTGACATAGTGACTAATGATATTACAAATTCAAATGTAATAGACCCAGTAGTGATGGATATTCAACTATCACCTGACTTATCACACGTGAAAGTGTTTGTATCATTATTCAAAAACGAAGAAAAAGGTATTGAAGCATTAAACAATGCAGCAGGTTATGTTAAAAAAGTGTTATCAAAATCACTCGATTGACGTAAAGTGCCTTCAGTTCATTTCCACTTAGATACAGTTTCTAAGAATGGATACAAAATTGATGAAATCATTAGACAAATTAAAAATGAAAATTAGTTAAATTATTTTTCAATTTTCAAAATTGAAATTGAAAAGGAGAAATTATGAAAAGAGCTTGAAAAGTTGCATTCACCATTTTAGGAGCTGCAGCATTAGGAACAGCTATTGTTACTATTCCTATGGCAGTTTTAGGAAAATTCAATAAAGACGACAACAAAAAAGATCCAGAACAACCTGCAAATCCAGGAACAGGAACTCCAACCAACCCTAAAAATGGTAGTCAAGATCCTAACACAGGTAACCCTGGAGATGGAAATGGAGGAAATGAAACTCCTAATCCAGACCCAGTGACACCACCAGTAGAAGAGAAAAAAGTATCAGTAACACTTAATGCAAATGTTACTGGAAAGAAAACAGCTTACGTAGCTGATATTAACGACTTTACAATTAATGTTCCAGAAGGTGTTACACTTGTTGAAAAATCAGTAGTTGACTTATATCAATTATCAAAAGCAGATACAGATGAAGGTAGAGCTGCTAAAGAATTATTATTTGCCGGAAAAGCCAAAGTTACTGTTAAAACAACAAAAGAAGGTCAAACAGATCCTACATCAGAAGACTTTGAAGTTGCAGGTTATATCTCAAAAGACCAAGCATATGAAAAATTCAGAGCAGTTTTATCAACAATTTCAACATCAGTTGATAAAGACCAAGAAAACAACCTTGCAATTCAAGCACAAACTGCTAAAGGTGTTTCAGCAGGTGCTAAATATTTAGCTGGTTCATATACAAACAAAACATTAGAAAATGTAATCAAAGTATCAGTTACAGGTGATGATTTAGTTAAAGGAGCATTTACAGTAGTAGATGCAAGCACAAACCTTAAAGAAGGAAAAACTAAAGTTATTCCATACTTATACTTAGATGATAGATCACACAATGATATCTTTATGTACAAATCAGGAAGCACAGAAGCTACATCATTAGAAGATGAAGTTGAAGTTACACAATTACCTGTTTTAACAATGAGTGCTGCTGGTATTGTTAATACATACAATGTTCAAAAAGCATTCACAATTGACGAAGCAAAATTATTAGAAGCATTAAATAAACAAAGTATGAGTGAAGTTTCATTTAGTGACTTAACAGTTGAAAATGTTACAACTGCATTAAAATTCACACCAATGACAATCCTTCCAAAAGCTGGTGGTGAAGAATATGGGTATGTATTAGATGAAAACTTCAAAGAAGCATCTAAATTCAAAGTTACAAAAATCGAAACTATTCCAGGCGATGCGTCTGAAACAAGTGCAAAAATTAGTTTTGAATTTGAAACAGTTGTTCCTTCAGTTGCAGAAGGTCAAAAAGTATTCTACTTCGTAAAATCAGCTGATCCAAAAGCTACAGAATTAACAGAGTCAATGAACGGAAAATTCTCACAAGTTCTTAATGGATTGAAAGCTAAAGAAGTAACACCAGACCCAGTAGCAGAGGAGGAATCAACACCTAATGCTGATTCTACATCATCAGAACAACCTGTTGCAGAAGCTGACTCAGCATACAAAGATGCATTCGTTGTGTTACCAACAGCTACATATGCTAACGCTAAAACTACATATGATGCTAAACAAGGTAAAATTAAAACAAACGGTTTATTACAATCATACAGTAAAGGTGCATTCTTCGGTATAACATCTGGTGGTAACCAAGATAACAACAAATTATTCGCACTTAAAGAAGGTTTAAGCGTATCAAACATTGTTTTAAAAAATAGTAAATACCTTAATGGAACATTAGATGAAGCAAACAAATCAGTTACAATTACATACCAAGTTTCAAGTGAAAATAATAAAGAATACACACAAACATTAGTATTACCTGAATAATAAATGATTAACTTAAAACTCACTATTTTAGTGGGTTTTATTTTGTAATTTTCATCTTATTTTCAAAACAAAATTTTCACTTCATTTTCCTTATTTTTCTTACTCATTGTCCTGAAAAATAGAAGCAAACGCGAGGTTATTTAATGGATTTATAGTAAAATTATCTTGCTAACTTTTCAATGAATTTATTAGCCCAAAATAAATGACTGAATAATTAGTGAACATTTGATTAAATTAGGAGATAAAATGAGAAAACTTTTTACAAGTGAATCAGTTGGAAGAGGTCACCCAGATAAATTATGTGACCAAATTTCTGATGCAATCTTAGATGCTTACCTTGCTTTAGATCCAACATCAAAAGTTGCTATTGAAACAATGGCAAGTGGGCATAATATTTTCATAGCAGGAGAAGTTAAATCATCTGCTGATATTGATGTTATAGAAATAGCTAAAAACATCTTAAAAGAACTCGGATACTACACAACAGAAACAAGTTTCATTACAGACATCAAAAAACAAAGCGAAGACATCGCTATGGGTGTCGAAAAAGGACACGAAATCGGTGCTGGGGACCAAGGTTTAATGTTCGGTTATGCAATTAACGAAACACCTGAATATATGCCTTTGGGAATTACATTAGCTCACGCTTTAGTTAAAAGAGCTGAAAACTTAAGACAAAATATGGAATTCAAATGAGCTAAAGCTGATATGAAATCACAAGTTACATTAGATTACACAGACAAAGACAATCTATTTGTAGACACAGTTTTGTTAAGTATTCAACATTCTAAAAACTACAACGAACAAGAGTTTAAAAAATACATTAAAGAACAAATTATCTTACCTGTATTAAAAGAATACAACTTAGATGCACCTAAACACATTTTAATCAACCCAACAGGTCAATTTGTTATTGGTGGACCTATTGGTGACACAGGTCTTACAGGACGTAAAATCATCGTTGATACATATGGTGGTTCAGCAAGACACGGTGGAGGAGCATTTTCAGGAAAAGATTCAACTAAAGTTGATAGATCAGCAGCATATGCTGCTAGATGAATTGCTAAAAACATTGTTGCAGCTAATTTAGCAGACAGATGTGAAGTTCAAATAGCTTATGCAATCGGTGTTGCTAAACCAGTTTCAATTATGATTGAAACATTTGGTACATCTAAAAACATTCCAGATAGTGTAATTGCTGACTTTGTAACTCAATTATTCGATTTAACACCTAAAGGTATCATCGATGCTCTAGGTCTTAGAAAACCTATTTTCTTACAAACAGCATACTATGGACACTTTGGTAGAAATGATTTACACTTACCTTGAGAACAACTTAACAAAGTTGAAAAACTTAAACAATTAGCTACACAATGATTGGAAAATCAAAAATAATGGATCAAAAAATATCTGAATATTCCTGTGGAGCAATTGTTTTCAAACAATTCAAAAAACAAATTAAAGTTTTATTAATTAAACAAATTAATGATGTTTGAAATTTTCCTAAAGGACATATGGAAAATAACGAAACAAAACTTGACACAGCGCATCGTGAAGTTTTTGAAGAAACATCAATTAAAGATATAACAATTTATGCAAACAAATTTTATGTTGACACATATTTTGTTAGTCAAACATGTAACTGAAAAGAAGTAACTTACTTCATAGCAGATACTAAAACGACTTCTTGTCCTAAGAAACTGCTCTCAGAGGTCAAAAAAGTGCATTTTTACCCTATGAAAAGAGCCTTGAATATTCTTACATATAACAAGTCAAAAGCATTCTTAAAACACGCTTATAAACAGTATTTAAATATTACAAATAGCAAGATTAAATAGTCTTGTTATTTTTTATATCTTTAGTTAATTAATTAACTTAAAAAACATATAAAAATCAGCACTATTTACATAGCGATGATTAATTGTGAACGAAATATTTGTTATTGTGATTTGTGAAGCTCTCTATTTTTATATATAAAAATAGCAAGAAATTGATTTTTCCTGCTATTTGTTTGAAGCATATTCTCATAGTTGAGCATATAGATTTTTATTTTTTATAAGTTCATCGTGAGAACCTTGTTCAATGATTTGTCCATCATTTATAACAATTATTTTAGTAGCATTTTTAACTGTGCTTAATCTGTGAGCTATGATAAATGATGTTTTGTTTTGAAGTAACTTATCGGTTGCTTTTTCTATTTGAAATTCTGTATGTGTATCAATATTAGATGTTGCTTCATCTAATATTAAAACTATTGGATTTTTATAGCTGGCTCTAGCTATAGAAATAAGTTGTTTTTGTCCTTGAGATAAATTAGAACTTGAATTAGTTAACATAGTTGAATATTTATCATCTAGTTTTTCTATATGTTCAACTAAATTAGTTGTTCTTAAAACATTAGATAGCATTTGTTCGTCATATAAATCAGAACCATATGTTATATTATTTTGAATTGTATCTGTAAATAATCTTGTTTCCTGAAGCACATAACCAATAGATTTTCTAAGAGAATATTTATCAATATTCTCAATAGGTATATTGTCATACAATATCACTCCATCAGTTGCTTCATAAAATCTAGTTATTAAGTTAACTATTGTTGTTTTTCCAGCACCAGTTGGCCCAACAAATGCAATTTTATCTCCTGGATTAGCTACAAAACTAATATCTTTTAATGTGTATTTTTCATCATTTTCATTGTATTTAAAATATACATTTTTAAATTCAATTTTACCTTGTGCTTTTTGGTAAATGATTTGATTTCCTACTTGTGTTTTTCAAGCATAGAAACCATCTTTATCATTTAAATTAACTTCAGTGTATTTATCATTTTCATTAATTACTTTAACTAATTTGATAGTTCCTTGATTAATTTCGCTTTTTTGAGCTAATATATCGAAAACTCTTTTTGAACCAGCTAACGCAAGCATAAATGAGCTTACTGTTTGAGTCATTGTTGAAATTGGGCCTGAGAAACTTTTAGCTGATTGAGAAAATGAAACAACAATACCTATTGTTAATCCCAAAGCAACTCCGTTACCTGATTGGTTTGTGATAACAACAATTGCTCCAATCATAATAACAAGAGCATAAGCAATGTTGCTTAAGTTCTTTGATAAAGGTCATATGATTGAAGAAATAAATTCAGATTTAAAACTGTTTTTAGTTACTGTGTTATTAATATCAGAGAACTTCTTAACTACATTAGTACTTTGACCATACATTTTAATAGTTTTAAGTCCTAAAATAACTTCTTCTGCATAACCTATCATTTGACCGTTATTTTTTTGTTTATTAATAAAGTACTTACTTGATTTTTTACTAATAATGTATGCACTAAGTGCTATTAGTATTGTTAAAGCAACCATTATTAAACTAAGTAATCAGTTAAGTACAAATAAGATTGTAAGTGATACAGTTAAAGTTATAAACGATTGAATAATTGTAATTATTGTTCTTGATAGAAACATTCTAAGTGTATCTATATCTGAAGTAAATCTAGATACTAGATTACCTTTAGATTTAGAATCAAAGTATTTAATAGGTAAAGTTTGTATATGCTCATACAAGTCCAAACGTAGTTTAGTCATTGTTTTATAGGTAATAGATATCATTATTCTATTAGCTATGAAATCACAAATAATACTTGTTAAGAAAATAAGTGCAGATACACAAATAATTATGTAAAACTTATCTTCATTAAATGGATTTGTTCCTAACAATAATTTGTCAACTATTACATATCCTAAAAATAGTTGGTTATATATATTACCCATTGCACTAAATATAACTAAAGTAAAAGCTAAAAGCAATCATCCTTTATTATGTTTTCATAATAAAGAAACTAACTTCTTAAATGAATCTAACTTTTCTTCTTTAGTTAGTTTTAAATTAAGATTGTGATTAGGTGATTTAAATGATTGCATCGACCTCATCTAAACCTCCTGCATTTTGTTGTGATTGGTATAGTTCATTATAGTATTCACTATGTTTAAGTAAATACTCGTGATTACCTTGAATTTGGATTTTTCCATCTTGTAGCAAGATGATATTGTCACAATCTTTGATTGAGCTAATCTTTTGTGCAATGATAATTTTGGTGCAATTTTGTAATTTTGACACAGCATTTTTCACATGATTTTCTGTTTTAGAATCAAGCGCTGATGTTGAGTCATCTAAAATTAAGATTTTAGGTTGTTTAAGCAATGATTGAGCAATTGCTAATCTTTGTTTTTGACCACCAGAGAAGTTTCTTCCTCTTTGTTCTACTATGTGATCTAATTTATCTTCTAATCCATACACATAGTCATAAATGTTTGCTTCTGATAATGCTTGATAAATTTGCTCATCAGTTGCATCAGGATTAGCAAAAAGCATATTTTCTCTAATAGTTCCTTTAAATAAAGTTGGATCTTGAAATACAACCGAAATCTGTTGTCTTAGATTATCTTTTTGAATCTTATTAATGTTAATCCCATCAATTAAAATAGCTCCTTCTTTAACTGAATAAAATCTAGGGATTAAGTTAATAAGTGTAGTTTTTCCTGAACCAGTTTGTCCTATAATTCCAAATGAACTATTAGCTGGAATTCTAAAATTAATATTTTTGAGTGCTTGATGACTTGAATTTGTATATGCAAATGAAACATTCTTAAATTCAATGTCACCAATTACATTGTGGTTGATTGCGTCTTTTGAATCTAATATAGTAGGAACATAATTTAAAATTTCTTTAATTCTTTTTGAAGCAGGAATTGACATTAAAATTTGACTTAAAACGTTCATAATTCCCATTAGAGAACCTGAAACCATTCAGATGTATGAACCGAATGCCATAATTGTTCCAATTTGAATTTTTTGTCCTAAATACAATTGTGTTCCAACTATCGCAAGTGTAATAAATGAGCTATAAATTATTCCATTAATTAATAAGCTGTTAAAAGTTAAGTACTTATTAACTTTAATATTAGTATCTTTAAGTGTATTAGCTAAAGATGCAACTTTGTTGTATTCTGAGTTTTCAGTTACATATGATTTGATTGTTCTAAAGCTGTTTAAGTTTTCTTGAATTTTTTGATTGTATAAATCATATTGTTTATACATTAGTTTGAATTTAGGAAAACTAATAAATCAGATTAAAACAAAGAAACCACATAATATTGGTAATGTTACTAAGAATATAGATGATAAAGTCAATGATAGTTTAATTGACATTATAAGTGACAATAAGAAGATAATAGGTAACCTAATAAAAGTTCCGATTATGAACCTAAATGACATTTGAACATTATTCACATCTATATTAAGTCTATTTAAGATAGAACCATTTGTAAAATGATCAATATCTTCAAATGAAAATTCATTAACTTGTTTAATTATTGCGTTTCTGATGTTTTGGGCATATCTAGTGGATGCAATATTTGAAAAATATGCACCTAATATACCTGTTAGAAGCGCAATAAGAGCAAGAGCTATTAGAATAGTTCCTTTTTGTAGTACAAAATTAATATCAGCAGTATTGTTTTGCAATGCATTAATTACGTCTTTTGAAACATCAGGTAAAAATACCTGCATTAAAACTTCTACTAAAATTGTAAAAATAGACAAAAGACCATATATTCGAATGCCTTTTGTCAATTTTCAGAAAGTAATTTTTGGAATTGGTTTTTGCATATTATTTTTTGTTTACGCTTGAAACGTATTTTAAGTTGTGATTGTGTTCTCCAACTTCCATTACGTGTCCATCTCCAAAACATTTGCAAGCCATTTTGTCAAGTAAAGCAGGATCTGAGTGTTCCATAATTTCTTCAACTAAGTAACCATATTGTTTTTTAAATTCATTTGTTACATAGTATTTTGATTTTTTACCTTGTTTTGTTCTAGCTACCACTTTGTCTCTTCTTAAATCACCTAAGTGTTTTGAAACGTTAGCTTGTTTTTCCTTTAAAAGGTCAACTAAATCTAAAACGTCACATTCTTTTTCGTGACAAGTAAATAAGTGAATAATTAAATTTCTTTTAACGTCCTTAGACATAAATGTTAAAAATTTTTCGATTGTCATGATAAGTTCTCCTATCTATTAAAAGTCATCGTATTGTCCATCATAAATTCATTCTTCTGTTTTATCTTGCATCGTTGGATGAATTATATGAGATTTTTTCTTATTTAACACTTCTTCTGCTTGTTCAACTTTATCAAGTGTTATTTGTTCTTCTTTTGTAACAGCTCTTGGGTTAAATGATTCAAAATTTAATACAAAATTATCATCATCTTCATCGCTGTAATCTAGGTCATCTACTTGTGATTCTTGTGAATCTGTAGAAGTTTGTTGTTCTTTAGTACTGTCTGCAACAAATTCTTGTGTTATTTGTTCTTCTATATTTTCTGGTTTGATTTGGAAAATGTCATCAAATGATGAATCAATTTCACTTTGGTTAATGAATGGTTCTTCTGTTGGTTGTTCTTCTTTAAATACTGTTTCTTCTACAGCAACAGGTTCTTCATTAACTTCTTCATTTTGTATATCTTCTATTATTTTTTCAGTTTCAATATTATCATTTGAAACTTCATTGTCTTCAAATGTCCAGATTTCTTCATAAACATCTGAATCATTTTGATTTTCTATTTTATTATCATTTTCTGAGTTTGATTCATCAACTAATTCATCTTCTGAATCAATTTCTTCTTCAAGTGTGTCTTCGACTTCTTCAGGTTCATTTTGTTCTTCAATACTTTCTGAAGTTTTGCTCTCCATAACTTCATCTTCATCAGATGAACCAAAGTAAAAGATTTGTTCCTCTACAACAGTTTCTGTTATAGGTTCAGCTTTTTCTTCTGAGTGAATTACAACTTGCTCTGCAGTTTGTTCTTCAGCTTCGATTATTTGTTCATCATTAATATTTAAATCAACTTCATCTACTTCTTCAGCAATTGGTTCAATTGTGATTTGTGCAGTTAAAATTTGATTTTGTACTTGTGGTTCTTTAGCAACTTCGTGTTCTGCAGTTTTGTTAATTGTGTAAGTATTTGTTACTTGACCTTTTGAAGTTGATTTAAACTCTTTTGTTTTTTCAGGTGTGAATCAACTATCGATTTGATTTTGAATTCAAATTCAGTTAATAGGTGTAACAACTTCCACATCATATGATTTAGATTTTAAGAATTTAACAGCATCATATAAAGACACGAAGTTTTCTTTTGAATTTGCATAGTACATTGTATCAAATGAAATACATTTGAATGGTATTTTGTTGTATGTAACTACAATGTCTATATCTAATGAACCAACTATGTAATCTTTGAACACTTCAAAGTTTGGATCATATGCAATTGCACTTTTAATTCTATTAAATACTAAGTTTTTAAATCAGTCGTCCTTGAGTTTAGTATTTGAAATTGAATAATGGTTTTGATCAAATGATTCTTTGATTTCAATTCTTCTTTGTTCTGATTCTTTTTCTAAGAATTGAAGTCAAGATTTGAACACTCTAATATCGTCAGATATTTCAGGTGTTAAAATGATATCTTCAGATTTGATTGTCTTAATGATAATCATTTTTTCTTTAGCACGTGAAATCGCAACGTTAAGAGCATTTTTACCACCTGGACGTGAAACGTATGTAGATGATAATTTTGTGTTCTTATCGTAAGCAATTGTTGCAATAACTAAGTCAGCTTCGTCCCCTTGGATGTTTTCAATGTTTCTGATTAAAAGTCTCTTGCTGTGAATTGCTTTTTCAAGTAATGGATATTGATTGTAAATCAATTCTGTTATGTAATTACTTTGTTTAACGTTAAATGATAAAAGAATTATTTTCTTATATTTATCTACATTTTCTATTACTTTGTCTATAGCTAATTTAGCTTCAACGATGTTTTTGTTTTGGTCTCAAGAACCATCTACTTGGTAAACTTCAATTGGTTCATTATTTCAAGCATTAGCAGCATCTAAAACGTTAAGTTTACTTTGGTAGAAAGTTTTTGATGAGAATCCCATAAGCTCAGCGTGATTTGAACGGTAATTCTTATCAAGCATAACATTATGAACTCCTAATGAAAGTGCATAATCTAGAACTGATTCAACTTTACCGAAAATCGAATCATCTGTAATACGTTGCACGAATCAAGAAGTGGGCTTCATTTGCTCTGTGTCACCAGCAAAGATTTTGAATTTTGCTAAATAAAGAATTGGAATGGCATTTTCAATGAAAATCTGACTTGATTCATCAAGGATTGCATAATCAAATTCTTCTTTAGATCAACCTGATAAATCCGTGTTAGGTGTAGCGACTACAATAGGGAATAATTGTTTAATCATTCCAGTGAATTTTTTAACAAATCTGTAAGGTTCTAAGTTTTGAATTCTTACTGATTGAGCAAATTCTCTATATTCTTTTTTAAGTTTTTCGTCAAATTTATTAATTCTAGCCACTATTAAGTGAGCTACAAAGTCTCTGACTTCTTCTATACTCATTCTTTGTGCTCTAGGTTGAATGTTTTTGTAAGCTGTAATTAAATTATTAAGTTTTTTAAATGGACTGTGTTCTGAATTAATGTGCTCAAACCCAATTGCGTTTACAAATTTCATTAAATCATTTAATGAACCATTGAATGTAGGTAATTTTTCGTCAATTAAGTTACCTAATTCTTTTAGTCTTCTATATTCTTTTACAAATGGTAAATATTTATATTTACTTAATTTAAGTAATTCTTTAGCTGTTTGATGGTTTGTTGGTTCAATTGGATATTTAACATCTTTTGGAAGTGACAATAGAAACTCGATGTCTGTTAAATGATCGAAATCTTGCTTTTGTGATGCAAAGTAGTAATAAGTTAATAAAACATCTTTTGCAAGTGAATCATTTAGATATTCAGAAGCAGCATCTATAAAGTTAATTTCGCTTTCCGAAATAACATTTAAAGGATGGAATCCATTTGTTCCACTAAAGTTCTCAAGCATATCTAAGTATTTTTTAATAGGTTCATAGAATGATTTTCTGTTTGTATTCTTTGTATTCAATATAAATAAGCAGAATGCAGATAAATCATCTAATCTATTTTTAATAACTTCAAGTGCAGCTCTCTTTTGTGAAGCAACAATTGCTGTTTTCTTTCTTACTAAGATGTTAGCTAATATATTAACTATTGTTTGAGATTTACCTGTACCAGGTGGACCTCAAATAACAGTGTTTTGAAGCATTGAACTTATAATAGCCTTATCTTGAGATAAGTTTGAATCTGTTATCTTGATTAATCCTGTGTTATCTCTATATGTATTATGCTCAACTGTAGCTTTATAAATGTTTTTATTAAACTCAACTTTGATGATATTATCAATTTCATCTTTTTGAGCAATCTCTTTCATTCTGTTTCTAGCATAGCCACCTCAAGGTTGGTAAATTCCTAAAACAGCACCTGGATGGAATTTAATGTTTTCATTAGTAATTTCTTCCTCAGGATTTGAGATTTTCTCAAAAGGATTTTTAAGTGAAACTGGTAAATCAAATAAATCGTTTCAATCTTCTTGCAACTTATTAATTAAAGTAGAAATCTTGTAGTCTTTAAATTCTGCGTCAATAGAAATCTTGAAATCATTATTATTTAAGAAGAATACAAGTTTTTCATTAACTTTAATATCTCCATCTGATTTAATAATTGGTTTACCATTTACAAAATCAATTGAAGCTTGTTTTAAGAATAAAGGAGCATAAATGAATTTGTCATCTTTCTTAAGTGAAATAAATAGGAAACCTATATATAAAGGTCAAATATTTGTTTCATCAAGAATATTAGTCACTTTGTCATCTAACAATTTTCATTGTGTGATTGACTTTTGTAACATTAACTGTAAGTCATTTAAAATCTTTTTCTTGTAGTATTCTCAATCTTGTTGTACGTTTTCTAAATTAACTTTAATTTTTAAATGATGCAATACATTAAGTTTGCTTTCTAAATATAAGACCAAGTTATCAGGTCCTGATATATTAGAAATCTTTTCAATCAAAGTAATTACATTATTGTCTAGCGCGCTTATTTGAAATGTTTCATTGTTATAAAACGTATCTCAGTTTTTATCTCCTATAAGCGAATACAAGTCATAAAAGTATTTATTTTGTATTTTAGTAAATATAGAAGAGTCAGTCTGCGAAATATCTAATAAGTTATCTAGAATAATCTTATATTTGTTTTGTTCTTTACTCATTTTGTAACCTCATTATTTTACTTGTTGTTCTAATTGTCTTAATGTTTCATTAGCATACTCACCAAGTGTTATAGATACTTTAGAACTAGATAATAAAATTCCACTTACACCTTTTAATTCTTTTAAAGCTTCTGTATCGACTTTGTTGTTTGATTTAACTCTTACAACTAGTCTACTTATTTTAACTTCAAAGTTATCAATATTTTCTTTAGTACCTAGAGCACTAACTAATTGTTCAACTTTGAAAGGAAGTTTGTTACTTTGGTAAATAGTATTCTTAGCTTTCTTTTCTTTGTTTCATTTAATTCATATGAAACCTAACGTAATAATAGTTAGAAAAATAATCTTTGTCATTTGTTTAGTCATAGTAATAATTATATTGTAAATATAATTATTATTAAATATTTTTTATATTATATATACATATAATATACATATACACGTGTAAAAATACTTTTAGCATAGTGTACAAGGCGTTTTAGTCAAAAAATAAAGCTAAATTATTACTAAAAATGCATATATTTTTATATATACATTTTATGTATATATAAGACTTTTTTACAATAAATTGCTATATAATTTACTCTATGGAAAAAATAGGTATTATCATTGATTCCTTTTCAGGAATCTCAAAAACCGAAGCAGAAGCTCACGGATTTTATTATTTACCATTACAGATAGAAATTGATAAAAAAGTTTATCAAGATGGTATAGTTGACCCCCTTGAAGTTTTAGAGCAGCTTGCTACTGCAACTGATATTAAAACTTCATCACCAAAATTAGATATCCTTCAAAGCACAGTTAAAAAAGCTGCTGAGGAAAACCAAGAAGTTATTTATTTAGGTATCTCATCTAAATTATCTTCTACACCAAATCACGTTGCAGCTATGTCTAATGAATATAAAAACATTCACGTAGTTGATAATCACTTTGCAGGTGTTCAATTATTATATGCAGCTAAATATGCTAAAAAACTAAGTGAGCAAGGCTTAGAAGTTCAATCTATTATTAATCATCTTGCTAAACTAAATCAAAAATCACACACATTTTTACTCCCTATGAACTTAAAATATTTAATTTCAGGTGGTAGATTATCATCAGTTAAAAAGTTTATCGCTTCAAAAGTAAGCATTTATCCTGTTCTTTCATATGATAAAAATGATGCAGTTTCGTTTGTTTCATTCAAATTAACTTCATCAGGTGCTATTAAAAAACTATTTGAAAAAGTAATAGAAGCAGTTGATAAACCAGAAGATTACGTTTTCACTTGAATGCATGGTATAGATGAAAAAGTTAATAAATTAGTTCAAGAACAAGCGCAAAAACACTCAATTAAACTTGTTAATGAGCAACTTACTTCAAGCGTTATTTCAGTTCACACAGGTCCTGAAGCTTTTGCTATTATGATAACTCCAAAAGAAGGTTACGATGCCTAGACAAAAGAAAAATGCTAAAAAACCAGGTTACTCAACAATCAAATCAGAGAAAAAATATACTCAATTAGTTGATTTAGTAATCGAAGAGAATGTTAAAGATGAAACATCTGTTAAAAGATATAAGAAAAACAGACTAGCATATATACTAGCTATTTTCTCTTTAGTTCTATTAATTGCATTAGTAGCTGTGTTAATTACAGCTATTGCACTTAAATGAATATAATTACATAATCAAAAACATCTTAACGTAGTTGTTAAGATGTTTTTTTAATCTGATTTTAGTGTTTTTGTGTTTAACTTGACTAAATTTGATTATTTAATCGATTTATTTGAATTACTTTTACATTTCTTAGATTGTCCATAACCTTATCGTGAATGATTTGTAGAATTTCTAATTCATTAAACTCACTAATTTTCTTATGTAGTACTTCATGATTAATGTTGTATGAATTCTTAAATAAGATATCTTCTTTAATTTTAAATATTGTGTTTACATTAAGTTCATAATCAGTTAACCCATCTGCAGTGTATAAAAGTACACCCATATCAGTGTCTAACTTGAATTTTTTGTGTTTAACCTCACAGAATAAGTATTCATTACCCACTTGTAAGATTGGCATAATTAATTTATGAGTCATTTTCGATTTTTTAAATAAGAAGTCGAATAAATCATCACTGATTTCGTGAACTTCAAATAAATCTATAAGTTTTTCTTTATTTTTCATTTTGCACCTCATTTATTTAGTAAATTTAGTCAAATTTGAACTTAAATTGAATAAAGCGCATTAAAAAATCACCATCTTATGATAGTGATTAATAATTATTAAAGGATTAGTATCCTTCTTTAGAAGTTTTTCCTTCAACAATAGCGATTGAACGACTTGTTCCAAATCTTGTAGCTCCAGCTTCGTACATTGCGATTAAATCATCAATGTTTGCAATTCCTCCAGCTGCTTTGATAAGTAATTTGTCTCCACAAACGCTTTTCATAATTTTAACATCTTCCAATGATGCGCCACGGAAGCTTGTTCCTGTTGAAGTTTTAATGAATTCAGCGCCTGATTTCATAACGATTTCAGTTGCTTTTCTGATTTCTTCTTCTGATAATAAAGCTGTTTCGATGATAACTTTAAGAACTTTATCTCCACAAGCTTCTTTAACTTTTTTGATGTCGTTAAGAACGTATTCGTAGTCTCCTTGTTTGAAACGTCCGATAGCCATAACCATATCAATTTCTGTAGCACCATGTTCGATAGCTAATTTAGCTTCGTGTGCTTTAACTGCTGTAATGTTAGCTCCTAAAGGGAAACCAACAACTACAGTAACACCAATTCCTGTTCCTGCTAATCTTTCAGCTGCGTATTTTGCTCATCCTGAGTTAACACAAACTGTAGCAAAGTCATATTTAATAGCTTCGTCGATTAATTTATCAATGTCTTTTTTTTGCGCTTCAGCTTTTAATAAAGTATGATCGATTAATTTGTTGTAATTCATTTTATCCTTTGTTTAAATTTAACTATTTAAATTAAGTGTTTAATGTAATTATTGTAATTTAGCAATAATAATTTTGTTTTCAACTTTTTCTTTATTGAATTTGTATCCTTGTTTAAGTTCGTTAACTAATTCAACATCGATTGGGTTTGATGAATATAATGTGAATAATACATCACCTTTTTTAACTTCTTCATTTGTTTTCTTGTTCAATGTAATTCCAGCTTCATTGTCAATGCTGTCTTCTTTTGTTTTTCTTCCAGCACCTAATTTCATTGAAACAATACCAAATGTTAAAGCGTCAAAGATTTCTAAGTATCCTTCGTTTTCTGAAATAACTTCTAATTTGTATTTAGGATTTCAGAATGTAGGTGATTTAAGAGCTTCTACATCACCATGTTGTACTCTTACAAATTCATAGAATTTTTCAAGAGCTTTTCCGTTTTTAATAACTTCATCAACCATTTTAAGTGCTTCATCGTGTGATTTAGCAATTTTAGCTTGTTCTAAAATTGTTGCACAAGATGAGTAAACTAATTCATTGAAATCTTCAGGCCCTTTTCCTTCAAGAGTTCTAATAGCTTCAAGAACCTCGTTTTTGTTACCAATTTCACGACCAATTGGTCTTGACATATTTGTAATTTCAGCTCTTGTGTCTACATTAAGTTCTTTACCAATGCTAATCATTGTTTCAGCTAATGCAATAGCGCTTTTTTCATTTTTCATAAAAGCACCATTTCCACATTTAACATCAAGCAAGATAGCATTTGAACCTGTTGCTAATTTTTTAGACATAATAGATGAAGCAATAAGTGGAATAGATTCAACTGTTGCTGTAACATCTCTTAATGCATATAATTTTTTGTCAGCTGGAACAAGTGATGCAGATTGTCCAATAACTGCAATACCGTGTTCTTTAACTTGTTCGATAAATTCTTTTTCTGATAATTCAACTGTGAAACCTGGAATTGTTTCCAATTTATCGATAGTTCCACCTGTGTGTCCAAGTCCTCTACCACTCATTTTAGCAACTGGAGCTCCTAAAGCAGCAACGATTGGTCCTACTGCTAAAGTTGTTTTATCTCCAATCCCACCTGTTGAGTGTTTGTCAACTTTAATACCAGGAATAGCTGATAAGTTCATAACTTCACCAGAATGCATCATATATTTTGTCATTGTTGCAATTTCTCTTGAGTTCATTCCATTGAACATAACTGCCATTAAGAATGCACTCATTTGGTAATCTGGTGCTTCACCTCTAACGTATGAATTAATTAAAAATTCAATTTCTTCATTTGTTAGTTCGTGATTTAAACGTTTTTTCTCAATAATATCTACTACACGCATATTATTTTGCTAATTCTAAAGCAATCTCCATCATTTTTGTAAATGCTGTTTGACGTTCTTCAGCTGATGTTTCTTCGTGTGTAATTAAGTTATCTGAAATTGTTAGTAAACAAGCAGCTTCTTTTCCTGTAGCTTCAGCATTTGTGAATAATGCAAATGATTCCATTTCAACACAAACTGATTGTGTTTCTTCAATTCTTTGTTCAAGTGGAACAACTGAGTAGAATATATCTGATGAATGTACTCTTCCTTCAGTAATTTTTGTTCCTTGAGAAGCAGCAATAGCTTTAATTTCTTCGTTTAATTTTGCTGAAGGTAATGAAATGTTTCCTTCTTTTCCTAAAGCAATTCTTCTAAATGCGTCAGCGTCAGCAAAAGCTTCCGATGCTAAAACAACTTCGTAAAGTCCTAAGTCAGCTTTGTATGATCCAGCTGAACCAATTCTAATAATTCTATCTACATCATAAAATTTGAATAATTCGTATGAGTAAATCCCGATTGAAGGACATCCCATTCCACTAGCTGCTACAGTGATTGGTCTTCCTTTGTATGTACCTGTGTACATAAACATATTTCTAACTGTATTAACTAATTTGAACCCTTCATCTAAGTATGTTTCAGCAATAAATTTTGCTCTTAATGGGTCACCTGGCATAATAACTGTTTTAGCTATTTCGCCTTTTTTAGCGTGAATGTGTGGTGTCATTTTTTCCTCCTAAATTTAATAAATTAAAAACATCAAAATATTAAGTATGATGTGGACTATTTTTAGTCAAAAATATTTTAACACTTAAAACAAAAAGTTAAAAGAATTATTAATAATATATTATTAATAAGGAAAATAAAAAAGTTAGTCAAGCAGACTAACTAAAATATGCACAAAATAATTTCATATATAAATTCATTTAATGGAAGCAGTTATTATAAAATGCAAACCAAAAACAAAACTTTGACAAAAGTTCTATTTTTGAGTTTTTTACAGACATTTTAACGTCTAATAGTTTCTCTAGTATCTAAATTATAAATTGTACTTGGCGTTCCTGTTCCTTCACAGAAGTCAATAACATTTTGGATCATTGGGAATTGTGTTTTAGCTTCTTCTAAAGTTTTCGCAGCTGGTTGTCCTGATAAATTAGCACTTGTTAAATACATTGGACCATTTTTGATTAAGAATTCTTGAAACGCTTTGCAAGCTGGCATTCTGAAACCTTGATCATTTACAATAATTGTATTTGCTCCAGGTCATTTATGAATAGCAAATGCATTTGCTTCTTCATTTCATTGCGCAAATCCTTGAGCTTGTTCCAATGAACCTACAACAATTACCATCTTTTTATCTAATGGTCTTTGTTTGAGTTCATAAAGTGCTTCTAATGTTTCAAGAGAAACAAAACCACCAAGTCCAGGTACAGTATCTGTAGATACTAGGAAAATATCTTTATATTTTGATCTTTCCATATTTTAATTTTACTCTTATAGAGTAAAATATATATACTAAATTAAATTTTTTTTAAATTTATTTAAAAAACTTTTAACCCTAAAAAAATGGAGGTAAAAATGCCAGAATACCCTGAAGTGACTATAATCACAGAACAATTAAATAAAAAAATATTAAACAAAACTATCAAAAATGTACAAATTAATGTTTCTAAAATTATTAAAAATGTACCTTTGGATGAGTTTGTAAAATCAGTTACTGATAAGAAAATTATCCAAATTCAAAACTATGGTAAATTCATCACAATTTATTTAGATGACAATTCTAAAATGGTTATCCATTTAAGAATGTCAGGTATGTTTTATGTTGTAGAACAACAACATTTAGCCGACTTAAAGAAAATGGTAAATCATATAATTGTTGAATTTTATTTATCTGACAACTTATGTTTTGTTTTTGTTGACCCAAGAATGTTCGGATCAATTGAATACTTTGCAAACACTGATAAAAGAAGTGTTTATGAAATTAAAAAGTTAGCTAAGTTACCTAAAGATGTAGATGTTGATGCTTTATACGAAAAATTGCAAAGAAAAAACATTTCAATTAAAGCTGCATTACTAGATCAACAACTTGTTTTAGGTATTGGTAACATTTATGCAGATGAATCTTTATTTGCATCTAAAATTTACCCAATGACTAAATGTAACAAAGTAACTAAAGAACAACTTAAGGAACTTTTAAAAAATGCGCAAATCATTATGGATGACAGTATCAAAGCAGGTGGCAGCACAGTTCACACTTATGCGTCAGTTAATGGTGTAGTTGGACATTATCAAAACTATTTAAGAGTTTATAGCAGAGCTAATAAACGTTGCTTAGTATGTAAAGAAGGAATTGTTCAAAAAGTTAAATTAGACTTTAAACCAAATGGGAGAGGAACATCATTCTGTCCTGTTTGTCAAAAAGAACAATAAGATGAATAAAAAAAGTTTATTAATAGTAATAGATATGCTTAACGGTTTTGCTAAAGAAGGAAAATTATCTTCAAGTAGAATAAATAACATTATTCCTACTATAGAAGATATGTTGCAAAACTATGAGCATAATATTTTCATATGCGACCATCACTCTGAAGATGACTTGGAAATGAAAACTTATCCAATTCATTGTTTAGCCAATGATAAAGAATCACAAATAGTTCCTGAATTACAAGAATATGTTCAAAAAGTTTATTATAAAAATACTACAAATGGTTTTTACGATATTCCAATGAACTTATGAGATCAATATGATGAATTTGTGCTTGTGGGCTGTTGCACAGATATTTGTGTTATGCAACTTGCTTTAAGTTTAAAAATTTACTTGAATAAAATAAATTCAGATAAAAAAGTCATAGTTTATTCAAATGCAACTGATACATATGATGCTCCAGAACATAATGGAGATAAATTCCACAACTTTGCTCTAGACATAATGAAAAACGCAGGAATTAAAATTAGAGTATGAGAGTAGTTGATTTACACGGTTTATTAGCTGAAGAGGCACTAATTGTAATTACAAACAATTTGTTTGATTATAAAACTGGTAAAGTTGATCAAATTATGTTCATCACTGGTAAAGGTACTGGTATTTTAAAAACTACATTAGAAAACTACTTACATTCTAATAATATTAGATACTCTATTTTTAATGACGATGGAGCTTATTTAATAAATAGATTCAATGAACCATATTCAACATATGACTATGATTCATATGAAGACGATGAAGAATTTTCAATGTCACCATTAGATCTAGATAATTTATTTAATAACTTCAAGAACGAAGAAGAAGAATAAATTGCTTTAAATTTAGATTTATCAGGATTATCAAAATCTAAATAAAGCAGGAAAATACACTTAATAATTGACCACTAGTTAAAGACTTTTGAGTCTATGTCCTAGTGGTTTTTGTATTTTGTAGCTTCAAAATATTAAATTTAGCAAATAGGAAACAAAAGGTATAATTATTTAACTTATTTATAAGTTAAATTAAATAAGAAAGGAGAAAAAATGGAAAACTTAACACAAACTGATTTAAAACTTGGTTTAAGTTCTGAGGAAGCACTTAAAAGAAATCAACAATTTGGTTTAAACACAATTGAAACTAAAAAGAAAAAGAATATCTTTTTAATTTTCTTAAATCAATTTAAAGATTTTATGATCATCATTCTTTTAATTGCTGCTGCATTTAGTTTTGGTGTTACTATTTGAGAACACGTTGATGGTAGATTAAAAACAACTAGTGAAATCGTTATTGCATATATTGAACCATTCATCATTTTAGTAGTTGTAGCACTTAACTCTATGCTTGGAACTTATCAGGAAATCAAGAGTGATCAAGCTGTAGCTGCATTAGCTAAATCTAATGAGCTTATGGCTAAAGTTATAAGAGATGGAAAAACAGTTGTTATTCCATCATCACAAGTTACAATTGGTGATTTAATTGTAGTTGAAGCTGGAGATTACATCTCTGCTGATGCTGAATTAGTTGAATCTTACTCACTTAGTGTAGTTGAATCATCATTAACTGGTGAATCGCTTGCTGTAGATAAAAAAGTTGGAACTATTGAAAACATTGAATCTTTACCATTAGGTGATAGATACAATCAAATTTACTCAAGTACATATGTTGTAAATGGTAGAGCGATCGCACTTGTAAAAGCAATTGGTGCTAACACAGAAATCGGAAAGATCAACTCATCTATCCAAGAACAAGAAGTTCAACTTTCGCCATTACAAATTAAATTAAACAAATTAAGTAAAATCTTCGGAATTGCTGGTGTTGTATTATTGTTCTTAACAACAATCTTACAAATTGTTTTAACAAACACAATTTCAAACACTTGAGATGAACCTCAAGTGTACTCAAACGCTGTTGTTATTGGTATTTCACTTGCAGTAGCTGCAATTCCTGAGGGGTTAATTACTTTCACAACAGTTCTTTTAGCAATAGGTGTTTCAAGAATGACAAAACAAAATGCAATTATCAAAGCATTCCCTGTTGTTGAAACATTAGGTTCTACATCGATTATTTGTTCAGACAAAACAGGAACATTAACTGAAAACAAAATGACAGTTGTTAAATTCTTTGAAGCAGCTGATCCAAATAATAAAAACTTAGCTAAATCACAAACATTAGCATCATTTGTTGCTTGTTGTGATGCAGAAGTTACAAAACTTGAAAATGGTTACAACGAAGTTGGAGACCCTACTGAAACAGCTATCTTAAGATTTGGACTTGAAAATAACAATTCAAAAGATAGTTTCTATTCTAGATACAAAAAGATTTCTTCACTTCCATTTGATAGTGACAGAAAAACAATGTCAGTATTAATCGAAACACCTGAAGGTGGTAGAGTAATGATTACAAAAGGTGCTCCTGATGTAATCTTAGCTAAATCAAAAAACAAAGCTGATGAATATTCACACATCAATGAACAATGATCAAACGATTCAATCAGAGTTATTGCTGTTGGATACAAAAAAATGAAACCTGATACAACTTCAATTAGTGTTGAAGATGAAAATGATTTAGTATTCTTAGGATTAATTGGAATGATTGATCCACCTAGAGCTTCAGTTAAAGCTTCAATTGAAGAAGCTACTGCAGCTGGAATTAAAACAGTTATGATTACAGGTGATCACTTAACAACTGCTATTTCAATTGCAAAAAGCTTATCAATTTTCAAAGATGGAGATATTGCAATTGATGGAAAACAATTAGCAGAAATGAGTGATGAACAATTATTAGAACAAGTTAAAAACATTTCTGTATATGCTCGTGTAAATCCATCTGATAAATTACGTATTGTTAAAGCTTGACAAGCACACAATCAAGTTGTTGCTATGACAGGAGACGGTGTTAATGATGCTCCTGCTCTTAAAGCAGCCGACGTTGGTTGTGCAATGGGAATTACAGGAACAGATGTTTCTAAACAAGCTGCTGATGTTATTTTAACTGATGACAACTTTAACACCATTGTGCATGCTGTAAAAAGTGGTAGAGAAACATTCGACAGAATTAAAACAGTTATCTTAAACTTACTTATTTCTTCATTAACAGAAATTATTGTTATGTTATTTGGTTTATTCATCTTTAGATTTATTTTTAAAGATGCAATCAATACAGCTGAATTTATTGTTCTTACAGCTGCACAATTATTATGAATTAACCTTCTTACACACGGACTTCCTGCTATTGCACTTGGAATGGTACCAAATGAAGAAGATGTTATGAAACGTAAACCATTTAATAAAAATGATAGTATCTTCGCAAATGGAATGGGTATTAGTTTGATTATCCAAAGTTCAATCTTAGGACTTGTATCATTACTTTCATACTTATTTGTTGGGCTATATGCTCAATCACAAGGTATTAAAGGTGAATGATTTGTAAAACTCACATCTTCTGCTACATTCATTACATTAGGTATTGGTTCAAGTATTAACTCACTTAACCTAATGTCTTCAAAAAGCATTTTTGTAACAAACATTAAAAAATACTACTTAGTTTACTTAGCTTCAGCATTTAGCTTTATCTGTGTTGTTGCTTCAGCATTCATCCCTGGACTTGCTTCAGTGTTTGGAAATGTTGATATTGTTGAGTTTGTAAATGATGCAAAATTAATTGATTTAAAAGCATCATACTCAGTTGTTTACTGATTAATTCCATTATTGCTTGGATTTGTGCTTACAATTTCATTTGAATTCTACAAACTTTACAAATTTGTTAAATTTAACCCTAACAATCACATCAAAGCTAAATTAGCAAAGAAAAACTAATTACCTTACAAATCATATAAACAGTTAAATTAATCAGTTTAAACTAGGACAAGTCTTATAGACAATTTATAAAAAACTCAAAGCATCTCAAGATTGTTGAGGTGTTTTTCAATTTAAAACAGATTGAAATCTTTCATTGTTATATCATTCGATGTAATCTTTAATAATGTTTTTGAGTTTATCAAAGCAAATTGTTTTGTAATTTACAAAGTTTAAACACTCAGATTTGATGTTTGAAAAGAAATATTCAACTTCCCTATTATCCAATGAATTTCCGACCCTACCCATAGATACATTTCCATTGTTTTTTGCAACTACATCAAGATATTTAGATGATGAATATTGAAATCCGTGATCTGAATGAAGAATTCAAGGTTTTTTAAACTTGATATCCTTGATGTGTGAAATAACTAAATCTGTATCATTTCTTCTTGATAAGTTTCAATTCAAAATTTTCTTTGTTTTATGATGTATTGCAACTGAAAGATAAACGTGATTTTCATCTATATCATTTGGTGCTTTTATATATGAAACATCTGTTGCAATAATATTATTTGTAATTCCGTTGTAATCTCTATTTACAAGATCTTTAATCTTAACATTTGTATTCTTGATTTCTCTGACTTTTCGTTTTGGTCTAACTACACAAATTAGATTTAATTTGTTCATTATTCTTCCTAATGTTCTGTAATTTATGTCTATTTTATATACTTTTAGTATATAAATGCTCAATCTTCAACGACCAAAACGACCTTTATTTTCATAAAAGGCCTTTTTGACAATTGAATGTAATTCTTCATTTTCAGTCTTTTGAGAGACTTCTTTATCTAATTGCGAAATTTTCTTATAAAAAGTAGATTTTGGTATTCCTAAAAAATATATAAATTGTTTATTTGTAACAGAAGATGATTTCTTGATTTTGCTTCAATCAATTTCCATTTTATTATCTCTGAAAATTTCAATCATAATTTTTATGAATTCATTCTTTTGTTCATCAGTCATTTCTTCAATCATTGAATCATCCGTTTCAATAGGTTTCTTTTTAGGTCTTCCAGAACCCTTCCCTTTTTTAGGGGCTGTTCCTGTTTTTGAAAATATTACATTTTCGTCTTTTTGATATTCTCTAAATTTATTTCAAATTCTACGTCTAACATTTTCTTTAAAGTAATCCTTATTATATTTTTCTGAAATATAAGATGCAAATTTGTATTCATATTCATTTGTGTATTCTCAATTTTCTATTCATTTGAATAGATCTAATCATTCATAATGTTTCAATTGTTTAGCCATTTGTAAAATCCTTTCTCTTATTGTAAACAAAAAGTAGACATTTTTTATTTTCTGTCTACTTTTCTTGTCCTAGTTTAGTTTGACTGTTTTTTATTTTTTTTACAATTTTTGCATAATTTTGCATATTAGAGTATAAAAAAACAGTACCATGTTAGTGATACTGAATTTTATTTAAATTAAATCATTATTTGTTTTTGTTTTTTCTTCTAGCAGCAGTCGCAATGAAAATACCACTTAAGAAGGCAATTAATGAACCAGCAACAACATATGGTCATACTAAGCGTGGAACTCTGTTAACTAATGATTTTTTAACAGCAGTTGTTAAAACATTAAGATCTTTGATTTTTGAAACATCAAGAGCTAATTGTTTCATATTTTTAACATCATCTGATTTTATGTCGCTTCTGTCTTTAAGTTGAATGTTGAAGTAATCGTATGTTGTTAATAATTTTTTAAACTCATTTAAGTTAGCTAAATCTAATTGTTTAGCTGTTTTATTAAATTTGTATTCTGAAACTTTTGATGTTAAGTAGTCAACTAAGTCAAGTAAGTTTTGAGCTTTAGCAACTGCTTTTTCTCCAGATTCTTCTTTGTATGATTTTGAATTGAACATAGCAATTTTATTTTCAATTTGTTTTCTTAAAGCATTTGCTTTTTCAGTTCCATATGTACTTGCTAAGTATTGGTTTGTTAAGCTTTCTAACTCAGATACTTGTTCATCATAGTTAGCTTTGTTTAAAGCTTTAGCATCTTCAATAGCTTTTTGTAGTTCTTCAATTGATTTAGCAGATTTAATAGCTTCAGAAGCTTTGAATTTTTCTGAATCATATGGATATGGTTCATCTGATAAGAATGATAAGTCGTTAAGTGATTTAACTGCTTCATTCTTTGTATCATTGAATTTCGTTCTTCCTTCAAGAGTATCAGTTTCAGGATTTGTAGTTGTTACAGTTTCAGTTGTTGCACTTACTGTTGTAAGTAAAGCAATTGGAGCTGTAACTCCTGCGCTTAAAGGTAAAAGAATTCATTTTTTCTTGTTTTTTAAGTTCATAAAATTTCCTTTTTCAATAAATACTTAAGGAAGCTAAAAATATTAATTTTTAAGCTAGAAAAGCACTTATTTTATTCTTTTCTTTTTATAAGTCAAATATTCATATTAATTATACTTATAAATATCATAAAAATCAACTTTGAAGCATCTTTTTTTTTTTTTTTTTACAAAAATGCAATTTTTTACATATTTTACCTTAAATTTTACATTTATGAAATTTTTAGATTTTTAAAAAATACAAAAAAATCAGCACTATTTTTATCTAGTACTGATTGATTTTGATTGTTTATTAAACTTAGTTAAATTCTTATTTCTTTCTACCAAATACAAAGATTAACATACCAATTAATCAAGTTACAGCTGAAGCAGCTACAAAGTATGGTCAGATTAAGATTGGTGATGTTTCTTTTAATGATTTTACAATCGCTGTTGTAAGTACGTTTAAGTTGTTAATCTTTGCAATATTAGAAATAATTTGTTTTAAGTTTTTAACATCATCAGCTTTAATTTGTGATTTATCTTTTGTAGCAATGTTAAAGTAATTATTATCATTTAAAGCTTTTGAGAACTGGTCAATATTGCTTAATGATGAAGCTTCTGATGATGTATTAAATTTAGGTTTTGATACATCTGTTGTGATGTAATCAACTAAACTAAGTAAGTTTTTAGATTTAGCAATAGCTTCTGCACCATTTGTATCTTCAAATGATTTAGCAGCAAATTTTGCTAATGCTTCTTCCATTTTTTCTCTTAATTTATTTGATTTAGCTGTCCCATATGTACTTTGTAAGTATTCATTAGTTAAGTTATCTAATTCACTTACTTTTGCATCATAGTTAGTTTTATTAAGAGCATTAGCATCTGAAATTGCTTTAGCTAATGATTCAGCATCTGTAGCGTTTTTAATAGCTTCAGAAGCTTTGGATTTTTCTGAATCCGATAAGTATGAAAGTTTAGCAAGTTCTTTAAGAGCTTCTTCTTTAGCAGCATCTAAGCTTACACTTCCATCAAGAGCAGCAATTGCATTGTTTAATTTATTTGTTAAATCAACGATATTATCTACTGGCTCATTAAAGTTAGTAATATCTTTAATTGCTTCTACATTAGCTTTAGCTTCATCAAAGTTAGTTTTTGGTTGTTCTGAAGCTTCTGTGTAAGCAATTGTTTTTTGTGCTTTAGAAGCTTTATCTAGAGCTTCTTTAGCATTATTCATTAAAGTAGCATTGTTTACAATGTTATTTACATCTACAATAGCTTCTTTAGCATTAATATCAGTTTTAGCAGCATCTTTTTGTGCTTCTGATAAGTAACTTAACTTATCAATAGCAGCAATAGCATCTGCTTTAGCTTTTGCTAAGTTTGAATCTCCATTTAATGCTTTGTGAGCATCTTTAAGAGCTTGTACTTTGTCTTGTAAGTTTTCTACAGCGTTCTGGAAGTCTTCTTTGCTTTCTAATGAAGCTAAATTATCTAACGCTTTAGTTAATGCATTTTGTTTGTCTGCATCAGCTTCTTTGAATTGAACTTTTTCTTTAACTGGGGCAATGTCTTTAATTGTTCCTAGAGCGTCATCAACTGCTGTTGTATTTGAAACAATGTTATTTACATTGTCAATTGTGTTTTGTTTTTCAACTTTAGCTTTAGCAGCAGCTTTTTGTGTTTCTGAGATGTTTTGTAATGCATCAATAGTTTTCTTAGCTTCTTTTTTATACTTGTCTAATTCATTTAAGAAACCACTTAAAGTAATAGTTTTGAAGTTTTCTGATTCAATATCAGGGAAGTTTTCTTTAGTCGAAGCAATTTTATATTTAAAGGTAATTGAGCCATTGGTATCATCAGCACTTAACTCAATAATTTTTAAATTAGCTTGATTAATCGCTTCATTATCTAAGTTCATATCAAAATATGTACTTAGATTATTTAATACTTCATCTTTATTAGCTAATAATTCTGAAGGTAAAATTTTAGCTTGATTATCTAATTTATATTCAACATGGGCTTGAACTGTATCATCAGCTAATAAATTATTAATTCTTTCTTGTTCAGTTAAAAATCCGTTAATAGTGAATTCTTTATCATCAACATGAATGTCATTTAAACCGTCTCTTGTTGAATAAATGCTATAAGTACCGCTTAAAGTACCATTTCTTTCATCACGGGTTTTATTACTAATTCTAATATTTGTGGTTTTAGCATCATTTTTATTTAAATTACTGATAGTAATTGTAGTATCTGAAGCTTGTTTTTTATTTTTATCACTAACACTGTTATTAAAATCAAAAACTAGATCTTCTAATCTTTGTAATTCAGTTTTAAAACCACTTAATTTATTAGTATTAGCACTTCTTGTTTCATTAACAATAATTTCTGCACCTTCTAAACCTGGTTTAGTTGATTGCAAGGTATAAGTTACTTTGATATATCCTTCACGATCATCACGTTCGGTAATAGTTAATGAATCTTCTTTAACTTTAATGTGATTTTGTTCTAAAGTTTCATCATTGTTTAATTTAACAATTACTTTTGAATCAATTACATCATTTTTATTATAAAGTGGTAAGTATTGATCACGATTTGCAAAATCAAGCACAATTTTTGGTAAGAAGTTTTCAATTCTTCTTTTCTCTTCTTCGATATTAGTTAAGAAGCCAGTGAAATTAACAGGAGTTGATTCTTTAGAAATTACTTTTTGTTCATTGAATGTTTCTTTTCAATTGCTTACTAATTTTTTCAAATCAGTTTGATCAGTATTTACTTGTCTATTTGAAATTAATTTGTATTTAACTCCAATTTGACCTGTATTATCATTAGCATCTGTTAGAAGTAAATCAGAGCTATGATCGCTTGTATTGTTAGCATTTTCTTTAATTGAAGCACTAAAATCATCTTTATTTAAAGTTGAAGCTTTTTTATTTTCTTTATTAACAGTGTTATTTAATGAAATATTATATGGATTAGTATCAACTAATTTATTTAATCTTTGTAATTCTGTTTCAAATCCAGTAATAATAATTTCTTTAGTATCAGAAACTACAGAATCAAAGTCTGGTTTAGTTGATTTAATTTGAAAACTTAAACGAATTTCACCAGTTAAATCATTGTAACCAACAATTTTTTGATTAATGAATTCATAATTATCTTTATTTAATGTATCTCAAGTTCAATTAGTTGTTGCATCTGTTAAACTTGAAGCTTGTTCATTTGCTTTATTTGGATAATCAATACGATAAATAAAACCATTTTCAACTTTGTCACTAAAATCAAGAGAATCTAATCTTTCTTTTTCAATTTGCTCTAAAGTTTTAAAGCCACTTAAAGTACCTGATTTGTTATATTGGTCGCTTGAAGTTACAGTATCCAAGTTTTGTGAGTTAACCACACCTCTATTAGAAATAATTTGTCAAGTATAACTAATTTCACCTGTATTATCATTAGCTGATTTATCTACTACTTTTAAGTTATAGCTTGTATCTTGATTAGTTGTTAATTTATTTAAAATTAAATCTTTTAATAATTTTGATGCCTTTAATTTATTATATTTGTCGCTTGAAATATTTTTAATTCCAGCTTCAATTGTTAAGTTTTGCATGATTTCATCAAGACGCATTTGCTCAGTCTTAAAGCCATTAATTTGTGCATATTTATTCTCTGAAGTTACATCTTGATAAATTTCATCGCTTTTTTCAGAAACTAAATGGTATTGGATTCTAATAGAACCATCAATTTCATTTCTTGCATCAATATTATCAATTACAACTCTAGCTTCTGGATTAGTTTCTTTAATAGTTTTAATTACTTTTTTAATAACTGCATCTGAAGGTAAGGTTTCATTTTTATCTTCATAATCTAATACAACAGTTAAATTATTTAAACGTTCTTTTTCTGCATCGCGATCTATTCTATCTTGCTCTTCCTTAGTTCTAAAACCATCAATTACTGAGTTTTTATTATTACTTTCAGGGGCAACAAAATTATCAATTTCTCAATTTGAAACTAATTCATTTTGTGTTTTAGTTGAAATTAATTTGAGATTTAAAGTATTTTCTCCAGCTTGATTATTTGGAGTAATTGAATTAATTTCTATATTAGCTTTGTTGGTAGTTTTTTTAGTTTCATCATAAGCATAATTATTTTTATTATTAGCTGGTGCAACTGAAGGTAATTGGTCCTTTTTAGTTCCATCAAAACTAATATCTTCTTTACTTAAAGTATTTAAAAGTTCATTTAATCTTTGACTTTCAGTTTTAAAGCCACTAAGAATAATTTCTTTGGTATCAGATTCCACATTGCTTTGATTACTTTTTAGTTTATATGAAAGTTTAATTTCACCAGTAATGTCATTGTAACCAATAATTTTTTTATCAATTACACTAATGTTAGAATCTTTGGCACTTAAAGTAATTTCATCAGCATTATATTCAGAAGCTAATTTATTTTTAGTTACATTTATTTCTAAATCATCAATTCCTTTAGCATTTAAATTTTCTGTTTCTTTCTCATTTTCTTTTTCTCTCTGAGCAGTAGTTTGAAAAAGACTTAAAGAATAAGTTCTTGACTGAGAAACAATCTCGTTATTTGGAATATCTGTTCGTGTAGATAAGAGATGATATTTGAAAGTAACTGTGCCGTATTGGCTATCTCTTGCAGTAATTTCATCAATTATTAATTTAACTTTATTATTTGATCCTGCTAAGTAACCTGATAATTGTGCTAATTCAACTTCATCTACAGTAGTTTTGTTTTGTGGTTTATCACCATTAAATTCAAAATTTTTAGATCTATTTCTTAATAAATCATTTAATCTTTCCTCTTCAGTCATATAGCCATTAATAGTTATAGTTTTAAGATCTGAAGTAAGAACTTTACTATTTTTATTACTTTGCACCACAAAATTAGCTACTAATGTTCCAGTTCTATCATCTCAAGATTTAATTGATTTAACCACAACGGTTTCATTTGAATGATCAACATTATCATTACGATCAAAAGCAATATTAACTTCTGATAATTTATTTACGAATTCTGATGCTTGTGCAAGAGGATCAGGAGTGCCTAAAAAATTACTTGCATTATAGCTATTAATAGTTTTTTGTTCTTTTTCTTCGCTGGTCATAAATCCAGTTATTTTAGTAGTTAAACTTTTGTTTGAAACAACTTTTTGATTATCTAAGTTATCTTTGGTTGATTCTAATTTATAAGTTACAATTGCCCCACTTGGATCATCTGGATCAGGTTCAATTTTATCGATAATTACTTTAGCATTATTAGTTGGAGTAATAGAGGTTGTAAAATTATCTTTAGTTAAGTCACTAACAGCAAAAGATTTTTTATCTGTGCCATTAAAATCAACAGTTTTAGTAACAGCTTCATCTTGAACTAATTGATCTAATCTTTCCTGTTCAGTTAAAGTGCTTAAGGCATCATCATTATTTAAAGTATAAGTTTTACTTGATTGAACACTTTCAAGATTTTCTTTAGTTGATTGATATTTGTAACTTAATTCTAATTTACCTGTTACTTCATTTGGATTTGAAATAACTAAGTCAACTGGTTTAGCATCTTTTGGAAGAGTATCATTATTAAATTCAATTTCATCATTTGAAATTTCGCTTGCTGTATCAGTTGTTTTTATATTATCTTTAACTTTGGCAGTTGCAGTATTTAATCCATTTAATCTTGCAACTTCAGCTTCATAACGTTCTTGTCCATTTAAAGCATTAATTGCCGCTTTAATTTTTTCGTTTAAAGCGTCAACTGTTGCTTTATTCATCAAATCAGAATTGTTTTCAGTATTTAAAGCAGTTACTAAATCTTCTGCTTCTTTAATCGCACCACTTTTTACATTGTTATTTTTAGTTGGGTTACCATCATAAGCAGCTCTTAAATCATTAGTGGTATAAGTGTAATCATTGCTTGAAGTAACTTTTTCTTGATTAGAAATATAGTCTTTTAAAGTCTTCATTGAAGAATCTAAAGCCTTATTAGTTGTATCTTGATTATTAACATCTTCAATAGTATTTTTGCTATTAATTAATTCAATTGCTTTTTCTTTTTGTTTTTGTGTTAAATATGAATATTCAGAATTAATTTTTCTAATCGCTTCATCTTTAGCAGCTTTTAATCTCTCATCACCATTTAAAGCAGTAACTGCATCATTAAGTGCTGTAATTTTTCCATTTACTTGCTCTAAAGTTAAATTAGACCCACTCGTTTTATTAATGTCATTTTCTTTAGTAGTAATTAAATTTTCTAAAGTATTTTGATTATCTGCTTGAGTATAATCAGTAGTTGTTCTAATTGATTCTATATCAGCTGGACTTTGACTATAACTTTTCATAGCATCGTCAAGTTTTTTATTTTCAGCATCTTGATTATTAACAGCATTTACAGTTGTTAATGCTTCAATTTTATTAATTGCATCTTCTTTTTGCGCATTATTTAAATATGTGTAAGCAGTATCTAATTTATTTTTTGCTTGTTTTTTAGCTTCTGCTAGATTTTCATCACCATTTAAATCTTCTCTTGCTTGTTTTAAAGCTGCAATTTTTTGATTAATTTGTTCAATTGTTAAATTGTCAGTTGAACTTGTTAAATCAGTGTTTCTTTGATCTAAAGCATTATCAAAAGCGGTTTTTTTATCACTATCTGCTTCAGTATAATCAGTGATTTTCTTAATTTTTGCTACATTGGTTGCATCACTGTTTGAATCATCTTTGAATGTTTTTTTATAATCATTCATTTTTTGATTTACTGTTTCTGCTTCAGTTAAAATTGCATTTAATTTTGTCGCATCATTAGTTTTTGAATCATCAATTTTAGTTTTAAAATATTCTTTTTGTGCTGGATTTAAACTATCTAAATTATCTATTTTAGCTTTTGTAATTGTTTTAAGTAGAGGGAAATCATATGGATTAATATTTTTATCCATATTTTCAGAATTAATTAAAGTTTTATATGTGTTTTTTTCTGTGTTTCCTAAAGAAGTTTGATCAATTAAATTATTAGCATTTTCTTTCATTTTGCTAAAAATTTGTTGTTCAATTTGTTCAATTTTGGCACTTTTAGCTTGTTCGTTCAAATTTGAATCTTTATAAACGTTTTTAATTTGTTCACGATAAGGATCTTTTTGTTGTTCGTTAGTTCATAAACTAAATTTATTTATAATTTCTTCTACATTTGAATCTGCTTCAATTGAATTTTTGATCTCGTCTCCTATAGTTTGCAACTCAGCATAATTATCTGCATTATCACCCAAACTATCGATTCTTTCAGTATAGTGTTTTTTTTGCTCATCAGATAATGAAGAATCTGAAAGTATTTTTTGTAATTCTGCAACTTTTTCTCTGTATTTTAATAAACCTTCTAATTTATCTTCAGCAACTATATAAGTGTTTAAACCTGTTGCTAATTCTTCATTAGTAGTAGTTAAATTTAATATTTTTCGTTTCTTCCTGTCTCAACCTGTACTACTAATTGTTCCATTAATAGCTGTGTTCAATTCATTTAATTTTTTTTGTAATTCTTGCAATTGAGTTGTTAATTTTTCTTTTTCATTATCAAAATCAGTTTTTTCAGGTTCATCAGGTTCAAATTTATAATCAAAAGAAGCTTTTTTTGCTTGATAAGTAGCTAATTTGGTTCTAATTTCAGCAATTTTGTTATTTATTCCAATTAATCCATTATCCCCTAATAATTCCAAAGCTTTGTCATGGTTTCCACCCTTAGCTTTTTCATCAGCATTTAAGTTTTGACTATTTTTTAATCAATTCAATAATGTATTACTTAAATCCTGTGGAATATTTCTATTTAAATTATTTGAATCATTTGGATCTACAGTTGCATTTTTTAAAATAGTTACAAAATTATCATAATATGCTCGTGGAGCATTATAAACTTCTTTTTTTAATTCTGCTTGAAGTTCGTCTAAAATAAACTTTTCAAATTCTTGAAAAGTATTAAATCTTCCGCGATATTCACTAAGTGTTTTAAAAGTTGTTAAATCTTTTATTTTTTGATCAAATACTTCAATTGCATTTTCAGCTGCATGATCTTCATCAGTAATGGCTTCGTTAGGCATAAATCTTCATTCAAGTGAACCTTTTTTGTTTTCATAATAAGTATCAGCATATAGATAATATCTATCTAAAAATCAATTTTCAATTTCTTGAATTCACTTGTTTTTAGAATTCTCATCATTAATTTGATTAAAACTTGGTAATTGAATAAAAAAATCATAAACTGATTGCAATTGATTTTTATCAATTGCAAAATCTATTATTTCTTTATACTTTCTTGAAGTTTTGTGCTTTTCAGGCATTTTTAAATTACCAATTCATTGTTCAATTTCAGTTCAACTTGTTGTATCACCCTTTTTTTGTTGTTCAATAAAAGTTTTTAATTCTTCAGCTGCCGTTCTTTGAAACTCATTTCAATTTTCCTGATTGGCAGCATTAATAGCTGAAACTAAAAATAATGATGATGCTATTACCCCACCAAAAGAAAGAAAAATTTTTCTACTTTTCTTCATTTTAATAACACACCTTTCCTATATATATATATATATTATATACCTATGGAAGAAATGTGAAAAAATTAAAACTTTTTTGAAAATTGCATTAATTTCAGGTATGACATTAATTCCTGTGGCATTTGTTGCTTCTTGTGAAGATTCTAAACAAAAATAAACAGGAAACTAATAGTGGACAGAAGGATTAATTAGACATAATAACACCTCAATGTTGTTGAGGTGGTTTTACATTTATGAAATTTTTAAGTGTTTTTGTGAAATTTTTTGGTTTTTAAAAAATACAAAAAAATCAGCACTATTTTTATCTAGTACTGATCGATTTTAGTTGTTTATTAATTGTTAATTAACTTCTTATTTTTTCTTTCTACCAAATACAAAGATTAACATACCAATTAATCAAGTTACAGCTGAAACAGCTACAATGTATGGTCAGATTAAGATTGGTGATGCTTCTTTTAATCTTTTATCAATAGTTGTTTGTTTAACTACATCTTCGTTGTTATGAGAGTTAAGATTATTTAAAATTTCATCTGAATCAGCAATTGCTTTATTAATTGCATCTTGTTTAGCTTTAGTTAATTTTTCAAATTTCTTAGATTTGGTTAAATCAACTAAATCATTTTTAGCTTTAGTCAATTCTTCAGCATCAACATATAATTGAGAAATTTGATTATGTTTATTATCAAATTCTGTGCTTGTAGCATTATTATCTAAAATGTTATTGATTAATGTCGCTTTGGTTGTGTCATTAAGCACGTCGCTTGCTTTAACTTGTTGAATTAATTTGTCTTTAGCTTTAACGTTATTTAAGTTATTTATAAAGCTTGAATCATTAGCTAAATTCAATGTTTCGCTAATTAATTTACCTCTGGTTTCATCAGAAATTTTGTTGTCTGTAGCCTCTTGATATAATTGATCAATTAAGTCTAATCTAGCTTTTTCATTGTCTAATTTATTAGCAAATTCATCGCTTGTTTCATCTAATTCTCTAATGTTTTGAGAAATTGAATCTTTTTGTTCTTGTGTTAAGTTAGGATTTTGTCTAACTTGATCAATTGCTTCTTGTTTCTTGTCAATGTTTTTAGCTATTTCATTGTAGTTTTGTTCAATTGGATTGTTAGCTAAAACATCTTTAACTAATTTAGCTTTATCATTGTCACTTAAAGTTTGATCATTATTAATTTTTCTTAATTTATTTAATTGATCTTTGATGTTGTCAAAGCTTACTAAAGCATTTTCGCTATTAGCGTTAATTGGGTCTAATTCAGCAATTAATGCATCTTTTTGAGCTTGTGGCAAGTCTGATTGGTTAATTTGTTCGTAAAGTTCGGCTTTTTTATCAACATTACTAATTTGATGATCAAGACTTGATTTGGTTTGATTGTTATCTAAGTCAATAATTTCATTAACTAGATTTGCTTTATTTTCTTTAGTTAACTCATCATTTGCTTTAATTTCTTCAATAGCTTTAACTTTAGCTGAAATATTATCTGCTTGTTTGTTAAAGTCATCAGAATCATTAGGAATATTATGAACTTGATCAATTAAAGCTTCTTTAGTATTTTCATCTAAATTAGGGTTTTGTTTAATTTGATCAATTAAATTCAATTTAGATTCAATGTTATTTAATTTATCAGTTAATTTACTGTCATCATGAGGCACATTAATTACTTCATTTACTAATTTGTTTTTGTCTTCATCGCTAATGTGTTCATTAGTTTGAATTTTTTCAATTAGTTTAGCTTTTTGATCAATGTCAGCAATTTGATTTTCTAAATCATCTTGTTTATTGTCCAAGTTAGCAACTTCATCAATTAATTGTGATTTTTGATCATCAGTTAAATTAGGATTGCTTCTGATTTCTTTAATTTTATTTTCTTTAAGTTCTTCATTAGCTAATTGATCAGCGAATGTTTTATCTCTAGGGTCTAATTGACTGATATTATCACTTAATTTTGCTTTATCTTCAGCGTTTAATTGAGAGTCATCAGTGGCGTTAATTCTTTCATAAGCTTTTTCTTTAGCTTTAATGTTGTCTAATGTATCACCATATGAATTTTTTTCATCTTCGCTGTTTAATTTATCATCAACATTAGCTTTTTCAATATCGTCGATTAAATCTGCTTTTTGTTCAGCTGTTAAATTAGCATTGTTTTTAACATCATTAATTAAGTTTGTTTTATTAACGATTTTATCTAAATTATCTTTGAAGTTTTGAACTTCATCAGCATTATCCGAATTAGAAGGAATAACTAAGTCTTTAACTCGATCTATTAAAGCTTGTTTTTCAGCAGGAGTTAAGTTTTTATTTTCATTAACTTTTTCAATTGCTTTTTCTTTAGCATATTCAAAGTTCTTATCACCGTCAAGCGCATTTTTTGCATCAATTAAAGCTTTTTGTAATTCTAATACTTTAGCAACATCTTCATTTGCACCTTGTTTACTGATTAATTCATCAACTTTGGTTTTAGCTTCATCATAGTTGGCTTTTGGTTCTTGAGAAGCTGCGACATATTTAGGATTATCTGGTTGAGTTAATTCATCATTAATTGCCTTAGCAGTTTCTTTTAATTGACCCATAGCATTATTTAATGTTTGAGCCTTATCAACCACTTTATCAACATTAGCTAACAATTTAGCTTTATCAACTTCTTCAATTAAATCTGTTTTTTGAGCGTCATTAAGATGTTCAAGACTATTAATTACGTTTTTTGCTTCAGCTTTTTTGTTATTTATTTTTTCATCGCCGTCAAGGTTTTGAGCAGCAACATTTAATTTTTCAATTAATGAATCTGTGTTGTCAATACTTAATTCAGCACTTCCATTTTCTTTATCAGCTAAATTGCTTGCATCATTAAATGCTTTATCAAATTCACGCATTTTTTCTTCAGTTGCATTTTTGTAATCAACACTATTAGGTATGTCTTGATTGTCAGCAACTGCTTGTTTAAGCTCAGCCATTTTTTCATCTAATGCTTCTGCTTCTTCAGTTACAGATCTAACATCTTCAGGAGTTGTAGCTTTATCAACTTTAGCAATTAAAGCTAATTTTTGAGCATCATTAATATTTTCTAAAGCATTAATTTTAGCAATTTCTTCAGCTCTAACTGTTTGAATGTGTTCTTTACCATTTAAGTTATTAATTGCTTCATGAACCGCATTGATTTTTTCTTCAATCTTGTCATTGTTTAAGATGTCTTTTGTGTCATCACTTGATTCGTTTAAAGCTATTTTATAGTATTTTAAAGCTTGAATAGCATCATCATATGCTTCTCTTAAATCTTCTTCTGAACCTGTGTAATTAATATCGTTTTTAATCTGAGTTTCGTTGTTTAAGTATTGACCAAGTGTAGCCATTGTACCATTAACCAAAGCATTATTTGCGTCAACAGAATTTACATCAGCAACTCTATCTTTTTCATTGATTTTAGCAATTGCTTCTGCTTTTTGTTGAGCGGTTAAGTTAGTGTAAACTGGGTTTTTGCCTTCGATTTTAGCAATAGCATTTTCTTTAGCTTGAGCAACTTTTTCATCACCATTTAAGCCATTAATTGCGCTATTAAATTCAGCAATTTTAGCATCAATTTGTTCAGCACTTAAGTTTGTGCCGTTGGCTCCTAAATCTTCAGCTCTAATTGCAATTTGATTATTGTATCTTGTTTGACGATCTTCATCTGCTTCAACATAATCTGTTGATTGTTTGTTAACTTCAGCTATATCTTTGTAAGCTTTCATTTTGTCATCAATTGCTTTAGCTTTTTTAACAATATTATTAGCTTCACTTGCTAGGTTATTTTTAACTTCTTGAGTTAAGGCTAATTTTTGAGATGGATTCAAGTTAGTTAAATTATCAATTGTTTCAATAGCTTGGATTTTAGCTGTTTCATCGGCTTTGGCTTGATCCAAAAGATTTTTAACATTAATTGCAAAATCTTTTTTTGTCTTATCTAATGTGGTAACATCAATTTTAGCAATATATGTATCTTGTTCAGCTTTATTTAAATTGTCTAATTTGTCTAATTCATCTTTGGCATTAGTTTGTGCATATTTAAGTGCCTTGCCATAAATTGCTTCTGTTTCTTCTTGTGTTGGAACTTTAGGTAATTTTTCAATTTCGGCTATTGATAAGCCTTTTTGGTTTTCGTTTAGACTTGGGAAATGATTGCTAATGTCATTTCTTAATACTTCTCTATTGCCATCAAGTGCTTCATCGGCGACTTTTAAGGTTTCTTTACTTTGGTTTGCTTCATCAGCTAAATCATTTAATGAATCAGCAGTTGCATTGCTTAAATCTTTAGCTTTTAATTCAGCTAATTTAGCTTTAGCATTTTTTAAGGCTTGATCAACAGCTTCTTTTCTGTCTTGCGCATCGTTGGTATAAATGCTTGTTGCAACTTTAGCTTCTGTAGAAGTAATTTGTTTTTCTAAGTCACCAAGAGCTAAGTCTAATTTTTGAGCTTTTTCTAAGATTTTTTGTGCAGCTTCTTCATCAGTAGCATTATTTAATAAGTCTTTAATGTTATCTTTTTGATCTTCTGATAAATTATCAAGTTTATCAACTGCTTTAGCTTTTTTGTTTTTGTTTTCTTCGCCATCAAGTGCGTTGTAAGCTTTTTCTAATTCTTTTAATGCTTGATCAATTGTTGCTTTATCTGTGTTTTGGCTTAATAATTCTTTAATTTTTGCTAATTCAGCATCGTAATTAGCTTTAACATCATGAGAAGCAAATTGATAGTTATCTAAAGTTTTGTCTGCTGAATAAGCATCATCATTTAATTCTAAATTAGCATTTTCTATTAATGATTTTAGTTCGTTTAAAATGGTTACTTTAGCATTTGTCATTGCTTGATCTAAATTATTAGCTTTTTCTTTAATGGCTTCAATTTGATCAACATTTGAATTGGTAATTTCTGTAACTAATGCATCTTTTTGAGCTTGATTTAAATCATTTAATTGTTTAATATGTTTAATTGCTTGTTCTTTAGCATTATTGTCTGCCTGAGCAGCTTGAATAATAGTTAATAAATTAGCATCTGGTGAAGCAATTGTTGCTTTTTGAGCATTATCCAGTTGTTGTTTGTATTTAGTTTGTTCATCATTGCTTAAGTTTGCTAAAGCAGCTACAATTTCATTAGCTTTTGCTTTAGCTCCGGCAAAAGCAGAGCTGAGTATTTCATCAACTTTGCTTTGGTCTGGATTATTTTGATCCAAAGTTTCAATTTGTGTTAAGAATCTTTGTTTATCAATTAATAAACTATTGTCATAGTTATTAATTTCATCTCTTAAAATTTGTCTTTTGCCATCTAATTTTTCAATTTCATCATTTAATTTTTTTGTTTCATTAACAACGTTTGTGTTAATTTGCGTTAATTTATCTAAACTATCTATGTTGGCAAAATTGTCTTGTTTAAAGTTATTTAAGGTTTTTTCTGCTGCGCTAATTGCCTTATCAAACGCAGTGTGTTTAGCTTTTGTATCATTCGTATAAATATCTTTAGCTTGTTTAGCTTTAGCTTCTGCTATTTTGTCAATTAAAGCTTGTAGATTGGCATTTAATTTTTCTGCTTCTTGGTAAATTTTATCAGCTTGCTTAGCTGAAGAAGCGTTGTTAATTAATTCTTTAATTTTAGCTTTTTGATTAGCACTTAAATTACCTAATTGATCTATTTTATTGTTTAATTCACTAACTTTGTTATTACCATTTAAAGCATTGTAAGTGGCATGAAGATCACTCAATGTTTTTTCAACTTTTTGAAGATCTCCGTTTGTGCCTGTTTTTTTATTTAATAATGCTTGCGCAACTGACAAAGCAGTATCATAAGCTTGTTTTAAGTCATCGCTTGCTAATTTATATATAACATTAGTTTTTTCATCACTATTTTGATTGTCATTTAATGAACCATTATTAGTTAAAACTTTTAATTGATCAACAACAGTTGTGCTCAAAGCGCCCATTTTGTCATTTAAAACACTAGCATTATTAAACATTTGCTCGGAAGTTTGTTTGTCAGTAGCATTTCTAATTTGATCAGCTATTCTGTAAGCTTGATTGTCATTTAAATTAAGATACGTTGTAGCAACCTTATTAGCAATTTCATATTTTTCAACTTTAATTGTTAATTGATTTAATTTTTGAACTGTTTGCTCTTGTGCGTTTGCTTCATTTGAGAATGATGCTTGTTCTTGCTTGGTCAATAATTGACTATTGTTGATTTTTGCTAAAACTTCACGTCTTTTCTTTTCTAAAGTAGTTAAAAAGCCGTTTAAAACAATTGAATTTGTATCGCTTGAAACTTGGTCATTTAAGTTGGCAATACTTGATTGAAGTGCATAATCAACTGTAATTGTGCCGTTTTCGTCATTTTTAGTAATATTGTTTATTTTTACTAATGCATTTTGATTGTTTAAAGCACCAAAAACAATTTCATTATCTTGAATTTCAGAAGGTAACCTGTTTGCTTGATTGCTAATTGAATTGTTTGAAACTGTTAATGTGTTCTTTTTAATATTAGCAACCAATTCATTTAATCTTTCAACTTCTGTTTTAAAGTTGTTTACTGTTGCTTGTCTTTGTTCAGTTTCAATATCATTAATTCTTTTTGACTTAATTACATAATCAAAAGTTAATGTTCCAGTCTTATCATCAACAACAAATGAATTGTCTTTAAGAACAATTTCATCGGTTTTATCATTAATTCCATTTACATCAATATATTGAGCAAAGTTTTCTTTAGTAATTTCACGAGCCAATACCGATTTAGCTGTTTTAAGGGCAAATGTAGCATTTAAAGCATCGATTCTTTGTTTTTCTTGAACTCTATCAGCAGCAAAACCAGTAATTCAATTAGATGTTGTTTCATCACTTTGAATAGTTGTGTTATATAAGTTTTTAGTTGATTTTACAACAAAATTTAATTTTGCTCTACCGCTATCATCTAATTGCTCTTTTTGAGCTATTGCTTTAATTTCCACAATTGCGTCTGTTAAAGTATCAATTGGATAGAATTTGACTAATTGAGCATCTCTAACCAAGGTATTTGATTTTGTTTGATTATTAGCTTGATCATAACCAAATTTATTTTCATCAGAAGCTAATGCTTTAGTCATTCCATTAATTCTATTTTGTTCTTTAGCTAAGTTTAATGTTTTAGTGAAATCACTATCATTTTTATAAACTACATTTAATTTATTTGTATCTAAATTTGTATCAATTAATTTGTCGATTTCGCCTTTAAAAGTTTGTTTTTGAGCATCTGATAAGTTTTGTAAGGATTTAATTTGCGCTTTAACAGCACTAGCAGATTCTTTATAAACTGCATTAGAAATTTGCAATAAGTAACCATTAATTTCGTTTTGATCAGGTTTAGTTAAAACAAATTCTTGGTTGGCATTTGTTGCAAAATTATGACGATTGCCATATTCTGTCTCAGCAACATTTATTTTGCTAATTTTTCCAAATCAATTTGTTAAAGCGCTTGATTCGTTAGCAATGTCGTAGTATTTCTTAGCATCGATATAAACATACTTTTTAAATTCTTCAGCTAATTTACCACCATTGCCAAAAATATTGTCTAATGAAGTAACTAAGTTGTTAAAACCTGTTAAGTAATTTTGTTTTAAGTTGGCACTTAATAAATTAGTTTCTGAAGCAAAAACATTATTTGCTTTATTATTTTCATTGTCTGATCCAATTAATTGATTCATTAATTTTGTTCAAGCTGGTTCATTAACATTACTAAATTGTTCTCTAGCGTTTTGGCCATCTCAAACATAAGAAGTGTTAGCTTGATTTTTGTCAATTAATGTACTGCCACCTGTAAATAAATCACTTGTTTTGATTGTGTCTAATTCTTGATTAAATGTTTTGGTTTTAGTGTAAATGTCATTAGCTAAACTAACAGCTTTTTCTAGTTTTTGAATATCGCCTAAATAGTCATATTTTCAGTTTGCTTTTCAAGCGTTTGCTAGTGTTGTGCTTGATTGACCTTGATCATTTTTAACTTGAATATTTACAAAATCATTTAAAGCTTTATTTTTAATTTTTTCAATAAAGGTTTTAATTTGTTGTTTGTTGTATTCAGAATCGGCGATTACTGCGTAATTGTTAATTTTATCTTCTAATGCTTTTAAGTTTTTTAAACCATTTGGAGTGCCAAAGTTCGCTCCTTTTCAAATTGCTAGGGTTGATTGAAGATTGTTATAGCTAACAGTTGTTGGAGCATTTGATCTATCAAATAATTTTTCGCTTTGATTAAATTCATTACTCTTGTAAGCAGCATATTGTCAATAAGAAAATTTGCGAGAATCAATATTATTTTTGTAAGCAGGAGTTGAAAATAAATAATCCAACTTTTTAGTTCCATCATAGTCATCAACTGTTACTTTTTCATCGCTTGAAGCATAATTAACTGTTTCAAAGAACTTTTCTTCAATTTGTTTTTGCAAGTCATCATATGCCTTAACATAAGCAATTCATTCATTAAGATTTCTCTTGCCTGTTCCACCTGGTAAGTTGTAATCTTGATCTATTTGCTTTTCTAAATCTGCCATTAATTGTGCTTTTTGAAGATTCGTTAGTCATTTAGATTCTTTGATTGTTGCAATAACAGTACCATAATCAGTTAATGATCAAACAATGTTTGAATTTATGTTGGCTTCGCTTGAAAAGTTATTACGGTCGCTTAATGTGAATCTACCATTATTATTAGCAAATTTTCAATATTTTTTGCTTTTTTCATCTTGTTTAATAACTAATTCAATGTTAGATGCTTGTCAAGTAGAAGGTGTGGTTGATGCAGAATCAACGTTATCAATATCAATAGATTCTTGAATAACTGCTTTATTAGTAAAAGGTTTACTAAAATCAGAATAGTTGCTAATATTGTTTCTATTAATTTTTACAACTGAATTACTGTCATTTAAATTTTTAGAACTATTTAGTTGTGTATTAACTAAATAAAATTCTGCTTGTGGGGCGTTTAAATCTAAAGTATTAAATGATTTTTTAACTCTATCATCATATTCTTCTTTAATAATCAAATTGGTGTTTCTTCAAAAACTAGGTTTTTGCATAGAAAATTTTTGCAATAAGCTTTGATTATCATAACGATAGGCTTGAGTTGTTCCAAAAAACGATCTTGTTGTAGAGTTGAAATCGTTTGTAGTCGTACCATCCGAATTTATGTTAAATCTAACATCAAATTCTAATACCACTTCTTGTGGTCTAGCTTGTGTACCGCGACCTGAAGCAAAGTAAAAATAACCACCAAGACTATTACGAATTGTGATTCAACCATCTGATTTAGCAAAACTTGCAGCATCATTATATAAACCATTGTCAGGTTTATATAGTGCATATTTGTTTAAAAACGCTGCTCCATTAAAGCTAAAAATATCATGAACAATATCAGTTGTTCCCCAATCACTATTATCAGATCAACTTGTGTTTTTTGCTCCTGTTAAAGGATTTTCTGTGTAAAAAGCATTGTATCTACTTGAAAATTGTTTTGAAACGCTTTCTTCGCTTGTGCCGTCTGTAGTGGTAGTGTTTGAAATAACTGTAGGAGAAACAGTGGTACGACTAGTATAACTAAATGAGAAAGGGTCAATTGTTACGGTTTCGTGTCTTTCTAATTTAGGGCTTGTTTTATATTTTGATTTTCTCGCGTCATAAATTTTTACATCAATGTTGCTTGCCAAAACAATATCTTTAGAAAATCAAAAACCACCAGAAAAATAATTCTCGGGAATAAGCATTGAATCTTGGTCTTGATAAGCTCTCATCGACAAGTATCTAAGTCTAATTTTCTTAACGAAATTAGGATTTAAAGCGTTTGCGGAATCATCACTTGGATTTCAAATTGTTTTTTGTCCAGCGCTATTTTGTAATTCAACCCATCGACCATTTTCATAAATTTCCATAATTGTTTCAGGTTTTAAAGGGTCATCATTCTTTGGAAATCATGTTCGATCCACTTTTCCTCAAACTTCTTTGTTCCATGAACCTGTTTCATATTTTTCTACTGCTGTATTAGCGTTTCTTGTGGTTGTTGAAAAAATATTTATTTGGTCATAGTCACCTGTTTCGGCTTCTTTGTTATCAACTCTTATCAATGCTGATGGTAAAAATAGCAACAAAGGACTTGTTATTACTCCAATTGTTAAAAATTTCTTTATTAATTTTTTATTTGCCATATTCTTCTCTCTTCTTAAATTAAAAATTTATAATTAAATTTACAATTCTAAATTAAATTTAATAATTACCGTTATATATACATTAAATATTTAAGTTTAATTATAAAAATTTTTAATTATTTTACATTATATATGTAAAAAAAAAAAACTAGGACAAGAAAAGTAGACAGAAAATAAAAACTGTCTACTTTTCTTTTCCCGAGTTTCCAAGTTTGAAGGTCTAAAAACGAATATGCCTATAAATAAGACATATTCGTTTTTTATGTTTCAAAATTACACACATAAAATTAACCAATGCATGCTATAAAATCTCTATAAATTTTGATATTTTCCTGATGATGTGGATCTAAATCATTAATTATTTCTTGAATGATTTGACCATTCACTTCTTTTCTAGTGATTGTCATCATTCTTAATGAATCAACTAATAAATCAATTGATATTCTTTGAATTTCGCCGTTGTTTTCGTAATATTTTTTCAACTTGTAAAGACAGTATTTAATAGTAACTAATGCTAAAAAACATAATAAAACATGAGCTAAAATATGATTTTCTTTATGAACATATACCGGTCTAATTTGTAAGGCAGATTTTAACATTCTAAAATTGTCTTCAACTTTTCACTGTTGCTTGTAAATCTCGTTTGCTTTTTCAGCTGTTAAGTCCATAATGTTGGTTTCAATCATATAAAAACCATCTTGATCAGCTATTTTTCTGATCTTTTCATAATTTAATTTGGCTGTTGTTTTTCCTTCAACATCCATATATTTTTCTTATATTCAGGAACAAGATCACTTAAGCAAATTTCACGATTTGTTGATTTTTGTCTATTTTTGTTAAGAAATTTAACCTTTTAAGTTTATCAAGTGTTTGTTTCGCAGGGCTAAAGTAAACAATTTGCTTTCTCATTTGTCCATTAAATCTCTTCTTATTTCAAATCGAATCAACGTATCTTTCTTTTGAAAAGATTTGATTGTCAAACATATAGTCTTTGTCTTTCACAATAAATCTTCTGCTTTCTTCATTTAATGTGTCAATTCTTTTTGGAAAATATATCTAAAACCTTTTTGTTCTAAAAAACGTAAGTTAGCATTGTTATTTATACTTCTATCAGCAACAATTACTGGATTCGAAATACCATAAAGTTTTTTCATTTCTACAAGAAAATCAATCATTGTTTTGCAATCTGCTGTGTTTCCTGGGAAAACTTTATAGTGAAGGGGAATACCATTACTATCAACTGCCATAGCAATTACAATTTGGTCTTCATCATGCTTGCCATCTTTTGAAAATCCTCTTTGTCTAACTCCTCCCTTGTAAAACTTTCAAAATAAACAGTTGTGTTGTCAAAGTGCATAATATTGTTTTTTCTATTGGTTAATTCATTCATTTTGTTAAATAAATTTTTCAAAATTGCGTTTTTATTCTCCAAAACAGTGTCAAGATAGTTGTAAATTGAAGATTTTTGTACATCAACTTTGTTGATGAAGTCATTCTTGTTTTTAAACTGTGAAGAATAACTTCTTGGCAAAATGATGCGAGTCCCAATAACAAATTCAAGAACTTCTTCCAATGATTTATGTCTGTTTTCCGTTAAAACGCTAAATAAATCCAGTTCCTTAATCACTTTGTAAATCAAATCAATACCAATATTTTGAACACTTGTTTTTACAGAAGTTGGAGCTAATAGTTCAAAAAATGTGCTTTAGCATCTTTTTTGTCTAGATTAACATCAATTTTAGCTGCAATCGGTCTTATATCCTCAATTTTTGATAAATTGTATTTTTCTTTAAGTCTTCTCAATAACCTAAACCTACTTGGCTTCCGTAACCTTTTTTAAAACCTTTTGAAATTGCTAAGACTAAATAGTATTTTCCGTTTTGTTTTTTCTGCATAAGTTGTATTTCATACTCTTTATTATACCATTTTATGTGTGTAATGTAAGTAAAAAATAAAATTTCTTTTGCTTCATATATCTATAGATATATGGATTAAAAAACGACCCTTAAAAAAGGTCAAACTTGGAAACTCAGGATTTATTTGGTCATAGTCACCTGTTTCGGCTTCTTTGTTATCAACTCTTATCAATGCTGATGGTAAAAATAGCAACAAAGGACTTGTTGTTACTCCAATTGTTAAAAATTTCTTTATTAATTTTTTATTTGCCATATTCTTCTCTCTTCTTAAATTAAAAATTTATAATTAAATTTACAATTCTAAATTAAATTTAATAATTACCGTTATATATACATTAAATATTTAAGTTTAATTATAAAAATTTTTAATTATTTTACATTATATATGTAAAAAAAAAAAAAAAACTAGGACAAGAAAAGTAGACAGAAAATAAAAACTGTCTACTTTTCTTTTCCTACTTTGATTGCACAAAATGTACAAAAAAATCAGCACCAAGCAAATTTGGTACTGATTAATTGACTAATTTTCTTGTTAATTATTACTTAACAATTATTTTTTCTTACCAAAGATAAAGATAGCCATTCCTAATAATCAAGTTGCTGCCGAAGCAGCTACAAAGTATGGTCAGATTAAGATTGGTGAGTTGTCTTTTAATGATTTAGTAATAGCTGTTGTAAGCACATTTAATCCATCAATATCTCCGGCCTTAGAAATTAATTGTTTAATATTTTTAAGGTCTGTTGAGTTAAGTTTTTTCTTAGCTTTTGTAGATGTTTCAAAGTAATTGTGTTTAATTACAGCGTTTGCTAAAGTATCGATATTACAAAGGTCTGAAGCGTCAGCTAACTCTTCAAAGTTATTTCTTGATTTGTTTGTTGTGATTGAATCAACTAAATCAAGTAAGTTTTGAGCTTTAGCAATAGCAGCTTCTCCATTTGTATCTGAGAATGCTTTTGAATTAAATTCATTAATTGCTTTAACAACATTTTCTCTATGTTTGTTTGAAGCATCTGTTCCATATGTACTTTGTAAGTATTGGTTCGTTAAATCATTTAATTCATCTACTTTTTTATCGTAGTTAGCTTTGTTTAAAGCTTTAGCATCTTCAATAGCTTTTGCTAATGATTCAGCATCTGTAGCATTCTTAATAGCTTCAGAAGCTTTGAATTTTTCTGAATCTGATAAGTATGAAAGTTTATCAAGATCTTTAAGAGCTTCTTCTTTGGCAGCATCTAAGTTTTCACTTCCATCAAGAGCAGCAGTTGCGTTGTTTAAATTATTTGTTAAATCAACGATGTTATCTACTGGCTCATTAAAGTTAGTAATATTTTTAATTGCTTCTACATCAGCTTTGGCTGCATCAAAGTTAGCTTTTGGTTCATCTGAAGCTTTTGTGTAAGCAATTGTTTTTTGTGCTTTAGAAGCTTTATCTAGAGCTTGTTTAGCATTATTCATTAAAGTAGCATTGTTTACAATGTTATTTACATCTGTAACAGCTTCTTTAGCATTAATATCAGCTTTAGCAGCATCTTTTTGTGCTTCTGATAAGTAACTTAACTTATCAATAGCAGCAATAGCATCTGCTTTAGCTTTTGCTAAGTTCGAATCTCCGTTTAATGCTTTGTGAGCATCTTTAAGAGTTTGCACTTTATCTTGTAAGTTTTCTACAGCGTTTTCAAAGTCTTCTTTGCTTTCTAATGAATTTAAATTGTCTAATGCTGTAGTTAATGCATTTTGTTTGTCTGCATCAGCTTCTTTGAATTGAACTTTTTCTTTAACTGGGGCAATGTCTTTAATTGTTCCTAGAGCATCATCAACTGCTGTTGTATTTGAAACAATGTTATTTACATTGTCAATTGTGTTTTGTTCTTCAACTTTAGCTTTAGCAGCATCTTTTTGTGTTTCTGAGATGTTTTGTAATGCATCAATAGTTTTCTTAGCTTCTTTTTTATACTTGTCTAATTCAGTTAAGAAACCACTTAAAGTAATAGTTTTAGATTCTTCTGATTCAATATCAGTTAAGTTTTCTTTAACTGAAGCAATTTTATATTTAAATGTAATTGAGCCATTGGTATCATCAGCGCTTAATTCAACAATTTTTAAATTAACTTGATTAATCGCTTCATTATCTAAGTTCATATCAAAATATGTGCTTAAATTCTTTAATACTTCATCTTTATTAGCTAATAATTCTGAAGGTAAAATTTCAGCTTGATTATCTAATTTATATTCAACATGAGATTGAATTGTATCATCTGCTAATAAATTATTAATTCTTTCTTTTTCAGTTAAAAATCCGTTGATAGTGAATTTTTTATCATCAACATGAATGTCATTTAAACCGTCTCTTGTTGAATAAATGCTATAAGTACCGCTTAAAGTACCGTTTCTATCATCACGAGTTTTATTACTAATTGTAATATTTGTCGTTTTAGCGTCATTTTGACTTAAATTACCGATAGTAATTGTAGTATCTGAAGCTTGTTTTTGATTTTTATCACTAATACTATTATTAAAATCAAAAACTAGATCTTCTAATCTTTGTAATTCAGTTTTAAAACCGCTTAATTTATTAGTATTAGCACTTCTTGTTTCATTAACAACAATTTCTGCGCCTTCTAAACCTGGTTTAGTTGATTGCAAGGTATAAGTTACTTTGATATATCCTTCACGATCATCACGTTCAGTAATAGTTAATGAATTTTCTTTAACTTTAATTTGATTTTGTTCTAAAGTTTCATTGTTGTTTAATTTAACAGTTACTTTTGAATCAATTACATCATTTTTATTATAAAGTGGTAAGTATTGATCACGATTTGTAAAATCAAGCACAATTTTTGGTAAGAAGTCTTCAATTCTTCTTTTCTCTTCTTCAGTATTTGTTAAGAAGCCAGCAAAATTAACAGGAGTTGATTCTTTTGAAATTACTTTTTGTTCATCGAATGTATCTTTTCAATTGCTTACTAATTTTTTCAAATTATTTTGATCAGTATTTACTTGTCTATTTGAAATTAATTTGTATTTAACTCCAATTTGACCTGTATTATCATTAGAATCTGTTAGAAGTAAATCTGAGATCTGATAGCTTGTATCGTTGGCATTTTCTTTAATTGAAACACTAAAATTATCTTTATTTAATGTTGAAGCTTTTTGAGTTTCTTTATTAACAGTGTTATTTAATGAAATATTATATGGATTAGTGTCAACTAATTTATTTAATCTAGTAGATTCTGTTTCAAATCCACTAATAATAATTTCTTTAGTATCAGAAACTACAGAAGTAAAGTCTTCTTTAGTTGATCTAATTTGGAAACTTAAACGAATTTCACCAGTTAAATCATTGTAACCAACAATTTTTTGATTAATAAATTCATAATTATCTTTATTTAATGTATCTCAAGTTCAATTAGTGGTTGCATTTGTTAAACTTGAAGCTTGTTCATTTTCTTTATTTTGATAATCAATACGATAAAGAACACCGTTTTGAGCTTTGTCACTAAAATCAAGAGAATTTAATCTTTCTTTTTCAATTTGCTCTAAAGTTTTAAAGCCACTTAAAATACCTGATTTGTTATATTGACTACTTGAAGTTACAGTATCCAAGTTTTGTGAATTAACCACGCCTCTATTAGAAATAATTTGTCAAGTATAACTAATTTCACCTGTGTTATCATTAGGCGATTTATCTACTACTTTTAAGTTATAGCTTGTATCTTGATTAGTTGCTAATTTATTTAAAATTAAGTCTTTAAATAATTGTGATGCCGTTCATTTATCATATTGGTCGCTTGCAATATTTTTAATTCCAGCTTCAATTGCTAAGTTTTTCATAATTTCATCAAGACGCATTTGCTCAGTTTTAAAGCCTTTAATTTGAGCATATTTATTATCTGAAATTACATCTTGATAAATTTCATCACTTTTTTCAGAAACTAAATGGTATTGGATTCTAATAGAACCATCAATTTCATTTCTTGCATCAATACCATCAATTACAACTCTAGCTTCCGGAGTAGCTTCTTGAATAGTTGCAGTTACTTTTTTAATATCTGCATCTGAAGGTAAAGTTGCATTTTTGTTTTCATAATATAATACAACAGTTAAATTATTTAAACGTTCTTTTTCTGCTTCACGATCAATTTTATCTTGCTCTGCCTTAGTTCTGAAACCAGATACACTAATAGAACCTAAAGCAGTATTATCTGAAACAGGTGTTACAAAAGGAGCATTAGGATCAACTTCTCAATTAGAAATTAATTCAGCTTGAGTTTTGGTCGAACTAAGTTCGGCTTCAATATTAACAGTTCCTGCAGCATCATCTACACTTTCTTTAGAAACATTAATTAATTCAGCTTTATTTTCATTGCTTTGAGTATAGTAGAAATTACTTAAATCATCATTATCATCTACTGCTTTTGAAGGTATTGATAATGATTTTTGTGGATAATCAACATTAATATTTTGATTATACATCTCTTGACGTAAATTATTTAATCTACCTTTTTCAGTTAAATAATTATCAATAATAATTTCTTTTGGTTCTGAAACTACATCTTGACCGTTTTTGTTACTAATAACTTTAAATTGAACTTTTAAAGCCCCAATTACATCATTATAACCAATTACATTAGTGATACTAATTCTTTCGTTAGCGTGATTATTTGGAGTTTCGAAAGTTAAGTTAATATCATTATGCTTAGAAGCATCATTGAAAGCAGAAGCTAATTTAGTTGCATCACCTAAACCGACAAATTCATCATTGGTGTAAGCATCAATTATTTCTTTTTCTCTATCAATTAGGCTTTGGAAACCACCAATAGTAATTTCTTTAGTTACACTTGAAGTAACGTCACCTAAATTATCTTTAGTAGAAGTTAAATTATAAGTAACAATTACTTGTTGATTATTATTTGGATCTGGTTTTACATTAGTAATTGCGATTTTAGCTTTTGAATCGCTTAATAATGTTTGGTTTGGACTCAACATTTCTTTTTTTACTTCTGAAGCTAAAACTTTATTTTTAGCTTTTTGTCCAGCATAAGTAATTTCTTTAGTGATTGTTTTGTCATTGATTACTTTGTCTAATCTTTGACTTTCAGTTAAAGTATTAAAAGTAGCAGTTTTTACTTGAGTAGAAACAATATCATCTAAACTAGTTCTTTTTGATTTAATCTTGTATTCAACAGTAAATGCACCAGTTTTATCATTAATAGAATTTGAAACAATTTCAACTTCATAAGCTTCATCTGTTTCGCTTGTAGCAAAATTGATATCGCTTGGTTTTATTTCAGAAGCAGTTTTATTTAATTTAGCATTTTCACTTAAAGTAGGTTGATAACTAAGAGCATCAATTCTTTCTTGCTCAGTTTTATATTTATCATTAGTTGCCAATTTAAATGTATAAGTTTTAACTTCAGTTTCTGCGTTAGTTAAATTTGCTTTAGTTGATCTTAATTTATATGAAATAGTTAAACTACCACTTCGATCATCTTGATTAGTAATAGCTAATTCAACTACTTCAGCATCACTATTCTCAGGTAAAATTACAGCTAAAGCACTATTAATGTTATTAGCAGAAATTCCAGAAGGCATTAATTGTGGATTTTTATTTTCATATGAAACTTTTAATAAGTTTAAACGATTAATTTCTTCAAGATTATTAGTTAAATAACCTGCAAACTTTGCAGTATTAGATTGTTTAGATTTAATAGGATCTGAATTAGTAACAGCAGGTTCTCAATTATCTGAAACTAAATTATCTCTAGTTGAAATTAATGTATAAGCTACTCCAATTTCCCCTGTATCATCGTTTGAATTTAATGTTAAATTAGAATCGATTTTAACATTTTGATTAGCAAGAGAATCTGGAACATTAGTAACAAAATCAGCTGATGTTAAATCAGAAGGTTTTTTGTTTGTTGTTCCTGATTTTTGACTAATTACAGAATTTTGATCAGTATTATCAACTAATTCATTCATTCTGTCTGCTTCAGTTTTGAAACCAGAAATAGTTATAAATTTTTCTTCTGATTTTACTCCCTCTAAGCCAGGTTTAGTTGATTGTAATTTAAAACCTAATTTAATTTGTCCAGTAATATCGTTATAAGCAACAATTCTTTTTTCAACAAAAGTATATTGACCATCTGCTTTAGGACTTCAAGTTCATTTATCACTATCTAAATCATTTAAATTAACTTTAGAAGCTAAAATTTTAGATTTATCACTTCTATCAATACTATAACCACTTAAGCCATCTAATCTAGTTTTTTCACCATTTTTAAATCCGGTGATTGTTACGCTATTAGCATCAGATTTTGGCACTGTATAAGTGATATTATCTAAATTATTATCTTGTCTTCAGAATAAATCTTCTTTAGATTTAGTTGAAGTTAAAGTGAAGTTTAAAGTACTTCTACCAAAATCAGATTCTGGATTAATGTTTGTGATATCGAAAGTTAATTCTTCATTTGTTGCATTTGAATATGAATAATTAGCTTTATTTTTAGCAGTTTCTGAATTAGCTAATTCATTGGCAGCTGTAAAATTAAGACTAATTTTACTTTTATCTTCATTAATACTATTAGCAATAGTATTTAATCTTTGTTTTTCAGTTTGATAATTATCTTGAGTATCTGCTTTAAAAACGTAAGTTTGCACTTTAGTTTTAACATCAGTTAAATCAGTTTTAGCTGAAACTATTTCATAAGTAATTTCAAGTTTACCATCAACATCATTAGCGGCAACTACTTGTATATTTTTAATAACAGCATCTGGTTGATTATCATTAATTGCCACAGTAAAAGGACTTTGATCAGTTGCATAATTTTTAGCTACATTAGTAGCAAATAATTGTGGTTTATTATTAGTATGATTAATAGTTAACTTATATAAACGAGTGCTTTCATCAAGTTTAGATTTAAGTTTACTTAATTCTTCTTTTAAAGCTTTAAAGTTAGCTAAAGCTTTAGTATAAAGCCCACTGTAATCATTTGGATCTGTTTGTTCAACTTGATTTAATTTATCTTTATTTTGATTACCATCTGCTAATTTTAAGTTAAATGCAGTATTTAACTTGGTAGTTAAACTATCGGCAGCATTTTTGAGTGAATCAATAGCATTTTTATAACCAACATTAGTATCTGCCACATCATTAGTTTGTCATTGGTTAATTTTTTCTAATTCTTTACCAATTGCTAGGTCTAAGGCTTTAACTTTTTTAAATTGATTTTCTTTATCACTTTCATTAGTAATTGTGGTATCAATTTCTTTTAACAATTGTTGTTTTAATTCAACTGTCATGTGTTTTAATTCATTTTGTCTTGGTAAATATGAACTAGAACCATCTAATTTAGATTTGGCATCTTCAAGATCTCTTAATAAAGTTTCAATTTCTGCGCTATTAGTAATTGGAGTAGTAGCAGAATCATCAATTACTGCCTTGGTTTGCTCAATAAGTTGTTTGTAGTTATCTTTTTCACTTTGAGTTTTTTCATAAGTATAAAGTTCATCAGTAATTTCACCATTATTATTTGGTTTAAGTGAATCAGGCAATTGATCATAGTATTCTTTTAATGCTTTCATTTGTGTATTTAAATTAGTTGCATTAGTTTTAAATGTTCCATAATTTTTAGGATTTACATAATTACTATCATTACTATCTGCAATATTTATTCGATCAATTAAAGATTGTTTTTGCTTAGCAGTTAAATTAGTTAATGAACGAATATGATCAATTAATACTGCTTTATCATAAATTAGTTTTAAATTCGCATCGTTACCAAATTGAGTAAATTCCTTGCTAATTGGATTAAGTTGAGTTTCATTGATTAATCTTGAAAATTCTGTCTTCTCAGTTTCAGTTAAATTAGTTAATTTATTTAATTTAGTAGTCACATTACTTTTAGCTTTGTCAAAAATAGTATTAATTTGATCAGCTAACTGTTGATTATTAGAAGTTCAATTGGTATCTTTTATAACTCCATCATTTGCTCGATAGTTATTTTGCAATTGAGTTATTAAAGTATTAAATTCTTGTCTTTCAGTTTCGTTGCTTTCAACAAAAACAAATGAGTTAACTGCTTTTTTAGCTTGATTTTTGTTACCATCTAAAGCTTGTAAAGTTTCAGTTAAGGTAGTTAATCCGTTTTCTAATTTAGTTTTGAAATTATTAAATTTATCATAATTTGATAAAAATTCTTTGCTTGGATCATTTAAGAAAATTTGTTGATATTCAGCATTATCAAATGCATCAATAAATTTATTGTATTCTTCTTCCCCCTCTTCGCCTTGACGAGTTGATAAGGTGTTTTCTGAAGCAGTTTCTTTTCATTTACCAGCACTTGTTTTTAAATTCTTTTTAATTCAGTCAATATAATTATTTAAATATTTACGTTTCTGAATTGCTTCAGCTACTGTTGTTTGGAATTCTCTTAATTTATCTAAGTTTGTAGTTGAATTAGTGTCAATTAAATTATCTATTCCACCATTATTAGCAGTTAAAGTGAATTGATTATTAATTATTTCAATAGCTTTATCTTTAAATAATTTGTAAAGATTAGTTTTTTCAACTTGACTTAAAGATTGATATAGTTCTGGATGAGCAGTTGCAAATTGACTAGTGGCAATATCATAAATATTTCCACTTACTACATTATCAACAACTTTGTATCCATCTAATTTAGCTACTTCTTGATCATAGGTTTGGTGATTTATACCTAAAATTCCATTTAAATTAATACCTCAATCAGTAGCAGTTTTTTGCCCTTGTGGCAGAGGCTGATTGCTTTTTAAGGCATTTTTTCCACTAGATAAAAATTCATGAAGTTTTTCAACCATTTCTTTTAAATTTTGAGTAGAAGAATAAGCAAAATTTAATTGAGAAATTAATTTATCTTCAACGTTAGATAATCCTTTATTTGCATCAGAATAATAAATTTCATCAACTTCTGAAACGAATTGAATCATAGGAATCATTCTTCTTAACAATGTAATGAATCTGTGCACATATTTTTGATCATCTGGGGTACTTGTGTTTTTATGATCATTAAATCAAACATCACTTTCATTCTTATTTTCACCCCTATTTTTAAATTCATTATTAATAAATTTTTGAACTAATTCACTAACTCAACCTGATAAATTAGGGAAATCTGTTTGTAACATTTGTTCAATTCTTAATCTATCAGTAATAAGAGGAGTATAGGTTAAATCATTAAAAACATAAAAACCTTGAGAATCTTTTGTTGTAGAAGTAAGTTTTGCTTCTGCAATATTTCATTGATTTTGGAAATTAGTGTCTTTAATTTTTGCTTTAATTTTAAAAGTGCTTGGATCAATATTATTAAGCGGTGAATTTAAAGTGTATTCACTATAATATTCTCTTGCATTATTTATGTTATTGTATTTTGTTCTATCTAAATCAAGTAATTTAATTTCTGTACCATTTTGATTAGTGTAATAAAGACCTACTTCGTACAATTTATTATCAATTTCGTCATCTTCTCTTCTTTTAATTGATTTAGGTAAATATATGTTAGCTTCAGATGAATTAACTGTTTCTTTAATTCTGAATTTGTATTCAGATGATTTAGTTTTTTCACTTCTTATGATAAATCCAGATTCACCTTCAAAACCAGAGTTAAATCCAACATCAAAAAGAGTGTAAGCTCCACCTAAAAAGGTTGGGACAGAAGTTTTGCCATTTCATTTAAAATTAGGATTATCAACTGTTTCAAATTCAACAACTACAACGTTGTTTGATCATCCTCTATTTCTAGCATTTGGTGCATCAATGAAAAAACTAAACATATATCCGGCATTTTTTTCTAATAAATTTCAAAAACCAATACCTTCATTATTTAATAAATCTTCATCATACAAGCCATCATTAATTAATTGTCTTGCTACTTCACCATTTTCAAATTTATTAATTTTTTTAGTAGATTTATGATAGAAACCAGGTGTTCCCTTTCCAAGGGTAGTAACTTGGTCGTTAATTAATCTATTAGCAATATCTGAGCGGCTATCACGAGTTAAACCATTTTTTTCAGCAATTACTTGTTCTTCTGCTGTTCAAGGGTAGGCAGAATTAGTTCACAATCCTCTTAATCTAATTTCGCTATTATTGTTATATCCAGCTGCTCCAGCAGTGGAAGTATTTTCTGGATTTACTCAGTTAACAATATTTTGTCACTTATCTTCAAAGTAAGGATTTTGAGAATAAAGCGGATTAATAAAAGTGTAATCACTTTTATTGGTTGGTAATTTAGTTCATGAAACCGGAATTTCCTTTGTTGAAACATTTGCGTAATCAATAACATTAATATCAGCTGGATAAAATGAAAATTTAACGAATGAATTATCCGCTAAAATCATGTCTTGAGAAAAATAGAAACCACCTAAATATCTGTTTTCTCTAAAATTAGCTGGTTGATCTTTATGAAAAATTAATTTTCATTTTCTACGTCTACCATTTAATGATTTATCATCAACCCAATTAGCTCTTTTAGTAAATCTATCAAAATAATTTGTATTTAAGAAATTAGGATTTCTATTATCAGTTACTGATGGATCACCAATAGTTACTAAATTTTGAGTTCCTTTATATCCATAGAATTGATACCCAATTCCATCGTCATATGAACCATATTGACTATATCTTGTATTAGAATATATGTCAGTATCTCCATAAAAGAAACTGTCATATTTAGTATCAGTAGTATCTTTACCCATGTAGATAGGAACTGAAGAAATTAAAAGTATAGATGAAGAAAGAGTAGCGCTTAAAAGCGTAAATATATTTTTTTTCTTCATAAATGAAGTCTCCTGTTAATTGTTTTAATTAAATATAAAAATATATACACATTAAAATAAACATAAAATAACTCAACTCATGCGAGTTTTTTTAATGATTTCGAAATACATATGAAATCATTTATGTATGTATATGTATATGGATGTATTATACATCTTATAGAAGAACTTATAGAAGAATTATAAAAAAACAAAACGTTTTGAAAATTGCATTAATTTCAGGTATGACATTAATTCCTGTGACATTTGTTGCTCTTGTGAAAATTCTAAACTAAAAGAAATAAACAGGCACACTAAAAGTGGACAGAAGGGTTAATTAGACATAATAACACCTCAATGTTGTTGAGGTGTTTTCACATTTATGAAATTTTTTAGTTTTTAAAAAATACAAAAAATCAGCACTATTTTTATCTAGTACTGATTGATTTTGATTGTTTATTAATTGTTAATTAACTTCTTATTTTTTCTTTCTACCAAATGCAAAGATTAACATACCAATTAATCAAGTTGCTACTGAAGTAGCTACAAAGTATGGTCAGATTAGGATTGGTGATATTTCTTTTAATCTTTTATCAATAGTTGTTTGTTTAACTACATCTTCGTTGTTATGAGAGTTAAGATTATTTAAAATTTCATCTGAATCAGCAATTGCTTTATTAATTGCATTTCGTTGATATTTAGTGAATTTTTCAAATTTCTTAGATTTGGTTAAATCCACTAAATCATTTTTAGCTTTAGCCAATTCTTCAGCATCAACATATAATTGAGTAATTTGATTATGTTTATTATCAAATTCTGTGCTTGTAGCATTATTATCTAAAACGTTATTGATTAATGTTGCTTTAGTTGTGTCATTAAGCACATCGCTCGCTTTAACTTGTTGAATTAATTTGTCTTTAGCTTTAACGTTATTTAAGTTATTTATAAAGCTTGAATCATTAGCTAAATTCAATATTTCGCTAATTAATTTATCTCTGGTTTCATCAGAAATTTTGTTGTCTTTAGCTTCTTGATGTAATTGATCAATTAAGTCTAATCTAGCTTTTTCATTGTCTAATTTATTAGTAAATTCTTCGCTTGTTTCATCTAATTCTCTAATGTTTTGAGAAATTGAATCTTTTTGTTCTTGTGTCAAGTTTGGATTTTTTCTAATTTGATCAATTGCTTCTTGTTTTTTATCAATGTTTTCAGCTATTTCATTGTAGTTTTGTTCAATTGGATTGTTAGCTAAAACATCTTCAACTAATTTAGCTTTATCATTGTCACTTAAAGTTTGATCATTATTAATTTTGCTTAATTTATTTAATTGATCTTTGATGTTGTCAAAGCTTACTGAAGCATTTTCGCTATTAGCATTAATTGGGTCTAATTCAGCAATTAATGCGTCTTTTTGAGCTTGTGGCAAGTCTGATTGGTTAATTTGTTCGTAAAGTTCGGCTTTTTTATCAATATTACTAATTTGATGATCAAGACTTGATTTGGTTTGATTGTTATCTAAGTTAATAATTTCATCAACTAGATTTGCTTTATTTTCTTTAGTTAACTCATCATTTGCTTTAATTTGTTCAATTGCTTTAACTTTAGCTGAAATATTATCTGCTTCAGTAGCAAAATTATCTGAATCTTTTGCTAAGTTATGAACTTGATCAATTAAAGCTTCTTTAGTATTTTCATCTAAATTAGGGTTTTGTTTAATTTGGTCAATTAAATTCAATTTAGATTCAATGTTATTTAATTTATCAGTTAATTTACTGTCATCATGAGGGACATTAATTACTTCATTAACTAATTTGTTTTTGTCTTCATCGCTAATGTGTTCATTAGTTTGAATTTTTTCAATTAGTTTAGCTTTTTGATCAATTTTAGCAATTTGATTTTCTAAATCATCTTGTTTATTGTCTAAGTTAGCAACTTCATCAATTAATTGTGATTTTTGATCATCAGTTAAATTAGGATTGCTTCTGATTTCTTTAATTTTATTTTCTTTAAGTTCTTCATTAGCTAATTGATCAGCAAATGTTTTATCTCTAGGGTCTAATTGACTGATATTATCACTTAATTTTGCTTTATCTTCAGCGTTTAATTGAGATTCATCAGTAGCGTTAATTCTTTCATAAGCTTTTTCTTTAGCTTTAATGTTGTTTAATGTATCACCATATGAATTTTTGTTAGCTTCGCTGTTTAATTTATCATCAACATTAGCTTTTTCAATATCGTCGATTAAATCTGCTTTTTGTTCAGGTGTTAAATTAGCATTGTTTTTAACATCATTAATTAAGTTTGTTTTATTAACGATTTTATCTAAATTGTCTTTGAAGTTTTGAACTTCATCAGCATTATCTGAATTAGAAGGAATAGCTAAGTCTTTAACTTGATCTATTAAAGATTGTTTTTCAGCAGGAGTTAAGTTGTTATTTTCATTAACTTTTTCAATCGCCTTTTCTTTAGCATATTCAAAGTTTTTATCACCATCAAGAGCATTTTTTGCATCAATTAATGCTTTTTCTAATTCTAATACTTTAGCAACGTCTTCATTTGAACCTTCTTTACTGATTAATTCATCAACTTTGGTTTTAGCTTCATCATAGTTTGCTTTTGGTTCTTGAGAAGCTGCGACATATTTAGGATTATCTGTTTGAGTTAATTCATCATTAATTGCCTTAGCTATTTCTTTTAATTGACCCATAGCATTGTTTAATGTTTGCGCTTTATCAACCACTTTGTCAACGTTAGCTAACAATTTAGCTTTATCGACTTCTTCAATTAAAGCTGTTTTTTGAGCATCATTAAGATGTTCAAGACTATTAATTAAGTTTCTTGCTTCAGCTTTTTTGTTATTGATTTTTTCATCGCCATCAAGATTTTGAGCGGCAACATTTAATTTTTCAATTAATGAATCTATGTTCTCAACACTTAATTCAGCGCTTCCATTTTCTTTATCAGCTAAATTGCTTGCATCATTAAACGCTTTATCAAATTCACGCATTTTTACTTCAGTTGCATTTTTGTAATCAATACTATTAGGTGTGTCTTGATTGTCAGCAACTGCTTGTTTAAGCGCAATCATTTTTTCATCTAATGTTGCTGCTTCTTCAGTTACAGCTCTAACATCTTCAGGAGTTGTAGCTTTATCAACTTTAGCAATTAAAGCTGATTTTTGAGCATTATTAATGTTTTCTAAAGCTTTAATTTTAGTAATTTCTTCAGCTCTAACTGCTTGAATGTGTTCTTTACCATTTAAGTTATTAATTGCTTCATGAACCGCGTTGATTTTTTCTTGAATCTTGTTATTGCTTAAGATGTCTTTTGTGTCATCACTTGGTTCGTTTAAAGTTGTTTTGTAGTCTTTTAAAGCTTTAATAGCATCATCATATGCTTTTCTGAAATCTTCTTCTGAACCTGTGTAATTAATATCGCTTTTAATCTTAGTTTCGTTGTTTAAGTATTGACCAAGTGTAGCCATTGTGCCATTAACTAATGCATTATTTGCGTCAACACTATTTACATCGGCAACTGAATTTTGCTCATTAATTTTAGCAATAGCATTTTCTTTAGCTTGATCAACTTTTTCTTCACCATTTAATCCATTGATTGCATTATTTAGTTCAGTGATTTTAGTATCAATTTGCTCAACACTTAAATTAGTTCCATTATCACCTAAATCTTCAGCTCTAATTGCTACTTGATTATTGTATTTAACTTGACGATCTTCGTCAGCTTCAACATAATCAACACTTGTTTTGTCAACTTCAGCAATATCTTTGTAAGCTTTCATTTTGCCATCAATTTCTTTAGCTTTTTCAACAATATTATTAGCTTCACTTGCTTTGTTATTTTTGACTTTTTCAGTTAAGGATGATTTTTGAGCTGGATTTAAGTTAGTTAAATTACCAATTGTTTCAATAGCTTTGGCTTTAGCTGTTTCATCAGCTTTGGCTTTATCTAAAAGATTTTTAACATTAATAGCAAAATCTTCATTTGTCTTATCTAATGTGGCAGCATCAATCTTAGCAATATATGTATCTTTTTCACCTTTAGTTAAATTATCTAGTTTAGCTAATTCATCTTTGGCATTGGTTTGTGCATATTTAAGAGCCTTGTCATAAATGGCTTGTGTTTCTTCATCTCTTGGAACTTTTGATAATTTTTCAACTTCGGCTTTCAATAAACCTTTTTGGTTTTCGTTTAGACTTGGGAAATGATTCTTAATGTCATTTCTTGATACTTCTCTATTTCCATCAAGTGCTTCATCAGCAGTTTTTAAGACTTCTTTACTTTGGTTTGCTTCATTAGCTAAACCATTTAATGAATCAGCAGTTGCATTGCTTAAATCTTTAGCTTTTAGTTCTGCTAATTTAGCTTTAGCATTTTTTAAGGCTTGATCAACAGCTTCTTTTCTGTCTTGAGCATCTTTGGTATAAATGCTTGTTGCAACTTTAGCTTCTGTAGAAGTAATTTGTTTTTCTAATTCGCCAAGATCTAAGTTTAATTTTTGAGCTTTTTCTAAGAGTTTTTGTGCAGCTTCTTCATCAGTAGCATTACTTAATAAGTCTTTAATTTTATCTTTTTGATCTTTTGATAAATTATCAAGTTTATCAACTTCTTTAGCTTTTTTGTTTTTGTTTTCTTCACCATTAAGTGCATCATAAGCAGAAATTAATTCTTCTTTAGCATTGTCAATTTCTGTTTTTAAAACATCGTCTTTAGCAATTAAATTATTTAAAGCCTGTAATTTTTCATCATAAGTTTGTTTTAAAGCAGTATTTGCTAATCTATATTTGTCAGCAACTTTATTTGCTGATTTAGCTGTTTCATAGGTCAATTGGTCATCTTTTGCTAATTTTTGAATTTGTTCTTTTACAACGTTCTTAGCTTCTAAAATAGCAGTATTTAAAGCTGTAGCAGATTCTTGAACTGTTGAAGCTTGTGATGTTGTCGATGTTTTAACTTGATTTTCAAATACAGCCTTTTGGTTCTGTGTTAAATCACTTAAATCATTGATTGCGTTAATAGCTGCTTGTTTATTTTGATTTAATTGTTCAGCTTCTTGAATTATCGCTTTAACAGCAGCGTCATATTTGTGACCTTGAGTTTCATCAAGTGCTGCATTATTAACTTTTCTTAATAATTCAGTAATTTCTTCACTTGAAAGATTTGCATAATTATTCTTATTAATTTTGTTTGACGCTTTGGTTTTACTTAAACTTAATCCTTCTTGAAGGATGCTTGATTTTTCTTCTTGTGTTGGTTGTTTTTGTAAATTATCAACTTTGTTTTGTAAAGCTTTAATTTGACTAGCATCTAATAATTCTCAATTATTAAGATCTTCTTTGAATTTGTTTCTATAACCATCTAAGGCATCAATTGCATCATTTAAGGTTAATGTTTGAGTGTTAATTTCACCGGTTTTTTCAGCAATTTGTTCTTTGTTTAAATTATTTAAATCAGCTGTTTCATAGCCTTTTAAGGCTTTTTTAGCATCTTGAATTGCTTGGTCAAATTTAGCTTGGTTACCTGTTGTATCACCTGTATATTCAAGTTTATCTCTTTTACTTTCAGCTTCAGCTATTTTAGCTTTAAGATCAACAATAGCTTTATCTAAGTTTTTAGCTGCTTCAATAATTTTGTTTGCTTCTTCTTTATTAGCGGCTCCATCAATTTTATCTTTGATAGCTTGTTTTTGTTTAGGTGTTAAATTGTTTAAATCATCAATTCTTTGATTTAATGCATTTTGGTTTTGATCACCATTTAACTCACCATAAGCAGTTTGTAAATTGCTTAATACTGTTTCAACAGCACTTAATTCTGAGTTAGCGCCATTAGTTTTATTAAGTAATTCTTGAGCTGCTGATAAAGCATTATCATAAGCTTGTTTTTTATTAGCATCTGCTAAAGTATAAACAATAGCTGTTTTAGCATCATTGTTTTGATCATCTTCAACTGCCTTTTTAGTTAAAGCGGTTAATTCAGCTTTAACAGCATCACTTAATTCATTCATTTTGGCATTTAATGTGCTTGCTGTTGCACTACGAGTTTGAATTGATTCAGTTGAAGTAGCTGATTTTAAATCTGCTTTATAAGCGTCTAATTGATTGTTATTTAAATAAGGGTAATTATTTGTTGCATCAGCAATAGCTTTTTCAATTTCTGCTTTAACTTGAACTTTAGCTACTTCATTAAGATTATTGGCTTTTTCTAACTCATCTAATAAAGTTTGTTTTTTTGCTTCAGGAACATTGTTATTAATGTATTGGGCAACTTTTTCTTTTTCAGCTTGTAAAGTAGTTTTAAAGCCTGTTAAAGTAATTTTTCTTGTGTTAGTTGAAACAACCGCTGGATTTTGTGGGTCATTATTTGAATTCAATATTGCTTTGGTAGAAGCAATTTTGAATGTTATATCTAATGTACCATTATCATTGTTTGGCGATAACTGAATACTGTTTAAATAACCTTCAACATCTAAGTTTGCTGGGTTGTTAAACGCTTTAATAGCTTTTTTAGCAACTTCACTTGGCAATTGATTTCTATCAATTGCGTTAGTATCACTTTCATTAATAGTAAATGAATTGTTTGAATCAGCTAAAATAGCATCCACTCTTTGTTGTTCAGTTAAAGTACTTAAGGAATTATCATTATTTAAAATATAAGTTTTACTTGATTGAACACTTTCAAGATTTTCTTTAGTTGATTGATATTTGTAACTTAAGTCTAATTTACCTGTTAATTCATTTCGATTTGAAATAACTCAATCAACTGGTTTCACATCTGCAAGGATTGTAGAATCGTTAAATTCAACATCATCTTTAGTAATTTCACTAGCAGTTTTAGTATTTTGTGAATTATCTTTAACTTTTGCTGTTGCAGTTTGTAATGAATTTAATCTAGTTAATTCATCATTATAACGTTGTTGACCGTTTAAATTATTAATTGCATTTTGAATTTCAGTATTCATTGAGTCAACATTAGTTTTATTCATCAAGTCAGAATTATTTTCAGTATTTAAAGCAGTTAATAAATCTTCTGCTTTTTTAATTGCGCCACCTTTTTGACCATTATTTTTAGCAGGATTACCATCATAAGCAGTTCTTAAATCATTTGTTGTATAAATATAATCATCGCTTGTTACAACAGTATTTTGTTTCGTGATGTAATCACGCAAGGTTTTCATTGATGAATTTAATGCATTATTAGTTGCATCTTGACTGTTAACATCTGCAATGGTATTTTTAGCATTAATTAAAGCAATTGATTTTTCTTTTTGTTTATCAGTTAATGATGAATAATCAGAATTAACTTTAGCTCTTGCATCCTCTTTAGCTTTTTGTAATCTTTCAACACCATTTAAATCGCTAATTGCATCTTGAATTGCTTTGGTTCTATTTTTTACTACTGTTAATGATAAATTAGATCCTTGAGTTTTATCAACATCAGTTTTTTGTTGAGTTACCGCATCATCTAATGCACTTTGATTATCTGCTTGAGTGTAATCAATTCCTTGTTTAATTGTTTCAATATTATTAGTTGCATCATTATAAGCTTTCATTGCATCATTTAAATCACTTGCATCAGCAACTTTTTTATTTAATTGATCAATTGGAGCATTTTGAATTGCTTCTTTAATAGCATTTTTTTGTGCATTATTTAAATATTGATAATTATCAATTTCTGTTTTTTTAGCGTCTCTTTGATTTTGTTCATATTGCGCTTGAGTTAAGAAACCAGTTCTAGTTTGTGAAGCTGAAGCATTACTTTTAATATCTACATTTGAAGCAATTTCATCAGCAATAGTAACTAAATCATTTGCTTCCCTTGTAGTTTTTAATTTGTAAGTATATGAAATTGATCCATTAGTGTCATTATTTGTGGGATTAGATAAATCAGTTAATGTGACATTGTTATCATTACCAAAATTATTAATAAGTGAAATTGTATAGTCAGTATTCAAAGTTGAATCTGAAGCACGTTTGATTGGATTAGCTGTAATATTAAGAATTGTTTTTTGAGTATCATTAGTATCTTGAGTAATTAGGACATTTAATCTATCTGCTTCAGTTTGGAATCCAGTAATTTCAGCGGTTTTTTCAGCTGAAATAGCAGCATTATCAATAGTTGATTGCAATTTATATGCAACTTTGATTTTACCTGTAATGTCATTGTAACCAAGATATCTAACACTATTTGCATAAATTTTTGTATTGGTTGGCAATTGTCAAACAATATCAACATTTGCATTATTTGCTTTTTCCACAGTTGAGGCTTGAATATTAGGTTTTTTAGTTGCCTCTTTATATTCTGGAGTAGCGCTTAAAGTTTCAATTCTTGATTGTTCATCACTAAAACCAGTAATTGTATAAGTTTTATCCTGTGTATAGATGTTGTCTTTATCACTTGATTTAAGAATTTTATAAGTAACTACTAAAGTACCAGCATTATCATCAGCTTTAATACCAATAATTTTAGTTTCTACCCTTTGCTTATTAGGATCAATACTATCAGTAGTAATTAAACCTTGTTTTGCAGTTGAAGGTTTAATGTTTTTGTCTGGATAATCAAAAGTTGCAGTATAATCTTTAATTTTTTCACGTTCATTATTAATATCAGTTCATTTATCGACAATAGTTTTGATATTTTTATCTGAACCGATTAAAACTTTATCAGAATAGTCTTCATTAGCTTCATAAGTATCTTTATACAATTCAGCTTGATCAATTAAACGATTAACATTGTCTTTTTCATCTTGACTTAAATAATCAAGACTATTAATTTGATCTTTGGCATTTTCTATTGCCATATCAAATGCAAGTTGCATTTCATCATTAATAATTGAATAATAATTTGCATTAATTGCTAAAGTTTTAGTTTGGGCATTATAGGTAAATGGGCCTTTTGATCCCAATTTTCCTTTTAGAGAATTAATGATATAGAATTTTTCACCAATAGTATTATCACCATTTAAGAAAGTAAAATTGTTGATTTCTTTTTTAAATTCTTCAACAGCCCCATTAAGTTGATCACCAGTCAATTTATTAATTCAATTTTGTTGTAAAGTATTTTTTCCATTAGTGTAAAAAGTGGTTAACGTGCTAGTTGATTCAAAAATGTTTGGAATTGTCTTATTATTTGCATCTTTTAAATTTGCATCAAAAGTATCAAAAGAATTTAAATTAATAGAATTGGTTGATTTTGTAAAAACAGCATAATTTTTAAAATCATTTTGAGGTTTTTGTTGCTCTAAAATTTGAGTTTTCAAATTATTTTTTTCTGTGACAAGAGAATTTAAATTTGCAATAGTATCTAAAACATTCTTAATATTAGATTCGTAAGGCTTTGATTTTGTTGAGTCAAATGTTTTAACTTGTTCTTCAGTTGTTAAAGTATCAATAACATTTTGAATAAGATTATCAGTTAACAAATTAGTTGCTCTTGTATTATTTGTTGAATAAGTTTGAGAATTAGCTTTTGTAATTTCATAATCATTCAATTTGCTATATAGAGAATTTAAATTATTTTTACCAGAAGTTAGAATTGCATCAAGTCTATCACCTAAAACTTTTTTAATTGTTTGTAAAATTCGACTTAAAAAATCAAATGATTCTAATGTACTATATTTACTGGAATTACTTCTATCTTGTGCATTTGGATCATTATTATATTCAGTAGATTTAAGTTTAATAACGCTAGAATTGGTGTTGATAAAATCTTCTAAATTCTTTTTAACTTCGATATCAGCTAAAGCATAAAGCATTTTATTTGTGGCAATTGTATTTCAATCACTATCATAGATTTGAGTATTAAGTGGGTATTCACGAACCTCTTTATATTTTTCTTCTATTGATTTTTGTAAATCATCAATTTGATCTATTTTAGCTTTTCAACTATTTTTAGCTGTTTCATTTGTAAATTCATTATCAACATTAAATGAAGTATCGCCTTCAACATATCTAGTTAAAGCATCTTTTTCACCTTTAGTTAATCATTTTTTAGATTGAATATATCTTTTAAGATATTCTAAATCTGTAAATGTGTATTCAATCGGTGCAAAATCAAGATATTCTCTTCCAAAAGTAGTTGATGCAGAAGCAGTTGAGGTTTTAGTAATCATTCTTCATTTTTTGGTATCTGTACCTGGGACAAAAGAAGCATTTAAACGTAAATTATCCAAGTTATTGTATTTTTTATAATCTTGATAAATATTTCTTGTTCTAATTACGTTTTTGTCGTCATAAGAAACACCATTTTTATCTATATTGTATGCAAAAGCACTATTTCCGTTTTCAGAAATAGATAAATTAGCTTGTGGAATTCCATCAGTTGCTTGATCGTAAAATTCAAGACCATTTTGATTTTTTTCTTCAGTATTAAATTTCTTTAAATATGACTGTTTCCGATCAGCCATTTTAATAAATCCACCGATAACCTTGTGTTCATCTCTATTATTTAAATTTCTATATTCTGAAACTCCAAAATATGTTTTCTTTTCAGTGGTTGAACCAGTATTACCAGCATATAATTGATCAAAAGGTTCAGGTGAATTATTGAATTGTTTCATTTCTAATTCAACTACAGCTCCTGCAACAATTTCATTATGTGATGTACTTGTATTAACTCTAAAAACAAATAATCCCCCTTGATTTTGAGTTATATTATTTTTAGTAATAACAGGAGTCTTATCCCTAATTATTGAGTGTTGAAATAAACCAAAAGCAACTTTATTATATTTATCGGTTGTGAAAGTAAATTTAGAATCTCTTACTGCTTGTGGAGTATAACCTCTAATTAAAACATCATAAAGTTCATTACTTCCTTGTTGTCTAGTGTTTTTTCATCAGTTTATTTGATTTTTATTTGCATCTGACATATTATTTTCGTACTCATTAGGAATATGATCATAATATGGTAAATAAGCATAGTCACTAATGTAAGCCATTTTTGACTTACCGTTTATGGTTGTACTAACTGATTTCTCTGCGCTAGTTAATTGTTGCGTTTTACCTATTCATGGGCTTATTTCCATTTTTCCAATATTAGCTTTCGGATTATCATTGATATTTATAGTATATGTAGTTAATTTACCTTCAGTTTGATCAATATTAACACTGCTACTATCTTCTTTAACAAATAAGTGAATTTTGATATCACCAACTAATCTAATATCATCTGAAAAGTAAATTCCAGCAGTAAAAAAGTCATTATTTGTATCAGCATTAGTTAAGTTAACACCAACTTTAACTTTTTTAGTATTAGTTAATGGATTAAATCCATTTCCATTTCATCAAGAACCAGTGTTATCAGGTAATGATGATGAAGCACCATCTCTTTCTCAAGAATACATATTACCAATTTCATTAGCAAAACCTTCACCGTTTCAATTGGTTTGATTAATATTTGATGGTAAACCAGGGGTTGAAGCATCGAATAATCTATACCATGCATCACCAGTCGCGCTTCATTTAAGCTTATTATTTCCAGTTTGACTTAAATTAGTTACTCCATCTGCGTTTAAAGAGTTATATCACCTATGAACTGTTCCATTACTGTAATTATCATAACCTGTTCAAATATCATCTGAAATATTAGAATTAACTTTATCAAACACATAATTATCATTATTAATCGCAATATTCACATCTTGTTTTGAATGATTTGCTGAAAGAGTCAAAGTAAGTCCTATTAATGGTGCTGATACAGGCACGATTAAAAGACCCTTTTTTAATGCTTTATTTTTCATACATATCTCCTAATTCTATATATATAACTATTCTGTAATATATATATATATATATAGATTCATTATATATTAATTATAGAATTATGGAAAAAATAAAACCTTTTTGAAAATTGTATCAATTTCAGGTATGACATTAATTCCTGTGGCATTTGTTGCTTCTTGTAAAAATTCTAAATAAAAGAAATAAACAGGGAGCCTAAAAGTTGAAAGAAGGGTTAATTAGACATAATAACACCTTAACGTTGTTGGGGTGGCTTTACATTTATGAAATTTTTTGGTTTTTAAAACCTGAGTTTCCAAGTTGGAAGCTCATTTTATATAATTTTTAAACTCTACTTATATACTATGTATATAAGTAAAAATCAAAAATTTTTATTTTTTTACAATGATTACAATGATAATAGTGTATAATTAAAGCATGAGCAATTACATTTTATATAAAAGAAACAACCCCAAAGGTATCTATTTAGCAATTGGAATTTCAAAAGGTTATGGTAAAGGAATTGGCGATTTAGTTGGTTTAGGCTATTGAGAAGAAATCAAAGATAAATATTCTTTGCAAAACATTGATGATTTAAAGGCAATTGCAAAATTAGTTCCATTTACGAACAACAAAGTTGAAGCGAAGAGCAAATTTTTTGAATTGCTAGAGCCAACATCTGTTGAAACCAATGTTAAAAATGTTGGAATTGATTTAATTTACAAAATTATCAAAGAACTAGACTTATTCAGTTCATTGCCAAAAAGCAAGCACAAATCGTTAGAAGAAGTTCTTGAATTTATCATTGGAACCAGAATTATTTTTCCAAGAAGCTACATTTGTCAATATAAAAACAAAAATGATTTTTTACACAATGTTGAAATTAAAAAATCATCAATTTATAACTATTTTGACACTTTTTAACAAATAAAGAAACTATTTTGTTCAATCTTTACAATAAATTACAAGAGTTAACTAATAGAAACAGTAAACAATTACACTTTGACAATACAACTGTTTATTTTGAAAGTTTTTCAAGAAAAGGCGTAAGACAAAAGGTTTTTCAAAAGACGGCAAACATGATGAAGACCAAATTGTAATAGCAATGGCGACAGACAATAATGGAATACCTTTTCATTACAAAATTTTTGAAGGAAATACTGCCGATTCACAAACTTTAATTAAGTTTTTAATTGAAATGGAAAGAATTTACAAAATTAAAGACGTGTCAATTATTGCCGACAGAGGAATTAGTCAAAATGCTAACTTAAGATTTTTAGAACAGAAAGGCTATAAATACATCGTTCAAAAACGTATCGATAACCTTAGCGAAGCAGACAAAAATTCATCATTGAAGATAAAGATTATATGTTGGAACATGAAATGTTTTCAAAAAGCAGATTTGTGGAATCTGTTTGAGCTAACAATAGAAAAAGAAAAGATTTAATCAAACTCTTAGAAAACAAATAGTTTACTTTAGCCCAGCAAAAGAAAAGCTTGACAGAATAAAAGAGCTTATTCAATAGCAAAATATGAGAAAAATCAATAAATAATGTAATTTGCTTAAGTGATCTTGTGCCAGAATATAAGAAAAATATATGGATGTTGAAGGCAAAACAATTGCTAAGTTAAATTACTCTAAAATTAAAAAATAGCTGATCAAGATGGTTTCTATATGATTGAAACCAACATACCAGATTTAACAGCGCAAAGAGCTAATGAAATTTATAAACAACAATGAAAAATTGAAGAAGGTTTTAGAACATTGAAATCTTCGCTTGAAGTTAGACCGATGTTTGTTCATAAAGATTCTCACATTCAAGCACATGTTTTCTTGTGTTTCTTAGCATTGATTGTCTTAAAATACTCAATTTACAAACTTAAAAAGTTTTATGAAGATAATGGTGAAATTCAAAAAGTAACTATGAATATGTTTATAGATGCCTTAAAACTTATAACAATAACAACTAAAACTGTAAATGGTAAAGTTGTTGTTGAAATCATTAATAATTTAGATCCAAATCATTACGAATTAAACAAAATATATAAAGATTTTTCATTTGTTATAGAAAATCTATCATTGTAATTAAAAATACAAAAAACGAAAACGCCTTATTTATAGGTGTTTTCGTTTTTTAACCCTTTAACTTGGAAACTCAGGAAATAAACAGGGAGCCTAAAAGTTGAAAGAAGGGTTAATTAGACATAATAACACCTTAACGTTGTTGGGGTGGCTTTACATTTATGAAATTTTTTGGTTTTTAAAAAATACAAAAAAATCAGCACTATTTTTATCTAGTACTGATTATTAATTAACTTCTTATTTCTTTTTACCGAATACAAAGATTAACATACCAATTAATCAAGTTGCTACTGAAGCAGCTATAAAGTATGCTCAAATGACCATTGGTGAGTTGTCTTTTAATGCCTTAGTAATAGCTGTTGTAAGCACGTTTAATCCTTGAATATCTCCAGCCTTAGAAACTAATTGTTTAATGTTTTTAAAGTCTGCTGAGTTAAGTTTATTCTTAGCTTTTGTAGATGTTTTAAAGTAATCGTGTTTAATTACAGCGTTTGCTAAAGTATCGATATTAGCAAGGTCTGAAGCGTCAGCTAATTCTTCAAAATTATTTCTTGATTTGTTTGTTGTGATTGAATCGACTAAATCAAGTAAGTTTTGAGCTTTAGCAATAGCAGCTTCTCCATTTGCATCTGAGAATGCTTTTGAATTAAATTCATTGATTGCTTTAACAACATTTTCTCTATGTTTGTTTGAAGCATCTGTTCCATATGTACTTTGTAAGTATTGGTTTGTTAAATCGTTTAATTCATCTACTTTTTTATCATAGTTAGCTTTGTTTAAAGCTTTAGCATCTTCAATAGCTTTTGCTAATGATTCAGCATCTGTAGCGTTTTTAATAGCTTCAGAAGCTTTGGATTTTTCTGAATCTGATGAATTTGGTCCATCTGATAAGTATGAAAGTTTAGCAACTTCTTTAAGAGCTTCTTCTTTAGCAGCATCTAAGCTTGCACTTCCATCAAGAGCAGCAGTTGCATTGTTTAATTTATTTGTTAAATCAACGATATTATCTACTGGCTCATTAAAGTTAGTAATATCTTTAATTGCTTCTACATTAGCTTTAGCTGCATCAAAGTTAGCTTTTGGTTGTTCTGAAGCTTCTGTATAAGCAAGTGTTTTTTGTGCTTTAGAAGCTTTATCTAGAACTTCTTTAGCATTATTCATTAAAGTAGCATTTTTTACAATGTTATTTACATTTGTAACAGCTTCTTTGTCATTAATATCAGATTTAGCAGCTTCTTTTTGTGTTTCTGATAAGTAACTTGACTTATCAATAGAAGCAATAGCATCTGCTTTAGCTTTTGCTAAGTTTGAATCACCGTTTAATGCTTTGTGAGCATTTTTAAGAGTTTGCACTTTGTTTTGTAAGTTTTCTACAGCGTTCTCAAAGTCTTCTTTACTTTCTAATGAATTTAAATTATCTAATGCTGTAGTTAATGCATTTTGTTTGTCTGCATCAGCTTCTTTGAATTGCACTTTTTCTTTAACTGGGACAATGTCTTTAATTGTTGCTAGAGCAGCATCAACTTCTGTTGTATTTGAAACAATGTTATTTACATTGTCAATTGTGTTTTGTTTTTCAACTTTAGCTTTAGCAGCAGCTTTTTGTGTATCTGAGATGTTTTGTAATGCATCAATATCTTGATTAGCTTTTTCTTTAGCTTTAGCTAATCTATCTTTACCATCAAGGTTACTAATAGCATTTGCTAATTTGCTTGTTAATAATTCAATGTCTTGTACTTTGTTTTCAAAGTTCATTGTATCTTTGATTGCAATTACAGCGCCTTTAGCTTTATCAAATGCATCTTTAACAGCATCTGAAGCTTGTGTGTAATCTACTTTATCTAATTTGTTGTTAGCAGCTTCAAGTGTAGCTAATGCATTGTTTAATAATTTTGCATTATTAACAATATCTTGTGCTTTTGCAAGTGTGTTTGTGTCTTCAGATTTAATTAAATCTTTAGCAGCAACTTTTTGAGCTTTTGATATGTTGGTTAATTTATCAATTTCTTTAATTGCTTCAGTTTTAGCTGTAGCTAATTTATCATCTCCATTTAATTTTCCAGTTGCTGATGTCATATCTGATAATAAGTTATCTGCGTTAGCAATTGGTTGCTTTGGATTTGTAAAGTTTGCAATAGCATCTTTAATAGCTTCTTTAGCATTAGTAAATGCAGTTTGTTTATCTTCGTCAGCTTCTGTGTAATCAGGAGTTGTTTGTTTTGCTTTAGCAGCCTCTAATGCATCAACTAATTCTTTTAATTTAGCAGCATTATCAAGGATTTGATCAATTAATTGTTTTGAATTTGTTGATTCATCTTCAATAGCAGCTTTAATTAAATCTTTTTGACCTTTAGATAATCCTTCAAGTCCATCAACTGTTTTCTTAGCTTCTTCTTTTGCTGTCGCTAAGTTAGCTAAACCATCAAGTAATTTAGATTTGGCATCTAAAGCACTAATAAGTGCATCAGGATCATCGCTTAATAATTCAAAGTTTGTTGTGTTCTTGATTGCATCAAGTGCTTCTTTAGCTTTGTTAAAGTTTTCTTTTGGTTCAGCTGAAGCTTCAACATAAGCTGGTGTGTTTTGTTTATCAGCTGCTTCATTTGATTTAGCGATAGCATTATCAACTTTTTGAGCATTTGAAAGCACGTTAGCTACTTGATCTTTAGTTGTAACGTTTCTGATTGTATCCTTAGCAGCGTCTTTTTGATCTTGTGTTAAGTTTATTAAAGCATCAATCTTAGCAATAGCATCATCCTGAGCCTCTTTTAAGTTTCTAGCTCCATCCAAGTTGCTCATTGAATTATTTAAGTTAGATGTTAATGTGTCGATGTTTGCAATAGGTTGTGAGAAGTCTTCAACATCTTTAATTGCATTAACTTTGTCTTTTGCATCATTAAATGCATCTTTAGCAGTTTTTGAAGCATCAATGTATGCTTTTGTTTTTTCAACTTCATTTGCTGCGTTTAATGCTCCTTTAGCAGTATTTAATTTTTTAGCATTTTCAAGAGTTGCTTGAACGTCGGCAATTGTTTGTTTTTTATCAACTTCAGCTCTAGCAGCTTGTTTTTGTATATCTGATAAGTTTTCTAATCCTTTGATTTTAGCTTTAGCAGCAGCTTTTGCATCATCTAAGTTTTGTTTACCATCAAGTGAGTTGATTGCGTTTTTAAGAGCTTCTGTTTTGTTTGTGATTTGGTCAATTAGATTTGTTCTAAAGTCCATAATTGACTCAACACCTGGTAAGTTGTCAAACGCTGTTTGAGCAGCTTGTTTTTTATCTGTAGGTGTTGTTGAAGCTTCTGTGAATTGTGGTTTTGATTTAACATCATTAAATCTTTGAACTTGTTCGATAGCAGAATCAACATTTGTTGCGTTTGTAACAATGTCTTTTGCTTCTTGAACTGTTGTAGCAGCATTTACTAATTGTTTTGCTTTATCTTTTTGAGTTTCTGATAAGTGTTGTAATCCTTCGATTTTAGCTTTAGCATCAGCTTTAGCAGCATCTAAGTTTTGTTGACCATCAAGTGAGTCGATTGCATTATTAAGAGCTTCTGTTTTCTTTGTAATGTCAGCGATAGGACTTGTTGTAAAGTTTGTTACTGTTTCTACACCTTGTAAGTTGTCAAATGCTGTTTGGGCAGCTTGTTTTTTATCTGTAGGTGTTGTTGATGCTTCTGTAAATTGTGGTTTTGATTTAACATCATTAAATCTTCGAACTTGTTCGATAGCAGCATCAACATTTGTTGCGTTTGTAGCAATGTCTTTTGCTTCTTGAACTGTTGTAGCTGCATTTACTAATTGTTTCGCTTTATCTTTTTGAGTTTGTGATAAGTATTGTAAGTTTTCAATTTCTCTAAGAGCAGCATCTTGAGCATTTTTTAATTTGTTTGCTCCAGATAAACAATCTTTTGCGTTATTTAAATTATTAATTAATTCTTGTTTATTATCAACTAGCTCTGTTCCATCAGATTTTGCAGCAATAGCATTTTCAATTGCTTTTTTAGCATCATTGAATTGTTGTTGTTCCTCAGGTGTTGATTGTGTGTATTTTGGAGAATTAATAATTTCTTTAGCATCTTCAAGTTTTTGTGCTAATTCATTTAAGTCGTTAGCATTATTTTTAATGCTTTCTACAACTTGTGAATTTGCAGCTTTTTGAATTTGATCTTTAATTTTGTTTTTGATTTTTTCATCTAATGGAGATAACTTATCAATTTGAGCTTTAGCAGCATCTCTTTTACTTTGAAGTTCTGTTTCTCCATTAAGAGCATTTTTAGCATTAGTTAAGTTTGTTAATTTAGTTTTTAACTGTTCATCTGCATTTTGGAAGTCAACTTTTTGTTTTAAATCAGTAACTTTATCAAGTGCATTGTCAAATGCAGTTTGTAAACTTCCTTCTGCTTCTGTATATTTGACTTGTTGTTTAACTTTAGCATCTTCTTTAGCTTGTGCTAAAGCTGAATCAATATCTTGAGCATTTTTAGCAATAGCTTTTATTTGTTCTAAATCATTTGAATTTGCAACTAAATTGTTGGCTGCTGTTACTTGAGTTGGTGTTATGTTTTGTAAATTATCAATAATAGATTTAGCTTTTGCTCTTTCAGTTCTAAGTCTTTCTTCTCCATCAAGATCATCTTTAGCATTAGTTAATGCTTGTTTTAAATTATCAATATTTGAAATTGGATTGTTAAAGTCAGTGTGATTACTATATGCGGCAACTGCTTTTTTAGCATCATCAAATGCTTGTTGATTTGAAGCTTGTGTGTAGTTTGGTGTAGTTTCTGTTGCAACAGCGTCTTTTAAAACACCTAAAGCATCATTTAATTTAGATGCATTGTTTTTAATTGATTCGATTGACTCAAGACTATCTGCAGCTTGAATAGCGGCTTTAGCAGCTGTTTTTTGAGCGTTTGATAAATTAGACATTCCTTCAATAACAGCTTTAGCTTCTATTTTAGCTGTAGTTAATCTATTTTGACCATTAAGACCTGCAATAGCATTTTCTAAGTTTTTAGCTAATTGAGCATCAACTGGTTGAGTAAAGTCTGTTTGATCTTTAATGTTGTTAACTGCATTTTTAGCATTAATAAATGGTTGCTTTTTATCATTTGAAGCTTGTTTGTAGTTTGTAGTTTTTTCTGCTTCTAATGCTTTTTCTAATTGAGCTTTAGCAGCGTCAAGATTTTTTACATTTGCTTTAATAGCATCAATTGTTGCAACTACATTTGAACCATTAACATCATTTCTTGCAGCTGTAATTTGTTCTTTAGTTAGGTGTGATGCAGCATCAATAGCAGCAAGCGCTTCTTGTCTTGCAGTTTGTAATCTTTCATCTCCATTAAGAGCTTCTTTTGCAGTTTGTAATCTTTGTAAATCTGTAGATAAGTTAGGAGTTGGTTGTGTAAACTCTGTTACTGATTTTCAAGATTGTAATTCGCTAACAACTGAATCAAAGTTTCTTTGTGGACCATCTTCAGATTGTTTGTAATCATCTGTTTGTTTAACAGCTTCGTTATTCTTAAGCTGACCAATAGCATTATTTAAGTCACTTACATTTGCAGAGATAGAATCTATTAATGCAAGAGTTTGTGCATTATTAATAGCCTCAATAGCTTTTTCTTTTTGTGCTTTTGATAATTGAGGTGTTTGAGCAACATCATTGATTTTAGCAATAGCAGCTTCTCTAGCTTTTGTTAATCTATCATCACCATTAAGAGCAGCTGTTTTAGCATTTAAATCACTTGTTAATGTTTGAATATTTGGTATTTCATTTTCAAAATTATTTTGTGATTTAATTGCATCAATCTTTGCTTTTGCAACTTCATATGCTTCTTTTTTGTCTGTACCTGCTTGTAAATGATTTGGTGTTTGTCATTGAGCATTTGCTGCTTCTAATGCAGCTAAAGCAGCATTAAGTTTTTCAGCATTAGCTTTAATTGCTTGTACTTTGGCAATTGTATTTGTTGCATCTTTATTTACAGCGGCTATTGCAAGATCTCTTTGTGAATGTTCATCCAATTTAGTATATGACTGGATTTCAGAAATAGCATCTGCTTTAGCAGCAGCTAAACGTTTATCCCCATCAAGAGCACTTGTTTTTCTCTTAAGATCAAGTACAGCTGCAATAAATTGATTTTGTGTTGTTTTGTCTACAAGCGATTCAAAGTTTGTCTCTGTTTCTAAGTTGTAAGCATTTATTTTACCTAATGATGTATCAAAAGCTGTTTTTAGGTTTGTTGGTGTCGTTGATGCTTCTGTATATTTAGGTGAATTCTTTGCTGTTTTAGCATCATTAAGAGTACCAAGAGCATTATTTACTGATTTATATGCTGTTACTAAAGCTTTGAATTCTTCATTTGTTGATTTTGAACTAATTAATTCTTTTGCTTTGAATTTTTGTTCTCTAGATAAGTTTGTTAAATCATCAATTTGATCACAAGCATATTGTTTTTGTGCTTCTAATAATTCAGCATTAACGCCTGCAATTGTATTTTGTGAATCAATTTTATTTTTAGCAGTTTGTTTTTGTGTTGCATTTCACGTGTCAGATCCAAATCCATCAATAGCAGTTTTAGCAACTGTTTTTGCATTATTTAAGTTTGTAATTCCATCTAGATTTCTAATAGCATTTTGTAAATTAGCAGTTAAGTTATCAATATTTGGAATAGCAGTTTTAAAGTCACTTGTATCTTTTATAGCCTCAACAGCATTTCTTGCTGTTTCAAAAGCAGCTTTTTTATTTGTTGGTGTTGTTGATGCTTCTGTATGGTTAGGTTGATTAAAATGATCATTATTAGCAATTGAAAGTTGTTCTAATGCAGCATTTAATTTTCTTGCATTTGAAACAATTTCATCAACCTTAGCACTTGAGTTTGTATCATCCTCATTTACTTGATTTTTAGCAAGTTGTATTTGAGATGGTGATAAGAAAGTCAATTTGCCAATTTCAATTAAAGCTTTTGTTTTAGATGTAGATAAATTTGTATCTCCATTTAAATCATTAATAGCAGTAGTCATATTTGAAACTAAAGTGCTTAAATCACTGATTGGAGTAGTAAAGTTTGTATTATCTTTTACTCCATTAAGAGCTTTAAATGCATTATCGAAGTTTGATTTATTTGGATTCGTTGTTGCTTCAATATAGTTTGGTTTTGCTTTTTCTGCAAGAGCTTCATCATATTTAGTTCTAGCATTTGATAAACCTTCAGCATTTGTTTTGACTGCATTAACCAAATTAACTGTTGTTTGTTGATTAATTTGTTTTTCAGCTTCATCTTTTTGTGTGTCACTTAAATTTAAACCTTTAACTGCAGCAATAGCATTTGTTTTAGCTGTATTTAAATTCGCAACTCCATCAAGATTAGCTGTTGCACTTGATAAATTAGTTAACTTAGTTTCTAAGTTTGGATATGCTGTATCAAAGTTTGTATATGTAGTTAAATCATTTAATGCTGAAATAGCATTATCAAAGTTTGATTTATTTGGAGTTGGTGATGCTTCTGTATATCTTGTTTCATTATTTGATTTAATCGCTTTAGCAGCAGTAAGTTTTGGAACTCCATTATTAACAGTTGTTGCATTATTAACAATGGCATCAATTTGATCTTTAGATGATTTTGAGTCAATTAAACGTTTAGCAGCATCTCTTTGAGTATTTGTCAAGTTACTTAATTGACCAATTTTGTTTTTAGCATCAAGTTTTTGTGCTTCAAATAATTTATCATTAACACCAGCAATTGTAGATTGACTTTCAACTTGATTATTAGCATTATTTTTTTCTGTTCCACTCAAGTTTGGAAGTAAATTAATAGTTTGTCGAGCAGCGGCTTTAGCAGCATTCACATTATCAAATCCGTTAAGTGCTTTACGAGTTTCTACCAATGCTGCATCTTTAGCAGATTTAATTGTATTAATAGATTCTAATGAGTAGTTCGAAATATCTTTTAAATTTTCAGCAACTTTAATCGCTTCATCAAAATGATCTTTTTTATTATCACTCGGTTCTTTTGCGCCTGTTGTAGCTTCTGTGTAATTAGTGTGATTATCATTACCTGGGTTTTCTTTAATATCCTTAGATAGCTCTAATTCTTTTCTTAAATCATTAAGCTCTTCTGCTCAAGTTCGAATAGGAGTAGCATCTGAAATACTTTTTGCATTACTAATTAAATTTCAAGCTTCATCTCTTTGAAGTGTCAATAATTTATTTAGAGGTATTAATGATACAGTAGTTCCATCTTCTTCTCAAGTAGGATCACTTTCAAAAAGGACTTTTCTGGCTTTCTCTTTGAAATTATCGAATTTTATCTTTCCATTTAATTTCAATCTTGCTTGATTTAAACTTTGATATGCCGCGTTAACTTGAGGTTGTCTTGCACTATCATTTTCAAATACTTTTTTAGCTGCTGTTAAAGCTGCATTGTAAGCATTTTTTAAATCATCATCTGCATCAAGATATGGATGCTGATTAAAGAAATCACCTTTTGAATAATTAATTTCTTCTTCAAGTTTTGTTTTATCAGCTTTTTTTCTGTATACAGTTTGCACTACTACAGCATCTTCTAGAAATGAATTATTAAGTTTTTTTCTATATACATTCTTATTTGTTGAAACAATATCAAATCCAGGTATTGCAGTAGGATTAAATGAAATAGAGTTCGCTTTCTGCTCATTTGAAAGTCCATTTAAACTAGCAGGAATAATATCATTTATTAAATATTCATTTTTCACTGTATAAGATGCATTACCTGATGTTGGAGTTAATCTTTGCGCAGGAATTTGAATATCTTTAGTGAATGTTTTATATGATCAATCCACTGGAGATGTAATAGTCTTTGTTAATGTTGAATTGGTTGTGGGTATATTTGTAGTGTCATAAATATCCTCAAACACTTGTTCTACAATAACAGGATATCTTTCAAATTTCTTTGTTTCTTTCTTTCTAACACCATTTAAAAGAACTCTAGAGTACGTACCATCATCTTGCCGTGATCTTTCAGATGTCATAACTCCTGAAAAATAACCTTTTTGTGCCCCTGGAATAGGTGCTGTTTTAAATTTAATCTCATATTTTGAATGATCTCATCCAGCAGTTTGAAATTCATAATCGTAAGTAAAATCTCTAATTGATGTTTTCTTACCATCAATAAATTTACCACCTGGATCATTAATATCATTTTTATTTCATGTCGAAAATAGAAGATTTTGCTTATAATTAGAACTATCACTCGGTTTATTCTGAAGGTTATATCACTCAACTTTAGCCAGTGAAGATCTAGTTAGCTCATCATTTGTACCATAGTGATGTCAAGAACCACCAAGACCAACTTGATTTAATTGACTTGAAGATAATTCTTGTCCTGGTTGTAACGTAACTGAACTAGTGATTAGTCTATCTGAACCATCTTTTTCGAATCTCTTAATTTCGACAGGTGATCTTAATTGTATGTCTTTAGTAAGAAAGAAAGCAAAATATGCTTTTTGTTCACTATCAATACCTTTTATTTCTACGAAACCAAAAGGTTTAAAATACTGAAGTGTCCAATCAATTGTACCATCTTCATTTACGACTTTATCTATTTGCATAGATTCTCTTACTTTGGACTCAGGAAACTCTTTTATGTGACTAAATGATCAATGTTTATAATAGTATGTTCCATATTCATCACAATCTTCTCATACATAATCTGTCTGACTTGGATGGAATGTTCCTATATTCTCTCTACCTGTTCAATTTTGAATACCCTCATCTCATCTACCTGTTGGTGATAAACTCACTTCACCGGGTTCATTATTTGCAGATGCACTTACTGTTGTAAGTAAAGCAAGTGGAGCTGTAACTCCTGCGCTTAATGGTAAAAGAATTCATTTTTTCTTGTTTTTTAAATTCATAAAATTTCCTTTTTCAATAAATACTTAAGGAAGCTAAAACTATTAATTTTTAAGCTAGAAAAGTACTTATTTTATTCTTTTTTATAAGTCAAATATTCATATTAAATATACTTATATATAGCATAAAAATCATATTTGAGGCAACTTTTTTTTTTTTTTTTTTTACAAAAAATGTAATTTTTTACATATTTTCACTCTTAAAGTTTCACATTTATTAAATTTTTAAGTGATTTTTGTGAAATTTTTTGCTTTTTAAAAAATACAAAAAAATCAGCACTATTTTTATCTAGTACTGATTGATTTTGATTGTTTATTAATTGTTAATTAACTTCTTATTTTTTCTTTCTACCAAATACAAAGATTAACATACCAATTAATCAAGATACAAATGAAGCAGCTACAAAGTATGGTCAGATTAAGATTGGTGATGCTTGTTTTAATTTTTTATCAATAATTGTTTGTTTAACCACATCTTCATTGTTATAAGAGTTAAGATTATTTAAAATTTCATCTGAATCAGCAATTGCTTTATTAATTGCATCTTGTTTATCTTTAGATAATTTTTCAAATTTCTTAGATTTGGTTAAATCCACTAAATCATTTTTAGCTTTAGCCAATTCTTCAGCATCAACATATAATTGAGTAATTTGATTGTGTTTATTATCAAATTCTGTGCTTGTAGCATTATTATCTAAAATGTTATTGATTAATGTTGCTTTGGTTGTGTCATTAAGGACGTCGCTCGCTTTAACTTGTTGAATTAATTCGTCTTCAGCTTTGATGTTATTTAAGTTATTTACAAAGCTTGAATCATTAACTAAATTGAGTGTTTCGCTAATTAATTTATCTCTGGTTTCGTCAGAAATTTTGTTGTCTTTAGCTTCTTGATGTAATTGATCAATTAAGTCTAATCTAGCTTTTTCATTGTCTAATTTATTAGTAAATTCTTCGCTTGTTTCATCTAATTCTCTAATGTTTTGAGAAATTGAATCTTTTTGTTCTTGTGTCAAGTTTGGATTTTGTCTAACTTGATCAATTGCTTCTTGTTTCTTATTAATGTTTTTAGCTATTTCATAGTATTTTTCATCTTTTGGATCGTTAGCTAAAACATCTTCAACTAATTGAGCTTTGTCTTCTTGGCTTAAGTTTGGATCTTCTTGAATTTCTTTCAATTTATTGAATTGATCACGAATTTTATCAAGGATTACTAGAGCTTTGTCATCGTTTCCCTTGAATGAATTTATTTCATCGATTAAAGCTTCTTTTTGTTCATTTGGTAGATTTGAAGCTTGGATTTGGTCTATTAATTCTTGTTTATCTTTAACCTTATCAATTTGGTAATTTAATGCTGGTTTAGCTTGTTTATTTTCTAATTCAGCAATTTCATTAGCTAAATTGTTCTTTGTTATTTCAGGTAAATTGTCATCGTTTCTAATTTCTTTAATAGCATCTTGTTTGATTTTTTCATTGTTTAACTCTTCATTAAATTTAGGACTATTAGGTTCAATGTTAGCTATGTTTTCGCTTAATTTAACCTTATCGTCTTCTGTTAATGAATCATCATTATTTAATGTTTTATATGCATCTTCTTTAGCTTTGATTTTACCAAGCACATCATCATAGTTTGCTTGTGTTGAATCTGCATTAACAATGTCATCAATTAAGTCTGCTTTTTGTTCTGGAGTTAAATTGTCATCATTCTTAATTGTTTCAATTAATTTTGCTTTATCAACAATTTTGTCTAAATTGTTTAAAAATTCTTCTTTAGTAATTCTTTCATCGTTGTTAGGAGATTGAACATTATTTAATTGGTCAATTAAGGCTGTTTTTTCTTCATCTGTTAAATTAGGATTATTTTGAATTTTTTCAATTGCTTTATTTCTAAAGTAATCATAGTTAGTTTCTCCATCAAGTGCTTTTTCAGCCGCTATTAAGGCTTTTTGTAAGTCTTGAACTTCTTTTAAGTTTAAGTTATTACCACTAGGATCAACTAACGCATCAACTTGGGCTTTAACATTATCATAATTTATTTTTGGTTCTTCAGTTGCTGCTATATATTTATAATTACCTTCTTGTGCTAAATCATTAGCTATTTCTTGAGCTTTAGCTTTAATTTCTGCCATTGCGTTATCAAGAAGTTTAGCATCTTCACCAACTTGTTTAAGGTCGGCAATTAATTTTTTCTCATTTAATGATTCTTTAAGGGCTGCTTTTTGAGCATCATTTAAATGTTCTAAAGCATCGATATCAGCAATAATTTGTTGTTTTACTTCATCAAATTTCTCATTACCATCTAGAGCTTGTTCAGCAACTTTAATGTCATTAATTAAGTTAGTAACTGCTTCTGGACTTAGTTGAGCACCACCGTTTTCTTTGTCAACTAAAAATGTAGCTTCATTTAATAAATCATCATATTTATTGCGAGGATCTTCAGCAGCGTTTAAGTATTTAGGTGTGTCTTTAACTGGCGCTTGATTTGCTAATTCCTCTTTCAATAAGCCCATTTGGTCATTTAAGTTAGTTGCATTAGCAACAATTTCGTCAATTTCTTCTGGTGATGTTGCATTGTCGATTTGAGTAGTTAAACCTGCTTTTTGTAAATTATTAATGTGTTCTAATTCTTCTAATTTAGCTAAAGCTTCTTCTCTACGTTTTTTAATGTTTTGTTCACCATTTAAAGCAGCAATTGCATCATGAACGGCTTGGTTTTGGTTTTTAATTCTATCTAAATCAACAATATTATTAGTATCAGAATTTGGCTCATTTAATTTAGCTAATAATTCTTTAGCTGCTTCAATGGCTTCATCGTAATTGCCTTTTACATCATGTTCTGAACCGGTGTAGTGAATTGATTCTTTAATGCCACTTTCACCATTAATATTGTCTTTAAGCATTTTGGTTAAATCGTTAATTTGCTTGTTCTTAGCATCGACTGCATTAACATCAGCAATTGATGTTTGGGCATTGATTTTGTCAATTAAAGCTGCTTTTTGAGCATCTGTTAAATCAGTGTAAGTTGGATTATCACCAGTGATTTTAGCAATCGCTTCATTTTTAGCTCTTTGTAATCTTTCTTCACCATTTAAATCGTTGATTGCTTTATTTAATTTTTCAATTGCTTTATTAACTTGGTCTAATGATAAATTAGCACCATCAACTTTATTTAAAGCATTGTCACGATTAGTAATTTGATTGTTGTATTCAGCTTGTCTATCTTCAAATGCTTCTTTATATTTGATGCTATCTTTATCGACAGAGGCAATTTCGCTATATGTTTTCATTGCATCATCTAATGATGTGGCATCATTTTCAAATTCATTAAGTTCAGCTAATGGAGTTTTATAAACTTTGTCAATTAAAGCTGCCTTTTGAGCATCATTTAAATATTGCTTGTCATTAATAGCCTTAATTAAAGCTTTTTTGGCTTCATCATCGGCTTTAGCTTGGATCAAAATGTCATTAATATTTTTGTCATATTTTTCGCCATCTGTTGTATTTAATTCAGCCTCATTAACAGCTTCTTTATAAGCTTGTTTTTCTGCTGGTGTTAAATGTGTTAATTTGTCTATTTCTTTATTAACGTTAGTTTTAGCTAAGTTTAATGCTTGGTTTAGATAATCAGTCACTTTTTCAGTACTTAACTCTTTGTCATCGGCATTAATTAAATTGATTAACGCTTGCTTGTTGGCAGGAGTTAAGTTATCAAAATTATTTAATTTATCTTTAAGATCACTTCTAATACCATCTAATAGGTCTTTAGCTTGATTTGCTTCACTTACTTCTGTGTCTAAAGTAGTAGCTTCGCTGTTAAGATCATCAACACTTACAGAAGTTAAGTCTTTGTTGCTTAATTCATCTAAAGCATTTTGAAGATTTTCAAGTGCTGTATCGTAAGCGTCTTTATTTTCTTTATCTAATTTATAAACATCATTGTTTTTGTAATTATTTAATTCGCCTAATTGTTCTTTGGTATCGGCAATTTTGGCATCTAATGTTTCTGCTGCTTCTACAATAGTTTCAGCATCTGCTTGAGCGTCGGCATTAGCAATATTTTGTTTTAATTGTGCTTTTTGATCATCAGTTAAATTGTTTAAAGCATCAATTCTTTCGTTTAATGCATTTTGGTTTTGATCACCATTTAATTGACCATAAGCAGTTTGTAAATTGCTTAATACTGTTTCAACAGCACTCAATTCTGAGTTAGCACCATTAGTTTTATTAAGTAATTCTTGAGCTGCTAATAAAGCATTATCATAAGCTTCTTTTTTATCAGCATCTGCTAAAGTATAAACAATGGCTGTTTTAGCATCGTTGTTTTGATTATCTTCAACAACTTTATTGGTTAAAGCAGTTAATTCAGCTTTAACAGCATCACTTAATTCTTTCATTTTAGCATTTAATGTGTTCGCTGTTGTGCTACGAGCTTGAATTGCTTCAGTTGAAGTAGCTGATTTTAAATCTGCTTTATAAGCATCTAATTGATTGTTGTTTAAATAAGGGTAATTATTTGTTGCATCTGCAATAGCTTTTTCAATTTCTGCTTTAAGTTGAACTTTAGCTACTTCATCAAGAGTATTAGCGTTTGCTAATTCATCTAATAAAGCTTGTTTTTGTTCTTCAGGAACATTGTTATTAATGTATTGGGCAACTTTTTCTTTTTCAACTTGTAAAGTTGTTTTAAAGCCTGTTAAAGTAATTGTTCTTGTGTTAGTTGAAACAACTACTGGATTTTGTGGATCATTATTTGAATTCAATATTGCTTTGGTTGAAGCAATTTTGAATTTTATATCTAATGTACCATTGTCATTGTTTGGTGATAATTCAATGCTGTTTAAATAACCTTCAACATTTAAGTCTGCCGGGTTGTTAAACGCTTTAATAGCTTCTTTAGCAACTTCACTTGGCAATTGATTTCTGTTAATTGCGTTAGTATCATTTTCATTAATAGTAAATGGAATGTTTGAATCAGCTAAAATAGCGTCCACTCTTTCTTGTTCAGTTAAAGTGCTTAACACATTATTGTTATTTAATGTATAAACTTTGGTTGATTTAACATTTTCAAGATTTTCTTTAGTTGATTGATATTTGTAACTTAAGTCTAATTTACCTGTTAATTCATTTGGATTTGAAATAAGTAAATCAACTGGAGTTACATTGTCAGGCATAGTTGAAGAAATAAATTCAACCTCATTAGTGTCAATTTCACTTGCTGTATCTGTAGCTTGTTTTGCATCTTTAACTTTAGCTAGAGCAAGAGATAAACCATTTAATCTTGCTAATTCTTCATCATAACGTTCTTGTCCATTTAAAGCATCAATTGCGCCTTTAATTTTTTTGTTTAAAGCATCAATTGTTTCTTTATTCATTAAATCAGAATTATTTCCAGTATTTAAAGTAGCTACTAAATCTTCTGCTTCTTTAATCACTCCACCTTTTTGATTATTATTTTTAGCAGGATTACCATCATAAGCAGCTCTTAAATCATTTGTTGTGTAAATATAATCATTGCTTGCTGTTACAGTATCTTGATCTGCTATGTAATCACGCAAGGTTTTCATTGAAGAATTTAATTCACTATTAGTTGCATCTTGACTAGTAACACCATCAATTGTTGTTTGTTCATTAATTAAAGCAATTGCTTTTTCTTTTTGTTTATCAGTTAATGATGAATAATCAGAATTAATTTTTCTAATCGCTTCATCTTTAGCTTCTTGTAATTTTTCATCACCATTTAAATTACTAATTGCATCTTGAATTGCTTTATTTCTCTTTTTAACTTCTTCTAATGATAAATCAGATCCTTGTGTTTTATCAACATCAGTTTTTTGTTGACTTACTGCATTATCTAAAGCACTCTTATTATCTGCATCTGCTTGAGTATAATCTGTGCCTTTTTTAATTGTTTCAATATTATTAGTTGCATCGTTGTAAGCTTTCATTGCATCATTTAAATCGCTTGCATTTTGCGCAATTTTATCTAATTGATCTAGATTAGCTTGATCAATTTTATTTTTAAGTGCTGTTTTTTGTGCATCGTTTAAGTATTGATGATTATCAATTGCTTTTTTGGCTGCATCTTTTTGATTTTGTTCATATTCAGCTTGAGTTAAAAAGCCAGTTCTAGTTTGTGACGCTGAAACATTACTATAAATATCATTATTGTTATTAGCTGCTTCTTCAGCAATTGTTACTAAATCTTTTATAGTTCTTGTAGTTTTTAATTTATATGTATATGAAACTGAACCATCAGTATCATTTGGTGTAGGAGATGATAAATCAGTTAATTCAACTTGATTAGTAGTTCCATAATTATCTGCTAAAGCAATTGTGTAATCAGTATTTAAAGATGAATCTGAAGCACGTTTAATAGGGTCTGCAGTGATGTTAAGAATTGTATTTTGATTAGTATCTGTGTCTTGTTTGACTAAATTATTTAATCTAGTAGCTTCTGTTTCAAAACCAGTAATTTCTGCAGTTTTTTCACTAGAAATTGCACTTTCATTAACAGTTGATTGCAATTTATATGCAATTTTAATTTTACCGTCTATATCGTTATAACCAAGATATCTAACACTACCTGAATAAATTTGTGTTTTTGTTGGTAATACTCAATTAATATCTTCAGTATTATTATCTCTTTTTACAACAGCTGAAGCTTGAATATTTGGTTTTTCACTCACATCTTTATAATCTGGAGTAGCATTTAGTTTATCAACTCTATTTTGCTCATTAGCAAAACCTGTAATATCATAGGTTTTATTTTGAGTATAAACATTAGTTTTATCACTTGTTTTTACTATTTTATAAGTAACGGTTAAAGTTCCGGTGTCATCATTACCGCTAATAGAAATAACTTTAGTTTCTAAACCGTTTGCATCAGGAGAAATACTTAGTTGAGAAACTAAACTTTTGTCAGCAGTTGTAGGTTCAATATTTTTATTTGGATAATCAAAAGTAGCAGTATAGTCTTTAATTCTAGCTCTTTCAGTTCATTTATCAACAATTGCTTTAATGTTTTTATCTGAACCTATTAAAATTTTGTCAATAAATGGTTTATTTTCATCATAATTGTCTTTGTAAAGAGTGGCATTATCTATTTCTTGTTTAACTTGAGTTTTTTCATCATCCGTTAATTTATTTAATGCTGAAATTTGAGTTTTAGCTTCTTCTTTTGCAGTCACAAAAGCACTAGCCATTTGGTTATTTATTTTTTTAATAAATTCATTATTTAAAATAAGTTTGACTGTATTTTCATTATAAGAAAAAATATTGAATGTACTTAAAGCACTTTTTAAATCATTTTTAGCACTTGTTTTTTGATTTTTGTTTAAATAGTTAAATTTATCTATTTCGGTATTAAATTCATTAATTGCACCGTCAAGACCTTTTGCTTTTTCTATTCATTGTTTAGTAAAAATTTCATTATTATCATTATAAAACTTAGTAAGAGTAGCAGTTGATTCAAAAATATTTTGAATAGTTTTATCAGGAGCATTTGTTAAGTTTTTATCAAATGCATCAAGAGCTTCTAAATCAATCTGACTTGTAGAACTTGCAAATTCAAAAGAACCTAAATTATTAAAGTCATTTTGTGATTGTTTATAAGTTTCAATTTGTGACTTAACTGAATTTTTGTCTTTATTTAATTTATTAACTTTACTAATTAACTCAATAATTGCTTTAATTTGCTCGTTTGTAGCATCTAAATTAACAAATGGATTTAGTTGGCTTTTTAAACTAAGGTTTTTAACTTGAGCTTTAATTGTATTGATAATAAGGTTTTTAGCTTTATTATAATTTCCACTATAAGTTGAAGAATTTTGTTCAGTAATTGGATATTGTGCTAATTTTGCAAAATATTTTTCAATTTCAGTTTTACCACTATTTATTACAGAAGTTAAATAATTATTAAGTGCATTGTAGACTGAATCCATTGAACTTTTTAAACTATTATATGATGCACCACTTGGAGTAGAAATTGAATATTCTGTAGAAGTAGTTCTATCAATTGCACCAGATTCAGTATTGTATTCAGTTGAACGGAAATTAATTTTGTTAATATTTCTATTTATTATTGAATCTAAATTATCTTTAGATGATTTTGTAGCTAAAGCATAAATGATTTTGTTAGTTATATTTGCATTGTATTCTGAATCATAAACATTATTACTTAAAGGAAAATCACGAATTTCTTTGTATTTTTTTTCAATTGCTTCTTGTTGTTTATCAAGAGTATCAATTTTAGTTTTTCAGTCAGTTAAAATCTTATTATCTGAATATTGCTTATTTGCCTCAAATCCTGATTCATTATCTAATACCATTTTTAAATAATCTTTTTGACCTTTATTTAATCATTGTTTATTATCCACATATTTCTTAGCTAATTCAAGATCAGTATATGTATAAGTGATTGAATTGAATTCAATTCCATCACTATCAAATCTACTTGATGGTAATGGGCTAGCGGTTAATGAACTACCATTTTTAACTTTTCATTTTTTAGCATCTCTACTATTAATTGTACTTGTTAAAAGTAAAGAATTTTTACTATTTACTGCTTTTGTATCTTGATAAACACTTTTGGTACTAATTGTTTTTTTGTTTCTATTAATTCCATCTTTATTAATCTCATAATTAATATTTGAATTTCCATTTTCAGTAATTCTTAAAGTCGTTTCGGGAAATGCATCACTCTTAGGATCATAAAGATCAGAACCAAGTTCTGAATCAACAAGTTCTAAAGTATAGAATTTTTTACGTTGAGATTCAGATCTATCAGCTATTTTTCAAAATCCAGAAACAATTCTTTGATTATCGTCATCATCTTTTTGACGATATTCAGCTGATCCAAAGAAAGATTTATTGGTTGTTGATGAATCGGTATTACCAAAAAATGTTGTAGTGCTTGCGTTAGCCACATCATTATATGGCTCAAATTCTACTTCTGCTACTGCTCCGGCAACTAAATAATCAAGCTTTTTATCCATTTCAATATTGAAGACAAATAAACCACCTTGATTGTTATATATAATGTCAGCTGGTCTATCATTATTAATAAGATTTTTTTGGAATAAACCAAAATTTACATATGAACCACTATTATTTGATAATTGAAATCCTCTTGATCTAATATCTGACATATTGGTTGGAGTAGATACTAAAATATCATACATTCCATTATGTTTTTCTGAAGATCTATAATTGTCTCAAGTTCTTTTTTGACTAAGCAAATCAGCACTCAATCCATTTGTATATGCTGTTGGAATATTTTTGTAATAAGGCAAGTATGCATAATTAGTTAATCATGCTTCTAAAGTATCTCCAGATTGAGAAGCACGAAGAGGATCTTTATTTACTTTTTGCACTTTTCCAATTCAAGGTGAAATATCATAATCAGATAAGTTAGCATTTTTTTCTTCTTTTAATTTGATAGTATAAGTTTTTTGTTGTAAAACATTTGAATTATTTCTATCATCAACTTTAATATACAAGTGAATTTTAATATCACTTGCTATTTTCATATCATTTGAAAAATAAAATGCTCCTGTATAGAATGTTGATTGCGCACCTTGAGTTGCAGAACCATGTAATGGTTTATTAACTAAGTTGTAACCTATTTTAAATCTTTTGGTATCAGTGCTTGCATTATATCCATTTCCATTTCATCACGGTCCATGATCTACACTTTTATCTCTAAAACCATCTACTTGTCATGAATAAAGTGTTCCACTTTCTGTTGCATAATTAGTACCTGTTCAATCGGAAACATTTACGTTGTTTGGAAAACCTGGATTTGAGGCATCAAATAATCTAAATCATGAATCTCCAACTGCTCGATATTGTCAATTAGCATTGGTGTCGTTGAAATTCTGATTACCGTTTGAATTAAAAATATTTATATATCTATATGGTGCATATCTGGCATTATGATTTGAAGTTGGAAGTGAATTATAGTTCTTTCAAAGATTATCCTGTAAATCAATATTAACTTTATCAAAAGTTCAATTAGTGCCTGAAGTAGTTTTACTTGTCACATTGGTTGAGCTTGTAGTCGATGAAAGAGTCAAAACAAGTCCTGCTAATGGTACTGATGCAGGAACAATTAAAAGGCTCCTTTTTAATGCTTTATTTTTCATACATATCTCCTATTCTATATATATATATATATATATATATGTGTGTAATATAAGTGTCAATTGTATCAGAATTACTAAGAGAATTATAAAAAAATTCAAACTTTTTTGAAAATTAAATCAATTTCAGATATGACGTTAATTCTTGTGGAATTTGTTGCCTCTTGTGAAAATTCTAAACAAAATAAATAAACAGACACACTAAAGGTGGATAGAAGTGTTAATTAGACATAATAGCACCTAAATGTTGTCGGGAAGGTGTTTTTCAATCTAATTTTGATTGAATACTTTCATTAAAGTATCAAAAAATAAACTAATTAATTATTTTGCTAAGATCATCAAAAATTATCTCGGTTACATAAATTAGTTTTAAACATTCAGATTTTAAAATGGAAAATAAATATTCTGCTTCTCTGTTGTATGACGAGTTGCCAACTCTCCCATTGAAACAACGCCATTATTTTTAGATATTGTTTGCAAATAATCTTTAGTTAAATATTGGAAACAATGGTCTGAATGTGCTATTTATTGTTGTTCAATTTTATTTTTAACATGTGTTTAATAACTAAATCTAAATCATTTATTTTGGACAAATTGTAATTTATAATAAATTTACTTTTGTGTTCAATGGGAATTGACAAAAAAACAAAATTGTTTTCAAAATCTTTTTTGACATTAAGCCCTTTTTATAATCATCATAATCTGAAAAAAAGTTCTAGTCATTATTCTTGTTTTAGTTGTTTCATAATCGCCCCTTAATATGAAAAACACAAAATACGGTTTTGTCCATATTTTGTGTCGTAGTTTAGACAATTTTGTTTTTTTATAGGTTTTTTACGTTAATTAACATTGGTTTTTGTAAGAAAAGTATCTATATCAATTCATTCATTTTTCGGATAGAAAGCATCAGTGTCAACAAAGTATTTATAAACTTGTTCCATTTTAGCAATGTTAGCTTGATAACCTTTTTTGTGGTCAATGTAATAAGTATCACGAGATAAAATGTTAAAGGTATTTGCTAATGGGAAGTTTTGTATATCGACAAAGCTTTTCATTTTTTCTAAATCTCAACCGAATGTTTGTTTTAGGAATGTCATTGTGGTTAAAAGCACTGTTGTTGTACCTTGTAAACCATATAATTGAGTTCTTGAATTATTATTTTGATCAAATAATACTGATGTACCTTTTTCAATGTTGCGATAATCAATTGCCAACATATTTTCTCAAGCAATTGTAGGATTTAATGTAATTGTATTAGAATATTCATCTTCGCCAACGAGCAATTTAATGTATTCAACAGCATCTTGAGCACTATAACTTGGATGCAATTTAAAGAAGTAATTATATTGATCTGCAGGATATAACTCTTTAATTTTGGCGAAATAAGCTTTGACTTCATTGTAAGCATTTTCATTTTGATTTAATCTTCAGCCTATCTCATTTTTTTTAAATAATGAAGATCCCATAAAGATTAAATTCTTTTTGTTTGCAGAATAATTGTTTTTGCCTTCAACAATAAGATCTAAAAAGCTCTTGCCATAAATTTGATTTAATCGTTCAAAATCGCCTTGATAATCAATGTTTTCGGCAAATTGTATGTAATCCTTATACATAAATGGATTAATTGGATATGACTGAATGTTTAATTTAGCTCAAGCTTTACCTGCATTTTCTAATCTTTGATTAAAAGCATTAATGTATGTGTTTTCTAAGTTGTAAATTTTAACTTTCTCTTGTAAAGTGAAGAAATAACGACAATCAATAGGCATTTTAATATATTCATCTGCTTGTAAATCATTTCAGTGTTTAAGCAATTCTGCTTGAGTATATGTTTTACCTGCTTTTAGAGCAAAATTTAAATAATAACTCTCAATAAAATCATAAGGTTGAGAATTACCGTCACTTAAAATAACTATTTTATTGGCATGTTTAAAAATTCAATCTCTTACAACAGTGCGATCTTCATCGGATAAAGCTATTAAAGATACATCAGGTATGTAGAAATCAAATTTATCAATTCCAGCTTCTAGATATGGTTGTAAATAAGTTGTTAATTCTTCTAAAGTTGTTGGTATTGTTGAATAAGCTTTATCCTCTTGGTTGTTAGTTGCATATTTCAAGTTGTCTAAAACCAATAATTTTCCATCTTTAACATTCATTTCACCTGTTTTAGTATTTAGTACAGGTGTAAATTTGTTTAATAAATACTTAAAATTAAACCTTTGACTTTCTGAATTTTCATTAGTTTTGTCAATGTCCCAAACATCTTGATCAATTAAATAAACAACATCGTTGTAAGGTTGCTTTTCATTGTTGGCTGCGTTTAAATGACCAACAATTTGCATAAATGATGATAAAAATACTTGTGATGCGTTTCTGGAAAGAACAACCGTTGGATATGAATTATCTGCCGAGTCTTTTAAATCAGCATAAAAATCTCTAAAATCAGCTTCTGGAGCAACTTCTGGATTTAATAATTTAATTTTTGATGAACTATTTTGTAATTCAGTTAAATTTGTTGAATTTGTCTTATTTATTCAAGGATCTTTTGTTTTTTTCGCACATGAAGCTAGCAATGCTGTAGGAATAACCGATAATGGGGTAATTGCACAAAATAATTTTCTTTTAATTTTTTTCATAGGCAAATTATAATGTTTTTATTTTTAATCATTAAAATAAGCATTTTTTAATTAATTAACAAGAATTAATAAATATTTATAAATAAAAATGTTAATTAATAAATCTCATAATTACTGTAATGAATTTAATTCATAATAAAAAAGACAAAACTATTATTACTTAAACCAATTGTTTAGAATAATCTTTATATTTCATAATTGTTTCTTTTTAATCTCCTTAATTCTTCAAGAATGCGACAATAAGTTGTGCTAAAAAGGTTAGTGTTAAGAATACGATTAGCATTATCAAGTGCAATGGGTTTAGTTGTTTGTAAATCAAAAACTAATCTTAATATTGCTTTTAGTCCCCAATTAATTAAACATCCGTTATATCATTTTTCTTCGGTAGTTTCTTTGTTCAGACTAATGCTATTACCAAATCTAATAGCATCCATTTCAATTAAACCAAACGGTTGGTTATAATTAATTAACCACCAATTGTTAATCAAAGCAATGATTTGGTTAATATCGTTTGCAAACATTGTTTCTAAATGTTTTGAAATATTAGATGGTAATAGTTTCATTCCCTCTCCTTTGTCTATACAATTAGATTTTAATATTTATAAAATTTTATAAAAAGATTAAAAAAGTAAAATGGGTCACGAAATATGGATTGTCCATATTTCGTGACCCATTTTAAAAGTTAAATATTTTTATTTTGAATATGTTTCGAAAATAATTTTAGATTTCTTTTTATCAATAACGTTGTTCAATTCTTCTATTGATGCATTTTTAACATTTTCAAATGTCTTAAAATAATCTAGAAGTTTTTTGACAGTTGCATCACCAATCCCTGGTATTGAGTTTAAATCTGATTCTCTGAATTTATTTAAATATTTATGTTTCATTTTACTTTTAGCATACCTGTCAACTTCATTTTGCATTCTTGTAAACAAAAATAAAGCATCTTGTGAAATATTAATTATTTGATTTTTATCATTAATCAATCTTTCAGTTTTGTGTTTTGAATTTTTAACAAGACCAAAAACTTTTATGTTTTCGAATTCTAATTCTTTTAATGCATATTTTGCTTCTTTTAATTGTTCAAACGATCCATCGACAATAAAAATATCATTTTCGTCAATATTTAAAGGTTTTGCAAATGTTTTAACAAATTTAAAAACAGTTAGATACATAAGTTCTAAATCAGAATGCTTGCTCATTTGTTTAAATTCTTCTTCATGATTAAAAAATCTATAATTCTCATGAATTTTTTTACCGTTTGAAAAACAAACTGAAACTCCTATTGGATTTTCTAAATATCAATGTGAATTATCAAACAAATAAATATTTTTAATTTTATTTTCAGCATTTAAAATATTTTCTAATTCTTTTTGAGTTTTAATATTGATTTCTTCTTTTAAAATCGCATCATTAATATTAATCTTTAAATATTCATTGTTATTTAACAATGATAAATTCAAGATTTCCAAGAATAATCCTTTTTTGGGAAAGATGATTTTATTATTCAGTTTTGTATTAAGTTGAATTTGTTCATATTCACTTTGTAGAATAATGTGATCTGGATAATCTTTATCTGAATAGTATCTTTCTAAATAATCAGATACATAATCAATTACATTCTCAATGTAATAGTTATTTAATTTATTGATTTCATTATTGTGTGCAGTTTGCACTCCATATCTATAAAATAAACTTTGTATAGATATGTGTCCATCTTTAACAATGAATGTATGCGCATCAATGTTTTTGATGTTTTGAAGCTCAACTAATTGTGTATCTTTGATTCTTTTCAATAAATGATAAGAATCATTATATTCTTTAGCAAGTTCAAAATCTCAATTTTCACTTGCTTTATCTCTTAAAGAAATCAACTTATCTAAAAAGTCATTATTTTGAAATTTTAAAATTTCAATGATTTTGTCAAATTTGTATTTTGACACAGAATAAGCTTGATTTTTAATTGGCAATCCATTTTCATACATAAAGACTCTAGTTAAAACCTTTAACAAATGTTTAAACTCGTGTTGATTTGAAAAAGGACCATATGAAAATGTTGTATCTGTTGTTTTAGAATATACATAGTTTTTGTATATTTCTAATTGGTCTTTAGTATTGATATTCAATTTTAAATATGGATATCTCTTATCATCAAGTAACTTGATGTTATATTTGGGTTGATATTTTTCAATATAGTTCTTTTCAGCTAAAAAAGCTTCTTGATCAGTATTGTATGTAACAAAATCAAAATCATAGATTTCATCAATCATCTTGTATGTCTTATAAGAGTTAATTGAATTATTTAAATATTGATTTAATCTATTGTTTAAATCAATAGCTTTACCGATGTAAATGACTTGATCTAATTCGTTTTTCCATAAATAAATTCCACTCTTATGTGGAGTTTTTTTAATCTTCTCTTTTATTCTGCTTATTCTTAAATCATCGTTCATAAGATATATTTTACCTATTTATTTTTAAAAAAATATAAAGAATATAACCATCAGGTTATTTATTTAATGTATAATTATTATCAAATTATTAATAATATTAAAGTAATATGAAAGTGCAAAAAGGAGTTAATAATGACACAAATAAAAAACTATATCTACTTTCTTCATAAAGTAATTTTAAAGAAAAAAAGCAGTTGAATCATACCTGCTTTAGTTGGAACAATAATGATTGTTCTTTCAATTATTATTTCAATTATGAATATACAAAACAAATCGCTAGTTATTTATTGTGCTAGTTTTGGATTGTTATTTATAACTATCTTCTTTTCTTCATTAAAGTCAATTAACTTATATAAAGATTTAGAAGAAGAAGGCTTAGAAATAATTACATTTTCTAAACCCATATCCAGAAAGACTATTTTTATAAGTAAACTTTTAATGTTTTTATTAATGGGATTGTATTGAGCATTATTTTGTTCTTTATTTAATTTAATATTAGGATTAACATTAAGATTAGATGTTAGTTACTTTGTAGCATTCGTATTTATCACGCTAATCACAATATTTTTAGCATTTATCTTCTTTGGTTCAATTGCTTCATTAATAAGCTATAAACTTAATTCAAAGATTGCTATAACAGTTCCACTGTTATTCAGTATTCCGATGTTTTTAGCTGGAGGATTTATCTCATCAAACTCAACATCGACAGCTAATAACTTTGCTTACTATTTAAATTCTAAAAACCCTAATCAACCATCAGGCAATGATTCAAATACTAATTACTTTTATTTAGATAACAATAAAGATAATTACTACATCATCCCTAACGGATATGATGCAACAAGTTTTAGTCAAAAACAAGATGCATACTTATCAGAGGCATACGAGATTTCAAAAAACTCATCTACTTCGTGAAGTGTTTATTCATATTTAGCAATTCCTTATCAAATGTTAGAAATATTCAACATTAATAATGAAGATATATTTAATAAACTAAATAATCAGAACACTAATAATTTAAGTGATTACTTATATTACAAGAACACTGATTCTCAAGTATATTCATATATTCTCGAGAAACGACCAAACCTACGTAAGTATCAAATAAGTGAAGGTAAAGAACAATATATAGTTCCAGGTGCACTTAAAAATCAATCATCTATCACAAATATCATCAACACAGATATCATCTATGCAAGAGAAGGTGCTTCAGACTTTAACATTATTTACCTAGAAGACAAATACAACTTTGTTACATCTGAAAACTTAGTCGGAAAACTAAAATGAGAAAACATACAGCAACTATTAAAATCAAATGTGTTTAATAGTTTTACAAACAAATACTTTGCTCAATTATTTAATTCAGAAGAATTGCAAGAATATGTAAAAAACAATGATTTAGTTTCAATTAAAAACTTCATCTTAAGCGATATTCAAAGAAACTTAAATGATGAAAACTCTGAATTAAACAATTTAATTGATAACAACACAAATGTTCTTGATGAAAATGCTATTAAAAATAAATTAGTTAAATCAAAAGTTGAAAAACAAATTTATTTATATTCAGCACTTATTTACTACATTTACTTTACATACAATGATTCAATTTACTTAAATGCTCTTTTAGTAAATGATGACTACACAGATACATATGCACCATCTCAATTCAAAGTTAGATTAGATGATTACAATTATCAAATTGGTGGATTTGAAACATATGTACCAAAACAACAAATCATCAATAACCAAATTGTCATCAGATACGATTTAACAAAATCAAATAATTATTTATTTGCTACAACAGATCAAATTTATTCAATTCAAAGAAACAAAAAAGTTGTTAACAAATCAATCATTGTTGTGATTTGAATAATCTTAGGAGCTTCTCTATTAGCTGCAAATACACTTTTATACATTAGAAAGGATTATAAATAATGAATAACACAAGTATTAAAGTTCAAAATTTAACAAAGATTTATAATCATAACTCTAATGAGAAAAAAGGAGTATTTGATTTAAGTTTTGAAGTACCTAAAGGTTCTTTCCACGCATTTATTGGAGAAAATGGTTCAGGGAAAACAACAACAATCAAATCAATCATTGGTTCATACACAAACTTTAGTGGACAAATTTACATTAATGGAATTATTAACTCAGATCCTAAATCAAAAGCAAAACTTGGTTATGTTCCCGAAAATGCAATTTTCCCTAAAGAATTAAATGTATTTGAATATTTATACATTGTTTCTTTATTTGGAAACAAAGACAAACAACAATTAAAAGACAAAATCAATAACTTTTTAGAAAAGTTTGAAATCTCTGATTTAAAGAAAAACAAACCTAACAACTTATCATCAGGTCAAAAGAAAAAAGTTTTATTAATTCAAGCATTATTAAACAACCCTGATTTAATCATTCTTGATGAACCTGCTGCTAACTTAGACCCAACAGCTAGATTTAAATTGTTTGAAATATTATCTGAATTAAATAAACAAGGTAAGACAATAATTATCAGTTCTCACATTTTAAGTGAGATTGATAAGTATGCAACTTCATACACACTTATTCATAAAGGTAAATTAGTTTCAACAGGACAAAAACATAAAAGTCTTGAAGATATCTATTATGAAAAGATTATTCAAAATTAAGCTTCTTGCGCCTTTATTGTTCTTACCAACAATATCACTCTCTTGTACTAATACAACAGAAAAAACTACTCCACAAGTTTCAAAAGAAAAAAGACCACATCAAGCATTTCTAAAGAAATTAGGATCTTCTGAATTTATAAATAATTCAAGAGATTTGAATTTATATATAAATGCACAAAACAATATTCCAGATGAATTTATTAAAGAAATTCAATCATCATTAATATATGCGCAAATATTAAACAATCCAATTTTAGAAAACAACACTCAAATTCAAGATACCTTAAAAGCGTCAAAAACATTAGAAATGCTATTTAGAGATAACTGATTTTGATACTTAAGCAATCTAAATAAATTCAATTACTATTTAAACTTTTATCCATCAAGTTTCAAAGATAAAAAAAATGATGCTGGTGTGAATTTAACATTAGCAAAATACACAAAAGCAACACAAGATGGTATTAAGTTAAATATTGATTTACATAATTACAAATTGAATAAATATGTTGTTAAAAATATTCAGTTAGATAGCAACTCAACACTTCAAAGTTTAGATGTGATTTACGTTGTACTAAACGAAAATTTAATACTACCTGTATTTAAATATTCACAAGAAGACAAAACACATTTAAAAGCATCTGCTGAAATCTTAAAAGTTGTCTCTACAGATAACATTGATGCAACAATTGATAATTTACACAGCAAATTAGTTGCTGCACACAATAAACTATTAAATGATGACATTGAATACAGTAAAAGTATAAATGTTGAAGATTTATCATTTATATATAAGAACTTTGATTATGCTAAATTTATTTTGTTATTTAATTCATACAATTACTTTCAAAGCTTGTACTTAGCGTTAGAAGAAATTAATCAAGATAACTGACAAATTATTAGATACACATTAGTAGGAGTACAAAATGATTAAAATTAAAAAAATATTAAGTTTAATTAGTTTACCTCTTATTAGTGGAGTTGCAATTTCTTGTGCTAATTACACATCTTCAAATAAATTAGAAGCATACATAGATAACTCAACACAAATTAACCCTAAAGTTGAAAACTTGCAGCAAGTTAATCATAAAAAGATTATCGAAACTCTTTTAAACAACGTTTACAAACCAGAAAGTCAAAGAGAACGCAGTTTATATCTATACAATCAAGAACAAGAAACATCATCAATCATTCAAAAATTCAAAGAAATAACAACAAGTTACAAACAAGAATTTAGATCTGATGAATTAAATGAATCTCTTGCTGAAAAAAGCAGACTACAAGATCTCTTAGTCTACTTTTCAGGTAATGAAAGAACAGAAGCAGAAAACAAAATAACTGAATTAACAGCAAAAATTAATGAAATTAAAGAACATAATACACCTGCTAAAAAAGAAAAATTCGCTAATAGTTTCTCAGATTTTATTTCAGAAAACTGATACTTTATCTTAAATAATTTAGATAAATTTGACTTCACATTTGTATCATGATTATTAGATCCAATCGGAAATGGTTATACACTATCAGACGAATACCAACAATCATTAAAAACAAAAAGCGAATACAAAAACTACAACGTACCAAACACATACATTGACGACATCAAATTAGGTGATGAATCAGGTGAAATGGCTGATGCTAGAGTTTATTATTTAAAGAAAAATAAACTAGTTTTCAGAATTACTATCAACAACATTTTGCAACCTGTTTCTAATTTAAAATTAGAGCCATTAAATTGATACTTTGGAGATTTAAAAAATAACAAAATATCACTTAACTTAATTTCTAATATTGTTCACTCAAGATTTATTCACGGATACGAAACAGGATTAGTTCAATTTGAAAAAAGTATGGTTAAAGATCTAAGTTATGGAGAACCTGCTAATGTTTTCTTCTTATGAAAGGGGGCTAATGAAAATTAGTAAATTACTTAAAAAGATTTTAATGATATCACCATTAAGTTTACCTTTAGCAACTTTATCTTTTACACCTAGCACAGTATCAAAAACAGATGAAACTAGCGAACAAGAAAACGCTTTAAAACTTGAATGAAATAACTTTATTAAACAAGATTCAATTTGAAACTTACTTAACATCGTATATAAAGATGAAGCCCAAAAACAAGCTTACATTGACTCACAATTTGAATTACTAAACAATCCTGATTACAAACAGCAAATTAAAAATGCATTTGTATTCGGGAACAACATGACTCAATCATTTATTCAAGGAGAATTTGATTGAGGCACATTCTCAAGAATAAAACCATTTATAGTAGAACAATCAACTGCTCAAATAGATAAATTATTATCAACAAATTGACTATATGCACTATTTACAATTACTCAATTTGATTTAATCAAATCAACATTATTAGATAATGAAAACTTAGATACCACATCTAATGATCCTGAAAAAATTTATTCAAACTATGCAAAAATAAGTTCAAATCAATTCATTGATTATGTTTATGCAAAAAACAGTGATGAAACACTTGATGATTTATATTACTTGTTATCTAAAAATGGATTTATCTTAGAAATTGGAATTGAAAAGGATTGAAAAAATCCTGAATTACTTAAACCTAAATTACACGGATATGTAAAAACATTTCCAAATATTATCAATAATGACTATATATTAGACATTTTTGATTTAAACAAATATGTGCAGTTATTTGCTCCATTCGGTGTAGATAACTCTAACAAAGCTAACACCAATGAAATTTTATTTATAGACAATTATGGAGGGGTAAAATTAACATATACATTTGTAGATGTTAATTAACATTCATTATGAAAAAATCATTATTCTCACTTTCTTTACTTAGTTTCTCGGCATTACCAATTGCTTCTGTAGCTTGCATTGATTTAACAGGTGGCAATCAATACAAAATAGCTAAACCTTACGTAGTAACTAAATTTGATGAATTTTTAAAAGAACAAAACATTACATTAGATCCTAAATACAAAGAAAAATTAGATAACTTCACAAATGAAGATTTAAGTAAGTTAAGAAGCAAATTAGCGACACTTAAAGACACAGTTTTAAAACTTAAAAAGGAAAACGAAGGTGCTCAAAAACCTGAATTTGCTGCTTCATTAGAACAAATGTCGCAATTGCTATCTGAAAACATTTACATCTTCTTACAATACATTTACTACTTTAACACTGTGTTTTATGATTACGGTTTATTATCATTTAACTTTGAAGATGATTCAAAACCAAGACATTCAGATGAGTATTTACACTATTCAATTAACCAAGTTAATAGTTTCTCAGAAGTTAATGCAACTTCAGGACATACACACTATACATATATAACAAATGAAATCAAACCAGTTGGAAATATGTGACCAACAAGTTTTTCAAATGTAACTGAATCAATAATTAAACCGGGATACTATGAATTTTATGTTTCATTTTCAAACATTGTCTATAAGTTTTATGTAAAAGAAGAAAGTGGTGTTTCACAAATTATTATGGATCCAATTTGCTTTGCATTCAAATCATCTTTAGGTCAAGTTGATGCACAACAAATTGAAGAACTATACAATATAAATTTAGAAGAATTAGAATTAGATAGAGGAAACCAAATTCTAAGAACTTTTGAAAACACAACACAAAGAGAACTTAAGTTCCCTCAAAGAAATATTATTTTCTAATAAACGCAACCACCACACGGGTGGTTTTTGTTTTGAATTTAAAGTCAAAGATTCAATCAAAATCAAACCATTTTAACACACTTATTTTTTATGGTCTCACAAAAAAATTTTGCTCAAAATTTACCTCAAAAAAGTTAAAAAAATTCAGGCCAAAATTAATCAATTTAGTAAAATAGCATTTATGAAAAGTAAGGCGCTTTTAATTCAAATTTTACCTATATCAAATGTATTAAAAGTATTCAATGATATTGACTATTCAACTAAAAAATACTTACGTGAAGAATACATTGAAAACTTATTTGATACGGTCTCCCTTTTAAAATAGCTATTAAAACTATATTAAGGAAAGGAGATTAAAAATAATGGCTATTAAAGTTAAAAGAAAAAAAGATAAGCAACCAATTATTGAATTAATTGATGTTGTTAAAGAATTTCAAAATAAAACAGTTTTACATAGTATTAATTTACAAATTCAACCAGGTGAGTTTGTTACTTTATTAGGTCCATCAGGTTCAGGGAAAACTACTATTTTAAGATTAATCGGTGGTTTTGAGTGAACTACACGTGGCGAAATCAAATTCAATGGTTTAGACATTAAAGATCTTGAACCACACAAAAGAAATGTTTCAACAATCTTCCAAGATTATGCACTTTTTCCACACTTAAACGTTTATGGAAACATTGCATATGGTCTTAAACTTAAAAGAATTCCTAAAGAAGTTATTGACCAAAAGAAAGTAAAACTTCTTGAAGAATTAACTAAAAAATGAGATGTTTTAAGTCATAAAAAAATGGAACAACTTGACAAGTTACAAGAAAAATATGAAGAACAACTTGAAAACTTAAAAGAAGGAACATACCAATACAAGAAAATTCAAAAATGACTTGATAACTCAGACTTCGTTTATTCATATTGAGAAAGTTACACAGCATTAAAAGTTGAAGCATTCCAAAACCTACACTTCAAACGTAGAATGACAAGACAAGAAATGGATGAAAAAATTAACAAAATCATCGATCTTGTAGGTCTTACAGGAAATGCTGATAAAGCTATTTCTGAACTTTCAGGTGGTATGAAACAACGTGTTGCATTAGCTCGTTCACTTGTTATTGAACCTGAAATCTTACTCTTAGATGAACCGCTTAGTGCACTTGATGCAAAAATTAGACAAAAAATGCAAGTGTTATTAAGAAGCATTCAACAAGAATTAGGTCTTACATTTATTTTTGTTACTCACGACCAAGACGAAGCTCTTGAACTTTCAGATAGAGTTGCTGTTATGCGTGATGGTGTTATTGAACAATATGACACACCTAAAAACATTTACGACTATCCAGTTAACATCTGAGTTGCTAAATTTATCGGTGATTCAAACATCTTTGATGCTAAATTCACAAAACAAGGCAAAATTAAGATATTAAACAAAGAGTTCAAAACAATTCACGAAGCAGATGAATTTGAACCAGGCGAAGTACTTGATGCACTTATTAGACCAGAAGATATTGACATTTACTCAGAACCGTCCAAAACTTCAAACAAATTATCAGGACACATTTCTGACATTTCTTACAGAGGAAGCTACTACTACATTAAAGTTGAAATTGATGAACAAACAGTTATTTATGTAGAAACATCTAAAAAATTTGAACTAGGTGAAAAAGTTTACTTAAGTTGAACAATTGACTCAGTCCATTTAATGCGTAAAGACGCTAAGTGAGATTATTCAAATAATGAATTCCAAAACTAATAAATTCAACTTCACTTTTGATAAAAAAACACATCTAGTTTGACCTTATTTCCTAATTGCGCTCTTACTTATTATTCTTCCAATTATTTTAATTGTGCTTTATGCACTTATTCCAAACGAAAGTTTTGATAACTGAGTTTTAATCAAGTCATCAAGCACTTGAAAAATTATGGGACGTTCATTATGAATCGGATTAGCAGCGTCAATGTTATGCTTAATCATCGGGTTCCCATATGCTTACTTTGTTTCAACATCTAAATCTAAGATTTTCAAAATTTGTGCACTTAGTTTAATAATTTCACCACTTGCAATTTTCACAATTGCTAGAATTTATTCAATTAAGGCCTTATTCTTAGGGATTATGGCGCACAACACAAAAAGTTTAAACAATGAAGCATTTATGGTATTTGGACTTATGTACCTTAACTTACCTTTAATGATTATGCCTTTATACACAGTGTTTAAAGATATGCCAAAAAACATCATTGAAGCAAGTCACGACTTAGGTTACAATCAAACTCAAACAGTTTTCAAAGTTATCATTCCATATGGTATTAGAGCTATCTTAAGTGGTTTTGGTATGGTGTTCCTTGCGTCTGCTACAACCTTTGTTATCTCAGCAAAACTTCTGCCAGATGGTTCACAATATCAAACAGTTGGAGATATTATCAACTCAAGAGCAAACCCAGGAAATAAATTTGACTTAGCAGCAGTTTCTGTTTTAGTTATCGTGGTATCTGCTATTTTCTTAAGTATTTATGGAATTATTTTAGTAACTCCTAAAATAATTTTCAGACTTAAAAAAGGAGCGCACTATGAGTAAATTCTTAAAAAGATCTTATATTTACATCATTTTAGCAATCGTTTATATACCACTTTTATTCGGAGTTATTTACTCATTTAACCAACCGACACCAAAAGGTCAATTCAACCCAACTTGAACTAAAGGGACATTTGACAACTGACTTCATTTATTTGATAACAACAGAGCAATGTCACTTGTAAACAGCTTACTTTTAGCTCTTATTGTAAGCTTTTTAGTATGTACAATTTCACTTGTAACTGTATATGCACTATACAGACAGAAGAACAAAATTGTTAGATCATATGTAAGCTCTACAATTAACATTCCTCTTATTAACCCAGACAATATTACAGCTATTGGGCTTGTTCTTGTCTTTGGTATCTTCTTTGGAGTTATTCAAACAGATAGCGAAGGATTTGGACGTGTTGTAGTAGCTCACACAATTATGACACTTCCATATGCAATTTCGCTTATGTTGCCAAGAAGCGAAAAATTCAACAACAACCTTTACGAAGCAAGTCAAGATTTAGGATACTCAAAATTAAGATCTTGATTCAAAACTTACTTTGTTTATATGATCCCTTCAATTATTATGTCTGTAATAGTAGCTTCTGTTCTTTCATTTGATGATTTTATCATCACTAGAACAGTGTCTAATATGCAAACAATCGGAACTGATTTATATGCAGGTTCATTTGAGCCTTGAGGACTTATTTTTGGTGCTATTATCCTTGTATTAACTATTATCGGAAACATTATTTACGTTGCAGTTAAGAAAGGTAAGAAATAATAATGAAGAGAATTATTAAAACATCATTAATTAGTGCTGGGATTTTAACAATCGCAGCAGTAGGAACTGGTTTAATTGTTTCAAAAGCAATTAACCGTTATAAACCACCTTTTTACAACTTTAGATCATATATGTCAAATGATAATAAAGAGAAGTTAAGAGATGTATTCAGTTATGCTGAATTTAACGAAGTTAATGAGTTTAATAATGCAATAATCAACCACAAAGCAGCTGCAGGAATTAGTGGAGATTTCCTAGCTGCATCACTTATTAAAAAAGAATGCTTACAAAAAATTGATTATTCAATTTTACTTAACAAACCTGAACTTAAAAACGACAGAGAAAAAACAAAAGAATATCTTAAAAACATTATCAAATCTGAAGTTTGAGAGCATCTTGAAAATTACAACGAACAATTAAAGACTAAATTTAATGGTGAAGAGCTTAAAGACGAAAAAGGTAATTACCCTGAACTTTGAGAATACTTTTTCCCTTACTTTTCTCAAGATATGGTAATTGCTTACAACATTAAGAAAAAACCAATTTCATCTAAAAAGAAAACCGAAGACGATGCAATTAATCTTGATTTATACGCAGATAAATTTAATAATGGATATGAAACAAATTCTATTATCAACTCGCTTAAAATAGTTGCTGATAATGGATTTGATTCTTGAATCATCACTGACGCAGTCAGAGATAACTTATTATATGGTTCATCTTATTGAACAAATGCAGATGGAACTCACAGTGCTGATCAGTTCACTGGTGCAGTTACAAAAGAAACATACAAAGGTCTAATTGATTCATTTGTTTCGCTTATTAAAGATGGAACAGGTTTCCCAATCGGACACAAAAACATCTCATTCCAAGGAGATGGACTTGAATTATTAAATAACTTAATTAACCCTAAAAATGATATCAATGCAGCTATTATGTACAATGGTGATGCTATTGATGCATACTATGGAGAAGATAACTTTCCAGGTACAGTCGAAGATGGCGAAATTAGAGTTATTAAACCTAAAGAAAACATTTTATTAGTCGATGGACTTATCTTATCTAAAGTTAACACAGAAGAGTCAAACAAACTCTACTTAGAAACAATTAGAGACGGATTCTTAGATAACTTACCAGAATTAGCAGAACAATTCGACCAAATTGACAAAAAATATGCAAAACAAGATTTCGGTCTTAAAAAACAATTATTCATTGAGCACGCTGTTGCACAAAGATGAAAAGTCCTTCAAACAGGTACAGAAGATTCACCAAGTGCATTTAAGGAATTAGCTACTGATAAATTCGTTGAGCTAGGTCTCATAGACGAAAACGAAAATCAAGACAAATTAAATAACGTAATTATCAAATACGCTGAATTACTTGATTTATCACTTCCTGCTAACAAAGAATACTTAGATAAGTATCTTGAATTAAATGCAGAACACAAGAAATTCTTACATCGCGAACGTGAAGAAGATGTTGATCTAGACGATAGAATTAACATCTATCCTTACAGACTTAAAGATTACTTTAGCAAAACAGAAAACTTAAACAACTTCTTTACACAAGTTGCGACTGATATTAAGAACTTTACATATCCGGAAGCAGATAAAGAAGCTTCAGCACTTTCATTACCTGAAAATGCAGATGATGAAATTAAAGTCTTATTTGCATTGGTTTTTGAAAATGAAAAAACATTTAAAGAACAAAAAGATGAAAATGCAGAAATTACAATTGAAAAATTAGCAGACTTTATTAAGTCTTATATTGCAAAAGTAATTTCATACCTTGATTTAAGTAATGAAGATGTTATTAGTGCATACAAAAACTTAACAAACTTCAATTACATTAACTATGTTCCTTCACAAGCAGTTGATTATGAATTAGTGCTTAGAAACTACTTTGCTTCAGCTGAAGATGGGATCGATGCTAACGTAATTGATATTTATGAAATCAATAATAGTTCAACAATTCACAAAACACTTCAACCAATTGATGATGAACTTTCATCAAGCACAAGCACATATTACAATGAAAAAACTAAAGGGTAGTCAGCAATTACTGCTCTTTTTTTACAGCTTGCACACTATGGTAAAAGAAAAAAGCAACCAAATTTGATTGCTTAATTTTCTAATTAAAATACATATAAATTATCATACTTTTTAACATTGAATCTAGGTTTTAAGAATTGTTTTGAAGACTTACCAAATGATAAGAATTTCTTACCTTTTCCAAAGTTAAAAATAATTTTATCTTGAAGAATAAAAATACCGGCACATGCATATAAGTAAAGCGTTCCTATTGCAATTAATGTAAACACATTAAATGGTCATTTCATTAATGGGCCAATTAAACTTGAGAATGGATTATATTTATCTTTTCCTACGTAAATGTAATTGCTCTTTCAAGCACTTGGTGCTAAGTCATCAAGTGTTCAGTTTAAGAAGAAGCAAGCTACAACAAGTAATCCGAATAATGCAAGTGTTGTTAAGATATCTTTGTTTCTCATTGAATATGGATACACAATAGAAACGATAAATGTAGAAAGCAACATAAATACGTGAAGTGCCATTAAATCATAGAATATGTAGTTATCGTAGTAAATATGGAACTCGTATTCTTTACCTTTTTCATAGAATTTACCAAATGCTGTAAATGTTTCATCAGGTGTGTAAGTTATCTTAACATCAGGTAATATAAGCGCAATAGTTGCACCAAGGAAACTAAGTGAAATTAAATATTTCATTCATTGTGGTTTGTTTAATAAAAGCACAATACCGATTGAAATTCCTAAAATTCTACACATATGAAGTGGTATAGTTTCTCATTTACCTGGATATTGTGTAACTCCAAACACAATAGCTCTAGCAGCAATAAATATAAGTGTTAGTGCTCCTGCAGTTCTAATTAATATTTCTTGAGTTTTTGCAGAAACATTTTTACGCTTAATTGCTTGGTGTATTTGTCTTTTGAAGATTCAAATAACAAAAATAATCAACATAGCAATAACTCAAGATAATCTAAGACCTAAATTAGTTTGAGCTAGCATTGTCTCTGATATTTCACCTCCACCGGTTCAAGATCAGAAACCAGGTTTTAAGAAAAAATATTTTTCTTCAAAGTTCATAATGCTCCTTTAAGGGTTTAAAAAATATCTAATAATTATAATTCTTTATATATAAAAGTGAAATTTTATTATTAAGTTATTTAATTTATTAAATAAACTAAATTACCTTGTTCCTAGGTCAAAAAGAAAACCCAAACTACATAAAGTAATTTGAGTTAGATGTATAAATGAAACAATAATTATTTACCGTTCATTTTTTCAAGTCTTTTGTTGAATCTGTCGATTCTACCTGTCGCTTTAACTTGTGCTCTTGACCCTGTGTAAACTGGGTGGCATCCTGAACATACGTCTACTGTAAAGTTTGGTCTAACTGATTTGAATTGGAACACTTTGTGACAAGTTGAACAAGTAACGTTTACTTCGTGGTATGGTAAGTGAATATCTTTTTTCATAAATAAATCTCCTAATATTCCTAATTACTATTTTGAGTAGAACTCAACGATTAAAGCATCCTTGATTTCTGGGTGAATTTCGTTACGTTCTGGTAAACGGTCTAATTTAACTGAAAAGTCTTTTCTTGTCATTCAAGCTGAAGCAGCTTTTTGTTCCATAGCTTCAAGAATTTGTTTGTTGTCTCTTGATTTTTCTTTAAGAGTAATTTCTGAACCTAATGAGATTGACATAGAAGGGATGTTTGCTTTTTTACCATCAACAACAAAGTGTCCGTGGTTAACAAGTTGACGAGCTTGTCTTCTTGTTGTAGCAAATCCTGCTCTATAAACTAAGTTGTCTAAACGAACTTCTAATAATTGAAGTAAGTTTGTCCCTGTAATCCCTTTAGCTTTAACAGCTTTTTCAAAAACTCTTCTTAATTGTTTTTCATTTAAACCAAATAAGTGTTTAACTTTTTGTTTTTCGTATAAGTGTAATCCGTATTCAGATAATTTAACACGTTTGTTTCCGTGTTGTCCTGGAGCATAAGTTCTCTTTTTACCTTTAGCGAATTCTTTACCTGATTCTAAGATAGAGAATCCTAAACGACGTGACTTTTTAAATACAGGTCCTGTGTATCTTGACATAGTATTTTTACCTCTTTCTGCATAACTTAGAGGGTTTATTTCTAACTAGTTAAATTTAACTTAATGCTTTGGATTAAATCAGCTAATCTACTTGCAATGTTATAGTCATGTTAAATTTATTTAAAAGTCATAATAAACTGCTGTTTTATGCTTATTTATTCTATCATTATTTTATAAATAATGAATTATTATTTAGCTCTATATAACCTATTTAAAAAGATTTTTTATTTTGCTTATTTTTGCTTAATTTATTAATTAATTTTGTTTGATTAATTCGGCTATTTGCATTTGTAAAATCAATCAACAAAATGAATATACATTATTTAAAAAACAATATAATTAATAAATAACTTTATTAATTAGTTAAGGAGTGTTATGAAACAAAAATTATTAAGTGGAATAAAACCAACTGGTGATTTAACATTAGGTAATTACATTGGTGCGATTAGAAACTTTGTGCAAATGCAGAATGATTATGAATCATACATTTTTGTAGCTGACTTACACGCACTTACAACTGGAAGTGTCGATCCAGTTGAACTTAAAAAAGCAAGAAAAACCATTGTTGCACTTTATTTAGCTTGTGGACTTAATCCGGAAAATGTAACAATTTTCTATCAATCACAAGTTAGTGCACACGGAATGATGAATTGGCTTTGTACATCAGAAACGACAATTGGTGAATTGCAAAGAATGACCCAATTCAAAGATAAGTCACAACAAATCAAACAAGCTAACGGGACTTCTAAAATACCTACTGGTCTTTTAATGTATCCAGTATTAATGGCTGCTGATATTCTTTTATACAACCCTGATGTGGTTCCTATTGGAGAAGATCAAACTCAGCACCTTGAATTAACCAGAAACATTGCTGAAAGATTTAATTCAAAATACAATGCTAACTTCACAATTCCTAACGGAGTTGTCCCTAAAGTTGGAGCAAGAATTAAATCACTTACTGATCCAACTGCTAAAATGTCAAAAAGTGAACATGGTACCAAATCAACCATTTACTTACTTGAAGACCCACAACAAGCTTACAACAAGATTATGAAAGCAGTTACTGACTCAGAAGGTAAAGTATACATTTCAAATGATAAACCTGGTATTTTAAACTTACTTAATATCTATGCTTCATTAAACAACATAACACTTGAACAAGCAGAAGAATTATTTAAAGATAAAAACTATAAAGAATTTAAAGAAGCAGTTGCTACATCAGTTAAAAATCTTTTAATTGATATTCAATCAAAATACAATGCAGCTTTAAAAGAAGTTGACAAAATAACTGATGAAGGTGCAATTAGAGCTTCTAAAATCGCAGATTATAATTTAAACAAGTTAATGAAAAAAATGGGACTCTATTCCTCATTGACAAAACCCAAAAATGATAAATAAGAGGTAAATTAATATGAAAGCTAATAAAAAACTTAACCATACAACAAGTCACTTACTTGGTGCAGCTGTTGAAAAACTTTATCCAAATGTTAAATTAGGATTTGGCCCAGCCACTGAAGAAGGTTTTTACTATGACTTTGAATTTGCTGAACCACTTTCAGAAACAGAATTACCTAAAATTGAAAAGTTTATGAAAAAACTTGCTTCAAGAAATTTAGTTATGAAGCAAGTTTCAATTGATGAATATTCATTTGAAGGTAAACCCTACAAAAAAGAACTTTATGATGAATTAGTAGCAGCAGGTAAAGAAGTTACTTTCTATGCTCTTGTAGATCCTTTAAGTAATGAAACAATCTTTGTTGACTTATGTGCTGGTGGACACGTTGAAGATACAAAACACATTAAGCACTTTAAATTACTTAACTTAGCTGGTGCGTACTGAAGAGGAAATTCAGATAACATCCAATTAACAAGAATTTATGGAACATCTTGAGATACAGCAGCAGAACTTGAAGAATACTTAGAAATCCTTAAAGATAGAAAAGAAAGAGACCACCGTAAAATTGGTAAAGAAATGAAATTATTCACATTCAACAAATTAGGTGGTCAAGGATTACCATTCTGATTAGAAGATGGAATGTACATTCACAATGAAATTAGAAACCTTGTTCTTAAAATGGACAGAAAATACGGTTTCACAGAAGTTTTAACACCACACTTTGGTGAAGAAGAACTTTACAAAATTTCAGGTCACTTAGCTCACTACAAAGATGATATGTTTAAACCAGTTGTGCTTGAAAACGAAAAGTTAATTGCACGTCCAATGACTTGTCCTCACCACATTATTTGCTACAACACAGAAAAACGTTCATATCGTGACTTACCAATTAGATATTCAGAACAATCACAACTTTACAGATATGAAAAATCAGGTGCTCTTACAGGTCTTGAACGTGTTAGAGGAATGCTTTTAACAGAAGGACACTTATTTGTTAGAAAAGATCAAATCGCTCAAGAATTCAAATCAATGTATCAATTAATTAAAGAAACATTAGAAATCTTTAAAATTCAAATTAGTTATGTTTCTTTAAGTTTAAGAGATCCCGAAAACACAGATAAGTACTATTCAGATGACAAGATGTGAAACGAAGCTGAAAATGAACTTAGAAATGTGCTTAATGAATTAGATGTTAAATACGAAGAAAAAATCGGAGAAGCTGCTTTCTATGGGCCTAAAATGGATATTCAAATCTTTACAGCTTTAGGACACGAAATCACAGTTTCCACATTACAACTTGACTTCTTATTACCTGAAAGATTTGATATTACATACACAAACAAAGACAATCAAGAAGAATGTCCAGTTATGATCCACAGAGGTCTTATCGGAACATATGAACGTTTTGTTTCAATTCTTTTAGAACAAACAAAAGGTGTGCTTCCATTCTGATTAGCACCAAAACAATTCACAGTTATTCCTGCTACAAATAATCCAGAAGATGTGAAATACGCATCAGACATCAACCAATTATTATTCAATGCAGACTTTAGGTCTAAATTAGACGACCGTGAAGAACGTTTAGGTAAAAAAGTGCGTGAAGCACAAATGTCAAAATCTAAATTCCAAATCATTGTTGGAGAAGCTGAGAGATTAAATGAAACTGTTTCATACCGTGAATATGGTAAACAAGAAACAACAACAATGCCTGTTGCAGAATTTGTCCTAAAAATGATGAGATTGAGAGATTCTCGTGAATAATAAAAAACAAGAAAACAAAAACGAAAAGAAAGTCAGAAAACCAATTAATGGTTGATACATATCATTTTTAGTAATATTTTGAGTTTTAGCTGCTGCAATGATTTTAACAAGTGGAAACATCATCCCTTGAGATAGAATCGTTCCAAATTCTGTTTATAATGTACCTCTTTATGCACGTATATTAGCATCAATTTTCTTTCCAATTTTAGTTTTATCATTTGGTTTCTTTGTTGTTTTCAAAGAAAAAATGAGTGTTTGAAGACTTGTTAACTATGTATTCATTATCGGAATTATAATCACGCTATTTTGAGTTCCTAGAATGATTAATGTTAACGAAGGAAAAGAGAAAGCTGAAGCTAGTTGAAAACCACAATGACTATTATTCCCTTATGATGTAACTGTCGTATTTGGTGTTTGTGTAATCTTATATGCTTTATGTTTATACTTTGTTACACCGAAATTTGTAAGTTACATGAGACCAAAAATCCAAAATTTCTTAGGTCGTTTTAAGAAACAAAAATCAATTTTAGAACAAGAATCAAAAAACTAAAATTAATAATTATTAAAAATTCCTATCACTGCTGAAACGATAGGAATTTTTAATATATACTTTTCATAAAGACAAATCCACCGGCCATATTGAGCTGAAATAAGGTAGAAAAACAGTTTTTTTAGATTTTCTATCTTACTTTTATCAACCTAGTTACATTAATCCGGCTGCTTTTAGAATACCAAGAAGAATTCCTACCAAAATTAATGTTAATACAGCTCCTAAGGAAGTTCACGCAGCTCTACCCTTAACATTTTTTCTTTGAGCACTAATTTTAGTTGCAACTTCATTCAGAAGATCAGTTTCAACAGAGATCTGCTTTTTAACTCGAGCACCATTGCTTTCAGCAGGTAACTGATAATCACGAACAATAGCATTTGTTTCAGTAGGTTTCGCAGGTGTAAATTCAATACTTTCAATTAATGAGTTATATTTGTTGTTTTATTATTAATAAGAATGTAAATATACCAACATAATTGATGAATATTTCGGTCGCTTTTTAGATAGTTAGAATCAGAATAAGTCTTGAAATCGTAAATAAATGGCTTCAATATATTTACGTTATCTAAATCAACCATAAACTTTTTATCTGAAAATGTTCCTTCGGTTGAGTCTATGTGATTAAAATCAGAAATTTCTAATGCCTTAAGATATAAAGATGTTTCAGCATAAAAATGATAGTAATTTGCAAGAATAAATGTAAGTGAATTAGGATAATCTTCTGTTTTATTGCCACAAATAATATATCATCATAATCTTTGCATCTCACTCTCATTGAATATTTTCACAAGTGATTCATCGCGAAATATTAGTTTCAAGAAGTAATATACAAATCATAATACGGGATTATCTCGTTCAAATTTTTCACAATTGAAATATTTGTGATTTTTAGCAGGATAATTTGCAAAGTTATCTTTTCCCTTTTCAAAGAATTTTTTCAAAAACTCAGTAACCTTTTTATTTTTTATAAATTCCTCATCTTTTTCCAATATGTCATCAATATCAAACTTTTCTCAATTCTTTACTTTCGAATCTGTGAAACATATTGCTTTAAATAAATATTCTGGCATTTTACCTTTAAAATTCGCCGCTTTTGTAACATCAGTTATTTTTTTAATAGCTAATTTTTCAATGGCATCAGTATATATTTCATATTTAGTTTTTTCTTCATTGTTTGAGTTTCGATACAAAGTCGAAAAATCCACTTCAGTCTGCTTGCTATTGAATAATTCTTGAACATTCTCAAAAATTTCCTTATCAGTAAAATCACTATCAGAAAATGATGAAAAATTATCCTTAATATTTGAATTTGAATTATCAAACTTTTTTAAAAGTGAATTTGAAATTAAGACTTTGTGAATTTCTCGTGTTTTTAGATCTATAAAACCTGTCAATAATTCTGTGTGACTAAATCATCTATGTCCTTTGGTATTCTTACTTTTACTCATAATATAAAATTGTAATACAAAAAAAGACAAGCACCATTTAAATGGTGCTTGTGTCCCGGAAAAAGAGATGCTATCAAAGAGTTTATATTTCCTAATTCCAGGTTACCTCATTAAGTATCAAAAATAATGAGGTACTTTTATTATAAAACTTTTTTTGTAATATATATCACCAGAAAAATATTTTTTTGATAAATAAAAAAGAACAGATTTTTTCTGCTCTGATTTACAACTCTGTTTAATTTAAAGATTAAACTAATTTAGCAATAACTTCTGAATGTTTGATGTTTTTGTGTTCTAAGTTTTTAAAGTTTTGTAATTTTGAATCAGTTGTTAATGCAAAAATAATTTCTTGATCAATGTTTTCTGCTTTGAATCTGTTTAAATCTAAAATGATTAATTCATCTCCTGATTTAACTTCTTGGTTTAATGAAACTTTAGCATCCATACCAATTCCATCTAATTTGTATGAGTTTAAACCAAAAACAATAACAGCTTCAACACCTAATGATGTGTTAGATAAGATAACTTGTGATTTACTTGCTGGTTGCATTGTTATTTTTCCATCAAATGGAGCAACAATTTTACCTGATGTTCCATCTAATTTGATTGCAAATCCTTTTCCAAGTAAATCATTTGAAAATACACCATCATTTAATGATTCAAGTGAAACAATGTGTCCTGAAGCAGGTGCTAAGATTTCTAATTCTGAAACTGCTTGAATAGATGTTGTAGCATTATTTGATGTTGAAACAGTTGAAACTTCAACTGATTTACACATTGTTGAAATTAAGTCTTTGTTAATTTTGATAAGTGCATTTAAAGCTTCTGCATTTGGTAATTCAACTTGAATGTGTTTTTGTGCTTCGAAAATTTTAACTGATGTAGCACCTAATTGTTCAAATTCTGCTTTTGAAACTAATGAAACATTTTTTACATCATATCTTAATTGTGATGCTGAATTATTGAATGAAGTAATATTGTCAAGCCCACCGAATGCATCAACAATTTTTACTAATAAGTCTATGTATTTATCTCTTTCAGTCATAATAATATACTCCTTAAATAAAATAAATTTTATATCATTTTTATAATGTTGAAAATAGATTTTAATACCTTAAAATAAGGTCTAAAAATTAATTAAATTGTTTACTAGATGCTTAAAATAGTGGTATAATAGTTTTAATTATGGCGAACGTGGTGAAGTGGTTAACACAGTGGGTTGTGGTCCCATCATGCGCGGGTTCGAATCCCGTCGTTCGCCCCATATGAAAGAAAGTTGTTAATAGCAACTTTTTTTGTTTTCCTTTTTTATATCAAGTGAATAATAAAAGCAACCTAAAAAGGTTGCGAATATTATTTATTGAATAAATTGTATGCATCAATTTTAAAAAGAGCTTTTTTAAGTTTAGACTCTAATTTTGTTTTGTTTACTGAATCATTGTGTGAAGCTTCTTCGATTTGTTTAATAAGTTTATCACGGTCACGAAGCGCTCTTTGGACATCAATGTTTTTAACATTGATAATATCATCTGTTATGATTGATACTTTTTTCTCATCAGCATATACAAGACCACCACCGATGTAGCAACGAATTTCTTCACCATTTTCAGGTTTAATTGATAAGTTGCAAATTTCAATGTTTGAGAAAAGTGGTGTTCTATTAGCTTGAAGCCCGATGTAACCTGATGCTGTTTTTAATGTAACAATGTTTACATCACCTTCATAAAATACACCTGATGGTACTGTGATTAATAAATGAGTTGTATTATTCATTATTTTTTATCTGTTGATGATTCAGTTGAAATGTTATTTTCTTCTTGATATTTTTTGTAACGTTCAATAACATCATCAATGCTTCCAGCATATCTGAACATTTCTTCTGGAAGGTTATCTAATTCACCTGAAAGAATAACTTTGAAACTTCTAATTGTTTCAGATAATGGAACATATCTACCTTTAATTCCACTGAATTTTTCGGCAACTGTGAAAGGTTGAGATAAGAATTGTCTAATTCTTCTTGCTCTGTTAACAATTTTCTTATCTTCTTCAGATAATTCACCCATCCCTAAGATTGCAATAATATCTTGAAGTTCTTTAAATCTTTGTAAGATTGCAACAACTTCTTGAGCTGTTTCATAGTGTTCATATCCAACAATTAATGGATCAAGTAATCTTGATGAAGAGTTAAGTGGGTCAATAGCTGGATAAATCCCAAGTGCTGCTGTTCCACGGTCAAGAACTGTTTTAGCGTCTAAGTGAGTGAAAGTTGTAGCAGGTGCTGGATCAGTTAAGTCATCAGCAGGTACATAAACAGCTTGAACTGATGTAATTGAACCTCTACGTGTTGAAGTAATTCTTTCTTGAAGCGCACCCATTTCTGTAGCAAGTGTCGGTTGGTAACCAACAGCTGACGGCATACGCCCTAAAAGAGCAGAAACCTCTGAACCAGCTTGTGTAAATCTAAAGATGTTGTCGATGAATAAAAGTACGTCTTGATTTTGTTTATCTCTAAAGTACTCAGCCATTGTAAGACCTGTAAGAGCAACTCTCATACGTGCCCCAGGTGGTTCGTTCATTTGTCCAAATACAAGTGCAGTTTTATCTAAAACTCCTGCAGCTTTCATTTCATAGTAAAGGTCATTTCCTTCACGTGTTCTTTCCCCAACTCCAGCAAATACTGAAAGTCCATTGTGCTCTGTAGCTATGTTGTTAATAAGCTCTTGAACAAGAACCGTTTTACCAACTCCAGCTCCACCAAAAAGACCAATTTTTCCACCCTTTGCATAAGGAATAAGTAAGTCAATAACTTTAATTCCTGTTTCAAGTACTTCTGATGAAGTTTTTTGTTCTTCATAAGAAGGCGCTGGTGCGTGGATAGGATCTCTTTCAATTTCTTTTGGTAAAGGTAAGTTGTCAATTGGGTTCCCTAAAACGTCAAACATTCTACCTAAAACAACATTTCCTACAGGTACAGAAATTGGTGCACCTGTGTCAGTTACAACCATTCCTCTTTGAAGCCCATTTGTAGAAACCATTGAGATTGTACGAGCTGTATCATCTCCAATGTGTTGAGCAACTTCGAATGTGTAAACTTTTCCATCATGTTCTAATTCAACAGCATTAAGTAAGTGAGGTAATTTTCCTTCTTCAAATCTAACGTCCACAACTGGACCTAAGATTTGAACGATAATTCCTTTGTTTTTTACCATTCATTCCTCCTTATTTTAATTAAGTAGCATCTGCACCAGCTACAATTTCATTGATTTCTTGAGTTATGTTACCTTGACGTTTTCTGTTAAATTGTAATCTTAACTCATCAACTAAGTCTGTTGCATTATTTGTAGCATTTTCCATAGCATTACGTCTTGAAGCGATTTCTGAAACTTTTGAACCTGTAGCAAGTCCATAAACCATACTTGCTAAGTAAAGTGGAATTGAGTTTTTAAGCACCACTTCTGAGTTAGGCTCAAATTCAATTGTGTTTTTAGCTTGCACACTAGCGTTTTCAGATTCAATGTCTAGTGGGAAGAGTTTAAGTTTTTTAGCTTCCTGTGTAATGTTGTTAATAAATTCTGTGTAATAGATGTAAATGTTAGCAACTCTTTTGTTTGAATATTCTTCAAAAGCTTTTTTAGATACAACAGAACTAAGTTCATAAGAGATTTTATCTCCTAATTCTGTGTATTTAGAAATGACTTGTTCATCATATTTAAATGAATGTAATAGAGCAAGTCCTTTTCCTCCAAGCACAATGATTTTGTCGCTTGGTTTAAGAGTTTCTTTAAGTAATTTAACGATATTAGTATTGTATGAACCACATAATCCTAAATCAGATGTGATGATGATGTGCAAATCAGAATCAACATTAGTGTTTTTAGGAAAAATTGAGTAAAACTCTCTTGGCTCAACGTGTGATGCTAATTCTCTAAACATTTCGTTTAGTGAATTTAAATACGTTTCAATACTTTCAAATTCAGTTCTAATTCTACGTAATTTAGCAGTTGATACTAATTGCATAGCATTAGTAATCTTTTTGGTATTGTTAATTACATTAATTCTATTTTTAATTGAATTTAAGTTTGCCATTTTAATTATTTAAGTAAGTCATTGTATTTTTTAGGAAATGCTTTATGCAACTTAGGATCATAGTTAGGAATTGTAGCGATGATGTTTTGTACTATCTTAACTAATACTTTTTCTGTTGTTTGGTAATCTTCAGGTGTGAATAAACCTTTTGAAGCAATGTTTGAGAAAAGTTCCATACCTTCAGCTGTTTTGTTTACAAGTGCAATAACGTTATCTCTGTATTCTTTGATGTATTCTTTTGGAAGTGGGTTAATAATTCTTTCTTTAACTCCTAAAAGAATAATAGCTTGTGTAACTTGTGGAATCGCAAAGTATTGTTCTTGTTTTAAAAGTTCATATACTTTAGCACCGTGTTCTAAAATTGATTTAGTTGACTCATCAAGGTCTGAACCAAATTGAGCAAAAGCTAACATTTCGTTGTATTGAGCAAGTTCAAGTTTAAGTGAACCAACAACTTGCTTCATAGCTTTAATTTGCACAGCTGAACCAACACGAGAAACTGAGAAACCAATATCAACAGCAGGTCTTTGTCCTGAGTTAAATAATGATTCTTTTGTGAAAATTTGACCATCTGTAATTGAAATTACGTTAGTTGGAATATAAGCTGAAATATCCCCTTGTTGAGTTTCGATGATTGGAAGTGCAGTAATTGAACCTCCACCATTTTCTTTGTTAAGTCTAGCTGCACGCTCTAAAAGTTGAGAGTGTAAGTAGAAAACATCTCCAGGGTAAGCTTCACGACCAGGTGGTCTTCTTAAAAGAAGTGAAAGCGTTCTATATGCAACTGCGTGTTTTGATAAATCATCATAAACAATTAATACGTCTTGCCCTTGAGACATTCAGTATTCTGCAATAGTAACTCCTGTATATGGAGCAATGTATTGTTGTGGAGCTAATTCTGAAGCTCCTGCAACAACTACTGCTGTGTAATCAAGCGCACCAAATTCATTAAGTTTGTTAACGATTTGCGCAACTGTTGAGTTTTTTTGCCCTATTGCTACGTAAACACACTTAACGTTTTTACCTTTTTGGTTGATGATAGCATCAATAGCCATAGCTGTTTTACCAGTTTGACGGTCACCGATGATAAGCTCTCTTTGACCTTTACCGATTGGAATCATTGAGTCAATCGCAATAATACCTGTTTCAAGTGGTTGGTTAACTTCTTCTCTAGTCATAACACCAGGAGCAATTTTGAAGATTTCACTTTTAATTGTTCCTTGAATTTTACCTTTACCATCAATTGGTTCTCCAAGGGCGTTAACAACTCTACCTAAAAGAGCATCACCAACATTTACGTCAATAACTTGACCTGTTCTTTTAACAATATCTCCTTCAGAAACAGAGTTAGCATCACCAAATAAAGCAACTCCAACTGTTTCTTCTTCAAGGTTTAAAGCAAGTCCATAAACACCGTTGTCAAAAACTACGATTTCGGCGTTTTTAACCTTTTGAAGACCTGATACAACAGCAATACCATCACCAATTGAGATAACTTGACCAATTTCTGATCTGTCAGCTACTTTACCAATGTTTTGAATTCTTTCTTTAATGATTGCAGAAATATCATCTAATTTGATAGCCATAAATTACACCTCCTTTTCTTTTTGTTTAAAAATAATTTCGTTTTTGATTTTGTTTAAGTCGTGTAGTATGTTCATTTCAATAACTTCGGTTTTAGACACAATTCTAAATCCACTAATAATATTTGGGTTAATTACATTGTGAATTTCAATTGTACGTCTTGTAACTTTTTGAAGTTTGTCGTTGATTTGTTGAAGTTGCTCATCACTTAATGGGAAAGCTGATTCAACTACTACATAACGAATTCTTAATGCATCATTTGATAACTTTAAATATTCAATGATGATGTTTTTTAATTGAGACACCATTTTTCTTTGAACTATAACTTTAATAGAGTTAATTACAATATAGTCAAATTGATTTTTATCAAAAGCCATATCGATTGTTTTGAATCTTTCAGCTTCAGGAATTAAGTCGTTTCCTAAATATTCGATAAAACCTGGAATTGTGTCAATTAAATCTTTAACAGCCTCAAATTGAGGTTGAATTAATTTAAATTTATCTTGTTTTTTGACCAAGTCATAAATTGCTACTGCATATGCAGATGTATTTCTTTTTTTGTACATAATAAAATCTTAAAAGTTTTGCTATTTTACTTTTATAGTAGTTATATAGCTGTAAAAGTTAATTACTCACTTGATTCAAGATAGTTTTTAATAATTTCATCTTGAGTTTGTGGAGAAATTTCTTTACGTAAGATTTTCTCTGCTAATTCTGTAGCTACTTGGATTACATATTTTTTAGCATTAGCATCAAATTCTTTCTTTTGCAACGCTATATCTTGGTTAGTTTCTTCAAGTAATCTATATGACTCTGCTTTTGCTTTGTCAATATAAGTTTTAGAAACTTCACCAGCTTTTATTTTTGCTTTGTTAACAATGCTATCTGCTTGCTTGTGAGCTTCTTTAAGTTTTTCGTTTGCATCGTTTAAAACTTGTAAGCTGTCTTCTTTTTGTTTAATAGCACTGTTGATATTTTCTTGGATGAAATTTGTTCTATTTTTCATCATCTTTTTAACTGGTTTATATAAAAGATATGTAAGTAATAAAAACACAATTAAAAAAGCGATGATAGTAGCAATCATCATTGGAACACTTGGAAATAGTCCATTGAATTTTTCTTGGACTTGTTGATTCAATGATTCTTGCTTAAGATAAATTAAATTTTGAACCATAGTTATTATTTAATGAACATTAATAATAAAGCAATAATAAATGCATAAATAGCAGCTGTTTCAGCAATACCAACACCGATAATTAACATTAAACGGATTTTTGATTCTGCTTCAGGATTTCTTCCAACAGCTTCTGCAGCTTTACCAGCAGCATAACCTTGACCGATACCTGTTCCTAAAACACCGATTGCAGCTAATCCTGCACCAATAGCAACAAGACCTGATTTGATGTCTCCACCATTTTGTGCAGCTGCTTGAGTAGTGTTATTTGCAGTTTCTTCTAAAAATTTTGTTACTGTTTCAATCATAATTAATCCTCTTTTCTATTTAATAAATTGCTTGTGATAATTGTGAATTAAGGTTTTTGTTACTTCTTACAATTTTTGATTTACCTTTTTTAAGTTTTTTAGGTTTAACTTCTTCTGCAGTTGACTCAATTGTTCAGTATACAAGTGTTAAAAGTGAAAATATGTAAGCTTGTAAGGTAGAGCCGAATAAGTCAAAATAAAAGTGTAGTGCAGGTGATAAAATCAACCCAAAGAAGAATTGTTGATTACTTGACCCTGTTACTTTTGTCCATATTCATCCACAGAATGAATAAAATAAGAAAATAACTGTAGATCCTCCTATAACATTTCCATAAATACGAAAACTAAGAGAAATAAGAGGAGATACTTTACCAGGTAAATCAAGTGGGTTGATAAATGATTTTAGATATCTTCACTTACGGTACACTGCGCCACAAACAAAGATACCAAGTCAGCTCATTAAAGCTAATGTTAACGGAACTGAATAAGATGTTACGATCGGTTCTAAACCAAAGACAGCTGTAAGGTTACCAATTAGAATAAAAGTAGCTAAAGTCAAAATATAGTATCTTGAATTTTGCACTTGTGTTCCACCAGTTGCATCATCAAAAGTTTTGTCAATGAATTTAACATAACCTTCAGCAATGAGTACTACACCTTTCGGAGCTTCATTTGGTTTAATCTTTGATACTTTGAAATAGACAACTAAACAAATAATTAGCACTATAAAAACAGTAACTACAAGCGATAACATTTGTGGTTGATTTCAAACTCAAAGACCTTTTAAAAATGTATCCATCCTGCTCATCTCCTTTCTTTTTAGTTTCTTATTTTTTTATTAACTATTTCTGTGATGATAATCACAAAAATATTAGTTAATATTCCTCCAGCAAATGCAAAGAAATTAAATGGTTGATCTAATACTTGCAATACTGAATATTCGGTAATCTGCATTTGTTTTAAGTACTCTGTATTAATAAAAAACATTAAGTACACAATAGCACCTAAAATTAAGAAAAATAAAACTGATTTTAAAATCGATAAAGCATACAATTTTGTTTTTTTATTTCTTAGAAATAAATACGCAAAAAGTCAGTTTAATTTAAATAAAAAATAAATTAGTAGACCACCTAATGCATACCCAAAAAATAGACCACGATTAATTCCTATAAGAGATAAAAATACTACAGAAATTAATAAAAAAAAGATTGCAAATATAAAAGTATGCATTTGCATATATGTCATTTTTTTTATAGCCTTTTTAATTGGTAGCATGTTTCTATTTTAATACTTTTAGAAAGTTATATCACCTTTTTTGTAATATTTTTTTAGGTTGCTAAAATTGGCGAAATAAGCTACTAAAACAACAAAAAAGAACCCATAAAATCGAATATTTAGTGAGGTTGTAAATCCACATACTTGAATTTTATGAGTTCTTCATTTTAACAATACAAAACAAGTGTGTTAATTCTTAACTTCAAACAAAGGTGGTTTTGTTTTTATAAAGGAGTTTGATTATAAACTAGGACAAGAAAAGTAGACAGAAAATAAAAAACTGTCTACTTTTTGTTTACAATAAGAGAAAGGATTTTACAAATGGGTAAACAATTGAAACATTATGAATGATTAGATCTATTCAAATGAATAGAAAATTGAGAATACACAAATGAATATGAATACAAATTTGCATCTTATATTTCAGAAAAATATAATAAGGATTACTTTAAAGAAAATGTTAGACGTAGAATTTGAAATAAATTTAGAGAATATCAAAAAGACGAAACTGTAATATTTTCAAAAACAGGAACAGCTCCTAAAAAGGAAAGGGTTCTGGAAGACCTAAAAGAAACCTATTGAAACGGATGATTCAATGATTGAAGAAATGACTGATGAGCAAAAGAATGAATTCATAAAAATTATGCTTGAAATTTTCAGAGATAATAAAATGGAAATTGATTGAAGCAAAATCAAGAAATCATCTTCTGTTACAAATAAACAATTTATATATTTTTAGGAATACCAAAATCTACTTTTTATAAGAAAATTTCGCAATTCGATAAAGAAGTCTCTCAAAAGACTGAAAATGAAGAATTACATTCAATTGTCAAAAAGGCCTTTTATGAAAATAAAGGTCGTTTTGGTCGTTGAAGATTGAGCATTTATATACTAAAAGTATATAAAATAGACATAAATTACAGAACATTGGGAAGAATAATGAACAAATTAAATCTAATTTGTGTAGTTAGGCCAAAACGTAAAGTCAGAGAAATCAAGAATACAAATGTTAAGATTAAAGATCTTGTAAATAGAGATTACAATGGGATTACAAATAATATTATTGCGACAGATGTTTCATATATAAAAGCACCAAACGATATAGATGAAAACCACGTTTATCTTTCAGTTGCAATACATCATAAAACAAAGAAAATTTTAAATTGAAACTTATCAAGAAGAAATGACACAGATTTAGTTATTTCACACATCAAGGATATCAAGTTTAAAAAACCTTGAATCCTTCATTCCGATCACGGATTTCAATATTCATCATCTAAATATCTCGATGTAGTTGTCAAAAACAATGGTAATGTATCTATGGGTAGGGTTGGAAATTCATTAGATAATAGGGAAGTTGAATATTTCTTTTCAAACATTAAATCTGAGTGTTTAAACTTTGTAAATTACAAAACAATTTGCTTTGATAAACTCAAAAACATTATCAAAGATTACATTGAATGATATAACAATGAAAGATTTCAATCTGTGTTAAATTGAAAAACACCTCAACAATGTTGAGATGCTTTGAGTTTTTTATAAATTGTCTATAAGACTTGTCCTAGTTTACCTAGTTTATTTCTTTGTTTTTTTTTTTTTTTTTTAGAATAACTTTAAATGACAAAAGTTATCAATTTATTATGAAAGATAGTTATACGAACTGACTAAGTGTTAAATAGTTTTTTAAATAAAAAATCAACACCAGAATAACATATATCTAGCATTAAAATATAGAATATTTTAATATAATTTAAAATAACAACAATTTAGGTGTAAATGAAAGGGATTACTATGGACAATACAAAAGAAACACAAAGAGCTGAATTGCATAAAACAATTTGAAACATCGCTGATCAATTAAGAAGTCAAGTTGATGGATGAGAATTCAAAAACTATGTACTTGGAACACTTTTTTATCGTTTTATCTCAGAAAGTATCACAAGATATGTAAATACCATTCAGCACGAAAGTGGTGATTTAGAGTTTAATTATGAAGCTTTAAGTGATGACGAAATTACTGACGATATAAAAGAAGCTATTATTTCTGCAAAGGGGTTTTTCATTTACCCATCACAACTTTTTACAAATGTTGAAGCTAATGCAGTCAACGATGAAAACTTAAATGAAACACTTGAAAATATCTTTAAAAACATTGAAAATTCTGCAAAGGGTCGTTCAAGTGAAGGGGACCTTAAAGGACTTTTCGAAGATTTTGATGTTAACAGCAACAAATTAGGAAACACAGTTTCAAAATGTAACGCTACATTAAGAGCACTTCTTACAGGTGTTAAAAAAATGCAACTTGGAAACTTTCAAGACAACACTATCGACTTATTTGGTGATGCATATGAGTTTTTAATTTCTATGTATGCACAAAATGCAGGTAAATCAGGTGGTGAATTTTTCACTCCACAAGAAGTAAGTAAATTACTTTTCAAACTTGCTCTTGGAAATAGAACTGAAGTTAGAAAAGTTTATGATATGTGTGCTGGTAGTGGTTCTTTATTACTTCAATCAGTTAAAGTGCTTGGAAAAGACAACATTAAAGAAGGTCTTTATGGACAAGAAATTAATGTTTCTACTTATAACTTATGTAGAATCAATATGTTCTTACACGATATTAACTACAGTAAGTTTAAAATCATTTGTGATGACACATTAACTCATCCTGGTTTAGATGAGGAAGAACCATTTGATGTAATCGTTTCTAATCCACCTTACTCAATTAAATGAGAAGGCGATGCTAATGCAACATTAATTGCTGACCCTAGATTTGCACCAGCTGGTGTGCTAGCTCCTAAATCTAAAGCTGACTGAGCATTCGTCCAACACGCGCTTCACAAACTTTCAGCAGACGGTACAGCTGCAATTGTTTGTTTCCCTGGAATTATGTATCGTGCCGGAGCTGAAGCTAAAATCAGAAAATACTTTGTAGATAACAACTTTGTTGATGCAATTATTCAATTACCAGACAACTTATTCTATGGAACAAGTATTTCAACTTGCATCCTTGTAATTAAGAAAAATAAAACAAGCAATGAAGTTAAATTCATTGACGCAAGTAAGGAGTTCATTAAAATTGCAAATAACAACAAGTTAACCGATGAAAACATTCAAAACATTATCAATTTATACAATTCAGACGAAGATAAAGTAAATGTCCTTAAAATTGTTAGAGCTGAAGATATAGCAAATAATAATTACAGTCTTTCTGTAAATACTTATGTTGAAAAAGAAGACACAAGAGAAGTTATTGATATTAAGAAGTTAAATCAAGAAATAAAAGAAATTGTTGCTCGTCAAGCTGTTTTACGTAGTGAAATTGATAAAATCATTGCTGAACTTGAAGGAGAAGAGTAATGAAGTTATTTGAAGAGTTATTAAATTCTTTAGGAACTGAAATAAAAAAATTATCATTATCAGATATAGCAACAATCAATAATGGTAAGTCAAATAAACAAGATAAACTTGAAAATGGTAAATACAGATTGTTTGTTAGATCTAATAAAGTTTTATGAACAAACCAATATCAATATGATGATGAATCAATTTTTATACCTGGAGAAGGTATAAAAGAAGAAAACATTTTATATTTTAATGGTAAGTATTCATTACATCAAAGAGTTTATAGGATTAATGTAAAAGACAAAGATTTAGTCAACACCAAATATCTTTACTATTACATAAAAAGTAAATTTCTTAATTATATAAATAAAGTATGTATCAAATCAACTGTTATATCTTTAAGAAAACCAATGATTGAAAAATTTAAAATTGTTCTTCCTAATATAAATGTTCAAAACAAAATAGTTGAAATTCTTGATAAATTTACCGAGTATTCAACGGAGCTGAAAGCGGAGCTGAAAGCGGAGCTGAAAGCTAGATCCACACAGTATGAATATTACAGAGACAAATTGTTATCAAACAACAATTTGTGAAATGACATTAATTTTTTTAGCAAAAAATTAAACGAAATCGCAGAAGTCTCAAACACAGGTATAGATAAAAAAATATTAGAAAATGAAAAAAGAGTTTCAATTTTAAATTATCTAGATGTTTTTAACAACAATGAAATAAACAAAGCGATTCCCGGAATGGTTGTTAGTGCAAGTGAGAATGAAATTGAAAAATGCAATATCTTAAAGGGCGACATATTTATAACACCATCTTCTGAAACGATTGCTGAAATAGCAAAAAGTGCAGTGGTCTTAGAAGATTTAGAAAATTGTTTGTATAGCTATCACATTTGTAGAATAAGATTGTTTAAAAACAATTTAGTTACTTCCAAATTTTTAAACTACTATATCAATTCTTCTTTAACAAAAAAATACTTTACAAAAAAAGCAAAAGGCTCTCAAAGATATACAATATCAAAAAAAGATATCGAAGATTTAACAATTTGCTTACCAAACCTTAACACTCAAGAGAAAATAGTCAAAGTTCTTGATAATTTCGAAGCTATTTGTAAAGATCTTAAAATCGGTCTCCCATCAGAAGAAATAAAAAGACAACAACAATATGAATTTTATAGAAACTCTATCTTTGAATATCTTGAAACTAATTCATTTGAAAAATTAATGAGAGAGAGAGAGAGAGAGAAGATAACTTAACCACAGGTTTAATTAAGTTAATTCAATATATCTTTGATCAAACTATTTCATTAAAATTATCTAAACTAATTCAATTTACAAATGGATTTAACTTCCTAACAAATGCAAATTTTGATGATAGCAAACCTGCAGCATCAATCATAAAAATAGCAAACATTGACAAAAACAACAATTTAAACATTAATAATGCTGAAAAATTTAATTTTAGTTCATATCCTAACAATGATTTATCTAAATACAAAGTTAATAAAAATTGCATATTAATAGCTATGTCAGGAAATACAATTGGTAAAACTTATTATTCAAGTGAAGAATTAAACTGTTATATAAATCAAAGGGTTGGAAAAATCGAAACCCAATTAGATATTATTAACCTAAAATTCATTTACTTTTATCTAAATAATATAATCCCTAATTGAATTAAACAGTTTTACTTAAAATCTTCACAACCAAATATAAATACTTCAGATATCTTTGATATTGAAGTAAAAGTTCCTTCTCTGGAAATACAAAATAAAATAGTTAATACGCTAGAAAATTTTGAATCAATTTGTAAAGATCTTAAAATCGGACTTCCAGCCGAAGAAATTAAAAGACAGCAGCAATACGAATTTTACAGAGATTCAATTTTTAAATATCTTGAAACTAACTCATTTGAAAAATTAATGAGAGAGAGAGAGAGAGAAGATAACTTAACCACAGGTTTAATTAAGTTAATTCAATATATATTTGGTAGCTTAGAATTAACTTTAAGTAACTTATTAGAGACTTCATTTTGATTAATGCCATCTACACCTAGATACATTAAAGATGGCATTCCTTACATTACTTCTAAAAATATAATTAATAACATTATAAATTTTGATGATGTTAAATACATTTCGGAAGAAGATTTTTATAAATTTAGAAAAAATAGAGAAATTTATCATAATGACTTCCTAATCACAATGATTGGAAGAATTGGCCAAAGTGCTATTGTCGGTGAAAATACAATGTTCTATGGTCAAAATATTTATTTATTGAGATTTATTAGTGAAATAATAAATATTAAATTTTTCCAATACTGATTCAACAGCAAGAGTGTTCAAGAGAAATTAGAGACTAATAAACAAAACTCAAGCCAAGGTTACTTAAGGGATTTTCAAATTCTTGATTTACAAATCAAATTACCATCACTAGAAACTCAAAACAAAATAGTCGAGATTCTAGATACTTTTGACACTATGTGCAACAATTTAAAAATGGGTCTTCCGGCTGAAGAAGCAAGAAGACAACAACAATATGAATATTATAGAAATTTAATATTTGATAAATTATCAGATAAAAATAATTAACACTTTAATACCTATATCCAATTTGTATAAAACTAATATAAGCAACATATAATATCAAATAAAGGTGGATTTACTATGGCAAAAGAAAATCACGCAATATTACATACTCCTGAAAACACAGTTATTGCTGAGTTTGATTTTGAAAAACAAAGACAAAGACCTACAAATTATCAGTCAGAAGCCGATTTAGAAAAAGAGTTTATTAATCTTCTAACTAATCAAGGTTATGAGTATATTCAAATCAAAAATTCAGAAGAACTTAAAAATAACTTTAGAAAGCAAATTGAAAGATTAAATCAAGTTACTTTTACAGATAATGAATGAACACATATTATTTCTGAAGTTTCAGGAGAAGGTAAGGGTATTAAAGAAAAAACTGAAATTATCCAAAAAAATAACATTATTCCTCTTAGAAGAGAATTATCTAATGGTGAATCCCAAACTAAAAACATTAGATTAATTGACTTTAAAAATCCACAAAGCAACATACTTCAAGTAATTAATCAATATGAAGCTGACCATGGTAAATACAAAAATAGATATGATGTAACTATTTTAGTAAATGGTCTTCCTTTGGTTCACGTCGAACTTAAGAGAAGAGGTGTAGACATCAGAGAAGCTTTCAATCAAATTGAAAGATACCAAAGTGAAAGCTTCTGATCTGATGAAGGTTTCTTTGAATTTATTCAAATCTTTGTCATTAGTAATGGAACTGAAACAAAATACTACTCAAATACAACTAGAGATTTAAAAACTTCATCAAACAAATCTGGTTCAGCTGTTAAGAAAAGTAAACAATCATTCCAATATACATCATATTGAGCAGATGGTAAGAATAGAAAAATAACTGATCTTATTGACTTTACTAGAACATTCTTTTCAAGACACACATTATTAAATATTCTTACTAAATATTGTGTCTTTGATTCAAATAAACAACTATTAGTAATGCGTCCATACCAAATTGCAGCTACTGAAGCAATCATTTCAAAAATTAAAATGACGTCTTCATTAGGTAACTGAGGTAAAAAAGATGCAACTGGATATGTATGACATACTACCGGTTCAGGTAAGACACTTACATCATTTAAGACCGCTGAATTAGCAAAAGAATTAGATGACATTGAAAAAGTTATCTTCGTTGTAGATAGAAGAGACTTAGACTTCCAAACAATTAATGAATATAACCGTTTTGAAAAAGGAAGTGTTAAAGGTGTACAATCGACAAACATTTTAAGTCAAGTGCTTAAAAATGAAACTGTTGAAGATGAAAGATCTAAAATTTTAGTCACAACAATTCAAAAACTTTCAAAATTTATTGAAAAAACACCTAAATCAACTATATATGATAAAAAAGTTGTCTTCATCTTTGATGAATGTCACCGTTCACAATTCGGTAAGATGCATAAAAGAATTGTTAACAAGTTCAAAAAATACTTCTTATTTGGATTTACTGGAACACCTATATTTGTTGAAAACGCAAATACAACAAATGGTCAAATGCTAACAACTGATATATTCAAAGATCAACTTCATACTTACACAATTTTAGATGGTATTAGAGACCATAATGTTCTTAAATTTAAAGTTGATTTCTTGAATACATTTAAATCTGCTTCTGGTATTGAAGATAAGAAAATATATGGAATCGATAAGAAAAGTATCAAGGAATCAGACAAAAGAGTCGCAATGAATGTTAAGTACATTCTTGAAAACTTTGATAGAAAAACCAGAGCAAAAGATGGTTACTCATTTTCTAAATTAGTTAACTATGATGAAATGGTTAAAAGCAAGGATAACACTGCTAAAGAAATAAAAGTTGATACAAACCTTCAAGGTTTCAACTCTATTTTTACAGTTGAAAATATCTTGATGGCTAAAAAATACTACCTTGAATTCAAAAAACAATTAGCAGAGCAACATAGAAATTTAAGAATTGCAACAATATTCACATATGCACCTAATCCAGATCCTGAATCAGGAGTTTTTGAGGAAGAAGATATTGATATCCCTACAAATGTAACTTATGATTCAACTGATAAAGAATTCTTAGCACAAGCTATGGATGATTATAATCAAATGTTCAAAACCAACTTCTCATTAGATGGTGCCGAAGGATTTGCTAACTACTATAAAGATATTTCATTAAGAATGAAAAACAAAGATATTGATATCTTAATAGTTGTTGATATGTTCTTAACTGGATTTGACTCACCTACATTAAATACTTTATGAGTTGATAGAAAACTTGAATATCACCGTTTAATTCAAGCGTTTTCGAGAACAAACAGAATTTTAAATTCTGTTAAAGTATGTGGAAACATTGTTTGCTTTAGAAATTTAAGAAAAGAAGTTCAAGATGCTATTGCATTATTTGCTCTTAACGATAAAGAAGCTTCTAATACAGCTTTATTTAGAGATTATAACTTCTACTTAAAAGGTGAAACTAATGAGAAAACGGGTGTGCACGTTAAGGGTTACATTGACTATGTTAATGAAATAAAAGAAAAATTCCCACTTGAGAATTTAGATCAAAGAATCGAATACTTCCCTGAAAGTAAGAAGAAAGAATTTGCTAAGTTATTTGGAAAAATCTTAAAATGCAAGAATACTCTAATGGTGTTTGATGAATTTCAACAAGAAGCTAATAAAATTATTCCTGACAGAGACTTGCAAGATTATCAATCTCACTACTTAAATATTTGAAATGAATTTAAGGACAAGGAAAAGAATGATGGTTACAAAGAAAATATAATCAATGATATTGTCTTTGAAATCGAATTAGTTCAACAAGATGAAATTAATGTCGAATACATCATTAGATTAATCGCAACTAGATTTGCTCAAAAAACAGATACTGAAAAAGTTAAAAAAGAAGTTGGCAAACTTGCACAATCAAGTACTTCTCTTAGAAACAAAAAGGATCTTATTTTAGAATTCATTGACCAATACAATATTCAAGATATTTCAAATACTGCTACTGAAAACGAAATTGAAATTAACACTTGAGAAGAATGAGAAAAATTCGTTCATCAAAGAGCCGGGCAAGAAATTAACACAATTATTAATAGCCAAAACATTCAAGCTGAGCAAGCTAAAGAATACATTCTTAACTCACTCGAAAGTGGAAGCTTAAAATTTGATGGACAAGAATTGGATTCAGCTATCAAAGCACCATTATTTGCACGTGGAGCAAATTCATCAAATAGATATGAAACTAAGAAAAAAGTGTTCTCAATCTTCCAAAACTTCTTTAACAAATTCAAGGATATTCTTAATATCAAAAAGTTCAAGAACACTTTAAAAAATGATAAATAATTAAATATTACCAGAGATTCTTCTGGTGATATTTTTATTTATCCCTATGGTTCAAACACAGAAGTTACAATCAAATATTGACAACTTGATATAATCAAAATAAGGGGTGTAAATTATGGAGCAAAAAAATATTATTAAGATAACTGCAAACAACTTTCTAAAGGTTTTTTTCAAAAATCCTTTACTTGTTTTTCATTCAAATAACTTAGTTGATTGAATTAAACAATCAGCTTATTTTGATAAATATAATGTATCAATCGATGATTATTTAAGCAATATTAAATTTGGCAATATTGATGAATTAGATGATGATGATGAGGATGAATCTAGTGAAAATGCAATTGACGCAAACACAGTGTCTGAATTTATGTCTGAGCAAAACTTACAAATGGAACTAGATACAAATTCAGACAAACTTGTTTGAAGCAATAATTTCTTACACGAATTAGATTCAATTTTTGCAAAACAAGAAAACAGCGAACAAGTTGAATTTATTAAAGTTAACGTTTCTGAATTCTTGCAATTTAAATTAGATGCATACAACTGATATTTAAATAAACACAACTATAAACCAAATGAAGTCGGTTATATTAAGCAAATTGATAATTTAGAAGTCAAATTACAACAAACTCTTAATTACTTAAATGATGAGAAAATCAAAGTAATTATTGAACCTGTATTTGCTTATAAAATCGAGAATCAAAACGATGTATTTTATTTAACCTCATCAGCGCTTATATATGATAAGCAACTTAAAAAATATGTAGGTTTATCATATGTTGATAAAGCTAAGAAAGACTTATATCAAAAAAACTTTTATAACTACAACGTACTAAATAAAGCAAATATTCCTCTTGAATCTATTAGCGAAATTATTATTAATCCATTTGTTAATAAACTTAGATTAACACAAAAAAACGAGATTGATTTTTACGAAGTCTTTTCAGCAATGACAAAGATAAAATCGCCTTCAAAACCAAGTAATAAATCTGATAAATTAGATTGAACGAGCGAAGATGATTTTTATAATTTATTCACTCCAATCGAACACGGATTGTTAAAATCAGGAGCACTTGCATTGTATGATTCGTGAAATGAACAAGACTACTTAAATGATTTTACAAAAAATTCAAATTCCTTTATTTTGAGTGCTAAAAGAGGATATTATTGCGATAGAAGTTTAGGTCTTAATTTTGAAGAATTTGTAGCAATGCCTAATGCAATTAAGACATTTAGTGAATTTATAGACCAAATAAAAGAAACTCATGATATCTATAAATCAGTTAATTCATTAATTGAGAAAGCAAATGGTGTTTTTCTTACAAAAGACAAGAGAGGTAGTTCACCTGAGTCATATGTTTTCTATGAGCCATTTGATAGTTACATTGACAAAATCATCAATTCTTATTATTTAGCACCTGAATTATCTAATATTGATTACAACTTATTTAGATATTGTTTTAGCAAAGATGCTGAAGATAATTTTGAATTAATGAATAGTTTAAATGATTATATAAATGCATACAAAAACTCACAGATTTCAAACAGTTCTCTTATTAATATACCTACAGATGTATTCAAATCACCTGATAAATTAGTTATTAGAGCATATCTTTATGGAAAAGATTTTATACCTTATTCATTTGGTAGAATAGTCAAAGAATCTGAAGATAAAGTGCTTGAGCTAATTAACAAATATGAAAAAATAAATGCAATAAATGTTAAAGCAGCTCTTGATAAAATCTTTAAAATTCACTTAAAAGATTCAGTAATTGTTTGATATGACTATGAAGGTTTTTCATCAATCTATCCAGTTATTCCTGGTACATCATCATATCAGCAAATCGTTAACCAGGTATCAGTTATCAAAACTCAAAATGGTAAAGAAATTTACAAAGAGAACTTTGTAATAGACACAAAAAACTTTGATTTATCGAAAACAATATATATGTTTAAGATAATTCATGATAAAGATGCAAAAGGTTACGTTGTATATAACAAGACATATGAAAATACAAGAAACAAAGAGCTTCTTAATTTAATTGAAATTGAATACAAAAATAATAATGAAAAAATTCAAGAGCAAATTCACTTGCATTTTGAAACATTAGGAAACTTCAGACAGGCAATTAATGAAATCAACAATTTAGCAATTGACTTAAACGATATTTTCAAATCTACATCAACAGAACTTAAATCTAGGTTAATTTCAGACAAATATTTCATTGTATTTAAAGAAAATACAAACAATGAAACATTAGAATTAGTTAAATTAATTAATAGTGATATTGAAACATTTGCATTAGATAGAATTTGTTATATTAATGAACTACTAAGATTTAGTAGCATTAAGAAAGTTGAAAAATACATTACACATAACAATTTAAAACTCAAAACATTGATTACACCTTATTCAGAATTAGTTATCCAAAAAGGTACCATGGCAATGGAAAAAGCGCAAATTAGACACGCAAAACTAATTGGGGATTCACATTGAGAAAACGACATTGTTCCTGAACTTAAAAAGTACTGTGAAAATGATGTTAGAGCTATGATAATGGTTTATGAGCTTATTATGTATATTCTTAGACTTAAGTTCCCAGAACTTGATGAATATGAGTACAAAATTGATTCAGAAAAGTATGAATACAAGATAGAAAATGAGCAAATAACACTAGCTCCAAGAGATTAAAGTAAAAATACAAGCAATTATTACTGTTTTTGTTGTAATAGTTGCTTGTATTTTTTAATTAGATTTCAGAATGGCGATTAATTCATTTAGAAATTCAATTGTTCTATCGATTTGGTAATTAGTTTTAGATTTAACATCATTACTAAAATAATTGTTTTGATTTTCTTTTAATTTTAATTTAAATGTCTATATATTTTGATTGTGCTCCTTATTGGTTACAATATCTTATTTATTTGTAATTTTTTATAAAAAACTCTATTTTTTATATTTTTCTACACATTTTGCTTTTAAAATTCAAAAATTGATTTTATGAACTCAAAAAAATAAGTGATTAACGAAATTTTTATGAATTTAGTAGATATATTCAATTAAAAAAATCAGCTATTTTCTGTTAGTTTGATAAAAGAAAAATATAATTTAAATATGAAAAAAATATATCTTCACACAAATACTGAATATTCATTTTTAAACTCTGCTATCAGAGTTGAAAAACTCATTAAATTAGCAGTTGAAAATAATTTAGAATTCTTACCTTTAACAGATAAAGAAAACTTATATGCATTGCAATATTATTGAGATATGCAAGATAAGTTTAATATCAAACCACTTATTGGTATTGAACTTTATTTATCAGAAGGATTTACTGTTATTGTATTAGCTAAAAACAATAATGGATACGCTTTTATTAATCAACTTATTTATGCTAAATCTGAAGGTAAAGTAGTTTCATACTATGAACTTGATAATTCAGATATTTTCATTATCGACCATCAATACCTAGGAAATAGGGCTAAAGGTATTGCAGTTGATAAATATTTAAGTAATTTTTATTTAAATAATAAAACTCCACTTGAATATCAAACTGTCTATGCACCAGCTAAAAAAGTTTTAAATTTTGAGGATAATGAAATCCTCAGAGTTATTCAAAAAATTGGTTCAGTTAACGAAGAAACTCAAACATATAATGAATATTTAGATGAAGAAGATTGAGAAGATCTTCACGAAGATGTATATAAAAATATGTTATACATTGCACAAAATTGCAATGTTTCTAAACCTAATAATTCAATCAAATTAGCTAAATTTTCAGACAATGCAGCAGCAGAATTTAAAAAATTATTAATTAATGATAGAACTAAAGAACTTATTTACAAATTCGGTGAAGATGTTGTTGTAAATAGAGTTAATTATGAGATTTCTGTTATTGCTAAATTAGGTTTTATTAACTACTTTTTGATTATTCAAGACGCAATTGCTTGAGCTAAGAAAAATAAAATTGAAGTAGGACCTGGTAGAGGTAGTGCTTCTGGATCAATTATTTCTTATATATTAGGAATTACGGATATTAATCCACTCGAATTTGGATTGTTATTTGAACGTTTCTTAAATATTGACAGAGTTTCTCTTCCTGATATTGATATTGATATTCAAGATAACAGAAGAAATGAAGTTTTAGAATACATTAAAAATAAATATGGAGAAGAAAATGTTGCTCTAATTACAACGTTTCAAACTTTAGCACTTAAAAACAGCATCAGAGATGTTGCTAGATACTTAGATGTACCACTTTCAGAAGTTGAAAAAATTTGTAATGCAATTAAGTCAACTGACTTAAGTCTTGTTGATGCTTATGAAACTAATTCAAAATATAGATCATATGTAGATAAATATCCTAACTTACACGAGTATGCTTCAAAAATTGAGGGGTTACCAAGACAAATCGGAACACACCCTGCTGGTATTATTGTTTGTGATCAACAAATTAATAAAATTATTCCCACAATTTACAATAATGGATTAATTCAACAAGTTCAATTTACATTAAACCATTTAGAAAAATATGGCCTTATTAAAATTGACTTTTTGGCACTTAAGAACTTAACTATTCTCAAAGAAATTGAAGATTTATTAGAACCTGAACAGACTTTTGAAAAAGTCATAGGAAATAGTTATTCAGTTCAATTAGAAGATAAAACTAAAAAATTACTTAATAACACACATACAAATGGAATTTTTCAACTTGAATCAATAGGAATGCAAAGAACAATCAAGGAAGTTAAAATTGATTCATTTGATGATATCTATGCAATTGTTTCGTTGTTTAGACCCGGTCCAATGGAATTTATTGGTACATATGGTAAAAATAAACAAAACCAAAACAGAATAGAAACAATTCATCCACTATATGATCAAATTGTTAAACCTACATTTGGAATTATTGTTTACCAAGAGCAAATTATGCAAATTGCACAGCAAGTTGCAAATATGTCTTTTGCTCAGGCTGATTTACTTAGAAGAGCAATTTCTAAAAAAGATGAAAAGCTATTACATAGCTATAAAGCTGAATTTTTCAAAGGTGGATTGCAAAACAATATTTCTATAGACTTATTAGAAAGAATTTATTCAAATATTGAAAAATTCGCTGCTTATGGATTTAATAAATCACACGCTGTTGCTTATTCATTAATTTCATATAAGTTAGCTTTCTATAAAGCAAACTACCCACTTATTTTCTATAAAGTGTTAATTTCAAATTCATCATCAGACCAGCAAAATATCAAAAAATATACCGTTGAAGCTAATGATCAAGACATAAAAGTTCAATCACCCGAAATTAACAATTCATCAAATATGGTTGAAATTGTTGATAATGAACTTTATTTACCATTCAATATGATTAAAGGAATTGGTGAAAGTGCTGTTGAAAAAATACTTGAAGAAAGAAATCAAAATGGTAAATATGAAAACTTTATAGTTGCATATCTTAGATTAAGAAATTTAGGAAATGTAACTGAGTCAAATATTGAAACACTTATTAAAGTTAATGCATTTAGAGAATTTTATGGAATGCAAACTTTATTAAATGGACTAATCATTTGCAAGCAGCTTAATGATTTATTTGTCGCTTCATATAAGAAAATTGAAGGCGACAAAAAACAACAACTCCAAGAGTTTATTAAAATGCAAAATATTGAGCAAATTGAATTTGAACTCATACCAAGTGACTTAAATGAACAAATTCAATACGAATCTCAATTATTAGGAAGCATTTATAACTTAAATTCAAATATTTCAAACAAACACAATACATTAACATTAGATCAGCTTACAGATCAATATGAGTGAATTGAAGTTATGTTAACTAAAGTGACTAAGGATGCTAAAGGTAGACCTAGATTATCGGTAACAGATTCAACAAAATCTGTAACAGTTTTTGGTTTTAATAATAGAGCTATTGAAATTCTTAATGATACAAGACCTAGAAGGATGTTGATTTTAATCAAAATTAGTAAGGGATTTTATAACTTTAGTGATTGAAAAGAGGTAGATAATGGATAAGAAAAACTTACATTTATTAGTTGATGGAAACTACTTAAGTTTTCAATCATTTTATGCAACATATTATGGAAATCCTAATGACATTTTAAGAACTTCAACAGGTTTTCCTACTAATGCAATCAACTTATTCTTCCATCAACTTCTTAAAATATTCAACCAATTTAATCCAACACACATTTTTATAGCTTTTGATAGTCAGGGAAAAACTTTCAGACACGAAGCTTTTGATGAATACAAAAGCGGTAGAGCTTCAGCTCCATCTGAATTATTTGTTCAAATGGACAAAATTAAAGAAATGTTAACTCTTTTAGAAATTCCTTGAAAAGAGCAAACTGGTTATGAAGCTGACGATTTAATCGGCACTTATGTTAAAAATGTCGCTCAAGGAGAAGAGAAAATTATCTTTTCAAAAGATAGAGACTTACATCAATTAATTGATGAACACACATCAGTTATTATTAAGAGACCTAAAAAAAATAAATTCGATTTATTAACATTAGATATTTATCCTGAAGAATATGGAATTTATCCAAATCAAGTTTCTGATTATAAAGGTTTAGCAGGAGATAGCAGCGATAACTTGCCAGGTATTAAAGGTATTGGAGAAAAAACTGCTATCAGTATTCTTGATAAATACAAAAGTTTCATTAATTTATATGAACAAAAAGATACTTGAGCTGATAATTTTACAAAATCAATTATTACAAAATTAGAATCTGGATATGACCAAGGGCTATTCTGTTATAAAATGGCTCAGTTATATACAAATGTTCCAGATTTTAATAAATCAAAAGATAACTACTTATTAAAACTTAATCTACAAAATGCAATGTCTATTCTTGATGAACTTGAATTAGTTAGATTAAAAGAAAGTATGCTAAATTATGATAGCAATAGTAGGTAAAATTTGCTCTGGTAAAACTTACTTTTTAAATACTGCAAGAGAATTAGGTTACAAAACATTAAATCTTGATGAATTTGTAAACGATTTATATGAAAAAAATACTGATTTTATCAACAAAATTAACAATAAAATCGGTAGTTTTTTAATCAAAAATAATCAAGTTTGAAAACCTTTTATTAAGCAATGGGTAAGTTTAAATCCAAATAACTTAAAAATACTTGAAAAGTATGTTTTTGAAGTAATTTTTGAGCACCTTAAATCAAATCAGTACGATTTTGTAGAAATACCAATTTTATATACAAAAATAGTCGATTTTTCAATCTTTTTCTCTACGGTCTATCATATGCAAATAGATGAAGAAAATAGGTCAAAATTCTTAAAAATTAGGGGTGTGGATAACTTCACAAAAGAAATTTTAGACAACCAAAACAACTACAATTGAGACACAAAAGATTTTTTTAGGTCAAAAAAGGTTGTGCATATCCCTATTAATATTAGAGATAGTAAAGAAAAAATAAAAGAATTTTTGGAGCTAAAAAAATAAGTAAGTAAAATTAGAGTACCCAAAATTTCAAACACAAGAAAAAACAGGAGGAAGCACCGATGATTTATCAATATTTCGCAGTTGAAAAAGTTAACGAAATAACAATGGAGGACCTTAGTAATTTACGTGAATTTTACGGTCCATTTTTAGGTGCTGACCCTGTTTTTCTTTACCAATATTTATTAGATATTGTTAAAGATAGCAAATACAAAAGAAGTAGCTATGATTTTTTAACTCTAACTACATTCTTAAATATGCACGAAAACAGATTAAATCAAGCTAGATTACAACTTGAAGCCGTTGGTTTAATTGATACTTTAAGAGATGATGAACAAAAAATCACTATCTTTAGTATTCAAAAACCACTTAATGCAGCTGGTATTAAAAATAACCATTTAATTTCAGAAATGTTGAAATCTAAAATTGGTGATACATACTTCAAAATTAAAGTTAATAATAGATTGAAAAAATCAAACATCATCGAAACACCACACATCCAAGATGTTTCAGCAAGTTTCTTTGATGTATTTAATAATGAGAATGAGCAAGCTCAATATCCAAAGAATGAATTTGTTGACAATTTAATTAATTTAGGTAAATTAAGACAACAAAATGCTGATTTTGCACCAGTTGATTTTTCTATGTTAGAACCTATTAGCTTATTAAATGAATATAAGTATTCAAATAAATATGAAGCTTTAATTAAATTAAGCACAAGAGATTTCTATAAATCAATTTCATATGGTTTCAGAAATGAAAAAATTGAAAACAAATTAGATGAATGAATTAGTAAATTTACTGACTCAAAAATCATTAACTATGTTTTATATATTTCTAAAGAAAAATCTTCAACTCCTAACGAGTGATTTAAACATGCGAACTCAATGATGGTTGAAATTAAAAATGCAGGTCTTATGAGATTTGACACAATCGAAACTTATTTTGATGGAAAATTTAAAGATCAAAAAGAACAAAAAATTTTCCATGAAAAAGAAGCTTTCAAGAATGCTCTTAAACATTAATTGGAGACTTAATTAATGACAAAGAATAATCAAAATCTAGATTGAAGAATTTTTCTAGATAAAAACTTGAAAATAGATCCTGCACAGATTATTGCTGATATTAAGAAAAAAGAAATATTAGCACAACTAATTGATGAATTAAATATCTCAGATAAGGAAATTTGAGATTATTTTGTTCATTTAATTGATTACTATAAACAAAGAACTGTCGATAAAAATCTACCTATTAGAAATTATTTTTTAAGAGATGAAAATGGTAAATTGCAGTTAGTTAGAAAAATAGCAAATAATGATGAAGGTAGAAAATTAAGATTAGAAAATCACTTAATTTTCACAGACATCAGTGAACCAATTAATGATGAAGTTATTGAAAATGTAGTTATAAATGATGAAGACTATATTGACTTACACAAATATGTAGAAGAGTTAAAGGTAAAATTAAAAGAACACAATGAACTATCAATGAAGGGTCTTTTAATTTCTGGAGTAAGAAAATCTCAAAGAAGTAATTTACTTTCAAGAATCGCAAACTCTTTTGCATTAGATAACAAAACTGTTGCTTACATCAATATAAATGATTTGGACCAAGAAATCAAAAAAACATTTGATAAGAAAAACTCAAATGACATTGATTTTATTAAAAAACAACTTAGTGAAGTTGATTTGTTAGTTTTAGATGAAATTGGACTTAAAAACTTAAGTATTTGATTCTGAGATTCAGTAATTATGGAAATTTTAGAACAAAGATCAATCAATAATAAAATTACTTTCTTTGGAACATACTTTACATCTGAAAAAATGTTTACACACTTAAAAGAAATTAATGAAAATAGTAAATCAACGACTAAATTAACTGAACAAATGCTTACTAAAATTGTTGAAGTTATGAGAGAGCTAATTTACAAGGAAATCTCAATCGGATAGGAGAAAAATGAATAAAACAAAAATTTTATTAGCAGGAACACCCGAGTTCTCGGTTCCTATTTTTGAAGAAGTTATCAAAAACTTTGACGTTGTAGGAATTGTTTCGCAACCTGATAAACCAGCAAATAGAGGTTATGCACTTTTACCTACCCCTACAAAATTATTAGCTCAAAAATATAACATTAGACTTTTTCAACCTGAAAAAATCGGACAAATTTATGACGAACTTAAAGAATTAGATTTTGATATTTTACTAACTTGTGCTTTTGGTCAATATGTTCCTGAAAAAGTTTTAGCTCTTCCAAAATTAGCTTCAATTAATATTCACGGTTCGCTGTTACCTAAATATAGAGGTGCTGCGCCTATTCAATATTCACTTCTTTATGGAGATAAAGAAACCGGACTTTCATTAATGTATATGACAAAACAAATGGATGCAGGTAACATTATTAAAATGGTTTCAATTCCAATAGAAGACACAGACACATCTGATACATTGTTTGTAAAATTATCAAAATTAGCTACTGAAAATATAACAAAATGACTTGTAGACTATGTTAAAGGTGATTTTGAGGAAATTGTTCAAGATGAAGATAAAGTCATTTTAAGTCCAAAATTATTAAAAGAAGATGCACTCTTAACAAGTGATTTAACAGTTGAACAAGCATTTAATAAAATCAGAGCATTCTCATCGAACCCAGGTGCTTATGTTATTTTAGATAACAAAAGAGTCAAAATTTATTATGCTACAAAACACAAAGTTCCAAATGGATTACCACTTCAATTCACTGATGGAAAATTATGAGCAGTTGATTATCAATTTGAAACTAAAAAACGTGTTAGATTAAATTACTAAACTTGATTAATTTCAAGTTTTTTTATTTGCCTCATCTAAATATGTTTACATATTTAAAGTATAATTATAAAGTATGAAAAAGATAAAAGTATCATTAACTATTAATTCGAAAATCAAAGATGCAATTATTTTCGAAAAAGAAATGAAGCAGATTATCAAAAATTTTGCAGAATACTTCGGTATCAAAAAACAAATCATTGTTGATGTTTCATTAGTTTCTCCTCAAAAAATTAAGAGATTAAACAAAGAATACAGAAACAAAGATTACGTAACTGACATCCTTTCATTTGGATTTGATGATAGTTCTATGTATGATGAACTTCCGTTTATTCATCTTGGAGAGTTAGTTATCTGTTGAAACAAAGTTGTAAGACAAGCAAAATATTTTGGACACTCAATTAAAAGAGAATTCTGTTACTTATTCACTCACGGATTAGTCCACTTAGCTGGATATGATCATGAAATTGAAGACGAAAGAATACAAATGAATAAAATTGTTGATGATATTTTTAATCCTTTAAAAATAACAAGGAAAGAAGGTACAAATATGACATTTGAAAAATTAAAAGATTTACTTAAATATACTTATACACCATATTCAAAATTCCCAGTAGCTGCAATTTTGATTGGAGAAGATGGAAAAGAATATTATGGAGTTAACGTTGAAAACGCTGCTTATCCATCAGGTTTATGTGCTGAAAGAAGTGCTATGTTTGGTTCAGTAGCATACGGTGGAAAAGTTGGGGCATTTAAAGAAATTCACATTATTAGTGGAAAAAATGAAATCATTAGCCCTTGTGCTGGATGTAGACAAGTTATGACTGAATTTATGCCTCTTGATGCGAAAGTTTACCAATACAGTAATGATGGAAAACAATTAAGAGTTAACACAGTTGAAGAATTAGTTCCATACAGCATCAGAGCTGAAGAAATTACAATTAAATAATTATGAGAATATGTTTTGCAAGTATTTTAGGAAGACCAAACGTAGGTAAAAGTAGTCTTCTTAATGCTATTATCGGCTACAATGTTGCAATTGTTACTAATGTAGCTCAAACAACCAGAGACCAAATTACAGGTATCTATACAGAAGATGATTTACAAATCATTTTCATTGATACACCTGGTATCCATAAACCACAAAATAAACTTGGTGAAGCTTTAAACAAAAATGCTTATGATGCAACTAAAGACATAGATATTCTTTTATTCTTATCTCCTGCTGATGAAGCAATTGGTAAAGGTGATGAAATGATTTTAGAAAAAATCAAGCACGTAAAAAACAAGATTGCTGTTATTTCTAAGATTGACAAAATTAAAAAAGATCCTCAAAAGTTACTTGATAAAATCAAAGAGCTTAAAGAACACGGTTTTGAAACAATTATGTCTACTGATGTAAACGATCCTAAATCAATTAGCGCTTTAATTAGTGAAATTGAAAAATACGCTTACGATGGTGAAGCTCAATACGATCCTGAATACATCACAGACAAATCTATGCGTTTTATAGCGAAAGAAATCATTCGTGAATCTGCAATTAATGAGCTTTATGAAGAGCTACCTCACTCAATTGCTGTTGAAGTTCTAGAATTTGAAGAATCTGAAGACAGATTAGATATTGATGCAATTATCTATGTTAAAAAAGCTTCTCAAAAAGGTATGGTTATAGGTAAAAACGGTGAAAAAATCAAAAAAATAGGTACAGTTGCTAGAAAGAAAATTGCACATCAATTCGATATTCCTACATCATTAACTTTAAAAGTTAAGATAGCTAAAAAATGAATCGATGATGCAGATGCACTTGAAAAATTTGGTTACTCTACTAAATAATTTTTACAGTTGGTATTTGTTAATTAATACCAACTTTTTATATTATTTTTGTGTTTTATCATACCTATTATTAAAAGTTTGCTAAAATATAACTAATATAAAAAGTTATTTTTTAAGCTAAAAAATAACTAAATATTAACTTTTTATAAAATTTAAGGGGGAAATATGAAAAAAGTATTAATTTTAGATGGAAATCTTTTACAAAATGAAAAATCATACTCAACTAACATTTTAAATTACATTGAAGAGACGATTAAATCAAAAGAAAATGTATTAATCGAAAGAGTGGACTTATCAACTACAAAGCTAAATGAACATTTTTTAACTAAGCAAACATTTACAACTTATTACACAGATGTTGAATCAGATAGATGAATTCAAAAACTTAAAGAAACTGATTTATTAATCATTTCAAACCCGATGATTAACTTTGGACCTAGTGTCATAGTTAAAAATTTTATCGATGCTATTTCAGTTGCTAATAAAACATTTAGTTACAAATACTCAAAGAAAGGTGATGCAATTCCTTTATTAACTAACTTAAATACAGTTATAGTTTCAACTCAAGGTGCACCACAGGGTTGATACACTTGAGGCAATCACTCTGATTGATTAAAAGGAACATTTAAATTCTTAACAGGTAATGATTCAAAAGAAATTAAATACTTTGGAACAAAAGTTTCTCCAATTAATCAAACTGAACCAAATAACGTTGATGAACACATCAAAGAACAAGTAAATCAAATATTTAACTAATCCATCATTTGGTGGATTTTTTATATTAAATAAAAAAACATTCAGTTGCCTGAATGCTTGCATCTATAAGCCGTGTTCTGTCTAGGTCGACAATTTATCTAATGACTTAATGTCACTCCATTATTTTATTCAGTTCTAAAATAATGATTCCTCTACCAAAATTTGAGTTTCTAACTCGTGGAGTTTACCCGTTTCATATTTCTCGTCTCTGTGGCACTAGTCGTTTATACACATAATGCATAACCTAAGCTTATTTGGCTTAGCACGATCACTACCATCATCGCAGATGGTGTTAGCACGGACTTTCCTCTACATAAAATGCAGCTGTCGACTGATGCAAATATATAATAGCATTTTATTTATTTTATAGTCATAAAAATCTTAAAAATTCTTAAATTCATCTAAATTAATGAGAAAAATCATTAAACTTTTTATTATTGTTTAGTTATTTTGAAAAAACTATAAAATATTGCTAAATAAATAGGAGACATAATGAATAAAAATAAGAAAAAAGTTAGTTTTTGAGAATTGTTTTGATTTATTATCAAAGTTACTTTTATTGGATTCGGTGGAGGTAATGCCCTTTTACCAGTTATCAAAAAAGAAGCAGTTGATAATAAAAAATGAATAACTAACGAAGAAATGGATGATATTGTAATTGTTACAAATATGCTTCCAGGTGCTTCGGTTATCCAAACGCTTTCATATATATCTATAAGTCTTTTAGGTAAATTTAAGGGAACCTTAGTTACTTTATTAGGAATATTACCTCACGTAATATTTGCATTTATTTTCTTAGTTATCTTGACTAAATACATACCTAGCGAGTACTTAAAAATAATTTCAGTCGGTGTGCTTGTTTCAATTATTGCTTTTCTGATTGCATTTGCACAAAGATATATAAAGCAATCTAAACAATCACTCAAATTACCAGTTTGATTAATTATTATGCTCTTTTCAATTTGTGTTTCCTTGTTTGTTCCATCGCCTTACAATTTACCAATTTTCTCAATCGTAATTATCTTATTTGTCTTTGCTGTAGTTTTTTTAGTAAATAAAAAACACTTTATCAATAAGCAATCATTAAATAAATCACTTGAGGAAAATGGGATTACCTTCATAAAAAAAGGAGGTAAATAATGCTACTTACTGCTTTATTAGTTTGCTTACCTCTTTTAATTTTAATTTCGCTTTCAATCTTTGGTGGTGGTCAAGTTTTTATGCCAATATTCCAATGATTGTGAAACTTTTTAGCACAAGTTTTTGGAGCAAATATCGATGAAAATGCAATCAATAATGTGTTTGCAATTTCAAACACTACACCTGGTGTTGTGTCAACTAAATTTGCCTTTTTTACAGGTTACTTAGTTGCATCTGGTCAATGATGAGGTTATATAGCAGTTTTCTTAACTTATGTAATTTTCTGCTTGCCAGCTATTATCGTTATGGTAATTGCAATGAAGTATATTAAAAAATTTAAAACTAATACTTTCATTGCTAATATGTTAATCATTATGAAACCAATTGTTTCAGGAATAATTATTGCTCTTGCGATTCAATTATTCATCTCAATTTATGTACCTGAAATTTTCTTTAATTCATCTTCTAAAGGTTATGCAGGATGGTCAAACAATAATTATTTTGTGGGATACAAAAATATTCTGTTAAAAATCTATGTACCAATAGGTATTTTAGGTTCATATTACTTAGCTAAAAGAAGAATTTCTCTATTCTGAATTATTCTTATAAATATAGCAATTTCACTTATCTTATTTGCTCCTTATGCTGGATAATTAAAATCAAAAAATGAACAGTGTTTTTAATAATTACACTGTTCATTTTTAATTTCTATTTGTTTGCTTTAGCTTCTTCTCTAGAAGGTAAATCTAAAACTTCTTTTGCGACTGACATTGATTTAGCAACATCTGCTAAGTTAGGTGGAATAATGATTTTTGTAGCATGACCATTTGCAAGTTTTTCTAATTGTTCAATACTTTGTAATTGTAAGTATTCAGTTGAAATGTTTGCAGTTGTAATAAGTTCAATCGCTTGTTTCTTACCTGTCGCTCTTTCAATCATACTTTCTTTTTCTGCTTTTGCACGTAAGATTGTACTTTCATATTCTCCTTGCGCTCTAAGAATTTTACTTTCTTTTTCAGCGCTAGCTTCAAGGATTTGAGCTCTTTTGATACGTTCAGCTTGCATTTGTTTTGTCATAGCTTCTTGAACTTCTTTTGGTGGAATAATGTTTTGAATTTCAATTCTTTTTACTTTAATTCCTCAAGCATCTGAAGCTTCATCTAAGATTTTAGTTAACTTAGCGTTAATAATTTCTCTGGATGTTAATGCTTCATCAAGTTCGAGTTCCCCGATTAAGTTTCTAAGTGTTGTTGATGTTAAAAACTCAATAGCTAAAAACGGATCTTCAGCTCCATAAGCAAATAATTTTGGATCAAAGATTTTTAAATATACTGTCGTGTCCACTTGAATAGTAGCGTTATCTTTTGTAATAACGTGTTGAGCAGGGTAGTCAAAAACTTTTTCCTTAAAGTTATTTTTCACTCTGATTTTGTCAATGTAAGGAGCCATAAAGTTTACACCCTTAGTCATTGTTTTCTTGTATTTACCAAGTCTTTCAACAATGCAGAAGTTAGTTTCACTAACAATTCTCACTGAAAGACAACTTGTAATCACAAGCATTACTACAGCAAGCACTGCAACAATTATAATCACAGCAATAATAATACCAGACATATAACCTCCTTAATAATTTGGTTATTTTATATTATACTCCTTTGATTTAACTACCTTATATTATTCGAAAAGTTTGCTTAAAAATATGGAAAATTTACATAAAATTTAGGATTTTATTTTCGCAAAATAAAAGCACATAGAGTGTTTATCTATGTGCTCAAGTGTTATTGGTTAAATCCTGAGTTTCCAAGTAGGAAGCTCATTTTTTATAATTTTTAAACTCTACTTATATACTATGTATATAAGTAAAAAAACAAAAAATTCTTATTTTTTACAATGATTACAATGACAATAGTGTATAATTAAGGAATGAGCAATTACATTTTATATAAAAGAAACAACCCTAAAGGTATCTATTTAGCAATTGGGATTTCAAAAGGTTATGGTAAAGGAATTGGCGATTTAGTTGGTCTAGGCTATTGAGAAGAAATCAAAGATAAATATTCTTTGCAAAACATTGATGATTTAAAAGCAATCGCAAAATTAGTTCCATTTACAAACAACAAAGTTGAAGCAAAGAGCAAATTTTTTGAATTGTTAGAGCCAACATCTGTTGAAACCAATGTTAAAAATGTTGGAATTGATTTAATTTATAAAATTATCAAAGAACTTGATTTATTCAGTTCATTGCCAAAAAGCAAGCACAAATCATTAGAAGAAGTTCTTGAATTTATCATTGGAACCAGAATTATTTTTCCAAGAAGCTACATTTGCCAATATAAAAACAAAAATGATTTTTTAAACAATGTTGAAATTAAAAAATCATCAATTTATAACTATTTTGACACTTTTTAACAAACAAAGAGACTATTTTGTTCAATCTTTACAATAAATTACAGCAATTAACTAATAGAAACAGTAAACAATTACACTTTGACAATACAACTGTTTATTTTGAAAGTTTTTCAAGAAAAGGTGTAAGACAAAAAGGTTTTTCAAAAGACGGCAAACATGATGAAGACCAAATTGTAATAGCAATGGCAACAGACAATAATGGAATACCTTTTCATTACAAAATTTTTGAAGGAAATACTGCCGATTCACAAACTTTAATTAAGTTTTTAATTGAAATGGAAAGAATTTACAAGATTAAAGACTTAACAATCATTGCTGACAGAGGAATTAGTCAAAATGCTAACTTAAGATTTTTAGAGCAGAAAGGTTATAAATACATCGTCCAAAAACGTATTGATAACCTTAGCGAAGCAGATAAAAGATTCATCATTGAAGATAAAGATTATATGTTGGAACATGAAATGTTTTCAAAAAGCAGATTTGTGGAATCTGTTTGAGCAAACAATAGAAAAAGAAAAGATTTAATCAAACTCTTAGAAAACAAATAGTTTACTTTAGCCCAGCAAAGAAAAGCTTGACAGAATAAAAGAGCTTTTCAATAGCAAAATATGAGAAAAATCAATAAATAATGTAATTTGCTTAAGCGATCTTGTTCCAGAATATAAGAAAAATATATGGATGTTGAAGGTAAAACAATTGCCAAATCAAATTACTCTAAAATTAAAAAATAGCTGATCAAGATGGTTTCTATATGATTGAAACCAACATACCTAATTTAACAGCACAAAGAGCTAATGAAATTTATAGACAACAATGAAAAATTGAAGAAAGTTTTAGAACATTGAAATCTTCCCTTGAAGTTAGGCCGATGTTTGTTCATAAAGATTCTCACATTCAAGCGCATGTTTTCTTGTGTTTCTTAGCGTTAATTGTTTTAAAATACTCAATTTACAAACTTAAAAAGTTCTATGAAGATAATGGTGAAATTCAAAAAGTAACTATGAATATGTTTATAGATGCTTTAAAACTTATAACAGTAACAACTAAAACTGTAAATGGTAAAGTTGTTGGTGAAATCATTAATAATGTAGATCCAAATCATTATGAATTAAACAAAATATATAAAGATTTTTCATTTGTTATAGAAAATCTATCATTGTAATTAAAAATACAAAAAAACGAAAGCGCCTTATTTATAGGTGTTTTCGTTTTTTAACACTTTTTAACTTGGAAACTCAGGTAAAATTTAGGATTTTATTTTCGCAAAATAAAAGCACATAGAGTGTTTATCTATGTGCTCAAGTGTTATTGGTTAAATTTCATCTTCTTCATCAATTTCTAATTCATCATTTTCAACTTCGCCAAAAATTGATTCTTTAACCTTAAGTAATTGTTTCTTCTGTGATTTACTTAAATTCTTTGTTGTAGGATCATTTAATTGTTCATCAATATCTAACTGTTTGCCGAAGTTAAGTTTAACTTTAGCTAATTTTTCATCAGTCGGTTCGTCAAGGAACATAATTGTAGGAATGATAATAGGATTTCTACGTTTTTCCTTGTAGAATAATGTACTTAATCTATCTTGAATTAATTTTTCCAAATCTTTAACAGATCATTCTGGATTATTTTTAATGTAGTATAGAACTGCACCGTGAGCAACTCTCCTTGTTTCTTCAATTAATTGTTTAGAAGTTTTCACAAAGAAGCTTCCTCTTGTTACGATTTGAGGTCTATTAACGATAGCATTTTTGTTTCTGTCAATTAAGAAAACAATATTAACAAATCCACTATCTTTAAGTTTTGCTCTTTCTTGAAGCATTTTTTCTGAAATGTTTAAAACTGTGTTTCCATCAATGTAAATAGGACCAAAGTTAATTGTTTTATTAGTTGGCTTAATAACGTTATTGTACATTTCAAACACTTGACCTTTTTTAGGTATTAAAACATTTTTAGGATTGACTCCATTTTTAATAGCTGTTTGTCCGTGGACTAAACACATTCTGTAGTCACCGTGGTATGGAAGGAAATATTTAGGTCTAGTTAATTTAAAGATTTTATCATGCTCTCATTCATAAGCGTGACCTGATGTATGTAAGTAACCATCAACACCATTTTCTTTAATAATTGCACCTAATTTGTAAAGTCTGTTTGTAAGCAACTCAACGACCATTCTGTTTCCAGGGATTGGGCTTGATGAGAAAATAACCATATCACCTTTTACAATTTTAATTGTCGCATGCTTACCATAACTCATTCTAGATAATGCAGCAAGTTCTTCACCTTGAGAACCTGTTGTTAAAACAACAAGGTCTGAATCTTTAATGTTAGGTAAGTCTTTTTTATCAACAATCACGCCATTCGGAACATTGATGTAACCTAATTTTCTACCAATTTTAATTCCTTGGATCATTGAACGACCGAATGGAATAACTTTTTTACCTAATTTAGCAGCAAGCTCAATAATAACTTTAACTCTTGTTAAGTTAGAAGCAAATGAAGTAATAATAATTTTTCTTTTTGCAGCACGCATATGACGTTCTAAGTCAGTTAAGATATCTGATTCACTAGGTGAATGCTCAGGTCTCATGGCATTAGTTGAATCTGATAAAAGAACTGTAAGTCCCTCTTTACCGATTTCATCTAATCTTGCAAAGTCTGTATAGTTTCCGATTGGTGTATAGTCAAATCTAAAGTCTCCTGTACACATAAGTGAACCATTTGGGGTAGTTAATCTAACACCAAATGCATCTGGAATTGAGTGTTGAGCGGTTCAAAAGTCAGCTCTACATCCATTCGCAAACTTATAAACGTCTGATTTATTGATTTGAATAAAATCGATTTTTCTTGTAATTTTGTGCTCTTCAAATTTAAGTTTTAAATATTGAATTGCAATTCTTGGAGCAAAAATCTTTTTGATTTTTGTTTGTTTAACTAAATAAACAACACCACCAATGTGATCTTCGTGTCCGTGTGTAATGAATAAACCTTCAATTATTTTTCCAGGTTGATTTAAGTATGAATAGTCAGGAATAATACCTTTAACACCAGTGTTGTAAGTGTCTGCAAATTTAATCCCTGAGTCAATTAAGAAAATATGGTTCATATGCTCTACAACTAATGTGGATTTACCGATTTCTTCAACACCACCTAAACCAAATATGTAAGTTGGTTGTTTCTCTCTCATATTACCTCCAAAATATGAATAAATAATGTAATTTTTAATTAAATTATTAAATAAAATAATGTTAAATACATGTAAATATGTATTTGGTTTCTATATTATAAACTATTATTAGTTTATATCATGACAATATCGAATTTTATTATAAAAATAAGTCTTTTAAGATAGCGAACTCTAAAAATAAATATAAAATTTAATTAACACTATTAATAAGGAGAAAAATGTATAAATTCGGTAACCTAAATATCCAACTTAAGGATGTGAATTCAATATTAAAACACAGCAAAATTAATGAAATTATTAAAAAAGTTAACAGTATTCATAACAACTTAGTTTTAAATTTTCAAAACACTGACGATGAAGAAACTAATGTGCTTAAGTATATTGATGATAATCTTGAATTTAACTTAGAGTTAATTAAAGCTAAAGTTGAATTTTTAAAATCTACCAAAATAGATACATTAGTTGTAATTGCTGATGGAGAATCATATTTAACTACTAAAGCGATTTATGATTTTATTTTTAATAATTATTTAAATAATAAACCTGCTTTTAATATTATCTTTACACAAAACAACATTTCTCCTGAAGTTTTAACAAATCAACTTTCTTCATTAATAGGGCAAAAATTTGCTATCTATTACATTTCAAAGAGTGCAATTTCTATTGAAAGCTCTGTTTCATTTAGAGAATATAGAAAACTACTTGAAGCTAACTTAAAAAAAATCGATAGTATTGAAATGTTAAATGCACTTATTACAGTCGCAAGCACTGAAGCAGATAATATACTTAATAAGATGGCTAAAATTCATAATTATTTATTCTTGAAATTACCTACAAACATACCTGAAAGATATGTTTCAATATTTGATTCATCATCATTATTTGTACTTGAATTCTTGAATTTTAATTCAAGAGAATTAATCGAGACATTTGTCTCAATTATTGAAAAGACCTTGAACACACCAATAAAAGAAAATATTGTGTTCCTTACAGCTATTTTTAGATACATTTTTGCAAGATACAATAACAAGACTGTTGAAGTTATTAATGATAATGATTTTATATTAGATTCCTTTGTTGAATACGTTTGTTCATTATATAACTCAAGTGAAAATAAAGAGAAAAAAGGTTATTTAACAATTAAGGATTCTGTTAATAATACAAATAGTTTGGATAGCGATTTTTCAATCACAACAAATATTGTATTTAACAATAAAAAATACAACTTAAATCAAGACAATAAAAAATTCGACCAGCTAGGTCTCCTAGGTACAAAAGGTGAAAATCAACCTAATTTTAATATTAAAAATAATGCATTTGATAATAATGATTTAATTATTGAATTTGATGAAATTTCAATCAATAATTTAGCTCATTTATTTGCTTTCTTCCAGTTTGTTGCAATCTTATCTTCATTGTTATTTGGAGTTGACCCATTATCTCAACCAGGAGTAGAAGTTTATAAACACAACATTTATAATGCTTTACTAAAATAATATGACCAGATTAGATAAATGACTTTCATTTAACTTAAACATCAGTAGAACTGATGCTAAAAAGTTAATTTCCTCTAAAAGAATTAAAGTTGATAACAAAGTGGTTAAATCAATTATTAATATAATCAATGAAGAAGTTTGTTTGGATGATAAATTAATTGTTCCTAAACAAGAATTTATTTATGTTTTACTAAACAAACCTGCTCACTACGTTTGTGCAAATTACGATAACTTAAATAAAACTGTTTTTGAATTATTAGACAAAAGCATTAACTCATATAAAGATATTCACACAGTTGGAAGATTAGACAAAGACACTACAGGGTTACTATTAATAACAAATGATGGACAATTAACTCACGATTTGCTTTCACCTAAAAAACATGTTGAGAAAACTTACTATGTTGAAGTTGATAACAAAATTGACCAAAACTTAATAACTGAATTTGAAAAAGGTTTTGACATAGGAGACAATGAAATTGTCTTACCTTCAAAACTTCAAATTCTTTCAGATAATTCTGCAAATCTTACAATAAATGAAGGTAAGTACCATCAAGTTAAAAGAATGTTTAAACATTTTGATTTAACAGTGACTAAATTACAAAGAATTTCATTTGCTTTCTTAGACATTAAAAACGAAACACTACAAGAAGGTCAGTTTAGATATTTAACTGAAGATGAAATTTTAAAATTAAAAAATAGAGAATATTAAAAAATGGTGTTATAATATTTAAGCCATCAGAACAGTAACCCACTAACCTGGTCAGGACAGAAATGTAGCAGCCACATGAGGAAGTGCTGTGTCTGGTGGTTTTGTTTAGATATTTTTAAAGAGAGTCTCACGTACAGCCATGAGCTCTCACTTTTTTTATAGTTAATGAGATAAAAAAGAAAAACCTTACAGATTTTGTAAGGTTTTTTAATTATAAATTTGAATTAATTGAAGTTATATTATTCAACTGAAACATCTGCACCAGCTTCAACTAAAGCTGCTCTAATTTGTTCAGCTTCTTCTGGTTTAATGTTTTCTTTAACAACAGCTGGTAATGTGTCAACGATTTTCTTAGCATCCATTAAAGCAACACCTAATAAGTCTTTAACAACTTTAATGATTGCAACTTTTTTACCGTTGTCAGCTTTTAAAACAACTTTAACGCTTGTTTTTTCTTCTGAACCACCTTCAGCAGGAGCTGCAGCAACAGCAACAGCAGCTGTAGGGTCGATTCCGAATTCTTCTTTCATAGCGTCTACAAGTTCCATAACTTCTTTAATTGACATTTCTTTTAATGATTCGATGAATGTTTCTTTTGTTAATTTAGCCATAATATGTTTCCTTTCAAACTAAATATTTTTATTATTCTGTTTTACCTTCACTTACTAATTTAAGTGATAATGAAATTTGTTGTAATGGTGCCATCATTGAACGTGCAAGAATTCCAAGTGCTTCTTCGTATGTTGGAAGAGTAGCAACTTCTTTAACACCTGCAGCGTTGATAACTTTACCTTCAAATGTTCCAGCTTTTACAACTAATAATTTGTGAGTTTTAGCATATTTTGTAAGTAATTTAGCTGCTGACATATCGTCATTGTTTGAGAATGCGAAAATGTTTGGACCAACTAAGTATTCTGCTAAGTCAGCAAATCCTGTTTGTTGTGCTGCTAAGTTGAATAAACGGTTTTTGTAAACTTTGATGTCAACACCAAGTTTTTTAGCTTCTTTTCTGAAATCTTCTAATTCGGAAACTGTTAAACCACGGTATTCAGCAAAAGCAACAGCTTTAGAGTTTTGAATTTTATCAACAATTTCTAAAACAACTTCTTTTTTAGCTGCTTTTAATTTTGATTCTGACATACTTGTGCCTCCCTTCAAAATCTATTATGCAATACAATTTGAACAGGAATGAGATACACTCGGTAACGAATTAAGTATAAGCATTTATACAGTTACTGTCTATATGTATTGCTTTTATATTATATAGCATAACTTAAAAATTAAAATAATACTTTTGATACTTTTATACCTATAGCATAGTAATAAAAGTAGTTTTATGAAATAAAATTAAATTTTTAATTTTCTAATGTTATTGGTAAATTTTGCTAATCAAAAAAATTGTAATTTTCCTATTTTTCACATTTTGTGAAAATTTCAGCTATTTCTTTTTGTTTTTAAATTTTGTCTTTATAATTCATTTACAGCAATCAGAAATTAATCAATTTCTATCGTTGTTTTTATTTCAAATTTAGATTGATAAAACGCATAATTTAATGCACTATTAACAATAAATTTATATAGATTCACAAGGAGACAATATGAGCAAAAATAAACACGTTATTATTTTAATCAATGGAAAAAGACGTAGTGGAAAAGGTTTATTAAGCAATGAACTTTCAAAACAATTAAAACCTCAATTTGAAGATAACACACACATTTTATCTTTTGCACAACCAATTAAACAAATTACTCAACCAATCTTAGATGAAATTAATTGAAATGGTCAAGACAAAGAAATTGTTAGACCACTTTGAATCGCTATGGGGGAAGTTGGAAGAAACATCGATACAAACATTTGATGTTCAAGAGTTTTTGAAAAAATTAAATCAATTGCTAGCGAATCTTCTAAAGTAGGTAAAAGCAGTTTATTCATCATTGACGACTTACGTTTCCCTAATGAGTTAGAATACTTCAAAGGGAACATTAATTCAGTTAGAGAAATGGTTTCACCTGATGATGAAGTTAAAATTGTTTCAATCAGAATTGAAAAATACTTTGACCCTGAAAAATTTGTTAAAGGTGTTGATGACAACTCAACTGAAACAAGTTTTGATAAATTAGTAAACATTAGTTTCGATCATATTGTTCCTCAAAATACATTAATAGATTGAGAATGAAAACCAATCTTTGCTAATGTTGATGTTACAGCTAAAAGTATCATTAGAAACTTTGTTGACAAACCTCAAAATTAATTTATATAGCTTATATACTATCTCGGAAGTTTATTCCGAGATTTTATTTTGCAATTTTAAGACATCAAAAAGCAAAATAAAACACATCCATTCGGATGTGTGAATAGCAATTTAAAATTAAGCTTGTTTTGCAATATCAACTAAAACTGCAAATGTTTTTGGTTCGTTGATAGCTAATTCTGAAAGCATTTTACGGTTAATTGTAACACCTGCTCTTTTTAAACCGTTAATAAATCTTGAGTAGCTCATTCCTTCTGCTCTAACTGCAGCGTTGATACGAGCGATTCATAATTTACGGAAGTTTCTTTTAACTTGTTTACGGTCTCTGAAAGCGTATGTTCAAGATTTTACAACTGCTTGTTTAGCAACTTTGTAACCGATTGATTTGTGTCCAAAATATCCCTTAGCTAATTTTATTCATTTTTTACGTCTTGCTCTTGTAACTGTTCCACCTTTAACTCTTGCCATAATTTAATTCCTTTCTTAAATAATGTTAATTATTATCTTGTTTATGAATTAACTTAACAAGATTAGATTAAAGCTTTAAATCTTTTAAGGTCTGATTTAGACATAAGAGCAGCTTTACGTGAGTGACGTTTTTGTTTTGTAGTTTTGTTTTGTGCTAAGTGTGAACGGTAAGCTTGTTCTCTTAAGATTTTACCTGTTCCTGTAACTTTAATACGTTTTTTTAACGCACTTTTAGTTTTCATTTTTGGCATTTTATTCTCCTTCTTTAGCATCTTGATCTTTTGATTCAAGATTCTTTTCTTTTTGGTATCTAAGTACTTTTTGTTTATTTGGTTGGAGATTCATGTCAAGGAAACGATTATTGATTAATTTAGGTTCTGATGTGATTTCAGCGATATCTTCTAATGTTGCGAAGAATTTTTCTAAAGTCTTGATTCCTAAATCTTTCATCAATAATTCACGTCCTCTTAATTTTAATGAAACTTTGATACGGTCACCTTTTAAAAGAAATTCTCTAGCTTTTCTACTTTTTGTAAGTAAATCATTTTCTCCGATCATCGCAGTTAATCTAACTTCACGATTTTGGATAATTGTTTGTTTTTCTTTCAGTTCTTTATTTTTCTTTTTACGGTCATATTTAAATTTACCGTAATCAAGAATACGACAGATTGGTTTAGGTTCAACGCTTATTAAAACTAAGTCCATTCTCTGGCTTTTTGCCAATTCAATTGCTTCAGATGTGTACATTACACCTATTTTTTCTTGGTCTGCTCCAATTACAAAAACTTGTTTGAATGGGATATCAGAATTTACGTAATGTTCTGAAGGTGTTTTCTTTCCTTTTGCTTGAATAATATACTCCTTAAATAAATGTTAAGTAAAAAGTGGTTTCCCACTTCCTTGTTCTACTAAAAAAGGTATCAGAATTTTTGATACGTTTAATTGTAGCTAAACCCAAGACTATGGTCATCAGGTGAGAAGTGTCTTCTACTTTTCTGCAATTTAAACTTTTATATTGCTTTTTAATTTTATCAAAAAAATTTTTTTTGATTAACCTTACATATAACTATGTTATATGTTATTTTTAACTAATATGCCTATGTGTAAGGTAAAAAAGTTTTAAAAATTTCATTTATTCAAGTAATTACAAATAAATTTATTTTATTCGACTGTCTAAATCCAACTTTTATATGCATTTTTATGAACTAAAAATATTGCTTATTTGTTAAAAAATAACTTACATAAAATGTTATATTTTTTATAATTAAACTATGAATAAAGAACATAAAACATCATTTAGTTGGGAGCTAAAAAAAGAAGTCATAAACAATTTATCTAAACCACACGAAATTAAGAGATTTTTAAGTGGTTTACTTTTTTGTGCTGCAGAAGTTGAAAAAGATTTTTATGTTCTCAAAATTAAAAATGAATATCTTTATTCAAAATTACTTAGAAAACTTGAAAAAATTAATATTAAACCAATCATTAATCTAAAATGAAAAACTAAAATCTTAATTAAGATTTCTGACCTTGAAATGATTGAGGAAATTGATTTTAAAGATTCACTCACAAGTTTTTTTGCTGGTGTATTCTTTGGGAGTGGTAGCATCTCAGGAAAATCATCAACTTCATACCACTTAGAAATTTCTTCACATAATCCTGGACACTTAGTAAAAATTCAAGAAAAACTAAATCAATATGACTTTAATTTCAACTTCTTGAATAGAAATAATAAATACATAATTTACCTTAAAAATAAGGAAAAAGTTATTGACTTTCTAGCAGCTATTGATGCTAAAAAGTCTTGGTATAAGCTTCAAAACATAATTATTGCTCGTGACTTTGAAAATGTTGTTAACCGTATTAATAATATTGATATGAGTAATATTAATAAGATTGCAAAGAGTACAATTAAACATATTGAAAACATTAACTATATGTTTGAAAATGGATTAGATATTTATTTCACAGACAATCAACTTGTTTTATTTAGATTAAAAGTTGAAAATAAATGATTGTCGCTTCCTGAATTGTCAAATTTACTTAACACTGAACATAATATGTATGTTTCCAAAAGTGGAATTAACCACTGATTTAGAAAACTTAATGAAATTGTTACAGAACACAAAAATACTAAAAAATAGAATTTTTGCATCTCAATAACTTGAGATGTTTTTTAATCAAAAAAGCAGACATTTCCTGAGTTTCCAAGTTGGAAGCTCATTTTTTATAATTTTTAAACTCTACTTATATACTATGTATATAAGTAAAAATCAAAAATTTTTATTTTTACAATGATTACAATGATAATAGTGTATAATTAAAGCATGAGCAATTACATTTTATATAAAAGAAACAACCCAAAGGTATCTATTTAGCAATTGGAATTTCAAAAGGTTATGGTAAAGGAATTGGCGATTTAGTCGGTTTAGGCTATTGAGAAGAAATCAAAGATAAATATTCTTTGCAAAACATTGATGATTTAAAGGCAATCGCAAAATTAGTTCCATTTACAAACAACAAAGTTGAAGCAAAGAGCAAATTTTTGAATTGCTAGAGCCAACATCTGTTGAAACCAATGTTAAAAATGTTGGAATTGATTTAATTTACAAAATTATCAAAGAACTAGACTTATTTAGTTCATTGCCAAAAAGCAAGCACAAATCATTAGAAGAAGTTCTTGAATTTATCATTGGAACCAGAATTATTTTTCCAAGAAGCTACATTTGTCAATATAAAAACAAAAATGATTTTTTACACAATGTTGAAATTAAAAAATCATCAATTTATAACTATTTTGATACTTTTTTAACAAATAAAGAAACTATTTTGTTCAATCTTTACAATAAATTACAAGAGTTAACTAATAGAAACAGTAAACAATTACACTTTGACAATACAACTGTTTATTTTGAAAGTTTTTCAAGAAAAGGCGTAAGACAAAAAGGTTTTTCAAAAGACGGCAAACATGATGAAGACCAAATTGTAATAGCAATGGCAACAGACAATAATGGAATACCTTTTCATTACAAAATTTTTGAAGGAAATACTGCTGATTCACAAACTTTAATTAAGTTTTTAATTGAAATGGAAAGAATTTACAAAATTAAAGACGTGTCAATTATTGCCGACAGATGAATTAGTCAAAATGCTAACTTAAGATTTTTAGAACAGAAAGGATATAAATACATCGTTCAAAAACGTATTGATAACCTTAGCGAAGCAGACAAAAATTCATCATTGAAGATAAAGATTATATGTTGGAACATGAAATGTTTTCAAAAAGCAGATTTGTGGAATCTGTTTGAGCAAACAATAGAAAAAGAAAAGATTTAATCAAACACTTAGAAAACAAATAGTTTACTTTAGTCCAGCAAAGAGAAGCTTGACAGATTAAAAGAGCTTTTTCGATATCAAAATATGAGAAAAATCAATAAATAATGTAATTTGCTTAAGCGATCTTGTTCCAGAATATAAGAAAAATATATGGATGTTGAAGGCAAAACAATTGCCAAACTAAATTACTCTAAAATTAAAAAAATAGCTGATCAAGATGGTTTCTATATGATTGAAACCAACATACCAGATTTAACAGCGCAAAGAGCTAATGAAATTTATAAACAACAATGAAAAATTGAAGAAGGTTTTAGAACATTGAAATCTTCGCTTGAAGTTAGACCGATGTTTGTTCATAAAGATTCTCACATTCAAGCACATGTTTTCTTGTGTTTCTTAGCGTTGATTGTCTTAAAATACTCAATTTACAAACTTAAAAAGTTCTATGAAGATAATGGTGAAATTCAAAAAGTAACTATGAATATGTTTATAGATGCCTTAAAACTTATAACAATAACAACTAAAACTGTAAATGGTAAAGTTGTTGTTGAAATCATTAATAATTTAGATCCAAATCATTACGAATTAAACAAAATATATAAAGATTTTTCATTTGTTATAGAAAATCTATCATTGTAATTAAAAATACAAAAAAACGAAAACGCCTTATTTATAGGTGTTTTCGTTTTTTAACCCTTTTAACTTGGAAACTCAGGACATTAACTATATGTTTGAAAATGGATTAGATATTTATTTCACAGACAATCAACTTGTTTTATTTAGATTAAAAGTTGAAAATAAATGATTGTCGCTTCCTGAATTGTCAAATTTACTTAACACTGAACATAATATGTATGTTTCCAAAAGTGGAATTAACCACTGATTTAGAAAACTTAATGAAATTGTTACAGAACACAAAAATACTAAAAATAGAATTTTTGCATCTCAATAACTTGAGATGTTTTTTTAATCAAAAAAAGCAGACATTTTAGTCTGCTTCAATTTCTGTTGTTATTGTAAGTTTAAGTCAAATAACTTAACTAATTTGCTTTCTGAATTTTGATCTCCAAATGAAAATTCAAGTTTGTTTTCTTTTTGATTTAGGAAGATAAAGAAGTTTTTGTAATCTCCACTATATACAAATTCTTTTTTAAGTTCTGCTGTCTTAATGTTGTATGAATAAATGTAGTTACCATTATCATCTTTAGCCATAAAGAACATTTTATCGCCGTGCATAGCAGCCTTTGGTAAAACTTTTAAACTTAATCCGTTGACTAATGAACTAAATCCATCAACTGTGTGAATTGAGTTTTCAATATTTTCATTTGGAATTGTTTTGTTTGTTTCTACATATTGCAATTTAGGTTGATTATCTTTTGTTGAAACAAAATATAACTTATGATCATTATAGTTTAACGATGAAATTTTTTCTCCATCTGCATACATATCTTTAAGTTTGTAAGCTCATTTATTAAATAATGAATTATGCATTTCTTGAGAAATAAAGTTAATCGCTTCATTTGAACCGTCATTTGGCCCTAAATCAAATAATGTGAAATCTGTTGTGACTGCATTTTGATGATTGAAAAAGTTTTTCATTTCAAAATCTAAATCAATTTCACCTGATTTTCCTAGAGGGAAGTATTTTTCAGCTTTACCTGTATCTGAATGTGTTGGATCAGTTGAGAATCATTTACCATCTTCATTTTGAATATTTAATCAAGTATGATAGTCGCCTTGCATCACTTTGTATGGAATATTTAAGTTAGATAAAAGTAATGCCATTTGATCAACATAATGTCTACATACACCTTTATGTTCTATGTAAGCAAAGTCAAGTGAGTTCATTGTTTCTGTACCTGGTTTAGTTTTATAAATTAAGTTTTCTAAAACGTATTTACCTAGCACATAGAGTTTTTCATAAGTATTCATTGAGTTATCGACTAAACTAAGTGCATTTTCAACGTATTTATCAACAACTTGATTCATATCATTTCTTCTAAAGTCATTTGCATTTATTAAAATTCCATAAACTTTATTCTGTGGTGTAACTTCAAATGAAATTGATGATGTTGAAACTAATGAAATTTGTTTGAAATTTCTAAAACCTGATTTTAAGAAATCTTTAACAACTTCATAATATGTATCAGCAGGAATTAAATATCCATTTTTATCATAATTGATTCTTCCATTTAATGGTTTGTAGTTTTCTTCATTTGAATGATCTTCATTTTTATCTGAAACAACTCTTTGAACGATTTCTTTGAAATGTTCTCTAACGTCATCAATTGTCATTTCAGATTTTAAAGAATAAGTAGGAGGATTTATCGCAGCTAATTGCTTATTAAAACCTTTAACAAATGTTGAAAACATTTTGTTAATTTTTGCATATTCTTCTTTAGCAGATTCTGCGTTATTCCCTACTACAGTATCTCACTCATCAATTACTGTATTAATTTTGCCAAAAATTACATCGGCAAAATTTTTGTAAGATTTATATTGCTCATCAGTTCCTTCAGGTCTAGCCATATGAAATACAAATGATTCAGCACGTCCTTTATAAACATTTGCGTAATCGTTCAAATAATTATTAAAATCAACTCTTGTTTGCTCAATTTGTGATTTATATGATTCAACACTATTTAATTTTTCTGGAGCATTCGGTTCCGGATTAACAGGTTGCGCAGGTTGCTCTGGTTCAGTATCAGGATTTGTCGGTTCTGGATCTGGTGCAGGAGTAGGATTTACAGGTTTTGATTCTATTGGTGTAGGTTTTTCTGGCTCAGCAGGCGTCGGCTCTTCAGTATTTTTAGTACCACAAGAAATTGCTGAAATCAACAAACTTGTTGCAGGTGCTAAAAATAATAATTTAAATAAACTTGATTTTTTCATAAGTCTCCATCTGTAAGTAAAAACAAATAATTACTTTACTTACTCTTTATATAATTAAATGATATAACATTTATTATGTTTTCAACTAATTAAATTAATTTATTCCAAATTTAAATCAATCACATTGATTGATTACTCTAAACTTTTCTACATTGAAAATTAGTTTCAAATTTAGTATAATAAAATTACTAGAAAATAAAATAGAGTGTTATTTATGGATAGATATAGCAAAATAATTGAAGAAAAATGAAAAAACGAAAGAGAAAAACTTAAGGAAGAAATTAAAGAAAACGGAATTCCTGAATGACTAGAATTAAAAATTAAAAAAGTTGTTGATAGAGTATTCTTAGATAAAAAGTATGAAGACAAAATAAGAGAGTCATTACTAACTGACGATGTTTTATTATCTTTCCTTATGAAAGATCCTAAAAGACAAAATATCTATGAAAGTGTCTTTAAAGATGAATTAACAAAAATTGGAGTAAATGTTCAAAAACTAAATCCTAAAGGAGCTGAAGCTCTTTATTTACTCAATGATGAAATTGTTCATAATTCAAATGACAAACCAAGAGAACTAAAATCACTAGATTTTGTCATACAACATAACAGTAAGACAATTTATGTTGTAAATAAATATACAAATGAATGTGGTGGAGCTCAAGATAATCAATACAATGATGTTATTATCCAACTTAAAAATCTTGGCCCTAACACTGTTGATTCAGTGTGATTTTGTTTAGATGGTCAATATTACACAGAAAGCAGAATACAAGCACTAAAAGATATTAATGAAAATGCTATTATCCTTGATCTTGATAAATTAATTACGAAATTACAAACTAACTCAATTAAAAAATTAAGACGGTAAATTTGGACTAAACTAAGATAAGAAAAGTAGACAGAAAACAAAAACTGTCTACTTTTCATTTCTAAATTTGTATTGAATTTATTATTTTTTTTGCAGTTTCAAAATCTAATCTTTTTCTAAAATGACCTGTTCTCGAAACACCTTTAAATGAAGCTCATAAATAATCGCAATGATTGTTTCTTAATTCCTGAATTTTTTTATTGAATGCTTCTATTAATTCTTCATCCACTTCTACATCTTCAATTAACAATTTCACTTTATGTCTATCAGTAGATTTGACTTGATCATTTGATTTTCATTCAGAATCGTGAAACTTAATATTTGTTTTGTCTTTTGTGTTATCACCTGTATTTATGCAAAGATTTCCTGAAACAACATTAAATCTTATATTTCATTCATTTCTTTGCTTTAGGATTTTTTGTTCCTTATTTCTTAAGTTTTTATAACTATCTATGAACTTATTATTTTCATAAAGTAAGAAGTCACCATCATCTTTTAGATTATCAAAATAAGCTAAAGCAACGGGGTGCTCAGTATCATTGAAATTTTCCTTGTCTGGTAATAATTGAAAAATAACTAACTTTTCAATTAATTTTTGATCTTCTTTTCTATTACTATTAATAAGTGTTGTAGGAATAATTGCAACTGTGAATCTAACATTGCTTATACATCTATCTAATGATAGTTTGTATAAATCATCGTAATTTTGAAAATCAGCATCTATTTTCATTCTTCTAGCAGAATGCTTTGATAAATATGGGGGATTAGTTACTATTAAATCAAAGTCTTTATAGAATCAATTGTTAATACTATCGTTTTTCTTTACATTTGAGTTTTTAGGTTCTAAATCAAAAGATTCATACTTCAATTTTTGATTTTTTTCTTGTAAGAATCTAATTAAATTATTAGCACCTGCGAAAGGTTCTAAGATATTTTTATTTCATAACTCATTTTTAGACATAAACTCTTGAAAAACAGAGTTATTTTCAAAAACATTTCTTTCTGTGAAGAATTGTCCGTATTGAATCTTGTTCATATTTACCATACACCTTTCGCTAATTTATTTTATTTTTAAAACCAAAATTTAACTCATTTTGTGTATTTAACCATAGTCTCTAATCCTAATTTTATTATAGCATTTTCAACTGGACTGGCCTTTTATTCTTAAGTCTATATTGTAATAATTTTAGTAAATATTTATTCATTTAACAGCTTTTAAGAATCTTGAAAATCGCACTTTAAATAATTCATACATTTATGTGATATCAACTATTGTCGGTAAATCACTTTTGTTTGAAAAAGTCAGAAAAAAACTACCTTGTTAATTAAAAGGTAGCATTTGATTTTGGATAGATTATTTTTTATCCATTTTGTCATTAAGTTTAACTAATTCTTTTAAGATTAATTCTTCTGTTGTAGGTTTAGCTGGAGCTTCAACAACTGCTGGTCTTTTGGCAGCTTTGTGAGCCGCAATAGCGTTAGCAATTAAGAAGTATCCTAATAAAATTGCAAATACAACAAACGAAACAATAATAAATGTTAATAATGCAGCTAAGAATTTTCCGTAAAGAACACCATTTGATTCCATTTTTGCTAATTCGTCAAATCCTAATACTTTAGAAATTGGGTTCATAATAATATCATTTGCTAATGAAGCAACTAAAGCACTGAATACTGCTCCTAAAATGAAAGCAATAGCTAATAATAAAATGTTTCCACGTTTTAAATTGTTTTTAGCATCAACTAATGACTTTTTGAAAATTGAAGGTTTTTTAGACATTTCAATTCCTTTCCAAATTAAGTTTTTTATATATTTTTATCATTTTGTATTTTAATAAATTAACTACGCTATTATACCCTTTTTTAACTTAATGCAAGCAACAAAAAAATGATGCTAATTTATTTTTAGCATCATTTTACTTCTTAATTATCTTGTGAAATAACTTCAACAGCAACAATTGAATCGTTGTCTTTTAAGTTAATAATTTTTACACCTTTAGCATTTCTTCCTGTTTCAGAAATTTGGTTAATTTGAGTTCTTATTGTTGAACCTGATGATGTAATTACTAAAAGTTCATCGTTTGTATTAACAAATCTAGCAAATACTAAGTTCCCAGCTTTGTTACTATCAATGCCAGCAACTCCTTTAGAACCTCTTCTTGTTAATCTAAATTGTTCTTTGTCTGTAAGTTTTCCAAATCCTTTTTCACCAAGTGTAAGGATTAATGAACCTTCACTATCTGATGAAGCTGATACAACTTCTTGATTATCATCAAGTTTAATTCCCTTAACTCCTAACGAATTTCTTGAAAGTGGTCTAATGTCATCAGATTTGAACATACATACATTTCTATAGTTGTTTGCGATTAATACAGATTCTTCATTTCCAATCACAAATGCTCTAACTAACTGATCACCTTCTTTTAATTTAAATGCAATAAGTCCATTTTTTCTAATGTTTGCAAATAATTTAAGATCAGATTTTTTAAACATACCTTGTTTAGTTACAGTTACTAAATATTGATCATCTGAGAATTTATCAACATTAAGAATTGAGATAATTTTTTCTCCATTTTCAACATCTAACCCTGAAAGTATGTTTACAAAAGGAACTCCTTTTGATTGTTTTGAACCTTCTGGAATTTGGTGTCCTCTTAATACATAAACTTTACCAATGTTTGAGAATAATAATAAGTTTGTATGTGTTGATGCATGAATAATCATTGCAATATCATCATCTTCGTAAGTTTTCATACTTACTGAACCAACTCCACCTCTACGTTGTGTGTTGTATTCATCTAAGTCAATTCTCTTTACATAACCTTTTGAGCTTGATGTAATAACAATTTCTCTTTCATGGATTAAATCTTCATCTGAAATAACACCAACAGCCGATTCATCAATAACAGTTCTACGTTTGTCATTGAATTTTTCTTTGATTTCTTCAAGTTCTAAAACAATTTGGTTAATTAATTTTTCTTCTGAAGATAAAATGTCTTTGTAATGAGCTATTTCAACATTTAATTCACTAATTTCAAGATCCATTTTTTCAATGTTTAATCCTGTTAATCTGCTTAAACGCATTTCAAGGATAGCTTTTGTTTGTCTTTCAGTTAAATTAAATCTGCTTGATAATTTTTCTTGAGCTTCAGCATCTGTTTTAGATTGTTTAATTATTTTAACTACTTCATCAATGTTTGATACAGCAATTTTTAATCCAGCTAAAATATGAGCACGTTCTTCTGCTTTATTTAAATCAAATTTAAGTCTTCTTGAAACAACATCTTTTTGGTGTTCGATAAACACTTCAAGAGCTTGTTTTAAGTTTAATGTTTTAGGTTCTCCATTAACAATAGCAACTAAGTTAAAGTTGAATGATGTTTGGATATTTGATTTTTGAAATAACTTGTTTAAAAGAATGTGTGGATTTACACCTTTTTTAACATCGATAACTAAACGAATACCTTCTCTGTTTGATTCATCTCTTAAGTCTGTAATTCCTTCAACAACTTTTGCTTTGTGTAATTCAGCAATCTTTTCAATGATTGTAGTTTTTTTAATTGCATAAGGAATTTCTCTAATAATAATTTTTGATTTTCCATTAGGTTGCTCAATAACTTCACATTTTGAACGAACAGGAATACTTCCTCTTCCAGTTTCATATGCTTCTAAAATTCCTTTTGTTCCAAGGATAATTGCACCAGTTGGGAAGTCAGGTCCTTTAATGTGTTGCATTAATTCTCTAACTGTAATTTCAGGATTTTTAGCAAGAGCAATAGCCGCATCAATTGATTCACCTAAGTTGTGTGGTGGAATTTCAGTTGCCATACCAACAGCAATCCCTGATGAACCTGAAACAAGTAAGTTAGGAAATCTTGAAGGTAATACTGTAGGTTCCTTTTCACTTCCATCATAGTTATCTACAAAATCAACTGTATCTTTTTTAATTCCTTCTAACATTTCAGAAGCAATTTTAGACATTCTTGCTTCTGTATAACGCATAGCAGCAGCAGAGTCACCATCGATTGATCCGAAGTTACCATGTCCATCTACAAGTGGATAACGCATTGAGAAATCTTGAGCCATACGAACCATAGCTTTATAAACTGATGAATCACCGTGTGGGTGATATTTCCCTAAAACATCCCCTACAATACGAGCTGATTTACGATGTTGTGAACCAGGTGTGATTCCTAATTCTGACATATCATAAAGAATTCTACGGTGAACCGGTTTAAGTCCATCACGTGCATCTGGAAGAGCACGTGAAACAATAACGCTCATAGAGTACTCAAGGAATGATTGCTTCATTTCGTTATCAATAACAATTGGAATTAATCCTTCTGTTGGTGACTCAATGATTTGAGATTGAACTTGATATTCATCATTGTTTTGAGGTAATTCTTCCTCTTCTTCAACTTGCTCAACTACTGGTTGTTTTTTCCTGAAGATCATTTTGTTATTTTCTTCATATTCAAATTCTGTATCGTCTGAAGCTTTTAATGTAACATCAATTTCTTCAATTAATTTCTTGTCTTTGTCTTTATTGTCTATCATACAAACTCCTAACAGGATATATTTAAATGTAATTTAAATATATTATATATTTTTTACAAATTTATATAACATACATTATTTTTACCTTTTACAACAGTGTGCAAGCTTTAAAAGTAAAAAAACAAAGACTATTTTTTAGCCTTTGGTTTGTTTAGTCACGTTTTTAAAGTTTTAACTTCTTTGATTGTAAGTGGTCTATATTTTCCTACAGGAATGTTTTCAACTGTAATTCCACCATATTCAACTCTTTTAAGATTGATAACTTCTTTATCAACTAATTTGAATAATTCCTGAGTTTCCAAGTTAAAGGGATAAAAACGAAAACACCTACAAATAAGGCGTTTTCGTTTTTGTTATTTTTAATTACAATGATAGATTTTCTATAACAAATGAAAAATCTTTATATATTTTGTTTAATTCATAATGGTTTGGATCTAAATTATTAATAATTTCACCAACAACTTTACCATTCACAGTTTTAGTTGTTATTGTTATAAGTTTTAAGGCATCCACAAACATATTCATAGTTACCTTTTGAATTTCACCATTATCTTCATAGAACTTTTTGAGTTTGTAAATTGAGTATTTTAAAACAATCAACGCTAAGAAACATAAGAAAACATGCGCTTGAATGTGAGAATCTTTATGAACAAACATTGGTCTAACTTCAAGCGAAGATTTCAATGTTCTAAAATCTTCTTCAATTTTTCATTGTTGTCTATAAATTTCATTAGCTCTTTGTGCTGTTAAATTAGGTATGTTGGTTTCAATCATATAGAAACCATCTTGATCAGCTATTTTTTAATTTTAGAGTAATTTAATTTGGCAATTGTTTTGCCTTCAACATCCATATATTTTTCTTGTATTCTGGAACAAGATCACTTAAGCAAATTACATTATTAATTGATTTTTCTCATATTTTGCTATCGAAAAAGCTCTTTTATTCTGTCAAGCTTTTCTTTTGCTGGGCTAAAGTAAACTATTTGTTTTCTAAGAGTTTGATTAAATCTTTTCCTTTTTCTATTGTTTGCTCAAACAGATTCCACAAATCTGCTTTTTGAAAACATTTCATGTTCCAACATATAATCTTTATCTTCGATGATGAATCTTTTATCTGCTTCGCTAAGGTTATTGATACGTTTTTGGACGATGTATTTATAGCCTTTCTGTTCTAAAAATCTTAAGTTAGCATTTTGACTAATTCCTCTGTCGGCAATGATTGTTATGTCTTTAATCTTGTAAATTCTTTCCATTTCAATTAAAAACTTAATTAAAGTTTGTGAATCGGCAGTATTTCCTTCAAAAATTTTGTAATGAAAAGGTATTCCATTATTGTCTGTCGCCATTGCTATTACAATTTGGTCTTCATCATGCTTGCCGTCTTTTGAAAAACCTTTTTGTCTTACGCCTTTTCTTGAAAAACTTTCAAAATAAACAGTTGTATTGTCAAAGTGTAATTGTTTACTGTTTCTATTAGTTAATTCTTGTAATTTATTGTAAAGATTGAATAAAATAGTTTCTTTGTTTGTTAAAAAGTATCAAAATAGTTATAAATTGATGATTTTTTAATTTCAACATTGTGTAAAAAATCGTTTTTGTTTTTATATTGACAAATGTAGCTTCTTGGAAAAATAATTCTGGTTCCAATGACAAATTCAAGAACTTCTTCTAATGATTTGTGTTTGCTTTTTGGCAATGAACTGAATAAATCTAGTTCTTTGATAATTTTGTAAATTAAATCAATTCCAACATTTTTAACATTGGTTTCAACAGATGTTGGCTCTAACAATTCAAAAATTTGCTCTTTGCTTCAACTTTGTTGTTTGTGAATGGAACTAATTTTGCGATTGCCTTTAAATCATCAATGTTTTGCAAAGAATATTTATCTTTGATTTCGTCTCAATAGCCTAGACCAACTAAATCACCAATTCCTTTACCATAACCTTTTGAAATCCCAATTGCTAAATAGATGCCTTTAGGGTTGTTTCTTTTATATAAAATGTAATTGCTCATGCTTTAATTATACACTATTATCATTGTAATCATTGTAAAAAATAAAAATTTTTTGATTTTTACTTATATACATAGTATATAAGTAGAGTTTAAAAATTATAAAAAATGAGCTTCCTACTTGGAAACTCAGGTTACAACAGTGTGCAAGCTTTAAAAGTAAAAAAACAAAGACTATTTTTTAGCCTTTGGTTTGTTTAGTCACGTTTTTAAAGTTTTAACTTCTTTGATTGTAAGTGGTCTATATTTTCCTACAGGAATGTTTTCAACTGTAATTCCACCATATTCAACTCTTTTAAGATTGATAACTTCTTTATCAACTAATTTGAATAATTCCTTAACGTGATGGTAAGTACCTTGTGTCAAAACAACAAAGTAACTTTTTGATTCAATGTGAATAACTTGTTGGTTTGAAAATTTCTTGTTAATAATTACAGGTTTGTTTAATTTAGCTAATTCTTTTTTATCAAGCGGTTCATTTAATCTAGCTCTATAAACTCTTACAACTTCATATGATGGGTGCATTAATTTATTAGCCAAATCTCCATCATTTGTAAGAATAAGAACTCCGGTTGTATCGTAATCTAATCTACCTACAGGAAAAATTTTGTAAGGTGTATCAATTAAATCAGTAACTTTTGCTCTATTGAAATTATCTTTAAGTGTACATACAGTTTTTGGTGGTTTATTTAGAACAAAATAAACTTTTTGTTCTTCACCATTAATTGGTAATCCATCAACTAAAATTTCATCATTAAATGAAGCTTTATCACCTAATTTAGCTATATAACCATTAACAGAAATTCTTCCATCTAAAATCATTTGTTCAGCTTCTCTTCTTGAAGCAACCCCTGCTTTAGAGAGAATTTTTTGTAATCTTTCTTGCATTTGCATTAGTTACCTTCTTTCAAATCTATATCTAAAGGCGATTTACCACTTCTGTATTTGTTATATAAAGCAAGCTGCTTATCTGAAAAGACAACTCCTTTGTTAATGTTATAATCATAAGCATCTTGAACTGCTTGTGAAAATCCTGCTTTTAAATCTTTTAAAACTAGAGCTCTTACTTTTTGGATACCAGGATACTTTCTTCCTTGACAAATTTTGTCAGCTATATAAACCACAATATCAAGCGGCGTCATATTTTCTCTCATAGATGTGTGATATTTAACTGCATTTAAAATATCTTCATTTTTAATTCTCAAAGCATGTTTAAGAATTAAGTAACCTGTGTATTGGTGCAGCATATGGTTTTCAAAACTATCTAATAATTCAGGTTCATTTTCTTTAATTATCTGAATTGAAACTTCTGGATCAATTTCTTTTGCGATGTCGTGAACTAACCCTGCAAAATAAGCGTCTCTAGCAGATAGCCCATGTGCTTTTGCAAGTGCAACTGCAAATTCAGCACAAGACATAGAGTGCTTTGCTCTAAGTGCTGTAAGTGTATTGAAAATAATTTGCTCTATATATAATCTGTGTTCTGCAATGTAATCTGCAACAACTTCTGGAACGAAGTTTAATTCACCTTTTTTATATAAAGTAGATGATTCAGGTCTAATTGGGTTGTTTAAAATTAAAACATTATATTTTTTTGCATAAATTTTGTTGAAATTGTTACTTCTTTTGAAAACAACAATTTTTGCAAGCTTACAAATTTCATCAATATTTTTTCATTTATTAAGTGACATTAAGTTGTCTGAACCAATGAGCAAGAATAATTGGTCATTTTTGTATTTGTTTTTAAAGTATTTAAGTGTGTCAATTGTATAACTAACTCCACCACGTTTAACTTCAAAATCAGATACTTCGATTTTATCTTCTCCAGCTGTTGCTAATTGAATCATTTTAATCCTGTGCTCACCTGAAGCAGTTTTTTTAGTTGTCTTAAATGGTGATGAATATGCAGGAACAAAAATTAATTTATCTAAATTAAGTTCATTAATTGCATATTTAGCAATTTCTAAATGACCCTTATGAACCGGATCAAATGAACCACCAAAAATCCCTATTTTCATAATACCTACTTTCTGTATAAGCTACCTTGTAAGGTGAATTTGCTTTTTTCTTTGTTTACATTTTTAGTTACACCAATGTTTGCAAAGTTAATATTTAAGTTTTCATACTTTTTAATTTCAGTCGCTTCCTGGAATAATGGAACTGGTATGTAAATATCAAAAACATCTCTAAGACCTGATATTCTTACACCTATACCAATGTATTCTTTATCCCTGAAGTGTTTATCAAATAAATCAAAAGCGACTCTATGTAAATCTTCATACGTGTTGATATATTTGGAAATTTTATGTTGCTTTGTAAATCATTTTTTCTCTTTGGTTCTGATTAAAACAGAAACTACATTTCCAACTAAATTGTGTTTAATAGCTCTTCCTGAAACTTTTTTAATTAGATCATCAAAGTATTTGATTTTAATTTCTTCATCCATATAGTAATCTTCAAAAGTAATTTCGTTCCCTAACCCTTGAAGTTGTTTTTCGTGATGTTGAATATTTTCATAATAATAAGGTTGTAAATTTTTAATTATTGTTTCAGCATACTTACCAAATAATGTTTGCATTAGCAACATATTTGTAGATACTTTATAAAGGTCACCAATTGTTTTTAGCCCCATTGATTCAAGTTTTGGAGCAGACCTTCAACCAATTCCGTGAAATTCACCAATTGGTAAGTGAAAGAATTGATCTTTGAAATTAGCTTCATTAGTAAATCCAATTCCAAATGGTTTCGAAATGTTAGTAGTCATCTTCGCTAAAAATTTGTTGTGAGATATACCGATTGTGATCGGAATATCAAAGACTCTTAAGATTTCTTGTTGGATTTGTCTAGCTAAAAACTTTGGCGAAACTTTTGTTTTATAAACTAAATTAGTTACATCTAAAAAACATTCATCAATTGAGGATATATGAATATTTTCAGTGTATTTTCTACCTAAAAAACCAAAAATAGAGTTAGATGTACTAATGCATAAATCCATATCAACATCGACGAACACTGTTTCAGGAACCAGTTTTCTAATTTCTTCTTTTTTCATTCCAACACGAACTAATTTTGTATTTTTTAATTCATAACTAATAGATACAGCTATTGCATGTGATTTACTTTTGCATATTGCAATTGGTTTTCCTTTGAGTAGTGGATATTTTAATCTTGCTACTGATGCAAAGTAACTATCAAAGTCAATATGGAAAATAATTGGTTTTTTAGTTGTTGTTCTCATCTTGGTAAGCTTTTGTGATTAAAAGTGCACAATTAACTCTATTTAAGTGTGATTTAACATTATAGAAAACTCAAAGATTTTCTAATTTTGTAATTTGCTCATAGCTTAATTGTTCTTGATTAACAAACTTTTCAAAAAGCGAAATAAGATTTGAGATTTCTTCTTTAGTTTTGTTTTTAATTAAACTTAAGAACATATCAGTTGAAGCAACAAAAATTGCACATCCAATTCCGTTAAAGTTTGCTACTTTGATTTTGTCATTTTCTCATTGAATGTCTAATTGAACTTTGTCAGAACAAGTATTACTGTAATGAGTTTGAAATTTATCATCTAAATCTTTTTTGTTAACTGGGTTTTTGTAATGCTCCATAATCATTTCACGAGCTTCATTTTGATTAAAACGCATAAAAGTCACCTCCATTTTTTAACTCTTCAATGAGTTTGTCAATATCTTCATATGAATTGTAAATTCCAAGTGAAATTCTTAAAAATGAATAATTATCTTGAATGTTTCTTAAATAAGGAGCACAGAAAATTCCTGCTATTGTGTAAATTCCTTTTGAACCTAAATAAGTAGCAACGTCTTGAGGATTAATTCCCTTTACATTAATAAGTGCAATGTTGTCACCTGATTTTGAAAAAACTTCAATATTATCTAATGTAGCTAATTGATTGTGTAAATAAGTTGATAAATCCTTAAGAATTTCTTGAGTTTTTTCATATCCAATTGAGTTGAAAAAATCAAGTGATTTATCAAACATAAAGAAACCACCTAAATCAGGTGTCCCTGGTTCAAATCTTGAAATTGTCTTTTTAATAGTTCAATTATTATCTTTACCGATCGCATCAACTGAACCACCACCAAATTTAACTGGTCTAAATTGTGAAAGTAATGTATCTTTAATTGCTAAGACACCCATTCCTGTTGGTCCATAAAATTTATTTGTGCTGAATGCTATTGCATCAAAATCATTTAAGGAAGTTTTTTTATGACTAATAGCTTGTGCTGCATCAGCTAAAATTACAATATTTTTTTCTTTTGCTATCTTACAAATTGCATTAATATCTAATGAAATATTAAAGTTGTTAGTTTCGTTAGAAAATGAAATGAGTTTAGTTTTCTCATTAATGTCGCTTAAAATGTCATTTGATACAACAACTTTTGAATTTGTTTTTTTAGCAATTTCTAATCAAGGAATAATGTTTGAAGAGTGATTGTATGAGCTTAATAAAATTTCATCACCATCTTTTAGAATTTGTCCCATCATTTGAGCAAACATATTAATTGATTCAGTTGTTCCTGATGTGAATATAACTTCTGTTTCTTTTGCATTGATTAAATCAGCAACTTTTGAACGAACTCTTGAAATTGTTTGATTAACTTCACTACCGATTGGTGTATCTGCTGTACGTGATGAAATTGATCTGTTAGAATAAAAATCAACTAAAGCATCAACTGCAGTTTGAGGTTTTAAAACTAAGGCAGCTGAATCAAAATAAACAATAGACTTTAAGATTGGAAATTGTTCTCTAATTTCTTTATTTTTCATTAAAGCACCTTCTTTAGAATAGAACGTAAAACAGTGTTGTAATTTGGCAATTTTTGAAACTCATCTAAAAAGTCATAATAGTATGTTCTTTTAACTTTATTAACTAAAAGATCAAACTCGTGTTTAGTTTCTTTTTTTGATAATGACTTATTGTTAACTAACTTAATTTGGTTATTTTCTAAATACTCAATATCAAAAGTCAAATTATCAATGTTGTAATATTTAGCAATTAGTTGATAGAACATAAAATGATAAAAGTTGCTAATCATTTGCTTTTGAGCATCAGTTGCATTTTCTTCAAATTCAATGTGACTTAAAAACTTATCAATAAGTTCATTAAGTGTATTTGAAGAAATACTCATTTCTTTTTTACTGTAAGCTGAATTATCTGCTTGCTTTTTGATTAACTTGTAGTTAGCGAACTGCTCAATTGTAAAATAAAATTGCTTGATAATCTTTTTTAGATGTGAGTTGTATGCAATTACAAATTTAAGATTGTTAATTTTGATTGATGACATTATTTTGCTTTATCCATTAACTGAATTAATTTGTAATAGTTTTCTAAAATACCATTAACAAACTTGTAGTAGCTTTCTTCTTGTGTCACGTTTGATTGGTCTAATGCTGGTGGGAAGAACATTTTTGTAATTTCAACTGACTCATTGAAAACAATTTTAGGTTGATTATTGAACAACTCAAAAGCACCGTTTAAAATTATTGCTCTAACAACTGGAGAAAGTCTTTCTCAACTTCAGTCACTGTTTAAAAGCGATGATAAAGTCTTTCTTAAAAACTTGTAGTTAGATGCAATTAAACTTAATCTTTTTGTTTCTTCAATATCAATAAAATCAAATTCAGTAACTGCGGCAGGAACATCGATTGCTTCATTTAAAAGTTCGTATTTGTAAAGAACTTGAATAACATTTAACCTGATTTCTCTTCTTGATTTTTTATTACTCATAAAATACTCCTTAAATATTTTTTTAATTATATTAAAAAAATGTTTTTGTGTATTTTGCTTTTAGTTCTATGGTATAGAAAGTTTAAAAAAATATCTAACTTTTAGTTAGATATATTTAACATTTTTTCTTGCTTCAATCTTGTTTTTGATTAATTCAAGAAGTGAGAATAAAGTAGATAAAATAAGTACATAAATCGGAATTGAAATTAAGGTTCTGAATATGATTGGTATCATAATTATTAGATAATTATTCCCTACTGTGTAATTACGTTTTAAGAATAAGTTTGCATAATTAATGAAGACATAAGGTCCATAAATTCATCTACATACAACCATAACAATTAGAACTATTCCGATAATCATAAATAAGTTTATGAAATAACTTGCAATTCTCTTATTTTGATCTTGTTTTGTGTACACATAGAGCATTATGAACAACAGAACAAAAGTTAAAATAAATGAAATTACAATTATTATGTATAAAGTAGCATCTGTAAGAGCGCCGACTCCAAAAATTTTACTGATCTTAAGACCCTCAATTAATTTAGTTTTTTTATTTTTAACAAAGAATTTTGGATTATCTGAATTCGATACTAAAATAACTGTAAGGAAGGTAGAAAAGAGTGAAATAAGTATCGTTACAAAAGTTGCGATAACCGCTTTCATTGACTTTGTCTTATACATAAAAATGAATAGTTTTGTAATCAATACAACTGCAATCGGCACTATTGCATACATTCAGTATCAAGATCAAATTCCACCATTAAATAATAGTGCAAAAAAGTCTGACGCAACTCCTAAAAGTGCTGCTTTATAAGTTGTGAAAAAGATTGCATAGATAATATAAAACACATATTCAAAATTTAATCCAACTTTTGAAAGTGCTGTAAATTTAACAAGTGTCTGAACTATTAAAAATAGTCCCATTGTTATTCCGGCAATTGACATTTCATAAACATCGAATTTGAATTCAACATTTTTTAATCTTGAAAACTTGTTTTCAGATTCTAAATTGATTAAATAAATTAATTCATCAACTTTTTCAATCGAATTTCTTTCCTTATCTGAAAGGTATAAGGTGTTTATAAAGAAAATTTTGTAAAAAACATCAACAGGTGGTATTACTGCTGTTATATAAAGCGAATTAATAAGATGCTTTTTATTACTTAATACAAAATGCATTCTCGGGTTAAGTGTGTAATAACCATTTTTAACTTTTTTAGCTATCTCACTAGCATCGTAGAGTGATTTAAGAGAATAAATAACTCAAATTATTGGAGCAAAAATTAAGTATGTATACCATTGATTATTCTCAACTACATTTGATTTTCCAAAAATTGCTAAAACAACAAATGTAACAATTATTAAAAAGGTTATTATTTGAGAAATTGATTTAATTATCATCTTTTTATTCAAAAGACTTATAAATAAATCATTGATATATCAATGATTACCTTTATATTCTAATGTTTTCACAAATTTTTGGCTTAATAGTTCTTTGTCGTCATATATTTTTGTCTTCATATATTTTTATATTATAAGTAATAAGTAAATTTTAGTAAGTAAAAAAGATAAAAAACAACTCCCAAAAGGGAGCTGTCTTTCATAACAAAAAAACAAATGAGGTCAGCGATTTCTCGCTGATATGGAGCGAGTGAAGGGAATCGAACCCTCACAGTCAGCTTGGAAGGCTGAAGTTCTACCATTAAACTACACTCGCATTCGTTATTGGTGTAAATATTATAACACACAATTAATTTTTTATAACGAAATTTTTAAATTTTTTATTTTCTCGCACAAAGCAAAGCAACATCTGGCGCGCCCGACAAGACTCGAACTCGTAACCTTTAGGGCCGTAACCTAACGCTCTGTCCAATTGAGCTACGGGCGCATTTATGGAGGCACCAACGGGATTCGAACCCGTAATCAAAGTTTTGCAGACTCATGCCTTGGCCGTTTGGCTATGGTGCCTTGTGCTAACTTATTATAGTATATTTTTTATACTATGAAAATTTTTTTATTAAATTTTTAAACAATTTAATGCACTATTTATAAATCTGACAAAAACATATATTTATTAATAATAAATATAGAAATAAATTGGTTTTATTAAGTTTTTTTACTTACAAAAGCAAATAAAAACACCATAGTTTGCACTATAGTGTCTTAATATCTATATAAATTATTCTTCAACTACTTCAGCAACATCTTCATCTGAGTTATTTTGTGATGCTTGTTGTGTATTTTGAGCATTTTGTTGAGCTGATGCATTAGCAAAGTTTCTGATAACTTCTTCAACTTGGTCTAATTTTGTTTTAAGAGCAGGAATGTCTTTTTTGTTAATTAATTCTTGTAATTCACTAATTAATTTTTCAGATTCTGCTTTAGCTTTTTCATCTAATTTGTCACCTTGTTCTGCATTAGCTTTCTTAATTTGGTCAATTAATGATTCGGCTCTAACGATTGTTTCAGCTTCTTCTTTACGTTTTTTGTCAGCTTCTTTGTTTAATTCAGCTTCTTTAATCATTCTTTCAATTTCTGCTTCTGATAATTTCGAAGAGTTTTGAATTGTGATTGATTGTTCTTTATTTGTTTTAACGTCTTTAGCTTTAACTGTTGTAATACCGTTAACGTCAATTGAGAAGCTAACTTCAATTTGAGGAATTCCTCTAGGGGCTGGTTCAATACCTGAAAGGTTGAATTGTCCTAATAATTTGTTGTCTGAAGCCATTTCTCTTTCACCTTGAACAACAGTAATTGTCACTTCTGTTTGGTTATCTGCAGCTGTTGAGAAGATTTGAGATTTTGTAACTGGGATTGTTGTATTTCTTGGGATAAGTGGTGTTGCAATACCTCCAAGTGTTTCAATACCTAATGTTAATGGTGTAACATCAAGTAATAAAATGTCATCAATGTCACCTGCTAAAACAGCACCTTGAATAGCAGCACCGATTGAAACAACTTCATCTGGGTTAATTGAACGGTTAGGTTCTTTACCTAATGTTCTTTTTACCATTTCTTGAACAGCCGGCATTCTTGTTGATCCACCAACTAATAATACTTCGTGTAAGTCGTTAGCTGTAATTCCAGCTTCTTTTAAAGCATCTTCAATAGGTTTTCTTGTTCTATCTAATAAGTTAGCTGTCATAGCTTCGAATTCGCTACGTTTTAATTCTAATTCAACGTTTAATGGTCCGTTTGGTGTAATTGCTAAGAATGGTAAGTTAATAGCAGCTGTTGATTGGTTTGATAAGTCAATCTTTGCTTTTTCAGCTGTTTCTTTTAATCTTGACATAGCCATTTTGTCGCTTCTTACGTCAAAATCGTATTTTGATTTAATTTGTGAAATCATTCATTCAACAATAGCGTGATCTCAGTCATCTCCACCTAAGTGGTTGTCTCCTGAAGTTGATAAAACTTCAAATGTTCCGTTTTCTAATTCAAGAACAGAAACATCAAATGTTCCTCCACCTAAGTCATAAACAAGAACTTTCATTGATTTATCAGTTTTTTCTAAACCGAATGCAAGTGCAGCTGCAGTAGGTTCATTGATAATTCTAAGAACATCTAATCCAGCAATTTTACCTGCTATTTTTGTAGCTTCACGTTGAGCATTGTCAAAGTAAGCTGGAACTGTAATAACAGCTTTAGTTACTTTTTTACCTAATTTGGCTTCTGCATAATCTTTCATATATTGTAAGATCATTGCTGAAATTTCTTCAGGTTTGTAATCTTTTCCATTTAGTTTAACTGTTTTATCTGTTCCCATTAATCTTTTTATAGAAACAACTGTGTTTGGGTTTGTTTCAACTTGTCTTTTAGCAGCATCCCCAACAATAATTTCATCTCCTTTAAATGCAACTACTGATGGAGTTGTTCTTTTCCCATTAGGGTTTTCTAAAACAACAGGTTGTTTATTTTCAATAACAGTAACAACAGAGTTTGTTGTACCTAAGTCAATTCCTAATACTATTTCTTTAGCCATATTTAATCTCCTTTTGCAATAAAATGTTTTTTCATCCTCTTTTTAATTGAATATATTATAACAGAAATTTAGCAAAACAATAATTTATTTGCTAAATTTTTTTATTTTACTTTTGAGATAACAACTGATGCAGGTTTTACTACTCTATCACCAATTTTTAAACCATATCTAACTACTCTTATAATAGAATTGTCAGCTTTATTATTATCGTGTTCGATTTGAACAACTTCTTGAGTGTGAGCATCGAATTCAGAACCTACAATTGGGTCAATTAATTGAGCGCCATTTTCGTTAAATAGATTTTCAAATTGTTTTGCAACAATTGAAAATCCAAAGCAGTAGTTTTTAACAACTTCATTATCTGAATTTAAACCAGCATTCATAGCCCCCATATAATTGTTATATGGTTCCATAAATTCTTCTAAAAACTTAGATAATGCATATTTTTTGTTTTCTAAAACTTCTTGTTTTTTTGTTTCATTAGTTTTTGTAACTAATTCTTCATATTTTTGCTTGAAGTTTCCGTCTAATTCTTGAAGTTTTAATTTGTATGTATATTGATCTAATTGAATTTTGTTTTCTAATTCTTTAACTTTTGCATTTAAAGAATCAATTTGTGAAGATAATTGAATTTTTTCTGCATTAAGTTTTTCAATTTCAGAAGCCAATAATTCTTTCTCTTTATCATTAGCTTTTGATTCTTCTTTTTTAATGTGTGAATTCTGAAGTTTTATGTCTTTTAAATTAACATAAGCTTTTTTACCACGGAAGTCTTTAAAAATGTAATCACTTGGAAACACTAATTTGATAGTTAATTTTTTATTAAATTTTTGACCAATTAAATATTTGTCAAAATCAGGTAAGTATTCATTTTTACCAACTCTGATTGTTTTTTTACCTTTAAATTCAATAATTTCTTTTGAATCTAAGAAAAGCTCAAATTCAGCAGTAATTTTATTACCCTCAAAAATCTTTCCTTTTGTTAAATAATTATTCATTTTTCTCCTCTTTTACTCCTAATTTTTACAGCAAGATTATTTTTTCTTATTGCTTAAAATTCTTTCCAACATTGCAAGCGCAGTCTTCATATCATCATATTTTGAAGTAGTAGCACCTACTATAGCAATTTCAGTGATTTGATTATGATTGCTAATTTTCTTAGACATATATGTTCCTGAATTATCAATTTGAATTCTTATGTTTTCCTCGTCTTCAATTTGAGATTCAATACTTTCTCAAATTGAGTGATTTTCAATCAACTCAATCATTTTTGAAAGGTCTTCTCTTTGAATATTTTGACTCAAGATAATGTTATTTTTTCCATAAACATTATTTTTATTTCTTGTTCTAGTCTTGAAGTTTCCGAAAACATTTCTAACAAATGAGTTGATAAGCTCTTGATATTTTTGAACTGCTTCTTTTAAAATAGGTTCTAAAATTGCAACAGTTTCAGGAATTTCACAAAGTGGTTTATCAACTAATCTTTCTTTGAAAATTCTTACTGCTGTTTTAACATCAGTCATTTTAAATTCGTTATTTTCAATATTTAAAATTCTTGAAAATACATCACCATTTGATGTGACTAATACAATTGTCGCTTTTGTAGGTGACAATACAACTAAATCAATACTTTTAAGAAGTGTTTGATCATCGATATTATTAGTTGTAATCATTGTATAACCTGACATATCTGCAATAATTTGAGCTGCTTTTTCAACTGTGTTATCAATATCAACTTTTTTGTTTGCTAATATAGCTTCAATTTTGTTTTCAAATTCAGATGTATGTGGTTTAGCAAGATATTTAGCATAATAATTAAGACCTAATAAAGTAGGAATTCTTCCACTTGTTCCTGACTCTTTTATAAGGTAACCTAACTCTTCAAGCTCACCTAAAATGTATCTCATTTTAGCACTTGAAAAATCTAATTCAGGATGTACCTTACTATATTTTTCAACTAAATATGCACTACTTACAGCGTTTCCTGTTTCAATGTAAGCTTGAACTGTAGATCTTAAAACTGGTTCGTGTTTTGGTTTTAATCTTGTGTAATCTGAAGTTTCTTTTTTTGTTTCCATAGAAAATATTTTAGCATAAGTTAGCAAAAAACAAAGTTAATTGCTAAAATTATTTACAAGATGAATTCTTCTTTAATTAATAAAGAAGTCATTTACTAAATTAACAATTAACTTTGTTTTTTAATTACATAATAGATAGCATTATCACTAAAATCTAATGCATTTTGGGTTTCTTTTCCTAAACTATCTCTATGTGCATATTTATGAATTTGTTTAATTCCAGTTTCATTTAAAAGCGACATAATTTCATGAAAATCATAATAAGATAAAACACCTTTTTGTCCTTCCTGATAGTAGATAAAGTCACCTTTATCTCAATTAGAAATATTTTTAAACTTAATTTCTTTTTCTTGCTGCTTAATTAATTTTTCTCTATTAATATCACCTTTAGCTTCGTGAGCACTAAAAACTATGTATCCATTAGGTTTTAGTGCAGCATAAGCATTTTTTAATGCATTAATTTTATTAATTCTATAAGGAATGCACATTAGTGAATTGAATGTGAAGATCATAAAATCGTATTGCTTTTGATATTTATAATTTGATAAATCAACTTCATAAAAATTCACATTTATGTTAGTTTTGTTTGAATGATTTTGAGTTAAATATTCTTTAGCTTTTTTAATTGAATTTTTACTAATATCATAGCCGTCAAGGTTTAAAAATCCTAAATCAAGTGCTCCGAATATAAAACGTCCAGTACCTGTTCCTAAATCTGCAATGTTTGCAGTTTTAGAAATATTTAGGTTTTTTAGTCAATATTTTTCAGCATTTAAAATGCCAACATTTTCAATAGCTTCAAAATAATGTTTCAGTGAACTATCAGTATCATAAACTGAAGTTAACTCATTAACAGACATAGTAATAGTTTGTGAATTTTTCATAAAGCAATTATATTAAAAGTTAAATTATCACGCTCAATTTTTAGACTAATTCATAAGCTACACAAAGATAAAAAGCTAATATTTAATTTATAAAATTAAATAAATACACTTTTTTAAAAAAAGTATAATATATAAGCAATTTATAAATAGCTTTATAAATTATCAAAAGTTTAGTTTAGATATAGAAAGGAAGCAAAATTATGAAAAAAGTTGCTATTAACGGATTTGGAAGAATCGGAAGATTATTCTTACGTAGATTATTACAAACAAACTCAAAAGATATGCAAGTTGTTGCTGTTAACGACTTAACAGATCCAGCTACATTAGCTCACTTATTAAAATACGATACAGCATACCACACATTACCAGTTGATGTTGAAGTTAAAGAAGGTGCTATTGTTGTTAATGGAAATGAAATTAAAGTTTTATCAGAAAGAGACCCTGAAAACTTACCTTGAGCAGAATTAGGAATTGACCTTGTTGTTGAATCAACAGGATTCTTCACAAAACGTGAAGGTGCAGAAAAACACTTAAAAGCAGGTGCTAAAAAAGTTGTTGTTTCAGCTCCATCAGATAAAGATGTTAAAACGATCGTTTACAACGTAAACCACAACATCTTAACAAGCGAAGACAAATTAATCTCAGCTGCTTCATGTACAACAAACTGTTTAGCTCCAGTTGTTAAAGTTTTAGTTGACAACTTCGGAATTAAAAGTGGTTTCATGACAACAGTTCACGCTTACACAGCTGACCAAAGATTACAAGATGCTCCTCACAAAGACTTAAGAAGAGCACGTGCAGCAGCACAAAACATTGTTCCTACATCTACAGGAGCAGCAAAAGCTATCGGATTAGTAGTTCCAGAAGCTACAGGTGTTTTAAGTGGTTCAGCTCTTAGAGTTCCTACAATTACAGGTTCAGTAGTTGACTTAACAGTTGTTTTAGACAAACAACCAACAGTTGAAGAATTAAACGCAGCTGTTAAAGCAGCAGCAAGTGAAACATTATTATATACAGAAGCTCCATTAGTATCTTCTGATATCATTGGTGCTACATATGGTTCAATCTTTGACGCTCAATTAACAGATGTTTTAGAAACAGAAAATGGAAGACTTTACAAAGTTATTTCATGATATGACAACGAAATGTCATACGTTTCACAATTAGTTAGAACAGTAGAACACTTCGCTAAATTATAATAATTAATGACACAGCTATACAGTTGTGTTTTTTGTTACTCATCTCAAAAACTTAATATAATTAATATATTAATCATATTAAGGAGAAAATATGCCTTTTACATTAATCGCAATTTCTGTGATTGAAGTTATCTTAGGTTGATTTGTTATTTTCGAAAAATCTGGTCTTTTATTCTACAAATCACTTCTAAAATTAACTAATGCAAAAATTGAACAACTTAAAATTTGAAATAAACAAAACAAAGTGGTAAACATAAAATACCTTGAAGGCAAAGATTATCTATTGAAAACTATCCAAAACAAGGTTATTATTCCTGCAATAGTTTTATTTTTCGTTCACATAGTTTTATATGTTGTTTTATTTTTAGAACTATTTTTACTACCTGGTAATGATCGTTTTAATGAAACATATAAAATATTATCCCCGATTGTTGTTATACCAATTAGTTATTTACAATTCTTTTCATTGTTTATTATTCCTTACTTTTTTGTGTTCAAGAAAAGGTTAAATGATGAATTCAAAAAAGCTAAGAAAGTTAGATTTAGTCCTAATGTAGAAATGTTTGAAGGGGTTGAATTAACTGAACCACAAATGTCTGACATAAACTTATTCAAATTTAATGATAAAAACCCTAGATTAATTATTTGAAAACCTTTTGTTTTCTATGGTAAAGCTGAATCATTTGGTTCAATTTTCCCTATTAATATAGCTTCAAGAAAAATGAAAAACAGAGCTGACATCGAAAAATTAGCATACTTCTTATTAAACTTCGATTCAATCGGAGATTGGCTTAAATCAGAAGATAAGCAAGTTTATGTTAAAGTATATAGAGCATTATTTGAAACTCAAAATTTCTTATAAATTAAACTATACAACTACTTTTAAAGCTTACTCACTAGCTTAAAAGTAGTTTTTCTTATTATCAAGTTAACTGAAAATACTTTTTATTTTCTTTAAGTTCATAAGTTGTAAAAAATAATATAATATTAAAATATTATATTATTAGGAGGGTTAAATGATATATGACAAGTTTGTCAACGTAGGCAAATATGATTATGGCAATAGTAGTTTAAGTAAAGCAATGAATTTAATTAATTCATACGATTTTGATAATTTACCATATGGTGTAACTAATATTGACGAAAATATTAGAATAGTGAAACTTAATTACACACCATTTTATAACCATTTATTTGGTGAAATTCATAATAGCACTATTGATATTCATATTAATTTACTTGATACAAAAGAAGTTGTTTATTATGATTTAAATCCAAATAATGTAAACAATGAAATTTTGAATGAAAATAAAGATAATGATGTTAAATTCGTTCAAATGAATTCATACGATAATAAATTAATGTTAAACAAAAATGAGTTTGTTCTTTTCTTTGAGAATGAAACACATATGTTTGATTTATTAGACAAAAATAGTCCAAAAGACAAGATAATAATTAAAATTAAGACCAATAATTAATTAGGAGAAATTTATGTACTCAATTAAAAAAATATTATTAAGACCTGAGTTTTTTGACGGTTGAACCGATGTAACTATTAAAGGGTGAGTTTCATCAAACAGAGGAAACAAAAAAATTCGTTTCATTGAAGTAAACGATGGTTCAACTATTTCAAACTTGCAAGTTGTCTTCAAAGGCGAAGCTTTTGATTTTGACTTATTAGACCAAACTAAACCTGGTTCAGCAATCATTATTAAAGGTTCATTGCATGCAACACCAAATGCACCTCAACCAATTGAATTAGTAGCTACAGAAGTTACAGTAAAAAAAGTTGATGAAGATTATCCAATTCAAAACCAAGAAATCAACCTTGAAACATTAAGAGAAATTCCACACTTAAGACACAGAACAAACTTAATTAAAGCAATTATGCTTGTTAGATCAACATTAGCTCATGAAATCCACAAGTACTTCGTTTCAAAAGAATTCTTCTTAATGGCTTCTCCAATTATTACAAGTAACGATGGAGAGGGAGCTGGAGAAACTTTTATAGTTTCAGATAACGAATCAAAAGATCCATTCTTTGGAAAATCTAAGAAAGCTACATTAGGTGTTACTGGACAATTGCACGGTGAAAGTTACGCAGTTGGAATGAACAAAATTTATACTTTTGCACCTACATTTAGAGCAGAAAATTCAAACACAAAAAGACACTTAGCAGAATTCTGAATGATTGAACCTGAAGTTGCATTCTACAACTTATCAGATATTATTCATTTAGCAGACGATATGCTTAAAGTTGTTGTAAGAAACACATTAGCTAAAAACAAAACCGAAATTGAATATTTAGATAAAGTAACAAACAATGGTTTAATCAAAAGATTAGAACACTTTGTTGAAACACCTTTAAAAATCATTGATTATAAAGAAGCAATCGAAGAACTTAAAAAAGTTGCAGATACTTTTGAAAACAAGGATATTTACTTCGGTTTAGATTTAGCTTCAGAACATGAAAAATACTTAACAGATAAACTTTATAAAGCACCTGTTGCAGTAATTAACTTCCCTAAAGATTTCAAAGCATTCTATATGAAACAAAACGAAGATAGTAAAACAGTTGCTGCATTTGACTTATTAGTACCTGGTGTAGGAGAAATGATTGGTGGTTCTGAACGTGAATCTGATTATGATAAATTAGTTACACGTGTAAAAGAATTAGGCATTGACCAAGAAGACTTACAATGATACTTAGACTTACGTAGATTTGGGCATATGTTAACTTCAGGATTTGGAATTGGATTTGAAAGATTAGTTATGTATGTCACTGGTACAGAAAACATTAGAGAAACAATTCCATACCCTAGATCAAACGGAAGCATCAAAATGTAATTTAAACACTCTTTATGAGTGTTTTTTATTTTTAAAAAGACGTGTAAATAATATAATAATTAAATAAAGGAGTTTAATGAAATTAATATTTAACGATTTGCCAATTGGAGCTCAATTACTCATCTTAGCCATATTTTTTGCAATTTTAATTGTAATACTAACTTTTGCACATTCTTTCATTCAAAAAACTGTAAGATTAACAAATTCATATAAACAAGTGCAAATTCAAAAATGAAGTGAAGAAAATAAAGTTGTCAATAAAAAGTATTTAGATGGAGCTAAAAAGATTTTTAAATATATCACTATACCATTTGTTATGCTTTCTGCTTGAATTTTTGTTTCACTTGTCTTTTCTATTATGGATATAGTATATTCAGCTAGAGAATTAAGTATTAATGATTCACTCGATACATCTGTTTTATATACATTAATAATAGCATGCAGCTGCATAATAATCACATTAATGTTCATTTTTCATATTGTTATGTATTCTATACAATATGCAAAATTTGTTAAATTACTTAAACAAATTAAAAATAGCAAAATACAATGAAAAGAAAATGCAAAACTATTCACTAAAGCATATGACAATAATGGAAGCTCAACTGAATTTGAACTTAAAAAAATTGGTGCAAATAGTGACTTCAATAAATTTATGAATAATGGTGTTATAGGATTAGCTATTAATGGTGTAAGAGAGTTGTTTGCTCCTAAATTATGAAAATGAAACAAAGAAACCTACAGCGATATTACATACTTTGTATTCAATTTTGAAGATATCGAAGAATTTTTAGTTAATGAAAATGATTCATATGTTAGAGCTTGAAAAGAATTAAATCAAAAGTAAATGAAAATCAACTAGATAGAAAATTCTAGTTGATTTTTTAATTAATAAAACTTTTTAATTAATTGGTAAAGTGATTCTATAACATTTGTATCATCAACATGCATTGAATCAACATTTACATATTGAGTGTCAAATAATGCATAGTATAGAACCTTACCCTCTTTAAATCATTTAGGTAATATTGCGTTTTTATATAATTTTGTGAAATTTGGAAGTCTATATGAGAGTGTTGTTGCTCTGTTTTTGATTATTAATTTGTCTAATTTCATTTTTTTAGGAAATTCTTTAGTTGAAATTTTTGAATAGAAATAATCTGCAAGATTTTTATGTTCTTCTGTTATATCAATAATTTCTCAACCTCTCATTGTTTTATGTCATACACGAGCTACTACAATGAAGTTTTTAAATAATAAATATGAGAAGTATCCATTCATTAAGATTAAAGCAATGATAATAAGTAAGTTTGTTATTCTAGTAATACCTTTGTCAGTATTTGTTCCTAAAAAATCTTTTAAAAAATATACTGATGCAAGACAAATTGCAAATACATTAAAAATAAATTGCAGCGAAATTAAAATATTTAACATAATGTAATGAAAGTTTCAGTATTTATTCATTCTTTCATCAATTTTGTAAGAATTAAAGAATTTTTCATTGTTTTGAAAATGTACTGCATTCATTTTCGCATGATTAATGAAGTTTCCATAAGTAATAGCAATAGATGCAAATAGCAATAGTCCTGTACTACTAAACGCAACTGCTAATCAAAAAAATACACTTGACATAAGACTCCTTTTAGTTTATTGACATTTATTTTAATAATTTTACATTATTAAAATTAAAATAAAAATAACTAGATTAATCTAGCTATTTAAACTGGGACACAAAATATGGACAAAACCGTACTTTGTGTTTTTTATATTAAGGAGTTATTATGAAACAACTAAAACAAGAACAATGACTAGAACTTTTTCAGATTATGATGATTATAAGAAGGGTTTAATGTCAAGAAATGATTTCGAAATTAAATACCGAACGATAAAAGGTGTTAGCTTTTTGACAAAAAATCTACATATTCGAAGAGAAATTTTTAGAGAAATATAAAAGATATAATTTAGGAATGACAAATCTAATATCGCAAACAGGTAAATCTCCTAAAAGGGCAAAGGAACAGGGAGACCTAAAAATTCAAAGTTACACCAATGGATATTGTTAAAAAGAATGAGAAAAATGCGAAAAGAACAATTGATTGAAATTTTGGAAATTTTTAAAGATTCATTCGATAGGAATAACTTTGATGTTGATATATCTAAAATTAAAAAAACTTCTGTTTCAACTAGGAAATTAGCAATCATATTTAACAAATCAAAATCAACAATTCATAATTGAAAAACTAAAGAAAAAAAATCTAGAACCCAAAAAAGTGATCATAGAAATGATGAATTAATATTAGAGGCATTTAAAAAGAATAAATGTCTATTTGGAAGAAAAAGATTAGAACATTACATCAAACAAAAATATCAAATTTTGCTTAATTATAGGACTATTGGTAGAATTATGAATAGATTGCAATTACATTGTTTAATTAGAAGAAAGAAAAAGGATAGAGAAAGAAAAAACACAAATGTTAAATTTGGAGACCTCGTAAAACGTGATTACAATGGAGAAACCAACCAAATAATCGCAACAGATGTTACATATATTACAGCACCAAAAGATTGTGAAAACAATTTTGTTTTTTTGTCAATTGCCATTGACCACAAAAGTAAATTTATTGTAAATTACAATTTGTCAAAAAGAAATGATTTAGATTTAGTTATGAAACACATGTCAAAAATAAAATTGGACAAGCAATGAATAGCACATTCAGATCATGGTTTCCAATATTCATCTAAAGATTATTTGCAAACAATATCTAAAAATAATGGCGTTATTTCAATGGGGAGAGTTGGCAACTCGCTAGACAACAGAGAAGCAGAATATTTCTTTTCAATTTTAAAATCTGAATGTTTAAAATTAATTGATATAACCCAGATAACTTTTGATGATCTTAGCAAAATAATTAATGAGTTTATTTTTTGATACAATAATGGAAGAATTCAATCAAAATTAGATTGAAAAACACCCCAACAACATTGAGGTGTTATTATGTCTAATTAAACCTTCTGTCCACTTTTAGTGTCCCAGTTTAATTTTTCAAATTTATATAATCATTATATTAATGGAATTTCAGCTTTGAATGAATCTCCAATTTTGTTGTTTTTAAAACTTGTAGGATCAAAGATATTTGCATCATAGATAATTACAACTTGTTCTTTTTGTGAGTCATATTTAGCTCATTTACTATCTTGAGGATATACAGCTTCGTTTCTATCTTGAACAATCATTTTTCAATTTGAACCATCTTTATTTAATTCATCTAATATAGCTTGAACTTTATCTGCCCTGTCGTAGTTAATTTCAGTTAAACCAACTATGTCAAATCCTAATGCTTTAATAATTTTTGAGATTGCTATATATTTGAAATCTCTGGCACTTAGGAATGTTTCATAATCATCAGATGTTCCATAGTTTAATACATTTCAGTGAGCTATACGAAGTGCATTAGCATCTTTTCTATGTAAATCTATAGAATGGTTTGAATGTGGTAAAGAAACATTATTTTTAACTTTAACATCAGTTCACACAGGAGCATGATCTGACAATCTGGCTCTAATTGGTTCTTTAGGTTTATTACTTGTGTAGTAATTTAAGTTCATATCTTCAGGTGCAAGCACGTTGTTTCTAAATGAACTTCAAATATCAAATTTAAATGCCAATTCAGGTGTATTAACTTGTGTCAATGTTTCTAAATGTTGTTTATTCTTGTTCTTAAAGAACATTTTATCATATGGTTGTGAATATACACCATCTGTTCTACCTAATGATGTGTAGTGAGTCTTATTGTCAGCGTCGCCTAAATTAGTAATTGTAAATTTATAGCTTTCTGGATAAAGATTTTGAATACTGAAGAAATCAGCACTAATGTTTGTATCACCACCAAAAATAACAAAACTATTATCTTGTGAAATTGATTCAAAATGTCTTGCTACATTTGGTAATCCTAAAAATTCAGAAACTTCTTGAGCACCTGCTGATTTCGGTTTACCATTTGCTGTTTCAATATTGAAGTAGTCTGTTTTTATTGATTGTTCATCTTTAGCATTTTTAGCAACACCTGGAGAGTCTAAGTGTGCGAAAATTGTTGTGAAGTATGTGTTGTCATTTTTGAGTTTAAATTGTGCTCCAAAAGGTGGTCTAACATATACTGTTCTTTTTTCACTATTAATAATGTATCCTTCAGGTTCTTCTGGATTAACAGGTTCTGGTTGAGTTTCAGAATCAGGTTGAGGGTTAGGATTGTTTGGTTGTGGATTTGTTGGTTCTACAGGAGGATTTTGAGTACCTGGGTTATTTGGTGGAGTAGTTGGCTGATTTGGAGTTGTTGTTGTTTCTTCTCCAAATAAGAAGACTTGTTCTCCACCTTTGTTGTGTAGTTTATCTCAGAAACGAAGAGTAACTTTTTTATCCTTTTTGTTAAATCTACATCTAATTTTCTTTGTTCTTAATCTTTTATTGTTAGCATCAGTTTCATTTTTATATAAATCATGCTTTGTTCTGTCGAATCTGAAGACAAATTCTTTAACAGTTCCTTTTTTAACAAAAACATTACCATCATCATCTAATGTTAAATCAAATTCAACTTCTTTTGTGTTGTTTTGATCTAATGATTCTACATAGTTTGTTAATGTTTCTTTTGTATTATCTAATGAAACTGAAACACTGAGAGGCTGAACTGATAATGATGGTTTAGGTTGTTCTGGATTAGATGGGTTTTGTCCATCAACTGGAGTTGTTGGTTTATCTGTTTTTGTTGAATTACATGAAACAGCAACAGCGGCGACTGTTGGTATTGAAATAAGTGAAGCTAAAAGTAATTTAAATTTAGTTTGCATATTGTGCCTCCTTAACTTAATTTAATATGAACTTTACATATTTTTAATTGTAATAAATTTACGAAATTTGTTAAGGTTAAATTCAAATTTAATTAATTTTTTTCACATTTTGTGAAAATTAAAAAAGCAAAACCTTTTTAAGATTTTGCCTTTGTTTTTCAACTTTTTTGAATTCTTATTTAATATTTGCATATGGAAGATACTCAGCTGATACTGTGTATCCTGTTGGTAATGAAGTTTGAATTTGACTATTAATGTATTCAACTGATAAGTTTGAAATATCTTTTCTTGAACCAATACTGTTAACTAATTTCTTAGTTGCATTTTCCCCTTCACCTTCAGTTACATATTCATTGCTTGTGTAATAGAATTCTGTGTAAAGTTTAAATACATCTAAGAAGTATCATTCACCTGTTTTTCTATTTTGGAATTCTAATCAGTAATTATTTTCAAGTTCTGGTGAATTACCACGAATTACTTGGATGTTTGTGATACCTAATGTAAATCCAATTTTTGCAAATAATTCTGCAAATGATTGAACGTTTGTACCGACTTTAGCTTTTCCTTGTAATAACTTATTGAATGATTGTTTGTACCCTTCTTGTAAAGTTACATCTATTGTTGCTTTTAAGTTTGTTGCTCTTCTAGGTAACTTGTATTGATGAGTCATAATTGCATCAATTTCTTTATCAATAGCTTTAGTTTCATCATTTTCAACACCATTATTTGCTTTTAATAAAGCAATTTTTTGAAGTTCAATTTCTTTTAATCTTGCGATATCTGTCATCATTTGGTCATAAATTGGTTGACAGTGATCAAGATACGCTTGGAATACTTCTCTATCTTTGGCTTTAGTTGTTGATGCTTCCAATTTCATTCTAGCATTTTGGTATTGTCCTTGTAATGATGTGAAGTATCCATATGCTGTAAGAGGTTCTGTTCCAAATCAAGCTAAATATTTGTGTGTTTGGAAGAATTTAAGTGGGTCAGCACTAAATTCAGATGCCTCTTCAGGTGTAAGAGCTGTTTGATTGAACTCTGTAATATTATGAGATGTTATCTTATTAATGTTATCAATTGAAATTTGTTTAAAGATTTTGAAATCATCTGATGGTTCATTTGTATCTGGGTTTAATCCATCAATGAAGTATAAAGGTGAAAACCCTCCTCCAACTCCCATTAATGATTGAGTCATAATGTTTCCATCTTTATCTCTTTTAATTGTGAATGATTTTGATTCTTGTATTAATAAGTTAACAATATTAGAAACCATATCACGTTCTTTAGAAATTGTTGAATCATAATCAAAGTTTAATAATGAACCTTGAATTGTTTTAAAGAATGATTGGAAAAGTGATGAAGAAATACCTGAATTAATTTTGTTAACTACTGAGAAATCGATTTTGTAACTTCTATCAGCTGTATTTTGTTTAAGAATTCTGCTATTTGAATCTCTTGTTTCATCTTCAATAATAGCATCCATAAATGGAGAATTTTTAAAGTAAATTTTAAGAGCTTCTTTAACATCTTCTAATGAAATGAATTTAGTAGGATCTTCGTTGAAGAAAACAACTTTCATTAATGAATCAATTTTTGAAACGATTGCAATTTGTTTTTCTGAGTAACCTGCAGCTTCTAACTCTTTAGCAGTTAATTTTTGAATTGCAACTTTTTCGAAATCTTCAACTTTTTCAGTAGGGTGTTTTGTATTTGTATCTTTTGAAGCGTAATAGTCATTAAGTAATGTTGCAACGCTACCAACTAATGTACGTGCCTTATCTTTTGCATCATTATTTGCATCTTTTAATGTTTCTGAAAATACTTTTTCATCTACTGAAATTGATTTGTGGTTTTCGCTAATTGTATATAACTTATCAGCAACAATTTTTACATCATCGTTTTTAATATCGAATGAATTTTTGAATAAGAAATCTCAGTATGTGAATGTATAAGTCATAACATTACTGTTATCAAGTTCTTTAAAGAATTGAATTAAACCAGGTTTTTGTTCTCATTCTTTAAATTTAGCTATAACATCAGCATCTTTACTTCTCTCTTGTGTTCTTTTTACAAATGAGTTATTGACATCATAGTTTTTAGCAAATTTTACAGTAACATCATCTTCATATAAACATGAGACTGCTGTAAGTGGCATTGTTACAACTGCAGCTGTTCCTAGTAAAAATGGGAAAGCTTTTTTAGAGAATAATTTTTTCATAAATAACTATCCTAGCATTTCAGAATATCTTCAAGATTTAATTCCAGCATATGTTATGACTGAACCCATCAAGAATAATAAGCATGAAAATGCTAAACCTCCTATTGAATAAGCTTTTGTGTATTGATATGATTGTAAAATTTTAGCATCTAAGGTAGTTTTTTTAATATCAAGTAATGATTGAACATTATTAATTAAAATTGATAAACCAATAATTGCAACTAATGCAACCACTGTTAATATTGCTCAAATAACAACTTTTGTTCTAACGTTTTTCATATACTATCCTTTAATTGTTGAACCTTGTCTACTGATTGATGCCATAATACGTTTTCTAAAGATTAAGAAGAATAAGAACACAGGAATAATTGAAAGAAGTGATGCCGCTAATTTAACGTTTTGCATTGTGTTTGCTCCTGATTCTGGATCACTTGGATCGAATCCGGCTTTGAATAATCACACTGACATAACTTGTAAGTCTTGACCACCAATTGTAGAAATAAGAGCTGGTCATAAGTATGAGTTTCATGAAGCAAGAGATGTAAGAATAACGATTGTTAATGTTGTTGGCATAACCATTGGGAATGCAACTTTGAATAAGTATTTCATTCCTCCAGCACCATCAACAAGTGAAACTTCTTTAATTCTTCCAGGGATTGCTTCGAAAGCATTTTTATACATAACTGTATTAAAAATACTTGCTGTGAATGGGAATGCAACTGCTAATAAGAATGTAAAGTAAGTTTTGTAAAGTTTTGTTTTAAGAACAATTAAGTATTGTCCTGATAATAAGGCAACTTCTGGTAACACAAGTAAAGCAAGGGCAATAAATCACACAAGTCCTTTTCCACGTCAGTTTCTTAGTGAGAATGCATATCCCATTAAGAATGTAACAAAGACTTTAAGTACAACTGAAATAATAACGTTGAGCGTTGTGAATACAAAGGCCTTACCATAACCTGTTGAGAATGCTCTCTTATAAGTGTTAGCTACAACTTCAGATCATGAAGCAATAACAAGGTGCCCTTCTATGTATGTTTTTCCTTCTGCAAATGAAGGTAAGAATTTAAATTGTTGTTTTAATGATTGAGATTCACCATCGTTCATTAATGAAATTGAAATCATGTAGAAGAATGGGAATAGGATAATAACTCCAAATAATGCAAGTAAGAATAATTTTAATGCTGATGAGGTAAGAACTTTTGAAAATGAAGTCTCTTTAACTTGACTAGCTGACTTCTCTTGATTTTTGCGCAATTTCTTTTGCATCATGCGCTTGTGTATTCATAACTTTAACTCAAACATTTCTTTCTCCTAAGTTATTTAATGTTAACTGCATCAAGAAGAATCCTCCACGGATCATTGATGAGAATATTACCCCGATCACGAATAGCGAGATACTTGCTGCTCCGGCTAAACGTCTGTCCCCTGTAGATGTAGCGTAGTACACGAACATCATAAGAGATGAACCCCCGTTGTTTAAAGCGTTATTTGGTTTGTTTTCAAATAATGCTAATGGGAATACTTTAAGACCACCAATAATTCCTAATGTAATTAAGAAGTTAATTGTACTTTTAATTGATGGTAATGTAATTGCGAAAAATTGTTTAACTTCACCTGTTCCATCGATTGATGCTGAACGGTATAAGTTTTTATCAACACCCAACATAGCTGTTGTGAAGATTAAGATATTGAAAGCAAGACCGCTTCAAATACCATTAATAATCATAGCTACAAGAGCGTTGAATGTGTAAGGATCACCTGTTGTTAATCATGGAATATTTTTTCCGATTAATTGATTAACGAGTCCATATGTACTGAATAATTGAATGAATGCTAAAGAAACAGCAACAGCATTTGTAACATAAGGCATGAAGAATACTGTTTGTCAAAATCCTCTAGCTCATTTTCTGTAAAGCTTAGCAATAACTGATGATACTACTAAGGCAATCATCATAACAAATGGAAGAACAAATAAACCATAGATAAATGAGTTTCTAACCCCAACAGCAAAGTATTGGTTTGTGAAAACACTTGCATAGTTTTGTCCTGTTAATGATCCTGTTTCTGTTGTTAATGATTCATAAACGTTAATGAATAAAGGTGTAATTGTGAATAATGATAACAATATAACACCTGGTAATAAGAATAACATCGGAATTCAAAACGGTGTTTTCTTATCTAAAATCGTGTGTGATAAAGTAGATTTTCTTTTTGCTTGTTTTTTTATAGATCAATTAAACAAGAAAGGAAAATTTTCTTGTATAAAACTATGAAACTTATTTCTTGATATCATATTCTATTCTCTCTTCAGATAAAGCATCGAAAATGTGTAATTTCTTCAATGGTACATCGAAGTAAATTTCATCATTTTTAGCAAATGAGTAGTTGTTGTCTAATAAGAAGTTAATTCTTCCTACTCCTTCAACTAAAACAACTAATTTACTTTCTTTTCCGAAGTTTTCTACCACTACTACTTTACCTTTGAACATAGAACCTTGTTCTTTTGATTTAATAATGAAATCTTCTGAACGAACACCAATGTTTAATGTGATGTTGTCTTTATTGTTGTGAAGTTTGATTTCTGGAAGTTTTACGTCAGCCATTGTAACTACACCATCTTTAACTTCTGATTTGAATAATCCCATTTCTGGCATACCAAGGAATCTTGCAACGAATTGGTTTCTTGGTTTTGAGTAAAGTTCCATTGGTGTACCCATTTGTTGAACTCTAGCAGTTGACATACATACGATAATGTCTGAAATAGACATAGCTTCCTCTTGGTCGTGTGTAACGAAAACTGTTGTAATACCTAATGATTGTTGGATTTCTCTAATTCATTGACGAGTTGAGATACGTAATTTAGCATCTAAGTTTGAAAGTGGCTCGTCCATTAAAAGAATTTGAGGTTTTTTAACAATAGCACGTGCAATAGAAACACGTTGTTGTTGTCCTCCTGATAAACGAGTAGGTTTCTTTTGTAAGATGTGAACAATTTCTACACGTTTAGCAACTTCCATAACTTCGTTGTGAATAGCTTTTTTAAGACTGATAACTTTCTTAGATAATTCTCTAATTTGTTCTCTGTCTTCATCTGATAATAAAGCAAAACCAATAGTTTTTCTTTCTCTTTTCATTGCTTCTTTAACAGAATATTTGTCTTCAAGTTCTTCAACAATGCTGTAGAAGTGTTCTTCAGCTACTTTTGGTAATCTCTTTTCATCAGAAACTAATCCTAAGTATTCTTCATCTTCTTTCATTGTTTTGTTGTATTCTGCTTTAGCGTCTAAGTATGCAGCTTTTTTTTCAGCTTTTTCTACTTGGTATCTAGCAATGATTTCTTTTTGTTTTAATAAGAATTTGTAACGAGTTAATAATTTAATAGCTTTTTGTTCTAATTTAATAATTGCTATTCTGTCTTTTAAGACTAATTCACTTAAATCAAGTTGAACTAACTCAGCTGTGAAATCTTGTAAACTATTAATTCTTTCTTGATACTCTTCTTCTGATTTTGGTTTTGAGAATTTAAGAATGCTCTTGTCATATGAAGCTAAGAATTCTGATTGTTTTAATTCATTTTCATTAATTAACCCATTAGCTTTATCATGAGCGAACTTGTATTTAATGTCTTGGATTTTTGTCGCTGAATCTTGTTTTGTTTTTTTGTTAGTTTTAATAACATTCTTTGTTAATACTGAAATTTCTGCATTTTCGTGAACTACTGAAACTGAATAATCAGTATGTGCTTTTTCAAGTTTGTTACTGATTCTTGAGTATGCTTCACTAACTTGACGTGAAATTTCAGTTTTAACTAATTTATAGTTTTTGAATGCTTTATTTAAGTGTTCAATTTCTGCTTCAGAAGCTCCTAATTTTCTTAAGTAAATAGAACGAATTCCATTTTTAGCTTCTTCTTTTTCTAAATAGAATTTTCTTTGTCATTCTGAGTCATTTCTTAATGGGAATGCAATATTGTGGTAAACACTCATGTGTGGGTATAAAGCATAGTTTTGGAAAACAAACCCGATTTTTCTGTTTTGAGGTGTGAAGTCAGTAACATCTTTACCTCTGAAAAGAATTTTTCCTGATGTAACTGTTAATAAACCTGCAATAGCATTAAGAGTTGTTGTTTTACCTGAACCAGATGGACCAAGTAATGTAACTAATTTTCCTTCTGGAATTCTAAAACTAACATTATCAACAGCTAATGTTTCACCGAAGTCAATGTTTAAGTTTTTTAATTCAATAGCAGGAATAGAATCAACATCAGTTGCTTCTAATTCTGAAACATATTGATTAATTTTACGAATATCTGCTTCGTGAGCTGATGAAAATGTTGTATTTTCTTTTTGTTTCATTTTATCCTTTCTTAATAAGAAAATTTAAAAACTAAAATTGCCTAAATCAATATTGTTAATTTTATTAATTCTAAGCCTCATTATTTTTTTGTAAGATTTTGTAAAGTTCCTCAAATGCTTGTCATTTACTATTTCTTTTTGCTATATAAACATATTTTTCAATTTGTTCTGCCTGTTCAAAGTAGTGGAAAAATCCTAATTTGTTTTCACGAGCATGGTTAAATGCTAATGCAATTTCTGGATAAATGCTGTTTACGTAGTTTGGAGAAGTTTTTGGTTCATTGTAATTTGCTTTTCAGTTAGCAAATGAATCATATGGTAATGTTAATCCTTCTCTTGTAATCTCTGCGTTATATGAATATCCAAAATCCTCACCAAAGAATATATCTGCAGTTAATCTACCATATGAGTCAGAACCAGATATGAATCCGATTTTAACTTCATTTTTAACATTATAGAATTCTGAATTTGGATCATCATTAAATAAGATTTGTTTTCCAAATTTTGATGATAATAATGCAAATCCATATTCGAATGGACAAGATAAAGTACTTGATACAGCTTTTTCTGGTGTGTCAATTCCTGAATATCTAATTGTGTATTTTGATCCTTTTGTTATAGAAGCGTTAATCATTTTCTTGTCTTCTAATGCTACAACAGTTGCTGTATCACCATCTGATACGCTAATAACTTTAGCTCTAAATGAGTTCATATCAATGAGTTTGTTGTTTCAATCAATAGATAATTTTTTCATTTTTGAATAAGATGGTTGTACTTCGAAATCAGACAATTTAGGTGTAATTGTAGAAGAAACGTTTAAACCGCTAGCTTGTGCTACAGTGCTAAATTTAGGCACTTTTCATAATTGACCATCTAATTTAATTGAAACTTCGAAATTAAAGTTAATTAATACAGGAATAGATGTCATATTTTGTAATAAAGTTTCTCTATTTGGTAAATCTTGTTTGAAATAATCACTTTTTGTATTTAATCCCATTGAATATGGATTTTTTTTATCTATTTTTACAATAACTTCATATTTTTTACCTGCATTTATATCATTAATAAAGTATGTATATTCTTTATTAATGAATGACTCTTCATATGATACAGCTGAATTAGAAGGAATTAAATATTGTGATTGTGCGACTATTTCAGGGTTAATGCTGAAACCAGAAGTCATCTCATTATTAAGATCAGCACCAATAACATCTTTAATAGCATCAACAGCTTTAGCGAATTCAACTCTTGAATCTATAGATTCAAATGCCGGAACAACTTGTGCTGTTTTAGTAAATTTATTTTTTTCAAATTTTAAAGCAGTTCGAATAGGGCCACCCACTTCTACATCCACTATGTTAGTGCCCTCTTGAACTTTAACAACAGTAGCTTTATTGCCGTAACCACATGAAACACTCATCGCAATTGGTGTTAATGATAATGCTGAACCTAATACTAAAGGTATTAATTTATTTTTTAGCTTCATGTTTCTCCTTAATTTAAAAGCAAAAATATAGTTTTAACATAATTAAAACTATATTTTCATTTGTTTTTTAATGTATGAGAATTTTTGTTATTTAACTGTAGCGTTTCTAATAAAGTCCTCAAATGTTGGTTTTGCATGTGAAGAATCTGCTTTGTTTGAATCAATTCCTGCTTGTAATGAGTCTCATGCTCCTTGAACTCCACTTCTGAATGAATCAGCAAAAATTGACCCTGGTTCTTCAAATGTTACATATGGAACTTCATCTGCATCTGTTGACTTAGCAACGTTTGAGAATAATTCGAATGCTGTTTTTAAGTATGGGTTAAGTTTTCCTTTTGTAGGGAAATCTGTATTCTTTTCAAATCCTTTGTAAGGAAGAATGTATCCCATAGCACTTTGGAACATGTCACGTGGTGTTAAGTTTTCTGCAATAACTTCTTCTGCTCCACTGTTACCTTGAATTGTGAATCTTTCATATGTAGTTTCTGATGTCATTAATCAGTTTACAAATAATTTTGTTGCAAGATCACCTGCTTCAGTTGTATGAACACCGATCATCGATGGCCCTTGTACATAAACAACATTATATGGATCTTCAGAAGTTCATCTAAGTGGAACTGGTTGAGAAATTAATTCTTCTTTACCTAATAATTCAAGAGCTGTAGCTACTTTAATTGTGTATCCCATTGCAGTTAATTTAGCAACAAGAGCTTCGTCAGCGCTTTTAAGTAATTTGTTTTCAACTGAATCTAAAAGTAAAATACCATAGTATTTTGTGCCATTTTTCTTTTTCAATTCAGCGACTGGAACGTTTTGTGCTTTAGCTTTTTCGATAATTTTATCACTACCATCTTTGTTAATTATAATTAATGATGCTTTTGGTAATGCTTCATCTGTCAATGCACTAGTAAATGCTGTTTCTTCAGCTGCATTAACAAATTGAAGTTCATAATTAGCATTTTTGCCATTAGGGAATGTTGCTTCTGATGCACTGTGAATTGCATTTTTGTATTTTCCGAATGCCAATTTTCCAGATTCTAATTTTGATAATAAAACTATTCCTGGAGTTTTCTTGTTTTCAGAAAGTTTTAATGAGCTTCCTTTTTCATCGATTGTAACTGACGCACCTTTGTTAAGGCTGTTAATTAAATCTGATGATTCACCTGAAACATAGTTGTGTGAATATCCAGCTGTTGAGCCGATTGAAAACGCCATGTAGTGTTTTGTTTGGTCATTTGATGAATATTGACCACCAGGATAGATTTTTAATCCTCCTGTTTCAATAGCAGCTTTTGTTTTGTTAAAGATTTCTTGTGTTTTTACATAAGCTGATGTACTTTGTTTTTTAAGAACATCATAGTTGATAGATAATTTTCCACCATTTCTTGATACTGATTCAATCATTGCTGCTGAAGCTTGTTTAAGGGCATCTTCTTGAGTTAATGTTGTTCCAGCTGATTTAGCTGCATCAACTTGTTCTTTAAGTAAAGCACTATATAAAGCTTGGTTGTATAAAGCTGTATAGTCGTCTACTCCAAATACGTGTAATGTTGAATTTGTTGCAGCTGAGTTTACAAATAATTTTTGTGCCATAGCTGCAAAATCAAGTAATTCAGCATATGAGTTAAAGATTGCTTTGCTTAATTTCTTAACATTACCACCTGTTCCTTTGTATTCGTTAACAATTGTTTCAACGTTTGCAACAGGTTCTCCTCAGATTTTCTTAACACCTGAACGGTCTCCTTGACCTTTTGCTTTAATGTTGTTGTATTCTTCTTGAAAATCTTCTGCAACTTGCATACCTTTTTCTACTAAAGTATCAAGAATGTATGAAAGAACCGGTGCGTTAATTGAGAAAATTGTTGTTGATTTAAACGCAGGTAAAATTCATGTTGATGGTAAATCAATATTTTCTGTTTGGAAGTTAGAAGTAATGAATTTTTCTGAGAATTGTGATAAATCTGTACTTGCTGATTTTAAGTTATCATTAAAGCTTAAAAGCATTTTTGCTTTTGCTAACTCTGAAGCAACTGTACTATAGTTTAAGATAAGGTTCATAAAGTCTGAGGTTTGTCTTGATGAAAGACCTTTTGTAACAATATCTTTACCAGCTGAGTATCCTGAACCTAAACGTTTTAGTCCTACTGGTAATGAACCTTTAAGTTTTGGCGCAACTTCTGTGTTGTATTTTTCAACTAAAGCTGCTAAAGCTTTTTGTTGAACACCACCATCTGAGAATGTGTGACCAATAAGAATTTTGTCACCAACTGTAATTGTGTAAGGTTCGGTTGATGACATGTTAGGTGTTTCATTGTTTAAAATTCTGTCACCTAATGTTGAACCATTAATTTCTGATCCATTTTTTTCTTCTTGAGTAAATGTTTCACCAGATGCGCTTACACCACCTTCGTTACGACAAGAGATTGAAATAACTGGAGCTGTAAGAGCTAATAAAGCTGCTCCGTTAATTAATAATTTTTTGAATTTTGTCATTTTATCTCCTATATTGAAATAAAAATTTGAATAAATTTAAATTGTTTTGTTTAGATATTTTTGTTATGAGATTCTATTAGAAATCAATATACACAAATATTTTTTACGAATATGAATGTGGAAATTTCTAATTTCTAAAATTGAAAAAAAGTCAATTTAATTTCTGTATATTAGATTTCGTATTTATTATAAATAAATAAATAAATTTATTTATAAATATTTTCAAAAATTACTTATTTTTTTCACATTTTGTGAAAAATTAAGAAAAAAATAATTCCACATGTGGATAACTTACACGTGGAATTGAAATTTTAGTCTACTTTATTAAATCATTCAAGCGCAGTTGTTACATCACCTATCTCACCGATGATTGTAATATTGTCATCTTTATGTAATGTAACATCACCTGTTGCAAGTTTAAAAACCTTATCAGCTGATTGAATTAAAACAATAGTGATACTCTTTTCATTTAAACCAATTTCCTTAACTTGTTTGTTAAATAAGTTTTGGTTTTTAATTTTTGTTGAACCAACAACAAAGTTTCCTCCAATTTCTTGAAGTGTTTCACTATATCTAATAAAGTTTTTGTTAGCTGCAATTAATGCTGTTCTTGTACCTGATTCAAACTCAGGACGAATAATAACGTTAACTCCAATTTGCTTTAAAACTCTTGCATGACGTTTTGTAGATGCTCTTGCAATAATGTTTTTTACTTTAAGTTCTAAAAGTGCAGCAACAATTTCGATGTTGTCTGATACAGCAACAACAACGGTTTCCATTTGGTCAATACCAATAGCTTGAAGTGTTCTTGTATCAGCTGCATCACCAATGATAATTTTGTCAACTTCATCTGCATAAAGTTTCGCATTTTCATCATCTTTATCTAAAATAACAACGTCTTTTTTAAGTTTAATTAATTGATCGATAACAGCTTGACCGAATCTTCCTGTTCCGATAACTACTATTTCATTTTCATATTTGAGTTTCATATTTTCTCCAATCATTAACCAATGATAATGTCAGCTTCAACATATTCATAGGTACGACTAAAATCTTTTTTACGTTTTCAAACATTAAGTGTTGAACTAATTCCAAATTGCCCAATGAACATTACAATAATTAATGTTAATTTTGAAACTATATTTAAGTTTTTTGTAATTCCTGATGATAAACCAGTTGTTCCAAAGGCACTTGCTACTTCGAAAATTAAATTCTCCATCGAGAATCCTTCATTAGGATCTTGCAAGAATGCATTTTCGATTTTTCCACCATAATCTTGGAATGAACTGAATAGAATCATTGAAGCAATAAGAATAATAATTGTTGCAATTGTTAATATTTTTGCAGACATATTAACAGTGTCTTGGTTGATAGCTCTCTTAAACACTCTAACTCTCGGTCTACCAAATAAAATTCTATATAGACCTAGAATTATAAGAGCTAAAGTTGTGGTTCTTATACCTCCACCAGTTGATGCAGGAGCTGAACCAATTATCATCATAAAGATAAACACAAAGGTTGAACCGTGTGTAAAATGTTTCATATTTACAGTAGCGAATCCAGCACTTCTTGTTGAAAGAGATGTGAAGAATACTGCAAAGAATTTATCAAATGTATTTCCGTATAATTGACCTTTTTCAATGTATTGCTTAAGATTTGAGAATTTTTCTAATTCTAAATCTTGGACATTTGCACCTTTTGAGAATCATTCAATGTAAGCTTTGTGAGTTTCATTACCAACACCCACAGGTAAGTGATATTGATTTCACAATGAATATGGATTTGAAGATGAAAGTTCAAATCCTAAGGAAATTCCAAATCCAATTAAAAATACAATTACATAAGTTGTAAGTGAAACTTTGGTGAATATTGAAAATTTAAATTGTGTATCCTTTCTTCTAAGTTTGCGTTTTATGTAAGACACAATATCGTGAAGAGCTGGATAACCTAATCCACCAATAATAAGTAAGATAATAAAGCAAATTTGTAAGAAGTAATTTTGATAATACGGCATAAGTGAAGAGCTTGACATAATATCAAAACCAGCATTATTGATTGCTGATATAGTATGGAAAATTCCATATTTTAAAGAAAGAACAAAATTACCTTGAGGATTTTTGAATGAACCATCAGTTAAAATTTGTTTCATTCCCTCTGTATGTTTTGGTGTTGCGAAATAGAAATAAAATGTAAGAATAACACTGAATAAACAAATACAAATAAAAATAAATTTAACTGATGAAATAATTAATTTCGTAGTCTGTGTGACATCAGATACACCCCGTTCAGTTTGCATAATTTTAATTTCAGCAAGGGTGGATGTTTTTTTACCAAATAAGTAGTTAATGGCAAAAAACTTAAGTGCAAAAATACCAATTCCACCAGCTAAAATCAAGATAGCAATAATTGCTTGACCTAAATCATTTCACTGGCTAAATGTATCAACAGTCACCAAACCGGTATCACTAAATGCACTAGCTGTTGTGAAAAATGCATCAATGTATTTAACACGTGCAGCTTCAGGATTTTGTGCTATTGGTGAGAACAAAATCAAACTGGAAACTAGAATAATCAATAAGTAAATAAATAATAAATACTTAAGTTTTGATATGTTGTTTTTTCAATATCAAAACCTTCTAATTAATTTTGCTAATCTCGAGTTCTGAATCCTTAACTTGATACTATAAGAAGTCTTACTCAAAATTCCTCCAAACTTACATTATTAAATGTAATTTAATTATATTAAATTAAAAAAATTCATTATTAAAATGAATTTATTAAATTATTTTTTATTTTTTTCAGCATTCATTGATTTCATAATTTGACGAATTTGTGTTTCTGATGCTGTTCTACCCATTTGTTTGAACATTACTCTAATCATTTTTTCATTGATAGGTGGGTTTTCTCTAAGTTGTTTTTCAAACATTCTTTTAGCAATAAAGAATGTTACTAAAGCAGTTGCAATAACTACAAATATTACAACAGCAATAATCATCCCAACAAATGCTCCAGTTTGCATTTCAACCATAATTATTCTCCTTAAAATAAATTTTGTAATGAGTTTTAATAATAAAATTAAATATATTTTATTTTATCATAGTTTGTCTTATTAAAATCTTTTAAAAAGTTAACCAATAAATCTTTAGCAGCTATTAAATCAGAAATTGAGCAAACACCAATAGGGCTATGTAAATATCTTTGTGGAAGTGAAATTGTTAAAGTTGCAGCTCCACCTTTTCCAAATTGAAGCTCATGTGCATCTGTACCTCCACCCATTGCAACAAATTTGTAAGCTGGAATTTTATATTTAACAGCAACTTCTTCAAAGAATTGAACTAATTTTGTATCCATTAATGTTCCACCATCTTTAATTCTAAGAGCAGCACCTTTAAATAATGCTGTTGTTCCTGGAATTACATCTGGTGTATCGTGTGAAGAAGTTGTATCAAGTGCTATTGCAACATCTGGATTAACAAGTGCAACTGAACTTCTTGCTCCTCTCGTTCCAACTTCTTCTTGAACTGTTCCAACTAAATATAAATCAACATCTAGATCTAAATCAGCAACTTCATTTGCAATAAATTCTAAAACAGTTACACCTGCTCTATTGTCCATTGCTTTTCCACCGATTAAATCAGGATTATCAAATAAAATAGTTTCTCCACTCATTTGAACTCTATCACCAATTGTTACTCCTGCCGCTATTGCTTCTTGTTCATTTTTAAATCCAAAATCAGCATAAAGTTCATTATTAGTCATAGCTTTTGAAACTTTAGAATTTTCCATAATGTGAATACTTGTGTGTCCAAATACACCTAAATATTCTTTGTTTGCTGTGATTAATTTAGCTTTTGTTCCAATAACTGTTGAAGCTCAAATTCCACCAATTGGACTTAATAATAATTGCCCTGATTTTTCAATTCTTCTTACAATGTAACCTACTTCATCCATATGTGCTGCAATCATAACTTTTGGAGCAGATGGATTTTTAGATGGTTTGTGAAAAATGATTGAACCTAATTTATCTCTTGAAATTAAGTAAACTGATGAAATATTTTTTCTTAATTCATCCGCTACAGGTTCTTCGTATCTTGACATAGCTTCGATTTCTAAGTATTTAATTAATTGATTTTTAAATTGTTCTTTGTTGTTCATAAACACCTTCTGATTTGTAAAAATAGCTTTAAATTAAAGTTAATTTAAATTATATAAATCTTTATAAATTTTTTTAATTTTGTTTTATAATATTTTTACTAATTGCGTGAGTGGTGAAATTGGCAGACACGCTAGATTAAGGCTCTAGTGGGGCGACCCATGCAGGTTCAAGTCCTGTCTCGCGCACCATATGACACTAAAAAGTGTCTTTTTTTATTTTCTTTTTGTACAAAAGGCAAAAAGAAAAATCGCCATTATTGTAGCGATTTTCAGAACAATTAAATTAAACCATGATTTTTTAAAGCAGCTTCAATAGCTTTTACTGCTGCTTCTTCATCTTCTCCAAGCACTTTAACTGTAATTTCAGCTCCGTGTTTAATTCCTAAAGCCATAATGTTCATAATTGATTTTAAATTAGCTTCACGTCCATTGTAAATTAATTTAGAATCTGATTTAAATTTTGTAGCCGTTGAAACAATTAAAGTTGCTGGTCTAGCATGTAAACCAATTGGATCAATAATTTTAGCTGTGAATTCTTTCATTGTTTTCTCCTTTGTTCCTTTGCAATTGATTTTAATAAAATGCTATTTAAAAATTTAACAAAATAAAATTAAAAAAAGTAGTTTATCTAACCAAAATATACTCTTATTATATCAATGGTTTAGTTATATCAAAAACAAATTTCTTAAATAGATTACTTTTTTTCTTATTTTTACAGTTTTTTTTCATATTTTCAGATTTTTTATCATATTCATCAAAAATCTGAATTAGTTTTTGGACTGATTTTCCTTCAAAAACGTCCATTGTTTCATATTGTGAAAACATACTTCTACTGTCTCAGTTAGTTGTTCCGACTCAAGCGATTTTGTCATCAACTATCCCTGCTTTAGTGTGTAAAAAATGGTCATCATAAATTTTTACCTCTAAACCATATGGAATTAATTCTTCAAGTTGAGATAAACTGATTTTATAAACGAGCTTCTTATCTGGTAACCCTGGGAAGTAAATTGTGATTTTCACATTATTTCTCAATGCTAAAATCAATTGTTTTTTAAGTGCATTAGTAACTGAAAAGTATGGTGTGCAAATACGAATTGACTTTTTAGCAGTTGCAATTAATTTTAGTCATAAAAATTCTGATTCTGAATAGTCAAAATTAGGTGATTCTAAAATTAAAAATGAATTATTTTCATATTCTTGATCACCAGTATCAATAAATAATGAACTTCTAATTTCAATTTTTTTATTAGTTATTATTTTTCAAAACTTAATAAAATGAATTATATATGTATTTATATATGGACCTGTAATCTTATAGTTAAGATCAATTCAGTGTCCATATTTTTTTGACATTGATGAATATTCATCTGAAATGTTGTTTCCACCTGAGAAAACCATTTTGTTATCTATAATAATAAACTTCTCATGGTTTCTTGAAAAACTACTTGCATTAATAAATGGATAATAAATTTTTCCGATATAAGCAAACTCAATGTTTGGATGTTTAGATAATTTAGATAACTTTCTTTTTTGTGATGGCATAGCCCCAAAATCATCAACAAGTCATTTAATTTTTACACCTTCATTAGCTTTTTTAAGTAGTAAGCTTAAGAAGTGGTCTGAGATTTCTGATTTTTTAATTATGTATGTAATGATGTAGATTGTTTTTTTTGCATTATTGATTCCATTAAATAAGTAATCATAGAATCTATATCCTTCGTCATAGAATTCAATATTCGCAGGTAGGATGACATTATTATTAAGATTTGTAAGCTCTGTTAAATTATTACTTTTATAACTTAATTGATTTTGATTTTTCATAAACAATGGAACATATTGTTTTAAACAATAAATCGGATTTTTATTAACCTTAATTTCATTTTTATTTTTTCAATGGAAACCATAAACGATAAAAATAACATGTCCGATTATTGGTAATAACATCGTTAAATAAATTCAAGAAAATTTCGACTCATGTTGCTTCTTTTGACTGTAAATAACAAAGACAAAAGTCACATTAGTTACATAGAACAAGAAGATGAAAAAATATGAAACTTCTTTGTAAATATTAAGCACTAAAAACGATACAAAAACAACAGTTAATGTAACAATGAAAAATGCAATTATAAATGAAATTAATCACTTTAAGTTATTTTTAGTAATCATGATTTAATTTTATATCATTTTATTCTTTTTGTCCTAAAAAATAGTACTTAAAAAATATTTTAATCACAAAAATAAATTTGGTTTTGGTATAAAATAAACATTATTTTAAATAATTAAAATTAAGACAAAAAGGATTTATGAAACAGCAGAATTTACTTAGAAAACTCAAAGCTTGATCAGCAATTATTATAATTGCTTTAATCTCAATTTTTACCTTTACATTAGCCGGTGTAAAAATGAGTAACAGATTTAAACCATCCTTCTTTAATTACAAGTCTTATATCTCAGATGAGAATAGAGATAAAATTCAAGAAAACTTCTCTTACAAAACATTTGATGAAATTAACGAATTCACAGTTGCCCTTGTAAACTCAAAAGCAATTGCTGGAATTGGAAGCGATTTCCAAGCAGTTAATTTAATCAAAAAAGATCTATTAGCACCAATTGATTTTAGAAAGTTGCTAAATTTATCAGACAAACCTGATAAGGAGTTGCTTAAAAACATCTTGCAAACTATTTACACACCTATTGTGTTTGAACATTTAGCAAGTTATGATGAAGATCTAAAAACAGATCAATCAGGTAAAAAATTTGAGGAACCAAGACACTTATGAGAATACTTTGTTCCATACTTTATGCAGGATGCAGTAGTTGCATTTAACACAAAGAAACAAAAACAAACTAACGGTGTACAACCAATCACAAAAGAATTACTAGACCAAAATAAAGCAGAATTACAAGCTAATGGAACAAACCTTGGGGAGTTCGGTTCACTTAGTTTATATAACCAATTAAATACATTGTTTAATAATGGATATTCTAATTTAACTATTACAGATGCTGTTAGAGCTAATATGTTATATGGTTCATTTTATGACTTTAAACCTACCGGTGTAGTCTTAAACACAAATAACGATGTTACTAAAGATAACTACACAAAGTTTATTGATAACTTCTATTCACTTGTTCAAAAAGGTACTGGAAAAAATCCAAATGATAGCAACTATATCACATATGACGGTGATGGTCAAGGTATCTTAAATAAATTAATTAATCCACAGTATCCAGAAGCTGATTCAGCTGTTATGTATAATGGTGATGCATTGGATGCTTACTTCTCAGATAACAACTATGAAGAAGTTGAAAACGGAACAGTACAATCATTTAAAATTGCACAAAACATCTTACTCATAGATGGATTAGTAGTTGCTAAAAACACATCACAAGGAACTCTTGATGAACTTTATGAAACATTAAATTCATCAATTTATTCAAATATGGGTGAATTATATAGATTCACAAAACAATTTAAAAATGATATTCAGGAAGGTCTAAATAATTATTCACTTAAAATGTATGATGAATATATTGATTTAGTGTTCAGAGACTACTATACAGATCTAAATAAATATAATGATTTCAAGAGTCAACTACACGAGCTTTATAAAGCTACATTAATCGATATCAATACACTTAGTTCATATAAAGCAAAAGTTGAAGAATTATTTAGTATTCAAGAAACTAAAAATGTTTTTGTAAGGTTGATTCAAGATTTAAACAATAAAGATCCTGAAAATACAATTGATATCAATAATGAAGATGAATTTAAGAAAAAGATTGAGTTTATAGTAAATCACATCGATTTTGCTAATAGTAAATTTGTTAAAATAATGAATAAAAAATACTTACAACTTAATAACTTCGACTTTGTTAACTATACTCCTCCAACAAGATTTGAATATGAGTTAGTTAAAAGAAATTACTTCATTACAGATGACAATGAAGTAGATAATAGTGCATTATACATTTATCAAATTGAAAATGATCCAAACGAAAAAGTCACACACACTAAGATAAATGGTGTAGATGACAACTTATCTTCAAAAATCGGAATTGCATATAACCAAAAATTCAAAAGCTAAAAATATAGTATAATAGAAAAGATTTTTCACATATATTTAGAAAAAGGGAGGATTTATGGCTAACATTAAATCTAAAGTTAAAAGTATAGCTAAGATGGAAAAAGCTCGTGTTAAAAACGCTGCTATGAAATCAAGAGTTAAAACAGCTATACGTAAAGCTAGAGAAGCTGTTTTAGCTAAAGATGCAAAAGCTGCTGAATTAGTTGCATTTGCTCACAAAACAATTGCTAAAGCTGTTTCTAAAGGTGTTTTCCACCCAAACAAAGGTGCTAGAAAACGTTCACGTTTAGATGAATTTGTAAACAAAAACAAATAGTTTAAACATCATAAAAAAAACGGACTAATAAACTGGGACACGAAATATGGACAATCCATATTTCGTGTTTTTTGTATAGGAGAATATATGAGACAACTTAAACAGCATGAATGACTTGAACTTTTTCAATTTATCATGATTATAAAAAGGTTTAATTGCAAAAAATGATTTTGAAAATAAATTTCTTTCAATCAGAGAATTAGCTTTTTGATAAAAAATTCATAGAAGTGAAAAGATATTTTATTAGAAATTACAAAAGATATAATTTAGGTATGACTAATTTAGAATCTCAAACAGGCAAATCTTCTAAAAAGGTAAAGGTGTAGGAAGGTCAAAAAGAAAAATATAACCCCAATTGAAATTGTTAAAAAGAATGAGAAAAAATGCCAAAAGAACAATTAATAGAACTTTTGGAAATTTACAAAGATTCTTTTGATAAAAATGGAATTGAAGTTGATATTTCTAAGATAAAAAGTCTTCAATTTCTGTAAGAAGATTGGGTCTTTCATTTAACAAGTCTAAATCAACCATTCATAATTTAAAAACAAAAAATAAACAAAATAAAAATCTAAAATTTAATAATAAATATGATGAATTAGTAATTAAATCATTTAAACAAAATAAATGTTTATTTGGAAGAAAAAGACTTGAAAATTATATAAAAGAGAATATCAAATAGCGCTTAATTATAGAACTATTGGTAGAATAATGAATAGATTAAATTTGTTTTGTTTAATTAGAAAAAGAAAAAGGACAGAGAACAAAAAATACAAATGTAAAATTTATTGATTTAGTAAATCGAGATTACAAAGGTCAAAAAATCAAATTATTGCAACAGATGTAACATATATACAAGCCCCAAAAGATTGTGAAAACAATTTTGTTTTCTTGTCAGTTGCCATTGATCATAAAAGTAAATATATTGTTAATTACAATCTTTCAACAAGAAATGATCTTGAACTGGTTATACAACATATGTCAAAAATAAAATTAAATCAAAAATGAATTGCACATTCTGATCATGGATTTCAATATTCTTCAAAAATTATGTAGAAACAATTCAAAAGAACAATGGAATGGTTTCAATGGGAAGGGTCGGAAATTCTTTGGATAATAGGAAGCTGAATATTTCTTTTCAATTTTGAAATCTGAATGTTTAAAATTAATAGACATATCAAAAATTACATTTAAAGAACTTAAAAATTTAATTAATAATTTTATATTTTGATATAACACTGAAAGAATTCAATCTGTACTGAATTGAAAAACACTCAAGAATCTTGAGTGTTATGACAAATTAAACTTTTGTCCAATTTTCGTGTCCTAGTTTACTAATGTCCGCTTTTTTATTTCTCTTCTTCACTTTTACAATAGTGTGCAAGTTATAAAAGTTTTTTAGTACATAATTTTCTTATTTGTTTTCGCAATATTTCCCATTTGAGAAACAGCTCTTTTAAGTTCATAATCTCCACGATATAAATAATCAACAATAGCTTCAGCTAATCCATCTTGAAGCACATCTGATGTGTAATATTTTGCAAATGATTTTGTATATTGGTCAGAATTATCCATTGCATATGAATATCCTGATAATTTAAACATCGGAATGTCGTTTGGACTATCTCCAATTGTCATAACATCAGCTAAATCAGCGTTGAAAATGTTTTCACATAATCATTTCATTCCTGAACCTTTATTTACTCCAGGATTAGACATTTCGATATATAAATAATCAACATTGACTAAGTCTAACTTAATATCTGATTGATTATATAAATCAACAAATTTTTCTAATTGTTCTTTTGTTCCATAAGCTTCAATTCTGTGTAAATCAGCAGGAATAGTTCCATCTGTAATTCACTTATCATATTCATTAAATGATGTTAAAAACTCATAGATATCATCGTGAACGTTGTATAAGTAGAATTGATTAACACCTGCATAATATAATGTAACATCAGCTTTGAGTGCTAAATCTCAAACCTTTTTAGCTTCATTAGGATCAATTATTTCAATGTGCAATGGTTTTTCTTCTTGCATATCATAAATAATCGCACCACTTGAACAAGATAAATATCTTGAATTAAGTTCTCTAGCTAAACGTTTAATTTTTTCTAAAACTGGATTACCTGTGTTGATTACGAATGGAATATTTTTAGATGATAAATCTAAAACTTGTTCTTTTACTTTTTCTGATAATTTTTTATGTGGAAATCCGTAAATTGTTCCATCCACATCACTAAAAACTGCAAATGATTTATTCATGCGAATATTATAAATTAAACTATCAAAATATAGCTAAAAATAATATTTTCAATTAAAATATATTTCATGAAAGATATTATTAAATATTTAAACAAACGACTTAAGCATGATAAGAAGAAACTGCTTACTTACAAGATTATTGATATCAGTTTTTCTATAATAATTGCACTGCTTAATATTTCATCAATTATCATAGCTGCAATTGCGCTTTCAATCATTGTGTCACATGGGCAAACAAATGGAAATGATGAATTACAAAGAAACTCATCATACATTTCGGTTATCTTACTTTGTGTGTTTATGATTATTCTATTCTTTTTAAACATTGGAATAGCTATTTATCGTAGCAATACTAAGATGTCAACTTATAAGAAAGTTCATGAAAGTTTGGGATATCTTGAAATTAAGTATGCTAATGGTTTAATTTCAGAAGAAAACTTAATTAAATTCATTGACTATATGTACACTGAAGCTAAATCATTCAAGAAATTAGCAATCTTAGAAGTTATTCAGGATGAAATTACCTCACCATCAGGAGGTAAGAAATAATGAAAAAGAAAAACATTACAATGAACGCTTATTTCAAGCTTTATAGAGAAACAAAACTTAAGCTTATTGTGTATTCAGTTTTATATTATTTACTAAATGCATCAATAATCTTGTTTACACTTTTAAACGGTGTGATAGCAATTTTATTCCTTGCAGGAGCATCTTCTTATTATCCTGATGGTATGACTAATCCGTACAAAAGTTTTTTAAACTTAAATAGTAACTACATTATCTTGTTAACAATTGTTAATGCAATAATCACTTTTACTTCAGGTATATTATCATTCTTTGTTATTAATAAAAAAGCAATCTTTTATCAAACTAAAATTAAAGCAATTCAACTTGAACACCTTTTATACAAATCTAAATTACACATATATAAGGATTTAAATAATAAAGAAGCAAACTTTACATTATTTAAAAGAACAATGAGCATATTAGAAATAGACAGATATAAATCAAGCGATATTGAAAAAGAGGTTAATAATGGACAAAGACAAAACTAAAGAACAAAAGAAAAACAAATTACAAATCAACAGCATTAATGATATTGATAAGGTCAAAAATAGAGTTTATTTTAAATACATTACAAGTAAAACTTTATTTACATTATTAAACGTTATTTCTATTTTCTTATCTGCTTCAATTATTGTTCTAAACTTATATTCAATTAGATTTAATATCTTGCCTGATAAAACAATGGACTTGTTTGTTGCGATTGCTTTATTCTCTATTATCATAACAATGCTTGTATCACTTCAAAGCTTCTTAGCTATAACAAACAAGACAAATGAATATAAAGATAAGATTTCAAGAAATGTTGAATTCTTAAAAGAGTTTAAGGAACAAACTCAAATAACTGATAATGATATCGAAGTTATTAAGCAAATTATTGAGTAAAATGGATGAATGAAACTGAATTAAAAAAGTTTCATTCATTTTTTTTATTTGCCTTGCACATAGGAATAAAAAAATCATAGGTTGCCCTATGACTTATAAATTAACTATTTTTCAATTTTAATTTTAACACTTGGTCCCATTGATGCTGAAACTGTTAAGTTTAACATATATGTTCCTTTAACAGCTGCAGGTTTTAATCTTTTAATTAATGAGATTAATGTTTGTGCATTTTCTACTAATGCTTCAGTTGACATACTTGCTTTTCCGATTAATGAGTGTACAATACCGGCTTTGTCTGTACGGTAGTTAGCTTTACCTTTTTTAAGTTCTTCAACAGCTTTTTCAGGTGTTGGAGTAACTGTACCTGTTTTAGGGTTTGGCATAAGACCTTTAGGTCCTAATTTTTTACCATATTTTCCTAATAAAGGCATCATAGCTGGGTCAGCTACCATAACATCGAAATCAAATTGATCTTCTTTAATTCTTTGTTCTAATGCTTGTGCATCAACAACAATATCTGCACCAGCTTCTTGTGCAGCTTTTTGTTTTTCAACATTGTTTGTAGCTACTAAAACTCTGATTGATTTACCTGTTCCGTTTGGAAGTAATACAGCTCCACGTAATTGTTGGTCTGCTTTACGAACGTCTAAGTTTAAGTTGAAAGCTAAATCGATTGAAGCGTCAAATTTTGCGTAAGAAGTTTTTTTAGCAAGCTCAATAGCTTCAGCTAAATCGTAAGCAACTGTTCTGTCAAATGCAGCTCTAGCAGCTTTTAAATTTTTAGAAACTCTTTTAGCCATAATTATTCTGCTCCTTCTTCTTTGTCGTGTTCGTGTGAAATAACGTTAACTTCGATTCTTTCACCTTTTGTTGCAACAAGTTCTTCAGCTTCTTTGTTTAATTCAGCTTCTCTAGCTTCAGCTTTTGCTTCTGCTTTAGCTGCAGCAGCAGCTTCTTTTTTAGCTTTAAAAATGTCGTCGTATCCTTCTACTAAAACACCCATTTGTTTAGCTGTACCAGCAATTGTAGCCATAGCAGCGTAAACATCATCTGTGTTTAAGTCAGGTAATTTGTATTCAGCGATTTCTCTTAATTGGTCTTTTGAGATTGTAGCAACGATTGTTGTTTTAGCGTTTGAAGCACCTGATTGAATTTTTGCAGCTTGCTTAATTTTGTATGAAGCAGGAGCTGTGAATAATTTGAATTCGAATGATTTGTCTTTGTAAACTGTAATTTGTACTGGAACTGGTTCGTCCCCTCTATCTCTTGTAGCATCGTTAAAAGCTTTTGTAAATTCTGGCATGTTAACACCAACTCCAGCAAGAGCTGGACCTGGTTTAGCTTTACCAGCAGGGAATTGCAACTTAGCAATACGTTGAATTTCTTTTTTTGCCATAAACTCTGTATCCTTTCGATATGGTGGTCAAACGATATTTTTTATATCTCCCACATTAATTTGGCAATATTGTGTATATTGCTTTTTTATTATAATAAAAAAAATCATTTTTGATAATGATTTTAAAGTGATTGATTTTTAGACTTTTAGCACTGTGTGTATGGCTTAAATGTTTTTAATTTTATCTCTTAGATTCTGTGTTTTTTTAGAAAGATTTTCATAATCATCTGATAGACGTTCTAAATATTTTTTAATGTTTTCTCCATTAAATTCTGCTTCATTAACTAATTCAATTGCTTTCTCAAGTCATCTTAAGTTTTTCTTAAGAATTTCTAATAAGTCGTCATTTGCAATTGATTTAGAAATTTTATCTAGTATTACAATGTTATCAATTTGTCTAAATAAATTAATTTTATTGAATGTCTGCATTCTTTTTTTATCAACTGTTTTTAATTCAGTTGTTATCACATTTTTAGCTTTTATCCTATGATTAAGAGTTTTTGGATTTTTGTAAATAAAATCAATTCGCTGAATATCATCTGAATTATAAATTCTTAATTCATTTAATATTGTTGTAATTTCTGCATTATTAAGAAAATTCATATTCTTTTTCTTATATTGCGCTTCAAAGAGAGCGAAACCAACTAAAGAGGCAATTAAGCCAGGATCTGACTCGTCAGTAATCTTGCGAATTGATTTTTTCTTAAGAATTTCTATTGTATTTTTAAAGTAGATTTTATCTTCGTAACCTTTAGACATTCACTTTAATGAAATTTCTTGTTTAGATGTAAATTTATCCTTAAAAATATTTGCATTATGACAAATTGTTTGGTTGCCTAAAACCGTTTTTATGATTGTATTTTCTAAAACGGGATTCCAGCCATAAAACACAAACTTCTCATTAATATTATTAACAGTTAAATCTTTAACCTTCATTCCATTTAATTTAGCTATATCAGCTAACAATTTAATTCTGAATTTTTTGAAGTATTCTTTTTTGTCATAATTTCTAAAGTTAATAACATTTGTTTTTATTTGTATTTCTTGGTTTTTATCATTATTTGGATATTTCCCAATTGTATATGCAAACGGAATTGAATGAAACTTCGATGTCTTTAATTCATCATAAATAAGGGCGTGTCTTCTATCTATTGCTTCGAAGTCAATGTATATTTCTATTTTCTTATTCATTTTTACCTAGTTTTTAAAGCGTGCTTAATTACTTCGATAAAGTTATCTAATTGCAATGATGCCTTACCAACTAAAAATCCATTGATATTTGGTTGTGCACATAATTGTTCAATATTTTGACTTGTAACACTTCCTCCATATTGAACAATAACTTTGTTATCTAGCAATTGCGAAATGAAGCCACAAATTTCATTTGCAAATTCAGGAGTAGCTGAATGACCTGTTCCTGTAGCTCAAATCGGCTCATAAGCAATGATGAATTTATCTAAATCAAGACCTTTAGTTGTTTCTAAAACTTGTTGCTTAATAATTTCTTTAGTTTTATTGTTTTGATAATCTTCTAAACTTTCACCAACACAAATTAAAGGTGTAATCCCGTGTTCAATAGCAATTTTGGCCTTAACATTAACTCTTTCATTAGTTTCAAAGTGATGTAATCTTCTTTCGTTGTGTCCTAAAATAACGTATCTAACGTTTAAATCATTTAGCATAAGAGCACTAACTTCACCTGTGAATGCACCGAATTGATGAATAGACATATTTTGAGCAACTGGTAGTACAAATTTACTTATAGCACTTGTGAATGCAGGTAAACTTGGATAAGGCGCTGCAATTCCAACTTTAATGCTTTTAGGAATGTTTAATTCTTTGAACGATAAAACTAAATCATCTAAATAACTCAATGTTTGAGTGTAAGTTTTATTCATTTTTCAGTTTCCGATTATTAAAAAATCTTTCATATTTACCTCTTTTATTTATTTTATTTTATTTAAAGAAAATAAAAAGAAATCAATAATTAAATTATTGATTACTCTTCATCTGTTCATTCAAATTGGAAACCGTAAATAGAAACAGTGTCACCATATTTAACACCTTTTCTAATTAACTCTTCTCAAACACCCATTTTCTTTAAGATATTGTTAAATCTAACAAGGTTGTCAAATGTATTAATTGGAATACGGTTGTATAATTCTTCAACTTTTTTACCTGAAACTTCGTAGTATCCGTGATATGGATTTGTAACAACAAAATCAGGTTCATACTCAATAACTTTTTCCTCTTCTTCTTTTTCTTCAATTGGTTGAGCTTTGTTATTGATAATTAAGTCTCATAATTTAGCTTTAACTTCTTCTAAGTTTTCACGTTTGATTGCAGAAATTGAAACAACTTCAACATCCGGATATTTAGCTTTGAATTCTTTTAAGTGTGCTTTGAAAGCTGGTAAATCTTCTTTGTTAGCAATTACTAATTGTGGCTTTTGCTCTAGTTTTAAATTGTATGACTTAAGTTCATTGTTAATAACTTCATAATCTTCAACAGGATTTTTTTCTTCTGAACCAAAGTCAATAATGTGAGCTATAACTCTACAACGTTCAATGTGTTTTAAGAATTGAATTCCTAAACCTTTACCTAATGCAGCGCCTTTAATTAACCCAGGTAAGTCAGCAACTGTAAATGAATCGTCAAAATATTTAACCATTCCTAATTGTGGCACAAGAGTTGTAAATTCGTATTCAGCAACTTTAGCTTTTGCATTTGAAACAGCATTTAAGAATGTTGATTTTCCTGCTGATGGCTTACCTACTACACCAACATCTGAAAGAATTTTTAACACAATGTGTGCTTCAAATTTTTCTCCAGGTAATCCATTTTCAGAAATTCTTGGAGCTGTATTTTTAGCTGTTTTGAATTTAGTGTTACCTCTACCACCTTTACCACCAGAAGCTATTAAATACGGCTTGTGTGGTTCAATAATATCAGCAACTAAACGTTTACCATCATAAACCAATGTCCCAACAGGCACCTTAACGTATGTGTCTTCTGCATTGGCTCCATAAAGGTTTTTAGGACCACCTTTAACTCCATCTTTTGCAACAATACGTTTGTTTTGGTAGAAAGTTAAAAGAGTATTTTTACCTAAGTCACCTACAAAGTAAACATTTCCTCCTCTTCCTCCATCTCCACCGTCTGGACCACCTTTATCAACGTGTGCTTCTCTACGGAATGAAACCATACCATTTCCACCACGTCCAGCTTGAATTGATACATAAACTTCATCTATAAATTTAGCCATATTTCCCTCCTTTATGGCAATTAATTTAAATTAATGTAATTATATTCTAAAAATATAATTAAGTTATGCAAATGCATTTGTTTTTGTTAAAAAACAAACTCACGTTTGTGAGTTTGAAATTTTAAAGATAATCATTTACTCCAGCGAATGTTTGCTCATCTGGATGGTTAACATTTCAGTAACCTGTATCAATTCTCTTTTGAATTTTTCTTTGTTTGTGTCCTTCTAACATTGCTCATACTCAAGAACAAATGAAGATTGATGAGTAAACTCCGATTGAAATTCCAAATAACATAACAATGTTAAATGACATATTTGTAGCATTGTTAAAGCATAATAGAACTAAAATAGCTAGAATTGTTGTTCCTGATGTATATAAACTTCTCTTGAATGTTTGTACAATTGAGTGGTTAACAATTGACTTGATATCATCTTTTTTAAGAATTTTTCCATTGAATTTAGTTTTAATTGTTTCACGTATCTTATCAAATGTAACAACAGTATCATTGATACTTAAACCTAAAATTGATAACATAGCTGCAACTATGATTGTTGAAACTTGTAATCTTGTAATTACAATGAAAGCAATAACCATTAAGAAGTCGTGAACTAAACCAATAATTGCTGCAATTGAGTAAGTTCATGACATTCTGAATAATAAGTAAACAATAATTCCAACAAAGCTAATTACAGTAGCTAAAACTGCATTTAATACTAATTTGTTAGCTTCACTTGTTGAAATTGTGTAACTAATAATTTCAACGTTTGCATTATTACTTAAAATATCAGCTCTAATTTTTTCAACAACATCTGCCGATAATGATTGACTTGCTTTAATCATTACAACATATTCATTTCCTGAAGCACTCGCTTTTGAGAATGAAACTATTTGGTCAACATTTTCAATATTGTATTTTGCAGCATTATCTGCAATTACTTTTTTAATAGATTCAGCATCTTCTAATGTAATAGCAGAACCAATTGATGGTTGAACAGTTATATTTGTTCCTCCGGCAAATTCAAGTGATTTATTAAATCCTCCTCAAATATTGTTTTCAGATGCTGAAAGTGAAATGAACACAATCAATCCAATAAGAACAAATATCACAGAACCAAGTGCAAATCATTTTGATTGTTTCAAGTAATCAAAGTTTTCAATCATTGCACCAAGCTTAGTTTTATGGTTAATGTATCTTTTTCTGATACCTAACATATAAAGTTTGTCATTGAACATACCTGTTCCAACTAACATTGACGCTAAAAATCTTGAAAAGACTAACATAATTAACAATGTACATAAAACAGATAATACAAGTGTAATACTGAATCCTTTCACATCTTTTGTACCAAAGTAGAATAGGATAAATCCAACAATTAAAGTTGTAACGTTTGCATCGATAATTGATGACATACTTAGCTTATTAGCATTCCTGAATGACTTCTTCAGCGAGTCTCCTGTGTAAACTTGCTGTTTTAGTCTTTCAAAAGTAATAACGTTTGCATCAACACTAATACCAATTCCAATAATCAAGGCAGCTAATGTAGCCGGTGAATATTCTCCTCTTAATACTGTGAAGATTAGTAATGTTAAGAAAATATAAAGAGCAATTGAGATTGTTGATAATGCACCAAGTAATCCATAGTTAACTAACATAAATATTGAAATTAAACTGAAGATAACAATTCCAGCAATCATTGCATAGTTAAATGATGAATTATTTAAATCAGGTTGCACATAAACATTTGATAATACTTCTAACTCATAATCACTTAAACCAAAGTTAATTTGGTTAGCTAAGTGTTGTGCTTCTTGAGCTGTGAAATTACCTGATATTTGTACGCTTTCACCATTTAATGGCTCATTAACTGAAGCGTTTGAAATCATATAAGCAGTTGCATTAAATTCAAACTCTTTTAAAGCATTTTCAACTCTTCTAGGGTAACCGGTTGAATTATCAATTGAGTAAGCTTGGTTTGTAACGTGAATAAAGTTTCATAAATTATGTCCTGATTGATCTCAATCTTCAGGGAACTCATTTTGTGCAATTGATAATAATTTTTCAATATTTAATCACATTAAAACACGTTTGTCTTGTTGACTTGAAACATATTCAGTTGCTTTTGTTCATTCAACTTGGCTATCTGGTCTAAGTTTTAGACTAACTGAGTTCTTACCATTTGATGTATTTGCTTGTGATGTTGCAGAATCTTGTAAAAATGGTGGAATTCATTTTGAAGCAGGTATATCTGTAGTAGAACCATCCACTCCAATAGGCTCACCAACTTTAAATGAACCTTCATAGAATAATGGTCTTAACTGTCCATCAGTAATTGTTAATAATGGTTTATCAACAATTTCATTTTGGAAAAGAATTCTCTCTGAATCGGTTAATTGACCTGATTTAGTGATTCTTATTTTTCCATCACCTTCAGAACTAACTGTAATTCCATTTAAACCGGTACTATTAAGTCTGTTATATAACGATGTGTTAACAAGATTTGTAAGTTGATTGTCTGCGTTCTTTTTATCTTTTTGAACTTGGACTAAAACTTCAATTCCTCCACCATACTCAATAGATTTATTTACATTTTTACCAATGTAAAATAAACTACCAAAAACAATGGCTAAGATTGTTGAAATAATTGTGATAGTGCTTATCACAATTCTCTTTCAATTGCTTAACTTAAAAAATTTTGATATTCTGCTTCTTAATTTCATAATTAGTATTAATTCTACCAAAAATATGGTTTATTTTTTATCTATAAGATAAAAAGAAATTAAAACTAAATTGACAAGTTTTGTCTTAGTAAATAATCTATTCCTAAAGATGTTATTTTTCTTCCTCTAGAAGTTTTTTGCACTAATTTTAAGAGCAATAAGATTGGTTCTATTTCATTGACTATATCGTATTTGTTATGTAAGGTTAAACCGACAATAGTGTCTAATGAAACTGATTTTTCTTCAAATCCATCTTTTAAAATTTGAAGATATTCAATATGATCCTTTGTTAAACCATATTCATATAGGTCAAGATATTTAAAAGTTTTCTTAATAATTTGCTTTGTAATTTCACCTTTTTCTGAAGAAAGTGCAAAGTCTAAAACTCTATAAATTAAGTGATTTGCTAACCTAGGCGTATTTCTTGAATAGGAAGCAATGTACTTAATTAGTTCGTCATCTAAATTTAAGTTTAACTTTGAACAAGTGATTTTTAAGATTTTGCAAATATCTTTTAATGTGTAATTAACTAATCTTCCAATGTAACCAAACCTATCTTTAAGAGGTTGTGAAATTTCATTGAATTTTGTAGTTGCTCCAATTAATGTGAATGGTTTTAATTTCATTCTGATCGGCCTAGAATTTCCATCTACACCTATGATTAAGTCAAAAACAAAATCTTCCATTGCACCATAAAGAAATTCAACAACATTTTTGTTAATGCTGTGAATTTCATCAATAAACACAATATCATTTTCATTTACAACTGATAAAACACTAATTAAATCAGCTTTCTTTTCAATGTTTGTGCCTTGTACAAAGTGAATTTTGCTTCCTTTTTGGTTAGCTATGATAGTTGCTAAAGTTGTTTTGCCCATACCAGGCATTCCATAAAATAAAATGTGATCTAAAGGTTTATTTTGAACTTTAGAACTCTGTATCATTGCTAAAAGTGTTTGTTTTAATTTATCTTGACCAATGAATTTTTCAAAACTACGCGGTCTTAAATCTATTGTCTTCATCTTTTTGAGTCGCTATAAATTTAATGCTTTCTTCTACCATATCTTCGAGCGATTGATTTAATTTAACATTTTTAAC